>CALSLN010000001.1 GCA_943787205.1 uncultured Rhodospirillaceae bacterium
GGCGAAGTTGATCGATATACTGCGGCTGACATCGACAGCACGCTACAGGGGATCGACGCAGGATCATTTGAAATGTCTCTGAGTGGCCTTGGCCTGTTTGGGCACGGGCGCAAGACACGCGCCTTGTTTGCGCAAATTGGAAGTGCGCCCGAACTGAGTCATCTGCAAAGCAAAGTTGAATCAGCTGTCGTGCGGGCTGGTCAGCCACCTGAGCCGCGCAAGTTTAGTCCGCATGTGACCTTGGCGCGTTTTCGGTCGCCACATCCCGATCATCTGCAATCTTTCGTCGAACGAAATGGATTACTCGGGATCAGGCCCTTTGCGGTTGAACAGTTCGTTTTGTTTGAAAGTCATATGGGTAAGGGCGGTTCCGTCTATGAGGAACTGGCTGAGTACCCTCTTCGTTTGCCCATGGCCTGGAAAGCCGAAGCGCAGCGGGCGGCCGTTGAAGCGGGTTAAGGTAGTATCTATATAGCTATCTGGACCGGTTTTCGGCAGAATTGTGCCGCTCATCCTTGACCTTCCATTGGCTGGAACCTGTTATACTCAGTCATATAAACGCCCACCTTTCGAGATTGCCTGTTGGCATTAATGGAGTTTTCTTATGCGCCCTTTAACGTCTGTTCTCTCGTCTACCCATGTGATCGCATTTTGCGGCTCTCTTGCAGTGTCAGGTTTTGCCATGGCCCAAGAGATGGACCACAGCCAGATGGACCACTCTCAAATGGACCATTCGACCATGGATCATTCGGGACACGAGATGAGCCAAGAGGACTATCGCATTCTGCGTGAGAAGGTCATGCAGTACCGCACCATGTCTGATGAACAGATTATGGGCAGTATGATGATGATGCCGCCAACTTATGAACGCTATGTCAGTGAAGCGTCGGTCTCGGACGACCTCGGCGTTATTGTTCTGGCGCACGGTGCAGGTGAGCCAGGCGACACATTTTTTGCCAAGTCTCTTGATAAGATCGCGACCGATTACCCGACATCCATCGGCTTCGGTATGGCCATGATGAACGGCGATCACTTGCAGTCCGCCGTCGATAACCTTGCCGAAGCGGGCGCCAAGCGCATCGTTGTTGTACCAGCAGCCCTTTCGGCATCTGGATCGGTTTACGAGCAATGGGCCTATTACTTCGGTGAGCGTGAAGAAGCATCTTATCTGCCCGCGCCGCGCGTGAAGCAGACCATCCCTGTGACCTTGGGTGTGCCGCAGTCCAGCCATGAATTGATCACGGACATGTTGGTCGATCACGCACTGGAAGTGGCGAAAGATCCCAAGAACGCCTTGGTGATTGTTCTCGGTCATGGCCCCGAAAAATATGAAGATAATGTGCTGGAACTGGCCGTGCTTGATACGCACGCAGACCGCATGAAAGCAAAGGGCCTGTTTGCAGATGTGCGCTCTTACAATTTGCAAGATGACGCGCCCGCGCGCATTCGCACCAACAACGTCAACGTCATGCGCAGTTGGATCGACAACGCCGATGCTTATGGCAGAGAAGTGGTCGTGGTCGGGTACCTGTTGTCGACGCGTGGGATTCAAGCCAACATCGCGAATGACTTTGAAGGGCTGACCTATACGTTCAACGAAAAGGGCTTGTCGTCTAACCCGAAATTCACGAAGTGGATTGAAGCTGGCGTACGCGAGTTTGCTGGCAAAATGTAAGCCCGTTTATCACATGCTAATGTTGCGGCCGGGCCATTGGGGCTCGGCCGTTTCTTTTTGTGGGGCTTAAAATGTCAGCGACTAAGCAAGACTACATCGCCAGAGCGGAAGCCTATTTTCGTGATGTCGATCGATTTGAAACCGACGCGATCCTCTCTCACCTCACAGATGATGTGGTCATGGAAGTTCCAACGGATGATGTGCGTAAAGTCGGCATGGAGGCCGTGCGGCAAACCTATGACACGCGCGCCAAAATGGTGCGCGAATCTTGGCACGGAGATTTCGTTTTTACCGCTGACCCTGCCGAGCATCGGCTTGCCGTTCGCTTGGCTGTAAAGCGCACAAACGTTGATTGCTCTAAGGTTGAAATGGATAACCTGACGCTTTTGACATTCACCGGAGACAAGATTTCATCCGTTTGTGTTTGGATGAGCGGCGAGAACTCCCTGACCTAATTAGGCGCCAAATTTGCGCAGTGTGGCATCAACCGAATTGACGTAGCTGCCTCCAAATAACCGAACATGCACCAGTAGTGGATAGAGGGTGTAGAGACCGCGCCGCGGTTCAAAAAACCCGGGCGCAATGGGGCGGTGCTCTGCGTAGCGTGCGAAGAAGGTGTCGCCAAACGTCCCAAACAGCGTCGTAAACGCCAATTCAATTTCAGGGTCCGCGTAGTAAATGGCGGGGTCAACAAACCCGGCAATACGCCCACCGTTGCACAACACATTTCCCGTCCACATGTCACCGTGAATGAGAGACGGTGCACGTGGTTCATCGAGCCATTCACGTAAGCGACCACAAAGCGCTTCCGTGCGATCCAATAGACTGCTGGGCAACTGGCCAACGGTGTGTGCCTCGGTCGCGATGTGCAGTAAGCGATGCTCAGCGAAAAAACCGACCCAGCTTTTTGTTTGCGGGTTCGGTTGATTAAGCCCACCAATCAGGGTGTTGCGCTCTAAACCAAAAGAATCTCCTGTCACCGTATGAAGCGCGGCTAAGTGGTCGGCGGCGTCTTGTTCGGCAGGCGCTGTGATCCCGCCAGACGTTTCAATGTAAGACATGACTAGAAGATCACGTGCGCTATGCAGCACGTCTGGCACGGGCAGGACTGATCGCTCTTTAAGCGTGGTTAGCATCCACCCTTCGAGATCAAGGCGATTACCACCAGACTTCACAACAACGCGCTGTCCGTCGTCCAAATCAAAGGCGCGCACGTCACCGATACACCCGCCGGAGAGGGGCACACTGTTCTTAATGTCGATGTTGAGGATGTCGCGAATGCGAGTGTGGACCGGTGGGCTCACTGGGTTTAAAGACGCGCTACAAAAAGTCGCGCTGAATGGCCTCAATCAAACCACGGCTTCCGTCTTCAATCAGGTCGAGGACTTCGTCGAACCCTTCGCCGCCGCCGTAGTAGGGGTCGGGCACTTCTTGCACGTTTGTTTTCGAGGCGTAGGACAAGAACAGTTTGACCCGTTCATAGGTGTCGCCCGGCGCCATAGCGGTGAGGTGGTGTAAATGTTCGCGATCCATGGCCAACACCAGGTCGTACTTGTGGAAGTCTCGTTCATGGACACGCCGCGCTGATTGCCCGGTCATGTCGTATCCACGCGCTTGCGCAGCATCGATGGATCTCGGGTCTGGTGACTCGCCCGAGTGAAAGTTTTGAGTCCCTGCGGAATCCACAGTGATCTCTTTGGTTAGCCCGGCTTCGGCCACCATTTTTCGGAACACGCCTTCTGCCGTGGGTGAACGGCAGATGTTTCCGGTACAAACAAACAAAACCCCAACCGGCACTAGCCGTCTTCCTTTATCCAAGGTCCTTTGCGCCAGGTGCCAAGACCGTTAGCATAGCCTTTGGTCTGGTTCCCGGCGGCGCGCACTATGCCCCAAAGCTTCACGCCCGAGAAGAATTCTAACATCGTCATCCTCACAGGTGCCGGAATCTCGCAGGAATCCGGCCTGGAAACCTTTCGTGATCCTGATGGTATATGGTCAAAAGTCCGCCTTGAGGACGTAGCTACGCCTGAAGCTTTTGCGAAAAACCCGCATGACGTGCATTCATTCTATAATATGCGCCGTGAGCGGCACCGTGTAGCCACTGCCAACCCCAATCACGCCCATATGGCCTTGGCCCGCCTCGAGGCTCAATGGCTGGGTCAGGTGACGGTGATTACGCAAAATGTCGATTCGCTGCATGAATCAGGGGGGACCCAGAATCTGATCCATATGCACGGTGTTCATTCCAAGGCGCGCTGCAATCACTGCCAGCACATTGTCAGCTGGGAAGGGGATATGTCGACGGAGACACTCTGCGACGGCTGCGGCGATGCAGGTGGTATGCGGCCGCACGTGGTGTGGTTTGGTGAAACACCGTTGGAATTGGGCCGCATTCAAGCTGCGCTTGTCGAGTGTGATTTGTTTTTGTCCATTGGCACCTCTGGCAACGTCTATCCAGCCGCTGGGTTTATTTCTGTTGTGCAGAAAATTGGTCGCGCTCATACGGTCGAGTTGAATCTCGAGCCTTCCCTGGGTGCTGAATTGTTTGATGAAGGGCGCTATGGCCCAGCGACGGATGTTGTTCCCAGCTATGTCGATGAACTGTTAGAGACCTTATGACCAAATCTAAAACCGCGCTGGCGTCACTGCTTAAAAATGTGCGGGCTTGTACTCACTGCACTCAGCACCTGCCTTTAGGGCCAAGACCTATCGTCCGTATTGCGCCATCGGCAACCGTGCTGATCATCGGTCAGGCCCCTGGCACAAAAGTGCACGAGAGCGGCGTTCCCTGGGATGACAAGTCCGGCGATCGTTTACGCGAGTGGTTGGCGGTTGATAAAGAGACCTTCTACGACGAAAACAGAATCGCCATCATGCCCATGGGGTTCTGTTATCCGGGCGTCCAAAAAAGCGGAGGCGACGCACCGCCGCGTCCTGAATGTGCGCCTCTTTGGCATGACGAACTGCGCGCGCACCTTCCCAATATAAAACTCACGCTGCTGATCGGTATGTATGCGCAAGCTTATTATCTCGGCACGCGGCGCAAAAAAACCATGACGGAAACCGTGCAGGCTTGGGCCGAGTACCAGCCGGACGGCCTGCTTCCCACGCCCAACCCCAGTTGGCGCAGCACCGGCTGGCTCAAGAAAAACCTGTGGTTTGAGACAGAGGTTCTGCCAGTGCTGCGCCGTGCGATGGGCTGAAGACGCTACGCTTGGTGTTTGTCTTCTAGCGCAATGTAGCTGATCGGCGGCGTGTGTTTTTTGAACAGCTTCCTCGTCGCTGGTTCTAAAGCGCGGAAGACCGCTGGCGTCATGGCGAAGCCTTCGGTATCCATGGTGAACGCGGTGTTCACCGTCGACCCGATGATATCAAAGTGGGCTTGCCCCGGCGCACCAAGAGGGCCGCAGGTAACGGACCCTAGGCTTAACCCGATGCGGGCCTGTCTTGGATAGCCGTGTTCTTTCAGCCAAATGTTGCCGAGTTTCTGAACGTCTAGATGGGCACGTACACCGGCGTCCGCCCCCTCAGCTGGAAACGCCGTGAGTCCGGCGTCGCCGGTGGCTTTGACAAACCGTCCCCCGGCAACCGCAATCATCCCGCCGGTATAATCAAAGTATCCGGCAAGCAGCTCGAACACCGTGCGCGTGGGTACGGTGCGGCAGTATTTAACATATCCGTTAAGATCGTAGGAGCCGACCAAGAGATCCATCTCTGTCGGCTGCGTGAGGTCATACCATGCACTCATGGCACACTCCTTTCTTTCAGACATTGCATCGACGGCCCGGCACAGGATGTGCGCTCCGACGGAACGGAAAGGAATCGCCAGCCTGTCGCTTGCCCTCTCAAGGAGGACGAGTCCGCATCTGGCAGTTGCTATGAGTGTATCAAATTTGAGCGATAGAGTCAGCATTCAGCTGTGGGGATTGAAATTGCAATCGCGTCTGAGTCTGTCACTCTCAAGATTCGAAAGAAGAGGAAAAACCTATGGTCGCAAAACTTTCCCCTGAGGCGCGCGCCGCCGCGCTTGCTGAACTGTCTCAGTGGTCTGAGGTTGAGGGGCGAGATGCTATTCAGCGTACGTTTAAGTTTGAAGATTTTAATGCGGCGTTCGGCTTCATGACCCGCTGCGCCTTGAAGGCTGATCAGATGGATCATCACCCCGAGTGGTTCAATGTCTACAACCGGGTCGATGTGACCCTATCGACTCATGACTGCGATGGCCTGAGTGAACGGGATATTGCTCTGGCCAAGTTTATGGATGCGGCGTCGGGCTGATGCCCTCGAGCGGCCCAAGATGAGCCAGTCTGGACATCAATATTATGCGACAAGCCCGCCCTATTTTTGTTCACCAGGTGAGGTGCATGGGCTCGTTTGAATCTGCCCCTAACCCATTGTGATTCTTATCGAAAGCGTCAGAAAATGGGTCGTGCATGGGCTCGTTCCGAGCAAAATCGGAATCCGACACGAATTGTCGCAATTTTATTATGGGATCGTCAGGCGCGAGGTGGGGTGACAGCTGGATCTGGTGGGGGCGGTGGCGCAGCCTGCACGCGGGCGCCGCGCATGACGATGTAAAGCGTTGAAGCAACGATGACCGCTGCCCCAATGATCGTCTCAATGCCGGGCCGTTCGCTGAAAAGGAAGAAGCCAGCCGCGCTGCCAAGGATGATCTGCACGTAATCAATCGGGCTCATGATCGTTGCCTCGCCGATCGCAAAGGCCTGGATAAAACAGTACTGACCGCAGCTGGCGACAATGCCGAGACCCATGAGCAGCAGCAGCTCATCAGTCGTTGGGGTCTGCCACACAAAGGCAGCCGGCAGGGCGGCCATCACAACTGTGGAAATCGAGAAGGTGAGCATGATGGTGACAGGCGCGTCATAAGGCACAATAAGTTTTACGGTAATCAATGCGCCGCCGACGGCCAGGGCTGCCAACAGCCCACTCAACACAGCGGGCTCAATCGAGCTGGTGCCCGGCTGCACCATAATGAGTACGCCAATAAACCCAACTGCGGTCGCAAGGCCACGCCGCCATCTTACAAATTCATGGAGGAAGACCGCCGCAAGAATGATCATAAAAAGTGGTCGGGTGAACGACAGTGAAATCGCTGTTGCCAATTCAAGGTGGGTCATCGCGTAGAAACCACCGGACATGCCAATCACGGCGCATGTTGCCCGGATGAGGTGAAGCGCCGGCTTCTTGACCTTTAATGCGCCAAGCCCACTTTTCATGAGCAGGGGGATCACCACCAGCATGCCGAATAGGCAGCGGAAAAACACAATCTCGAAGGTGTGCTGTGTCTGTCCGGCAATTTTTATCAGGACGGCCGTCACCGAAAAGAAAAGCGCGCCGCCTAGCATCCATGCTGCGCCACGCAAATTATCTGTCGCGATGGTGTGTTCTGGCGGTGCAACGTGGCTGGGCGAGGAAGACAACGGGTATCCGATATGTGAGCACTGAGAGGAAAAGCCATGCGGCAATGATCCTGCAGTGTACACAGAGATTGTGCGCCTTTGTTAGGCATTCTGCGCGCGGGAGCTATTCATGTCCGGCAACGCTGACCTTGTAGATACACCGTTATGGAGCCCGTCAAAGGTGCGCGCAGACGCATCCGCGATGACGGCCTTGATGCACAGCCTTGCTGCTAAGCACGACGCGCCTGCGCACGATGATGTGGCGTTTCACCAGTGGTCTGTCGATAAGGCTGATGTGTTCTGGTCGGCGGTGTGGGATGACTGCGCAGTGATCGGTGATAAGGGTGCGCGTGTTGTTGATGCCCAAGAGCAAATGCCCGGCGCTCGATGGTTTCCCGATGCGCGTCTGAACTATGCAGAAAATTTGCTGCGCCCGCGTCTCGAGGGTGAAGATGCCGTTGTTTTTAGACGGGAAGACGGTTTTACCCAGACGTTGACCTTTAAGGCCCTGGTCGACGACGTTTCGCGCTGTGTCCAAGTGCTTCAAGAGGCCGGCGTTGCTAAGGGCGACCGTGTCGCGGCCTATATGCCTAACTGTCCCGAAGCCGTTATTGCCATGCTTGCAGCAACGTCACTTGGTGCCGTGTTTTCATCGGCGTCCCCGGATTTTGGTGTGCGCGGCGTGCTGGACCGGTTCGGACAAATCGAGCCCAAGGTTCTCATCGCGACCAACGGGTATGTTTATAACGGCCGTGCTCACGACCGAAGAACCCAGGTTGAAGAAGTCGTGCAGAATCTGCCGAGTGTTTCCCTCGTCCTATTGGTTCCTTTTGTTTCAGATTTAGAACAAGAGTCTGGGTCCGCCAGCTGGGGGCGTGAGCTCGCAAAGCATGAACCAAAGGCCTTGGATTTTGAGCGGGTCCCGTTTGATCATCCCTTGTTCATCATGTTCTCGTCGGGGACGACCGGCGCACCCAAGTGCATTGTCCATGGCCATGGCGGCGCTCTGTTACAGCACCTCAAAGAGCATCGTTATCATCTCGATATTAAAGAGCACGATCGCGTCTTCTATTTCACCACGTGCGGCTGGATGATGTGGAACTGGTTGGTGTCTGCGCTAGCTTTAAAAACAACGCTGTGTCTGTATGACGGTTCGCCCGCCCACCCAAATTTTTCGGTGCTGTTTAACTATGTCGACGAAGAGAAGGTTTCTTTCTTCGGTACGTCGGCCAAGTTCATTGAAGCTCTCAAAACGAACGGTATATGCCCAAAAGAGAATCATGACCTGTCATCGGTCCGCACCATCGCGTCGACCGGGTCTCCGTTGTCGCCGGAGTCTTTTGACTACGTTTACGAAGCAATCAAAACCGACGTGCATTTGGCCTCTATTGCCGGCGGGACGGATATCATTGGGTGCTTCATGACGGGAAACCCAAGGCAACCGGTTTGGCGTGGCGAAATTCAAGGTCCAGCCTTGGCCATGGATGTCGCCATATTTGGAAGTGAAGGCGACAGAATAACGCGTGAGTCTGGTGAGCTGGTTTGTGCCAACGCCTTTCCGTCCATGCCCGTTGGGTTTTGGAACGACTCAGACGGAAGTCGCTATCGATCAGCTTATTTTTCTCAGTTCCCAGGTGTGTGGACTCATGGCGATTGGGTTGAGCAAACGGATGCAGGTGGTTTCGTCATTCATGGTCGCTCGGATGCGACCTTGAACCCAGGGGGGGTGCGTATCGGGACGGCGGAGATTTATCGTGTTGTTGAGGGCTATCCCGGCATCCAGGAGTCCCTCGTCGTTGGCCAGGATTGGCAGAGTGATGTTCGCGTGATCTTGTTTGTTGTTCTATCTGATGACGTTACGCTGAGCGAAGCCACGATCAACGACATTAAAGCTAGAATTCGTAAAGAGTGCTCGCCGCGCCATGTTCCGGCAAAAATTCTGGCGGTGTCGGATGTTCCCCGGACACGGTCTGGTAAAGTGTCTGAGTTGGCGGCCCGCGATGTTATCCATGGACGAGCGATCAAAAATACAGAGGCTCTTGCCAACGCCGACGTCTTGGATCAATACAAGGCGCGACCAGAGTTGAGTGACTGAATGGAGATGGTGCGTGCGCGGTTATTTCGGGATTGGCGTCGAGGGCGTAAGCAAGCAGTACAATGTCGGAAATCTTTTTCGGACGGCCCATGCTTTTGATGCAAATTTCGTATTTACGATTGCAGCGAATTACCAACGTAAAGTTGGGGCACTAACGGATACGTCTGACTCGATTAGCCAACTTCCCTTTTATGAATTCCCTACACTAGGTTCACTCGTTCTTCCCAAAATGTGCTCCGTGGTTGGTGTCGAAATCGACGACGATGCGGTCGAGCTGCCCAGCTTCCGGCACCCCATAAGAGCAGCCTACGTTCTTGGCTCGGAGCGCGCCGGCTTATCTGACGAGATGATAGAGCGCTGTGATCATCTAATCCGTATTCCGACGCGGTTTAGCTTGAATGTCGGAATCGCTGGAGTTGTCGTGATGTATGACCGGCTAGTCTCGCGCGGAAGATTTCCGTCGCGACCGGTTGTGCCAGGTGGGCCGTCTGAACCGCTTCCTGAACATGTCCATGGCGGCCCCGTGCTACGCCAAAAAGATATGCAGCGCTTTCGCCAAGACCCTCCGCTGGTCGAAGTTCTAAAGGCCGAAAAAGGTGGCCCTGAAGATTGACAGGCGACTCGGCAGAAACTAAGGGGTTGCGTCCGGGTCACAAGATCAACACAATCCCCCCCGATGGTCTGCTTAGATCGCTGGTAACGTAGGTAAAGGAGTTCCACTGGATGCGCGGAGCTAACGCATTGAAGGCACTCGTAATTTTCTTCTTAACACTGACGGGTGCGACAGCAGCCTCGGCACAGGATGTCACTGTGATTGGGACGCATGGCGTCTGGACAGCCTATTCTTACAAAGAAGATTCTGGAATTGTTTGCTACATGGCAAGCGAACCAACGAAAGCAGAAGGCAATTATACGCGCCGTGGCGATGTATTTGCGTTGGTGACTCATCGTCCCAGCGAAGATTCTCTGGACGTAGTTAGTATTGTCGCCGGCTATGCCTACAAAGAAAATTCTGATGTCAGCATCCAAATCGGGTCCGCCACCTACGACATGTTCACCCATGGTGAGCGGGCCTGGAACAGAGATGAAGCCACAGACAAAACGATTGTTAAAGCCATGGTCCGAGGCTCTAAGTTGACGGTAAAGGGTACATCTGGCCGAGGCACGTTGACGACGGATACCTATTCTTTGAGTGGGTTCACTGCCGCTCACAAGGACATAACCGCCGCCTGCACCGCAGGATAAGCCACCGCTTCTATTTATCTCGCGCGCTGAAGTTTAGAGCCGCGCCGCCAGCATTTGGGTGATGAGTCCGGGCTCACCGTCGCCTATGGGGTGATCTGCCACAGCAATCAGCGCACGCACGCCTAGGGCGTTGGTCAAAAAGGCCTCTTCCGCTTTTGCTAAATCGTCGACTTCGAGTGGGTGCTCTTCCGCTCTAAAACGAGAAATTAAATCTGCTCGCATGACACCTGGCAGCGCTCCGTCTGAAACAGGCGGTGTTAGCAAAGCCCCGTTGATCATGAGGAACAGATTTGAAATCGTAGATTCCGCCAATCGTCCTTGTGTGTTTAGAATAAGTGCGTCGTCGGCACCATATTCAGCGGCTTCTCGGCGAGCTATGACATTGTCGACATAGCTCAGTGACTTTATCTCCGAAGATGCAGAGAACTCGTTGCGGCGCACCGTCATTGCGAGAATTGCTTTGACCGAAGGTGCCAACGTCGGCAACGGCGATGCCGCAATGACAAAAGTTGGGGTCGTTGTCTCGGGTGGCAAAAGACCCCTTGGCCCAGGCCCATGGCTGAGTGTAATGCGGACGACCGCATCACTCAGGTCATTGGTTTTGACGATCTTGATCAGTCGTTTTTCAATACCTGAATCTGTTGTCGGCATTGGAATGCCTAGAGTTTTTGCGCCGTGCCGCATCCGCGTCATGTGAGCTGCAAACCGATCCGGCTTGCCGCCTCGCACGCGTATGGTCTCAAAAATGCCGTCGCCCAGCGTAAAACCGCGGTCTGCGACGTCAATGGAGGCGTCGCTGGACTCTATGTGTTTGCCGTTAAGATCGATGATCATGTCGTTGCCGCGGGATCGAGAACTGAAAGAAGTGGTCGTAACTTTACCATAGCCTCTTCATATTCTAGTGCCGGATCAGAATCAGCAACAATGCCGCCGCCAGCCTGAGCGATAACCTGATCACCGTTCACGGTAAGACTGCGAATGACGATGGACGAGTCCATTGCACCATCAAACCCGATCCAAGCAATCGCACCGCAGTATGGCCCGCGGGCAGACGGCTCTAGCTCGTGGATAATTTCCATGGCGCGTACCTTTGGTGCGCCGGTTACAGACCCCCCTGGAAAACAGGCTCGTAAGAGATCGATCACGGACTTATCGTCGCGCAGTTTCCCGGTCACAACAGAGACGAGGTGGTGCACGCGGGCGAAGGTTTCGACCTCGCAGCATTGGGGCACGCTCACGCTACCGCTTTCACAGACTCTAGAAATGTCGTTGCGCATTAAGTCAACGATCATGAGGTTTTCGGCGTTGTCCTTGGGGCTCTGCGCAAGGTCCGCTGCTAGTTTTTTGTCTTTCGCTGGGTCTTCGTGCCTTGGTCGTGTTCCTTTGATTGGCCGTGTTTCAATCGATCCATTTCGAGTGGCTTGTAAGAAACGCTCAGGGGACGCGGAAAGAACATGGAAATTTGACGACCCTGCTAAGTATGCCCCGAAGGGCGATGGCACAGCTTTGCGCAACTGGCGAAATAAATCCCAGGGTGTTGTGTCTGTCGGTTTTTGGGCCATGAATCTCTGGGTGATGTTGGCTTGAAAGATATCCCCTGCGTTGATGTAATCAATAGCGGTCTGAATTGCGGTTTTCACTGCCGCGTTTGTTTGCTCAGCAGACCATTCGGCTGAGGATGGGGCGGCCTGACTTTCTGCTGGGCTTTGAATTCGATCGATCATCCATTGTGCACGGTCCCGTGCACGGGCCCGTCGCAAACTATCGACGGACTCGGGAAAACCCGTCGCAATTACCCATACCTTCTGCTCGAGGTGATCGAACGCAACGACTATGTCGTAAAGACCGATCACTAAGGACGGGTTGGTTACACCTGTTTTTGGCCGAGGTAAGCTTTCTACGAGTCCGCCCATTTCATATCCGAAGAAGCCAACTGCACCGCCTAAGAAAGGCGAGGGCCCCGTGCCCTCCATGGGGAAATCCTTTAGTGCATTATTTATGAGATGAAATGGATCACCTTGGACGGGACGTCCGTCGATCATAGTCTTCATGTCGACATCCACGACTATGGTGCTGAATGGCGAAGCCGCGATGTAAGACCAGCGACCCATTTCGTCGGCGCCGTCACCATGGAGGATGGCCGCAACAGGGTCGTTGGCGAACGGGGAAAATGCTTCAAGGGGGTCCCGCCATGGGACCTCACGCAGGATGAGCACGTCTTCCATCACGTGATTCAATTTAAGAGGGGAGAACGCGGTCGGGGGGGCGGTGACCGTCAACAAAGGCCTTTATGTTGATAATGACTTTTTCACCCATCGCGATACGACCTTCAATGGTTGCCGAACCCATGTGAGGAAGAAGTGTCACGTTGTCCATCTCGAGAAGTTTTTGGTTTACCGCTGGTTCGTGTTCGAACACGTCCAATGCAGCACCCGCAAGTTGCCCGCCCTCGAGCATTTTTATGAGGGCATCTTCATCAACCATTTCACCGCGTGCCAAATTAACGATATAGGCATCTTCTTTTAAGAGTTTGAGTCGGCGTTCAGAAAGAAGATGAAACGTCGCTGGCGTGTGTGGGCAATGAATGGAGATCACATCCATGCGCGCGAGCATTTGGTCGAGGCTTTCCCAATAGGTGGCCTCAACTTCTTGTTCGATCTCGGGCATCAGGCGATGCCGATTGTGATAATGCACCGCCATCCCAAATCTGCGGGCGCGTTGGGCAACAGCAAAGCCGATACGACCCATGCCGATGATGCCGAGCCGTTTGCCGGACATCCTGCGTCCCAACATGTGTGTTGGCGTCCACCCCGTAAAGCGGCCTTCTTTAATAATGCGTGCGCCTTCTACCAGCCGTCGGGGTACCGCGACGATCAGCGCCATTGCCATGTCGGCCGTATCTTCTGTCAGCACGTCAGGTGTGTTGGTGACGGCAATTCCGGCTGCCTGAGCGGCTGTGACAGCGATATGATCTGTGCCATTTCCGAAGTTCGCGATCAATTTCGTTTTTGGACTCGCCGCGTCTAGTAGTTCGCCATCCAAAACGTCTGTGAGCGTCGGCACCAAGACGTCGCAAGACTGCAACGCATTGCCCAAGGCCTCGCGATCAAATGGCGTGTCGTCCGCATTTAGGCGAACATCGAATAATTCCATCATCCGCGTTTCGACCATTTCTGGTAGTTTGCGCGTTACGATGACAGTTGGTTTCTTGAGGGTCATCCGGAACTCCCGGGGTGCGGAAGCCCCTGCGTACCAGCAGCCATGCTGCTTGTCCAGAATCCAGGTAATGCGTTGCCAAAGCGGCCATTTTTCGGCAAGACATGAGGGTATGAATTTGCATCAGAAAGATTGGCGCCGTTTGATGTGTTTCGTGGCGACTTTTAGTGTCGCTACCGTGACTCTATGGAGCGGATTTGTGGCTATTGCGCCATCCGTTTACGCGCAGCAGGGCCGGGTTTCCTCTCTCCCGTTACCGCGCTTTGTTTCACTCAAAACAGAGCCCGTTAACATGCGAACGGGTCCTGGTGTTCGCTATCCCGTGACCTGGGTCTACCAACGCCGGAATCTTCCAGTTGAAGTGACCGACGAATTTGATACGTGGCGTCAGGTCAGAGATCCAGATGGGGTTGAGGGCTGGGTGCATCAAAGTATGCTGTCCGGTCAGAGAACCGGGCTACTCACCCAAGACTCGTCTTCGCTTTACAAAGGGTCGGCACCGTCTAGCGCGGTCATCGCAGAAATAGGTGCTGGTGTGGTCGTGGTTGTCGACCGGTGCCCAAAGCAGACGGAGCTTTGTTTGGTTGAGGTTGATGGAACCAAAGGCTGGCTTCGCCGCGGCCTTTTTTGGGGCCTCTATAACGGCGAGTTCATCGACTAATCTAAGTCAGCGGCTAATTCTGCTTTTGCATCATCTAACAAGACGGCTGTGTGTCTGTAGTTCTCGTGTTCTGTGCCGAGTGTCGCCTGCCTGCCGATTTCTTTGAATTCTTTAGCTTGGCTGGGCGTGAACGGGAATTTGAGGAAATGCACAGCTGATGTTTTTCCATCTTCCGTCGTGCGCTCGACATCGTCTTCTGGAACACCGACGACGCGATGTTCCCCGAACGACAAAACAATCTGCTCTTCAATATGCCCCAGGGTTGCCAATGTTCTGCGTCGGCGGCCTTCGTCTTCAATCTCGATGAGCAGGGTTGCGACGAGCTCTTGTCCTTGAGGAATAAGCGGATTGTAGGCTTCCAATTCGTCCGCGATTTGGGCCTCCCCTCCTTTTTCGATGTAGAGCATTTCTTGCACTTGGGCCCACATCGTTTCGTAATTCTCAAAGTGGAACGTTGCGTATGGGCCGACATGAATGCGCCGCTTTGCTTTTGTCGCGATCAAAGTGCGACGATGGTCACGGCGAATTTTGCCATACTCACCGAGCGGCATGAGGTCTTCTCGCGTGATCGCTTTTTTGGCGTTTGTCATGATTAAAATCCGTAAGCTTTCGCTAGAATCTGAATGGGGTGAGTTGATTGTTCGATCGCGGGCGCGTCGTCGCCGAGTGCGTCCATACCTTGCACAATATGTTTTCCAGCAAGGGGGCATTCAGAGCACACGTGCGTCGGCTGCGCAGCCGCCATTTTCTTGACAGTTTGTTTTGCAAACTTCGTGGCAATGTCGAAATTTTGTTTCTTTATGCCCCAAGACCCACCATGTCCTGAACACCGCTCAACCACGGTGACTTTTGCGTCGGGAATGGCACGCAGCATTTCTGCACCTTTAGGCCCCATATTCTGAGCGCGTGCGTGACACGCAAGGTGCAGGGCAATTGGGCCATCAATGGGGTTTAAGCCTTCCGCCAAGCCTTCACTATTGGCGATGGTCATGACGTATTCAGAAATGTCGAACGTCGCTTGAGCTAAGAGTTTTATATTTTCGTCATCTGGCAAAATGAGCGGCCATTCTTGTTTCATCATCAAGGCACATGACGGAACCAGGGCTACAATGTCTTTGCCGGCATCGATATAAGGTCTAAGCGCCGCAGCTGTAGACTTCGCTTTCTCTGCTACGCGGGCGATGTCGCCTTGTTCCAACTGTGGCATACCGCAACAGCCGGGGTAAACGACCTCAGTATCAACGCCATTGTGAGCAAGCACATTGATTGCTGCCGTCCCAATATCCGGATTGTTGTAGTTGGCAAAACAGGTCGCGTAAATTGCGGCCTTGCGCCCGTGGGCAGGCGCGTTTGTATTTATTTTTGGCGTGTTTTCTTTCGCACGCGCCCGCAACGTCTTGCCATGATACTTCGGCAATTCGACGTCTTTGTGAACGTCTGCGACAGCTTCTAAAATAGGACGGGTTAGGCCGTTGCTTCGCTTTGACGCCCAATTGGCAATGCCTGAAACGCCGCCAGCCAGTTTTCCGTTGCGATCTGTTTCGGTCAGTTGTTTGTCGAAGAAGGGAACGCCGTTGTTAGCTTTTTCGGCCGCGCGGTACCGCAACATCAGATGCGGAAAATCAATATTAAATTCGTGCGGCGGGACATAGGGACATTTTGTGAGGAAGCACATGTCGCACAGGGTGCAGGCGTCAACGACGGATTTGAAATTTGCGCTATCAACGCCTTCGACCTCGTCTTCTTGATCATCAACCAAGTCGAACAGTCGCGGGAAGGAGTCACATAAATTGAAACAGCGGCGGCAGCCATGACAGATATCGAACTGTCGGCGCATTTCAGCATCTAGCTTTTCAGCATTTAGAAAGTCGGGGTTTTGCCAATCAATAGGGTGCCGTGTTGGGGCGTCCAGGCTGCCTTCGCGCATGGCCGATTCTCACTGCTTAATTATGGAAAAAGAAATGTGGGATCGGCTGGTGTTCCAACCGACCCACACAAGATCAATTTAGACGTCGAGGTTATCGAGCGCCTTCTGGAAACGACCAGCATGGGACTTTTCAGCCTTAGCAAGCGTTTCGAACCAGTCAGCAATTTCGTCGAAGCCTTCTTCGCGTGCTGTCTTGGCCATACCGGGATACATGTCGGTGTATTCGTGCGTTTCACCGGCGACGGCAGACTTTAGGTTTGCGCTTGAATCACCAATGGGCTCTCCGGTCGCTGGGTCACCGACGGCTTCCAAGTATTCCAGATGACCG
The DNA here is from genome assembly GCA_943787205.1 of uncultured Rhodospirillaceae bacterium. GTDB lineage: Bacteria > Pseudomonadota > Alphaproteobacteria > Rhodospirillales > Rhodospirillaceae > WLXB01. Next base: position 16,568 of record CALSLN010000001.1, read on the forward strand.
AACGCATGTCCGGTTTCGCCTTCTGCTGTTGAGCGGAAGAGCGCGGACACTTCGTTTTGGCCTTCTACGTCGGCCTTTTGTGCGAAATAGAGATAGCGACGGTTGGCTTGGCTTTCGCCAGCAAAAGCTGCCTTCAAGCTTTCTTCCGTCTTACTTCCTTTGAGTTCTGCCATGAGTCCCTCCTGAAAAGGTTCTGTTTGAGATTCGAATTTACGGCGGCCGATGCTCAACGTAAATCAACCGCTATCAACTGTTCTACGGTAGGCGCAGAAGGGAAGTCAAGCAGTCTAGAATTATTCTAATCTTATGGGTTCAGCCCGCGTTCTGAAGCGAAATTGTGGCTTAGCCGTCGACCCGGATTACTACATCGACACGCGAGATAGACATTCCGTCTGGCGCGTCAGGCACACGAGCGAGTTTGACGTGATCGGGTTCGATATCTTCAAGTTTACCTGATTTTTCAAAGTAAAAGTGATGATGCTCTTCAGTGTTGGTGTCGAAGTAAGACCGGTTTGAATCGATGGAAATTTCTCGAAGTAAGCCTTTGGCGGTGAACGTGTGCAGGGCATTGTAAATAGTTGCTAGCGACACGTTGACGCCCTGGGATGTGGCCTCCGAGTACAAAGATTCAGCCGTAATATGCCGTTTGCCCTGTGACAGAAGAATGTCTGCAAGCGCCATACGTTGCCGCGTCGGGCGTAACCCAACTTCGCGCAGCTTGTCAGCAAGCACGGCATCACTCATTTCTAATTTTTTTTGATCGACCGTGGTCATTATCTTCAACATCGCCAGTTGTTCTTTGGAAGCATTCTAACAAATAACCACTAATAATTGAAGTGCAAATCTGTTGCGGAAGAATGGGGGCGAAAAGGAAGGCGACGGACCGAGAACACGTTCGAGGACGGGGGAGGGGAAGGGGTAACGCGCGACCGGTCCGTCTAACTGAATTTCTTGAGTCTCATAAAAGGGTCCAATTGTGTCGAATTTCGGGCTGGCATCTGAAAATCCTGTCATCTAACTCTATCCCGGCCTAGCTTGCTGTATCCCTTGCACAGCCTGGGTTATCGGGTGTAAGTCACGGCTATGCTTAAAACTTCTTTTCTTGTGAGATTCATGGCGGCATCTGTGGTCGCGGTGGTCGTCACATTTGGAATCATTGTCTTGGTCATGTGGATGAATGGCTTGATCGTTGAAGATAAGCCGAGTTCAGTTTCCTATACGCCGTGTGTGTTTGGTGAAAAGACGAGTGCGCCGCCTAAGAATCCGTACGCGAAAGACCCTATTGTTTTGGATTGCGTGTCACCTGAAGACGCGAAGCCGCTCTTCGTGCAATGGTTTGATCGAATCCTGTCGCGCCGTAATCCCGATGGTTCACGTGTTGGGCCTGGCGGGTGACTGCCCACTCCGGTGTAGCCGAGGAATCTAAAGATAATTTAGTTGATCCAAAGCGCGCGCGCCGCACGGTTTTTGTATTGGCATTTTCCCAAGCGCTTTCCATGACGGGCGCCAGCATTGTCATGCTCGTGACGGCGTTAGCTGGCGCCTATCTTGCGCCTGATGTGCGGTTGGCAACTTTACCGTTGGCTATCCAATTCGTAGCAACAATGTGCGCGACTTTTCCAGCGGCTCTTTGGATGAAGCGTGTTGGGCGCCGTGTGGGTTTCACATTCGGACAGATTGTCGGGATTTGTGGCGGTCTGACGGGATACTACGCATTGATAGACGGAAGCTTCGGTTTGCTAATCGTTGCCGCGGCCTTGCTCGGAACACACAACGCGTTTTGGGGGTTTTATCGCTTTGCCGCAGCAGAAGCCGCGCCGCCGGATAAAAAGGCGAAGGCGATTTCTTTAGTTATGGCGGGTGGAATTCTGTCAGCAGTGCTGGGCCCAGAGATAGCCAAGGCCACACGTGATTTATTCTCGCCTTTTCTTTTCGCTGGTTGCTACGCTGCAATTGCTGTGCTGTCGGCTTTTACGGTTTGCTTCATTCAAACGGCTGCCTTGTCGAAGCCTACGGTCAATCCATCTGTGGCGTCCAACGATGAAAGACCGTTGGCTGAAATTATGCGTCAGCCAACGTTTATCGTCGCTGCGATCTCAGCGATGGTGGGCTACGGCGTCATGATTCTCGTGATGAGCGCGACGCCACTTTCAATGGTCGATTGTGGCTTTGAGTTTGATGATGCGGCCTTTGTTATTCAATGGCATGCCCTAGCGATGTTCGGGCCAAGTTTCTTTACGGGGTCGTTGATTAAAAAATTTGGCGCGCTTCGAATTATACTTTTTGGAATCGGTTTAAACGTCGCAAGTATGGCGTCTAACTTAGCCGGCATTGAGCTTATCAATTTCTGGTTCGGGCTTGTCGCGCTAGGTCTGGGGTGGAACTTCATGTTTATCGGTGGCACGGCGTTGCTGACCGAGACGTATCGCGAAAGCGAGCAAGCAAAAGCGCAAGGTGCGAACGACTTTCTCGTCTTCGCGACAATCTCTGTGGCTACGTTTTCTTCGGGGGCGTTGCAAAATGGATTTGGCTGGGCAGCCGTGAACGGTGCAGCGACAGTGCCTCTGACTGCAGCATTGATTGCGATAACGTGGTTAACCCTGCAACAACGCCGAGCCATACCTTAGCGCGTGTTATTCGCCACTGTTGCCCTGGGTTGGTGCGGGGCAGTCTTCAAGAATTTCAACCTGTGTTGCCATCGGTCCTTTAGAACCGTCTTGGACATGCATGCGAACACGTTGGCCGGATTCTAAACGATCAAGATCAGACCGTTGCAGCGCGCCGATGCCAATAAAGATATCGTGTCCACCGCCTTCAGGAACGCCAAACCCATACCCTTTGTCTGCGGCGAAAAATTTAATTTCGCCGTTCAAGACGCTTTCGTCGCCCTCTGGGACATCGTCAACGACGGTGGAGTTATCGACTTGTTCTATAATGGTGACTTGCGGACCTTTCGGTCCATCCGACAATGAGCAAATGATGGTTGCACCTTGGCGCAACGTTCTTAAGCCCGCCTTGTGTACAACAGAGACGTGGAGAAAGGCGTCCGTGGTACCGTCGGCCGGGGCGACGAAGCCAAAGCCTTTGGCTGGATTAAACCATTTGACCTTGGCGGTGACGCCCGACTTTTCGGACCCGGCCTGGGGAGACGATTCCATAACACAATCAACCTTATCGAACCCGAGCCGATGTGAAATTCTATCCTAAATTATGAGTGCTGCAATTCGGGCTATGGAAAGGACCTTATTTTCAATGTGTTACGGATTTTCTGGGCACTGAATTGTGCATTGCAGCAGATCGTAAAGTCTTCCGACTCCAACCTTACTTGTAGTGCGGATTTACTCGGACCTTACAAGGCTCTAGGTCGTTTTGATGCGCTTTACAGCTCTACGCCACTCCCCGTAAATGAGTCACGCCAGTCTGCTGTCTGTCCTAGGGGAGAAGACCTGGTCCGTTTTGCGAACTTGTGAGATTTCATCGAGCGATGCGTAGAGTCCGGCGCCTAGCCCCGCCATCAGGGCTGCGCCATGGACGCTAGCTTCCAAATTTTTTGGTCGTTCAACCGGAATGTTTAAAAGGTCAGACAAGAATTGTAGAAGCCAGCCGTTGGCTGCCATACCCCCATCAACGCGCAATAGATCAATGGAATGTTCGGCATCAATAGCCATGGCGTCGAGCAGTTCTCTGGTTTGAAAACCCACACCGCTTCCCAGTCCGGCGCGCACAATATCTGCTTTGGTGGTGTCTCGCGTGATGCCCAATATGGCTCCGCGTGCGTCCGGATCCCAGTGAGGGGCCCCTAGTCCGGTAAACGCTGGTACGAAAGTTACGCCGGAGTCTTGCGAATTTTTCGCCAGGTCTTCTGTGTCTTTTGCATCTGAAAAGAACCCAGCTTGGTCCCGCATCCATTGCACAACAGTGCCCGCGTTAAACACACTGCCCCCTCTAATGCGTAGCTTGGATTACCTTCCCAAGCGATATCCGACCGTTGTTAGGAGGTTGTTCTCAGATGCGCGTGCGTCAGCGCCGGTATTAAGCAAAACAAACGCGCCGGTTCCAAACGTTGCTTTAGCCATCCCGGGAGTGAAACAGGCTTGACCAACAAGCGCTCCCTGCTGATCTCCGACCATGGCTGTAATCGGAATCTTAGTCCCGAAGAGTGACGGGTCTGTGTGTCCAAACTCCGTGCTTGTGTCTTGAACAGTAGGCAACACTGACATGGGAATGCCAAACCGAACCAACAATTCTTCATCCCATTTTTGAGAGTGGATGTTGAACAGCATCGTGCGAGACGCATTCGTTGCGTCTGTCGCATGTGCGTTTGCCCGTTTGTTAGCTTCCATAGAGAAAACGTATCAACGGTCCCGAAAGCCAACAGACCCTGTTCAGCTTTTTCTTTTTATGTCTGGGTCTGACTCAAGAATCCATTGAAGTTTGGTTGCCGAAAAATAGGAATCAGGGATGAGACCGGTGCGGTCTTGAATGACTCTGTCATACCCATCTGCGATCAGCGCTTTGCAGATAGATGCGCCACGTCTGTCTTGCCAGACAATTGCATTTGAAACGGGTTCGCCGGTGTGGCGGTCCCAAACGACAGTCGTTTCTCTTTGATTAGTGATACCAATCGCCGACACTTGTTCCCCAGCTTTGGAGAGGATTGCACCGAGACAATTTCGTGCGGTAGACCAAATTGTATTTGCGTCGTGCTCAACCCACCCGTCACGCGCAAAAATTTGCGGAAAGGATTCTTGGGATGAAGCTACGACGGTGCCTTCGAGATCAAAGGCTATGGCACGGGTAGATGTCCGTGCCTTGATCAATAGCGACCAATAGGGGCTTTGTTTTCGTGTCTTTGTTCATGCCGTTATCATGCCGGGCCGATTCACTGGGAGTCCAAGGCGTGTGCATGCACCTCTGCCGTTTCAATATCTTCCGCAGTGTTCACATTGAAAAATGGATCAATCGCAGAGGGTGACCAATCATTGCAGTGCGACTGAATGCTCTGATTGAAAATGCCGTATCGCAATGGGCCCATCTAGCAACGCGCGCTCCAAGGACTCGAAAAGGTGCGGTCGCCATGCCGCAACGGCGTAGTGGGTTTGCCCCATGGAATGGGCGACCACCGATGTCTGCATCTGTCGACGTTAGTTTTTGGACCAAAGCGTTGGGCAAAAATGGAAGGTCGACGGGCGCAGTTACAACCCATTTCGGTCGAGAGTCTAATGATTGGGCCCAGTGCAGTGCGGCGGCAATGCCGCCCAAAGGACCGCTTTCTGATGTGGGCCGGTCTAAAATCACAGGCATTGCGTAGGGTTCTGTCCACGCCCTGTTGTGCGCGAAGGCTAAGGGCGACCTCTAAGCATTGAGGTGCTAACCGTTCGCGCACAGCGCTCTATTAGGCGTGTGCCATTTATCTCTACAAGGGCTTTTTCGACACCACCTAGGCGGCGGCCCTGTCCCCCAGCGAGAATCACGAGCGCGCTGTTTTGCTCATGACTTTAAAATGAGGCCAGAGCGGATGTTGGTCAATGAGCTCTTCAGCGCGAGTCGTTGTGCGACTTGGGTGAAACCTGAATCGTCTTGAGAAATCCACCGTCGAGAAACGCATCCCAATCAAAGGCTTCTTCTGAGTCTGTGATGTTGAAGCTTTGCGCCCAGACAGGATCGACCGTTTGCTTGTCGTTTGCATCTTTCATTTGTTTTTCAGCGCGAACCAAGTTGCGCTCAGTCACAGTCGCCGATGCGGCCGGCGCCATGTTCACCATAGACCGTGAGCGCCGCGCGCGAATGCTTCAGACGATTGGCGCATGTATTCCCATTCTCCCGTATGTTTCGCGAGTAGGAACAATGCGGAGCCTAGCGTATTTTGAATGGCGGCCCATTGAAGAGGCGCGGTGTCAGGCGTGCGAACTTGAAGCCCAGCAACACAAGACCGAACAGAGTGCTGCAGTACAGGGACGCTTCGGACGTTGTCGCCGTAGACTTGAAGAATTTGCGCGAGCGTATTCATGATCTCAGACCAACGGATCGGATGTGCGTATTTATCAAACACTTGCCGCGCGCCTGACAACGCTTGAATAGCTTCGCGTAAAACGTCGTCGTCCACCTTCAGCCATATCAATTTTTGTAGAGAACGCAGCCAAGGCGGTATTTCATCATGCCCCAGTCGGCAGCCTGATCCCGGCGGGAAATATGAACGAGGGATTTGCGATAGGCGGGGCCGCGGTATCCTTCAAGGTGTCGATGTCGTTATTGCGCTCTGCAACGATTTGTAACGTTCAGCCCAAGCTGCTGATGCAAGTGGCCTAAGGCGCGTTTGGTCCTCTGCCGGCGTGCGTTCAATAGCGGCTTGCCATGCTTCAATCGCTGTATGGTACCAAGTTCTGTCACCACTCAACTGAGCAGCGATAGCGCTTGTGTTGCCAAAGCAGGACAAAATGCTGGCTTGCTCGTGGCCTTCCATGGCCATAGACGGTTCAAGACCGAGTGTTCGAGCCGAACTGGCCATCGAAGGTAGCGCTGAGCGAAGGATGCGGCCTTGGGCGATGCTGCGCGGATCGACGGCCCCGAGAACGGCAGACCGGATCAAGGCAGTCCATTCCGTATAAAAAATCAACGGGAAACGGTTAAGACGTGATGTGGGCGGAACCGACCCGGGCGTTCGCCTGGGCTGGACGCTAAGGAGACAAAGCGAAGTTGTATGGAGCGGCCTGTTTCATCGACAAAAGCCCATACTAAAAGGTCGGCGTTTTTCTCAGTTAGCCAGCGTCTGCCTTCTCGGGTTACCCGACTAAGGGCGTCATCACTTGGTCCTGTCGGTGAGCTATCCGCTAGGCCTGGAATCATTCGCGCTATATCGCGGTCGACATGACTCAACGCGCACACCAGGTATTTCGCTCAGGGCTTCAACGATCATGCGATGTTGCATGTCTTCATAATCGTCATGCACCTTACCAACCAAGATCGATACATCTTCCGGTGACGGTGCCTTTCGAACTCGACCCGGCCTGCGTGTAGGGTCCTTCCCGACGGCATCGACGATTCGTTCGAACAGGTTTGGCTTTCCTTTCGCCAACCAAATTGACGGGCATGGGGCGACCCATCCCCGCGGGACGAAGAGCAGGCGATGTTTCGACGTCGGAAGACACAACAACAGGTAGGCGGGCGCCTTGCACCGCAGCCTTGATTGCGTCCCCACGCGTGAGTGGGTCATCGTTTCTTGCGCAGAGTCTTGGCCAGCTTTCGACATAACCTTGAATGCCGTATCCGGTTCCATTTCAACGCGTCGCAGAAATTCTGCGCGCGGAATGGCGTGAAGCACCACGCTCGTCTTTGCCTTAGCTGAATTATGGCGTGGGCTTTTGTCGAGAATCCCCATTTCACCGAAGAGTTCACCGTCTGACAGGTGCGCATGAACAACCGGTCCACTTGGGCCGTTGCCGAAAAGCTCAACGGTTCCCTCGACGATTTCGTATGCCCAGCGGCTTTCTTCGCCCTCTGAGTAAATCGTGTCTCCGGTTTCGAATGATTTGGTAACGGTCTTCACCGTGTCGCCTCCAGATAGGACCTCTTGGAATATGCGACAGTGTTGTCTGGCGGCTGTTAACAAGCCCTTAAATGCTGGGATTTGAATCCGTTTCTACGCATTTTTTTACAAACATTAACGGTGCGGCTTATGCGCGATGATCCCATCATCTATAATATATGTATATGCAATTATATTATTTAAGCGGAGTTCTTACAGCTTTCTTTCGTCTGTGGAACCCAATTTTGCGGCGGATTCTAAGGCGGGAAGAAGAGTCTGAACGGTAGAGCCGCCCAACTGCTTAGCGATATGGCTTTGGGCGTCTTGCCACAAAGGAAGCGCCCTCTCCAAGGCGGCGTGCCCCGAAGAGGATAGGCTTATTCTTTTGATCCTACGATCTTGTGAGTCTGTCGAATCCTGGATCAATCCAGCTTTGATTAGTGGTTTTATCGTTCGAGATACCGTAGTCGAGTCGGAGACTAGGGCATCCGCAAGATCTCCGATTCTAAGGGGTTCGCGGGCACTAACGACCATAAGCAGGCTAAGTTGTGTCGCTTTTAGCCCCGTTGGCGCAAGGATGTGGTCAAAGACTTGAGTGATCGCCCGAGAGGCTTTTCGGGTGTGGAAACAGAGGCAGACTTCGACAGCCTGTGCGGCGAGTTCAGATGATGGACTTAGTCCGTTTTCCATACCGTATGTATATACATGTATGTGGCCTGTAGAGCAAGAATTGCTTTATATTTCAATGCTTAGCGTCTGTTTCTTGTTTGATTGCGCCAGCGTAAAGTCGGGCCGTTTTCTCACCGTAAGTGGCTAGAACAAAAGGGTTTCCATTGGCATCGGTTTCGAAGACCATTTCTATGACGCCTTCTTCCAAAGCCGTAATGGTTTGGCTTTCATCCAATTCGAAGGCCTTGGCGATTCCGCCCATTAAGGCCGCAATCTCATCAAACATTTCTCGTTCGCCGGTTTTTGAGTCGTTAGCCACAATAATGGGTCTCCCTTAGTCGCCCGTTGAACGGTCGTCGCATTACAGTCGTTCGAACGGAATAAACATCACGCTATAAAGAGTGTCAAAGAAACGACATAACGTGAGCAGGGGAGATTAAGCATATGTCCAACACAGCGGTATTAAATCGCGACGCAGACGTTCTGGGGTATCGCGCAAAGGTTGGCATTCTTGTTCCCGCGAGTAACACAATAGTGGAACCGGAAATGGCGGCTATGCAGCCTCCAGGGGTTACCAACCATGTGTCACGCATGAGCCGGGTAAACCGGCCAGCGCACGATCTTGAGAAGTACAAAAAATTTCTTGGGGCCTCAGTCCAAATGGATGCAGCGATTGATGTGCTGTCGGCCTGTGAGCCAGATGTCATCGTGCACGGGCATTCTGTTGATAGTCTTGGCGAAAGGGTTGTCTGGCGCTGATGCGATGCGTGCTCATATGCAGGCCTTGAGCGGCGGCATTCCCGTGATGTTGCCGGCGCACGCTATGCTGAAAGCACTCGATGTTCTCGGAAAACCAAAAAACCTTGGAATCTTGACGCCATGGATGCCGCCGGCAGATGAAGCCTGCACCGCATTTTTTAATGAGGCTGGCTACAATGTTTTGGCGATTAAGGGACTGCAGCACCCGACGCCGTTGCATATTGCCACCGCAACACCCGAATTGCTCAATCAGGCTGTCGACGAAATTAATGTCGATGGTGTGGAATGCATTATTAAGGTTGGCACGAATTCATCAATGTCATTTCTTGTCGATGATATGGAGGCCCGGCTTGGCAAGCCTGTGCTAACAGTCAACGTCATTACGTATTGGGCTGGCCTACGCCAATTGGGTATCGAAGATCCTTTAAAAGGCTTCGGCCAACTGGTCGCCAACCACTGAGACTGCTAAACAAGCACCCGACAGTTCATTATTACCAAGGAGACACACTATGCCTGGCTACGTTGTGGCGATTGCACGTATCGACAATATGACTGATGGACTTAAAGAGTATATCGGCAAGGCTGCCGCCTTATCTGAAGAGCACGGCGCCGAATATGTAGTGCGCGGTCCTGCCAAGGAAGTGCTCGAAGGCGATTTTCTAACTGGGCGAAGTGTCGTTGTCTCGAAATTCGAAACTCTAGAGAAGGCCGAGGCGTACTATAAGTCGGATGCCTATCAAAAAGAGATCAAGCCTCTCCGTGAGGGTTCGGGCGTCTATGATGTCGCCATCTTTGAGGCCCCGTAGTCTGTGCGAAATTTTGTAAGACCCAGTGCCGCGGCCCTTCTCGCCTGCACTCTATTCGCCATGCCCGCTGCTGCGGATACGGTGTGGAATGTTTCACTGTGGGGAAATAGTAGGGCGGTTACCGTTTCTATTGAGCACCTTGCGAAAGAAGTGGCGCGCCGCACCGATGGCGCCTTCAAGATCGATCACTCATTTTGGCGAAGCCATTTCTCCTTCTCGGGAAAATATTGATGGCATCGCGCTTGGTGCGTTTGAAGCTGCGCACATTTGTCCATCTTATCACCCTGGCAAGACGCCGGCGTTACTAGGGCTCGAACTCCCGTTTCTCCCTTTCGATGATATTCGATCAGCGCATAGGGTTGCTCTTAAGGCTCACCAACATCCAGTCATTGAACGAGAGTTAGGTCAGTTCAATGCCCGTGTTTTGCAGCATGTCATTGCACCTCGGTATGAGTTTATGGGGCGCGGGTGACGCACCCAAAAACCTTGAATCTTGGAAGGGTATGCGCGTGCGTGCGCCGGGTGCCATTGGAGATGGTGTGCGTGCTCTTGGCGCTCGCCCAACATCCGTTCCCGCCCCGGAAATTTACACCAGTATAGAGCGGCGGTTGTTTGATGCTGCCGCGCTTCCGTTCTCATACACGTTTGCCAGCTACCGCATTCATGAGGTGTCTGAGTGGTACACGTTCAATATGAATCTCGCGATCCCGAGCTGCGTTATTCTGGTGAGTAAAGATTCTTGGGCCGCGTTGTCCGACGAAGAGCGTGCGCTTGTCGAAGAAATTAATGCTGAAGCTTATGAGTTGCAGTTCGAGGCATTGGCCGGCGCAGACACTGAGTGGATACCAGAATTCGATGCTGGCGGTATGGAGCGCATTGTCTACGAACCTGTTGCCCTTAGCGCCTTCAAGGCTAAAACAGCAAGACCGCTATGGGATGGTTGGATTAAGAGGAATAGTCGACGTTTCGCAGCTGAAGAGTATCTGAACTTTATTCTTACAGAAGCGGAAGTGGCCAACGCGGAGGGGTCTTAACGCGTGCCTCGAACGGCAATTGGACCGCAGGGATTCCTTCCAGACGGCACGCCGAACCCCATTAGTCCGGCCGTGCGGGCAGGTGATTTTATTTTTATCTCTGGGCTGTTGCCGAAGAGGCGACTGACGGCCAAATGGTCGCCGGCGATATTACGAGTCCAAACCAACGCCGTTATGGATCGGCTCCTATGAAGTGTATTGGAAAGCGCCGGACTGTGGTTTCTCAGATGTCCGTGAAATGCTCTGGTCTGGTTGACCGATGCGGATGACTTCAAGGCGTTTAATGCATCGTTTGCGCATTCTTACTTTGACTGTGATTCCCCTCCAGCCCGCTCGGCCGTGTACGTTCAGATTTATTGCTGCCTGGTGCAAAGTTGGAACTCGAGGCGACCTGCTATAAGCCACTTAGTGGCTAAGGCATCACGTCTGTAACAGCTCACGGTCCAACGTGGAGTAATGTCTTTAGCTTGCAGTGCAAGTCTACTGCTTAGATTATTTTCGATAAGGTTTCTTAAGGTGTCGAACCAACAGTCAGTCCCGATTATTCTAGAACGCGTACATTCTATATGGTGCCGCATCGAAGATGCCTGCGCCTATGTCGCTGCTGTTTGATTGCTGTCGCAATGACGCTCACTGTTGTTGAGGTTCTAAGTCGCAAACTGCTCAATGCGCCGCTACCCGGCATTATCGACATGTTCAATTTGGGTATGGCCGCAGTCGCTTTTCTCGGCGCCTCACAATGCCAACGCATGGGTGGGCATGTGCGCATGGAGATGGTTGTTAGGCGATTGTCCGGTCGGACTCTGTGGTTTGTTGAATCCATGACCACGTTGGTGGCCTTTGGCTTTGTCAGTGCGGTTGGGTTAGCCAGTGTGGATGGTGTTGTTCGCGCCTACCGCGTTGGGGACGCAACGATGGATTTGTTGCTCCCGGTCTGGCCATCGAAAGCTCTCATTAGTGTCGCTCTTGCCGTGCTTTCTGTGCGCTTGGCTTTGCAACTCTTCGACTCTTTACGGCTGATGATTGATCCAGATGGGCAGCCTATCGCTGCCTTACCGGTGGTCTCTGTGGAAGAGCTTGCACGCGAAGAGATTGATGACGTGATTGGAAAGATCGAACCGGAGACTGTTGGGTCGGAGGGCCGGTCATGACGGCTGACCCATTCCTGACTGGGCTTGCGGGCCTCTTAGCTCTTGCTGTTCTTGTTGTTGCAGGTATGCGCGTGGCGTGGGCTGCCGGTGTCGTTGGCCTTGGCGGCTTGGTTTTTCTTCGAGGCTGGGACCCTGCCGTTGGCCTCACCGGTTTGCTGACCTATGCGGAAACGGCGCGTTACTCTCTTTCTGTATTACCGATGTTTATTCTCATTGGGCTTCTCGCGTTTCATGCCGGGCTGACCCAAAAAGCATTCGCCGCGGCACGCGCTTGGGCGGGGCGACTCCCGGGCGGACTTGCTGTTGCAACCGTATTTGCGACAGCTGGATTTGCGGCGGTCTCTGGCGCAAGCACGGCAACAGCCGCGGTATTCACCCGTGTTTCAGTGCCTGAAATGTTGAAAGCGGGCTACGACCCCCGTCTCGCGGCCGGCGTCGTCGCTGCGGGTGGGACGCTTGCATCACTGATCCCACCGAGTGCCATTTTGGTTCTCTATGGCATTATCGTTGAGGAATCGGTGGGAGCGCTTTTGCTAGCCGGTTTTGTGCCCGGTGTTCTGTCAGCGATTTTGTACGCGGGTTTTATTGTGTTGCGCGTCAAAATATCACCAGAGCTTGGGCCTGCGTCGACCGAAGCGATTCCCATTCTCGAGAAATTTAAGGCTCTAGGTCAGGCTTGGGGCATTATTTCCGTCATCGGTATCGTCATTGTCGGGCTCTATACTGGCTGGATGACACCCACGGAGGTTGGGGGAGTCGGTGCTGCGCTTGTGTTGATGATGGCTCTCTCAAATCGTAGCACCCACAAAAAACAGATCGTCGAAGCGTTCGTTGATACGGCGCGCTTAACAGCGATGGTGCTGGCTATTGTCTGGTGCGTTTTGGTGTTCGTTCGGTTTCTCGGCTTCACGGGCTTGCCAGGCATGCTGGCCGATTGGATTGGTAATCTAGAGGTTCCCCGTTTGGTTATTCTCTTAGCCATTCTCGCGACCTATATGATTCTGGGCATGTTCCTTGATGGCCTAGGGATGCTGCTACTGACTATGCCTGTTGTTTATCCGGTCATCTTATCGCTCGGCTATGACCCCATTTGGTTTGGCATCCTCGTCGTTAAGATGATCGAGATTGGCTTGGTCACCCCTCCAATCGGGCTCAATTGTTTTATCGTGAACGGGGTGAGGCCGGATATAAGCTTGGAAACAGTTTTTCGCGGTGTTGGTCCATTTGTGATCATGGATTTGCTCACGGTTGCTATACTCATTGCTTGGCCAGAGATTGTATTATGGCTGCCACGAACAATGAATATGGGTGGATATTGATCGACCCCTAATTTTAGAAGGTTCATGACGACCGATGAAGTTCGTTTCTTATGAGTACAATGAGGGCGTGAAGTTCGGTGCTGTCATCGATGATGGCATCATTGATCTGTCCGATGCTGGTCCAAGCCTTAAGGCTGTTTTGGGAACGGGCCCTCTCGACAACTTGATTAAAGTTGCCGAGACGCGATCTCCAACAGTCGATCTTGACCATGTAATTCTGCATCAGGTTATTCCTGACACTGACCGCATTATCTGTGTTGGTAAAAATTACAAAGACCACGCCAAAGAGATGGGCGGCGAAGTGGCGGCCAATCCAAATTTATTTATGCGGACGGCCCAGTCTGTCGTTGGTCATCAGCAATCGGTCATCATGCCTAGGATTTCAGAGCAATATGATTTCGAAGGTGAGTTGGCCGTCGTGATTGGTCGGGGCGGCCGACATATTGATGTTGATCGGGCGCTGGAGCATGTCGCTGGGTACACCTGTTTTCTGGATGGCTCCGTGCGAGATTATCAGAAGCACTCTTTTACTGCTGGAAAGAACTTTGATTCGTCAGGGGCGTGTGGGCCGTGGTTGGTTCCGGCGCGTGAAATCCCAGACCCGCAAAACTTGCACCTTACGACCCGTATCAATGGCGAAGTTATGCAAGATGCATCTACCCAGGACATGATTTTCACAGTCCCTTTTCTTATTGCTTATATCTCTGGGTTTACACATCTCGAACCAGGGGATGTGCTCGCAACCGGCACGCCGGCTGGTGTTGGTGCGGGGCGTACACCGCCCCTTTGGCTCGGGCCAGGTGATTCAATTGACATTGAAATTGAGAACGTTGGAACGTTGTCCAACACGGTCAAAGCGGAGGCGGAAGTCTGATTTTCCGATTGCTCATCGGGATATTGGTTGCCGGTACGACGGTTGGCTTTTCTGTTTGTGCGTCTGCAGATGATATTACGGTCTATACCGCTGCCAGCTTGACCAAGCTCGATCCTCATTACGCAGAAACGTCTTCTGAGCATGCGCTCGTTAACGCGCTACATTTCGGACTCACCACCTATGATGATGGTGGGGTTTTAGGTCCGGGCTTGGCCGAAAGCTGGGTGATTTCAGACAATGGTCGTTTCTACACGTTCACCCTTAAGTCCGGTTTAACCTGGTCAAATGGCCGGGCCTTAAAAGCAGAAGACGTAGTTGCTGGATTTAAGCGCGCTTTGAATCCAACCAAACGAACACCGTTTGCTGCAAAGCTATTCGACATTAAAAATGCGGAAGCATTTCACGATGGGCTTTTGGAACCTGATCAGGTGTTGGGAGTGGGTGCGCCAGATCCACGCACCGTCACAGTCTCTCTGGAGCAGCGTAACGTTGAATTTTTGAGTGTGCTTGCCCACCCGGTAGCGATGCCTGCGCCGGCAAATGATCTGGAGGCCATTTCGGACGGTAGATTGTCTTCGGGCCCATTCGTCGTCGGGACCCATAGCGCTGGGGCCGTTGTGCTGTTGGCGCGAAATGGCGATACCCGGCTGAGGTTTCGTGTCGTGGACTCTATTGATCAGGCTTGGCGAGAATCCTCCCAAGTCGATGCTTTCGTCACGTCGTCCTTTCCATTTATCGTCGCGCCTAACGTCGGTGCTCAAGCGGCTGATATTCAGTTTGATGGTGGTGATGCACTCTATGCATACGTTGTGAATACAGCCAAAGCCCCCCTCGATACGCTAGAAGCCCGCCATGCTTTGGCTATGGCGATTAACCGCACCGAGATGTTGGAGCGCGTGTCTGTACCGCGTGCCAGTGTTGCGACCCGGTTTGTGCCGCCGTCGGCAATGACTTACGAGCAGCCGTATCGAACCCCGTTTGCAGAACTCACGTTTGAAGAACGGGAAGCTGTCGCCGCCGCTCTTTTGTCTGAACAAGGGTACGGAATTGAGAACCGGTTTACGGTGCGGCTTCGCGTTCCAGCGGGAGATGTCCATTCTGATATCGCTGCGGTGGTTTCCGAAATGTGGGCGAGGTCTGGGATCGATACAGAGATCATCACCGCTTCAATGCCAGACCATTGGCGTGCATTGTCTGAGGGTGATTTCGACGTTGCTTTTGCGACATGGCCCGGTCGACGTGATTCGCCAAAGAATTTTCTTGAGCCACTAAGCCGCACGGCAGGGCCATGGAATTGGGCGCGTTATGATTTTCAAGGATTCAACACTTATCTTGCGCGCGCTTCGGGAAGTGAGAAGTTGGAGACGCAGGCCAATCAATACCGTGAGGCTGAGAAAGCCCTAATTGAGGATCAGGCTTTGCTTGCGCTGTTTTTCTATCAACCCCTAGCTCTGGTCTCATCGGAGATTCGAGGATGGCAAAAAAATAGGTCGGGCATTCACCCTTTAACGGGCCTAACGCTTTCGACTTCTGCCAAAAGAAAAAGTAAATTCTGAGTTAGATTATACTGCCCTTCCGGGTCTGGCGTGCCGCCTAGGACCCCGGTATGGTCTTGGACGCCTTTCAGCAACGCACTTGAACGGAACTCTTGCCAGTCTATGTGGGCTTATTTTACGCGCCGTCTCATCATTGCCATCCCCACCCTTTGGGTGGTGATTACGGTCGCGTTTTTTCTCATGCGACTCGCGCCGGGCGGTCCGTTTGATCAGGAAGCGCCGTTACCACCGGAGATCATGGCGAACTTAAAAGCGGCCTATGGCTTGGATCAGCCACTGTGGTGGCAGTATTTTAATTACCTAGGCAACTTGCTCCAAGGCGACTTTGGGCCTTCATTTAAATACAAAGATTTCTCTGTGACGGAATTGATCGGCCAAGGCTTCCCGGTCAGCATCCAGAACGGTGCAGCAGCGTTGTTCATTGCTATTCTGTTCGGCATTCCACTTGGGACTATGGCGGCGCTCCGGCAGAACACAGGCGCAGACCATGCGGCGATGACCGTTGCCATGACTGGGATCGTGGTTCCTAATTTTGTGGTTGGCCCATTACTGGCGTTGATCTTTGGGATCTATCTTAGGGACACCATGTTCGCGTTGCCGGTTGCCGGCTGGAACAATGGCGCCTTCCCGAATCGAATATTGCCGGTGATTTGTCTGGCCCTGCCGTTCATTGCTTATATTGCGCGAATTACGCGGGCCAGTTTGATTGAAACACTGAGAACAAATTATGTGCGAACGGCGCGCGCTAAAGGCCTACCGTTTCGCATGGTCATTTTGCGGCACGCGTTTAAGAGCGCCATGATACCGGTGGTGACGTACTTAGGGCCGGCAACTGTATTTTTGCTAACTGGTTCGATGGTGATTGAAACCATTTTTGGATTGCCGGGGATTGGGCGGTACTTCGTGCAAGGCGCCCTGAACCGCGATTACACTCTAGTTATGGGCGTGACTATTCTTGCGGCGTCGATGGTTATCTTTATCAACCTACTTGTCGATATGACCTATGCCTGGCTTGACCCTAAGGTGCGCTATGAGTGACGCGCCAATGAATGAACGTCGTTCAGGTGCCAACCTGAGTGTTCCGAACGCGGACGCTTTGGATAAGGCAGCGGACGTTGAGGGCCGTAGTTTATGGCAGGACGCGTTTCGTCGCCTACAAGCGAATCGCGCGGCGATGATCAGTGCGATTGTTCTTATTGTTTTGGCCTTTATTTGTTTTGTCGGCCCCGCTTTTGTTCCGTGGTCGTATGAAGAAATCGATTGGGATATTCTTGAAGCTACGCCACCAAATTTTGAAACCGGTCATTACCTCGGAACAGACTCGTTAGGCCGTGACCTGTTAGCCCGTATTCTTCAAGGCGGGCAGGTTTCATTCCTGGTCGGCATCTTAGCCACGTCGGTTGCGTTGGTTATCGGTGTTGCGGTTGGCGCCACTGCTGGGTTTATGGGCGGTCGTGTCGACCAGTTTCTGATGCGCTTCGTTGACGTCATGTATGCCGTGCCGCTGATGTTTTTTATTATTATTCTAATGGTCGTCTTCGGGCGGAATTTCTATCTCATGTTTTTGGCCATCGGTTTTGTCGAATGGCTAACCATGTCGCGTATTGTTCGCGGTCAGACGCTCACGCTTAAGAACAAAGAGTTTATTGAAGCCGCACGGGCATCGGGTGGCTCAACAGCAAGCATTATTTTGCGCCATATTGTTCCCAATGTTCTCGGTGTTGTTATTGTCTATGTGACTCTGACCATCCCGCAGGTCATCTTGCTGGAAAGCTTTCTCAGCTTCCTCGGGCTTGGGGTGCAGCCGCCGATGACCAGTTGGGGCGCACTGATCGCTGAGGGTGCGCAAGAAATGGAAATCACACCGCGCACACTTATTCTTCCTGCCGTGTGTCTATCAACCACTCTGTTTTGCTTTAATTTCCTGGGCGATGGTCTGCGAGACGCGCTCGATCCGAAAGATCGTTAAGTTCTATGACTTCAGTGCTTGAGATAGATGGCCTTACGGTCTCCTTTTCCACGCCCGATGGCGACGTGTCTGCGGTAAGCGATGTGTCTTTGTCAGTTGAAGCGGGTGAGTGTCTTGGGCTTGTTGGGGAATCTGGTTCAGGAAAAAGCCAAACTTTTATGGCGGCGATGGGTTTGTTGGCTGACAACGGAACCGCAACCGGAGAAATTCGGCTTGATGGCATCGACTTACTGTCGGCGAATGAAAAGAAGCTAAATACGTTGCGCGGTGAACGGATCGCGATGATTTTTCAAGACCCGATGACGTCGCTGACGCCGCATATGAAAATTGGCCGTCAATTGTCTGAAGTTTTAATTGAGCACCAAAAAGTTGATGCCCGGACTGGCCGAGCGCGGGCGCTAGATATGCTAAACCGTGTCCACATTCCTGAGGCAGAACGACGCCTCGATATGTATCCCCATGAACTGTCGGGCGGACTCCGCCAGCGGGTCATGATCGCTATGGCCTTGATGTGTGAGCCCGAAGTGATTGTCGCTGATGAACCGACGACTGCGTTAGACGTGACGGTTCAGGCTCAAATCCTTGATTTGCTCGCGGAGGTCAAAGACAACCTTGATGCGGCGATCGTCCTGATTACACATGATTTGGGTGTTGTCGCTGGCTTGGCTGATCGTGTTGCTGTGATGTATGCCGGACGGATCGTTGAGCAAGGTACTGTCGGCGATATTTTCGCGTTACCGGCCCACCCGTATACGCAAGGCTTGTTGGCCTGCACCCCCCGCTTGGATGTCGAAACCGAAGCGCTTGTTACGATTTCCGGGCAGCCGCCAAACCTACAGAACCTTCCGTCGGGTTGTAGTTTTCATCCGCGGTGCAAGTATGTGGTCGACCAATGCAAATCAGAGCGGCCAGCGCTTGAGGCCATGGATAACGGCCACATAAGAGCGTGTTTTCGACCTCATGTGGAGGTCGCGCAATGAGTGACGCATTCCTCCAAGTTCGTGACCTGAAAGTCCACTTTCCGATCAGAACAGGCGGCATATTGATTGGTGAATACACCCCCCTTAAGGCTGTTGACGGTGTTAGCTTTGACCTCAACCCTGGCGAAACCCTTGGGGTGGTTGGGGAATCAGGGTGCGGGAAGTCGACGCTTGGCCGTGCGGTGTTGCAGTTGATTGGTGCGACTGACGGTGTGGTGTCTTGGCTCGGAACTGATCTCACCTCACTGAATAAAAAAGAACTGATTGCCGCGCGAGAGAATCTCCAAATTGTATTTCAGGATCCGCTGGCAAGCCTCGATCCTCGTATGACGGCAGGTGATATTATCGCCGAGCCGTTGCGCAATTATCGCCCAACTCTGTCTAAGGCCGAGCGACGCAAGATGGTTGAAGACATGATGGAGCGGGTCGGGCTGCTGCCGCGCATGATTAACCGATACCCCCATGAGTTTTCTGGTGGCCAATGTCAGCGTATTGGAATTGCTCGCGCAATGATCCTGCGCCCAAAGCTCGTTATCTGTGATGAGCCCGTGTCCGCGCTTGATGTTTCCATTCAGGCGCAGGTCGTCAATCTCCTGATGGATCTTCAGCGCGATTTTGGGTTGGCACTGCTTTTCATCAGCCACGACCTCGCGATTGTGCGCCACATTAGCCATCGTGTTTTGGTTCTCTATCTTGGCAAGGTGATGGAGTTGGCAGATAAGGCGGCGCTATATGCGACTCCGCGCCATCCCTACACACAAGCGCTCTTATCCGCTGTCCCAATTCCCGACCCGACTAAAGAACGCAATAAAGATCGTATTTTGCTGACGGGTGATCTCCCGTCCCCCTTAAATCCACCGACCGGGTGCGTGTTTCGCACCCGCTGCGGAAAAGCGACTGAGCTGTGTGCTAGCCAAACTCCAGAACTAGAACGTGCCGGAGATGGGCAGGACGTTGCCTGTCACCATTGGAAAGACTGAGTTAAATTTTCGTAGAGTGTTAAATGTCTGAAATCGAAGAGTCTTATTACCGCCTCCACGTATTCTGCTGCACGAATGCCCGTCCAGAATCCCACCCCCGGGGCTCATGCGCTCGTAGTAATTCTGTCGCACTGCGCGACTATATGAAGAAACAGGCGAAGACCATGGAAATTGGCCGTGTTCGCGTGAATGCTTCAGGATGCCTAGATCGTTGCGAAGTTGGCCCCGCGATGGTGGTCTATCCTGATGGTATTTGGTATCGCTACGAGACCGAAGCGGATGTTGACGAGATACTCGAAAGTCACATCAAGAATGGCGTCATTGTTGAGCGTCTTCGTTTACAAACAGAAGACGGCCCATAGCCGATATTACGGCGCGTTATCAGGAAACAGATCACTGGCTTTCTGAGAGTAGGCTTCACGAGCCATAGCCATCAGGTCGATTGGCCCTTCCATAAGATGGAAGAGGCGCCAGCCCTCGGGTTTCTTACGCAGCAAGGCAGTAACTCGGACATCTGCTGAAATTGGTTTTCTCGGCGCATCTTTTGGTCCCGCCAAGGTGGCGATCCACCGCATGTCGTAAGTTGCGAGTGCAATCCCATCTTCGATTTCTCGCGCATGGTGATTTGCTGTCTGACTCTTGAGTGATTCCATAATCACGCGGGACTTTGACCAATAGGCATTAATTGCATCCCAGCCAATCAGCGGTGCATGGGCTTCTTCTGGCATTAGTAACGGGGTCGAATCATCCGCATCCCACATGGCCTTCTTGCCTGCGAAGTCCATCCCTTCGGAGTAGGAGACGTACTGACGGATTAGCGTCGCTATGTCTTCTGTCAGAGTGCTCATGATGACTGAGCCCGCGTGGGCATGGCGTCTAACCCTTGGGCTGCGACGGATTCGTAGAAGGATTGAAGCTCAAGTAACGGTGCAAGTGGCGCTTCTGCATAATGAAAGAGTCGCCAGTGCCCCTTGTTCTTATGGCAGAGGGCAGTCACTCGACAGGTTCCGCCAATTGGCCCTCGTTGGTCGCGGGCCATCCAGGCCAGGGTGTAGAAGGCGAGCCCGATTTTATCAGACAAGAGTTTACAGATAGGTGTCTCGACACGATGCTGAACTTGGTCAAACCCAGTACACACCAAGTTTACGTAATCGGATACTGCGGTCAGGCCGATAAGCGGGTCATGGCGCTCGGCTGGCAAATATGTCGCTTCGACGTCATCACCATCCCATAAGTTCAGGATCGTGTCGGCATCTCGATTTGACCAAGCTTTCGCCCATTCTGATAGGAGGGCTTCAATAGACTCAGAGCCGTGGGTCACGGAACAAGGTCAATTTCGTCGTAGTTTAGCACCGTGTGGTCTTGACGAAAATTACGGACATGCGGACCTAGCGCTTTGAACATGATGACTTCGTGCATCCAGATGGCTGGGGCATCGTCGTTATACATCGCCATAATCTCTTCTGTGAGTTCGCGCCGCTTATCGAGATCCGCGATCGCAAAAGCCGCCCTTACTTTATCCGTCAGCTCTTCGTTGCAATACCAAGGTATACGTTGAATGCAGGAATGAAGTCGCGCGGGGCGAAGCGAATCAACTGTACGCTCTGCTGAATAGTTCATGCCAAAGGCTTCACCGCGCCATTCACCCTCTTGAATTCCTCTAATGAGCTGTTGGACGGGCATGGTGCGTAGCGTCATCACCACGCCGACCTCTAGCAGATCTGCAGCCACTTGCTGATACGCCGGTGCAAGCGAGGCGCCACCGCCGATTGTCACTTGCGCTGTAAATGGAAAGCCGTCTGGATACCCAGCTTCCGCTAAGAGCGCGCGTGCCCGTTCAGGGTCGTAGGGATAGGCTTTAATTGAGTCGTTATACCCAAACCCTGCTTGCGTTGATGGTTGGCTAGCTGCTTTGGTTAGCCCCCCAAACAGAGCTTCAATATAGGCGTCTTTATTGACGGCATAGTTCAGGGCCTGCCGAACGCGCTTATCTTGGATGGGGTGGTCTTCAGGTGTTTTTGTTAAGATGAAGCTGATTCCGAGAACGCTTATCGTCGTCCCGACATCACCGCGCGCGCCAACTGATTCGATGGATAGAATATTGTCTCGACTCATTGCCACACCGATATCGATGCGATCGGATAAGATGGCTTGTACGCGTGATGACGTATCGGGAAGTGCAAAAAGGTGAAGGGCGTCGACCTTTGGTGGCCGCCAGCCTTCACGATGAGCTTCTAGTGTTGCTTTTGCTTCTTCCCATTTAACCAGCTTGAACGGGCCGGTACCGATTGGCTCTAGTGCAAAGCCTTCTCGCCCTAGCCGTTGCCATTGGCCAGGCTCGACAATCATAAGCGCTTCTGTAAGCGCAGGCAGGAGTGGCGCCGGTATATTTGTGCGAATGAGAACTGTGTGATCATCGATTACCTCAGCGCTTTCGACTGCAGCAAGGTCACGGGCAATCGGCTCAACTCTTGCCTCAGGGCTTCTTAAGTATTCGATCGCAAAGACTACGGCATCGGCCGTGAACGGCACGCCATTGTGGAATACAACATCATCACGCAGGTTGAACTTCCATGTAAGGTCGTCAATGTTTTCCCAAGATGTGGCTAGGCGCGGTTCCACATCACCCTCTTCGGTAACAAAGGTTAGGCCTTCAAACATGGCTCTGTAGGTGTAGATCGTTGGCACGCCTGTACCGCGATACGGGTTGCCGAGCGCCGGCGGTAGACTCACAACACCTACGCGCAGCGTTTTTGACTCGGTTGATGGTGCGACGGATGTGGTATTGGCGGGGTCGAGTTCGGGCGCTTGTTTTTCAGATCCAAAAATCAATAGGCCGCCGAAAACGAGTCCTGCGCAAATGACTACAAGTGTAATAATTCGGGTCAACGCGATGAGCCTTTTTATAGGGAGCTATGGCTTTCAGAGTAGCTGGTGTTGCCACAAAAAGGGCAGACTTTTTATGTGCTGCTACAACACAGATGCTGCACCGCGCAATTCGGCAATTAAGGTTGAGCAATGGGGAAGTTGGGCACCTTCTGTTTCTAAAATGGCCAAGAAAGCCCGCGCCTTAACTTTTTGAACGTCTATATTTTCGCCAGCGCCTTCTAGGCGTGCGGCATCAACAACAATATCAATAAGGCGTTCTGCGGCATGCAATCGTCCCCATAGGTAATCGTTTTCACGGTAGGCGCGACTAAAGAACGCGCCAAAATGATTGAAATGTTGCCCTTTGAGGCATGCGGCTGTTCCCCCTGGCCGCAGAAATTGGGCGTCATCTGGGCTGACCCTGTCTACTCTAATTTCGTTAAACTCATCTAAGTCACGCCAATTTGTCACCGAAAATGTCAGCACATCCCATGCTGCGAAGCCAATGTAGGCTTGAAGAACTTCTAGTCGCACGACGGGCGGCATGTCTTTTGTGAGTGTGGCTAATATAGCTTCGGCATGCTCGGCGTGTGATTCAAAATCCAGGGATTCTCCGAGCACCGCAATGGCCTGATCGACGGTTTCAAAAATTGTCTCACTGCCTTTTTCGTGTTCTGCATGCACTCCATTTATCAGCGCTTTGATTTTGTCGACGACAGCGGTGGGAATTGAATTCTGTGTCTGATTAAGTGGCGCCATTAAATCGAGCGCGTCATAGAGACCAGCCTTAAGACAATCCAGATCGCTGGTATTCACAGTCTGAAGTTCGTCCCTATCAAGTCGTGGGTAAAGTTGATTCACCGCGCGTATAGCGAAGCGAAGCCTTCTTTGTCTGTACCCCGCATCGAAATTGAGCAAAAAGCGGATCCACTTAGGACTGTCGCCGTTCACGGGGTCAGCGTTTAGTGTTGCAGAGTTTGAGCCGATGCCAGACGCATTTGCCCAATCGTTTATGAGAGATTTAATCTGCTCCCTTTTCGGTCTTGATACATGGTGACCACATAAAGAGCTTACAAGATTCGCAACGTCGTCAATCACGCTGGCAAGTTTTAGCCGTAGATACCCTTCGTATGCGAAGCCGGTTTCTGCGCGGGCTTTTGCATTAGCGGCTAGACGCAAACGGCTGATCGTTGCGCCATCGACTGGGCTACTAAGTGCGCTTCCGGCGACGGCATCAACAATGGCTTTAATATGTGGGCGAGACGCTTCAATAACGGTCTGTAGGCGCCGAACCTCTGTGTTGTAGGCGTTAACCCAGGATAGATCTTCATGGATCGGTTCGTTGCGGGGGATGTCTGACAAGGACCCCTTTAGTGTTCTGAAGAAACCGGGTGCAGCGTCTTGGCTATTGTCACGTGGGCCGCGTGGATGTGGGTCAATATAGAGAAGGCGGCGATCAACTTGACGGTAAGCCGGGCGACCAGCTATCGCACCTATAGCCTGAGCAAAAGGTTTGTTGACCAGTACGCTTCCGTCGACGAACGCTGCATTTGCAGGGTTCAACCCGTTTGTTAAATAAGGGCGAAAGTTATCGTATAGGAAATCGACCCGCTTTTTCCAAACCACACCCTTACTCTGAATGAGTTGGTCGCATTCTCCCAACTGTGCCGGTGGAAACGCGCCTGGAAATGAAGAGGTTGCACGCGACGCAAAGGCCAGGGCCGGGATGTTGTCACGATCAAAATCCGAACTTACTTTTCCGGCTGCTGATTGCTTGTAATGGAACCGGATGACCTGGCGGTGCTCACGCTCGATGACAGAGGGTGGGTCGTGAATGGGTGTCTCTTTTGTGAAGCCGAAAAAGTCCGTTACCGTAACGAAAAGGTCTAGCGGCAATCCGTTTGGAAGAAGAGATGGATTCTCGGGCTTCGGGTCACCCATGGCTGACATGCCGTTGAATAGAACGTGAGTCAGCTTTGATCCATCGAAGGGTGGCTTGAACCAACGTGACCGTAAGAAAATAGAGAGTTTCTTTTTGAACTCACGGTCGCCAGAAAGAATTTTTCGGAACGTCCACATCAGTGCCCATATGAAGGGCCGGAAGAGGACCTTGTGCCAAGATTTTGCCTGCACCTCGTCAGACATCAGCTCCGTTACGTCCGTCTGAGTAAGCCAAAACGATCGCACCGGGTCTATGTCGAGATCGTGCGCTAATGCGCGGCCAAGAATGATGCCGTTGATCCCCCCGGCCGATGCGCCAGCGATGATGTCGACGACAACACGCAGGTCGAGGTCGGGTTCAAATGCGTTTAGTAATTCGGTGTAGGCATCTTCACTGTCGCGTACGTCGGCGCGCTGTCCTGGAGAACTGCTGCTCCGATCTCGAGACGCGCGGACTAATTTTAGGATCTCTTTGGTAACGCCATGCATATAAACGGCAAGTGAAACGCCGCCATAACACACCAATGCGAGCCTAAGCTCTTTCTCTTTCACTGAAATCGCACCCCTAAAAGCCTAAGGCCCAGCACATATTATATGCTGGGCCTTAGTTTACATGGAATTGAGGTTAGGTCTTAGTCAGAAGATCGCATTACTCCGCAGGAGTGCCATCGCCAATGATATCGTCCGTGATATTTTCTCGACCGGGGTGTTGTTTTTCCAGTTCGATCAAATCTGCTGCGACGGCGCCAGGTGATCGCGTGCCGCGGGTCAATAATTGGTAGAACACGGGGACGACCAACAGCGTAATAAAACTTGAGAAAGCAACGCCAGTAAAGATTACGACACCAATGGCCTCGCGTCCTTCGGCTCCAGCGCCGGAGGATAACATCAAAGGTACGGCACCCATGCAGGTTGCAAGCGCTGTCATGACGATGGGGCGAAGCCGAATGGTTGCGGCCTCAACGAGAGCTTCTCGGAACTCGTAGCCAGCGTCGCGAAGCTGGTTGGCAAACTCGACAATAAGAATGCCGTTTTTCGCCGCCAAGCCAATCAAGACGATGAGCCCGATCTGGGAATAGATATTGAAACTGATCCCAAACACCCACAGCCCTGCCAACGCGCCCACCACTGCGAGCGGCACTGTCATCATAATCACGAGGGGGTGGATGAAGCTCTCGAACTGCGCTGCAAGAACCAGGAATACAACGAGGAGGGACAGGGCGAAGAAGATGTACATCGCATTGCCTGATTCACGGTATTCCCGCGCTTGTCCATTCCAGCTGATGCGTGCGGCTTCAGGTAAGCGCTCCGCAGCCACTTGTTCCATCCATGCCATAGCCTCGCCCATCGTATATCCAGGGGCTGGCGTCGCCATGACTGTGATGGAGCGTAACCGGTCGTAGCGATTGCGTGTACCTGCGTCGGATATTTCTTCTACTGAAATCAAACTCGACAAGGGCACTAGTTCACCAGTGGTGTCAGACCGAACATGGATGTTGGTAACGTCGGTTGGTGTGCGACGGTCTTCATCTCGACCTTGCAGGATCACGTCGTACTCTTCGCCGTTGTCGACAAATGTTGTGGCGCGTCGAGAGCCAAGCATCACGGCTAGGGTTTGGCCGACTGTTCCGATGGAAACGCCAAGATCCGCCGCTCTGTTTTGATCTATCCGGATGCGCATCTGGGGACGCGTTTCGTTATAGTTTGAGCGTGTACCGAAGAGTCGGGGATTTTCGGACATCGCTTCCATCATGGTGTCGCGCCAGACGACCAGTTCTTCATACGTGCTACCGCCGAGAACCATACCTAAGCCACCGCCCATACGGCCTTGGCCGAAACTTGGTGCAGGGCTGGGGATGATTTGGGCGCCTGGGATGTCTCGCAGAAGTGGTCCGAGCTCGCGTAAAATTTCATGCACGCTCTTGTCGCGCTTCTCCCAGGGCTCCAACCGAATAATCACATTTCCCATGTTGGTTGCTTGGCCACTGACGCCTGCACCCATCGGCATAATCTGAAGAACACGGGCGGCAATACCGGGCTCCACATATTCTTTGAGAATGCGGCGGGTTACTTCCTGGCCTTGGCGATCGGTGTATTCCAGTGATGCCCCTTCCGGCGCACGGATCATAATATTCACGCTGCCCCGATCTTCAGGCGGTGTGAATTCTTGAGGTAAAACAAGGAAAATGCCGACAGAACTGGCAACGATAGCGAAAAACACTGCAAGGACAGCATATGGCTTATCTAGCCCTATGTTCAGGGTCCGCGCATAAAACACTTTCATCCACTCGAACGCTTTCATTGAGCTGCGTGCGACCAATGTTTCGTCGAGTTTATTTTCTAAAATTTTCGAGCACATCATCGGCGTGAGCGTCAGCGCGACAAACATGGAACATGCGACGGCCGCTGCCATAGTTACGGCGAACTCGGTGAAAAGTCGGCCGACGACGCCTTCAGTCAGTGTGATGGGCACAAAAACAGCGATCAGAACCAATGTTGTTGCAACGATGGCAACGCCCACTTGTCGTGCGCCACGATAGGCGGCCAACAACGGTGGCTCCCCTCGCTTGATCCTGCGGTGAATATTTTCGAGCATAATAATCGCGTCATCGACAACGAGCCCGATGGCAAGAACAAGCGCGAGTAGGGTTAGGATATTAAGAGAGTAGCCCAGCGGCCACAGCACGATGAAGGTCGCGGTCAATGAGATTGGCACCGTAACAGCGGGAATGATGACCGCGCGGATTGTGCCAAGAAACAGGTAGATCACCGCAATAACCAAAAGAGCTGCAATGCCCATGGCAAGTGCAACTTCACGAAGGGCAGCGCTGATGAAGACGGATGAGTCTTGGTTAACAACGAGAGACATACTGCTTGGCAGGGTGGGTTGCACTCGTTCGATTTCATCTCTGAGGGCCTGCGCCACAGCCAGCGTGCTTGCGCCTGGGCGTTTTACAACGCCGATGCCAACGGAATTTTTCCCATCTGTGCGAAAGCTGGTTGCTGTATTCGCCGGGCCAATTTCAACTTTTGCAATTTCGCCAAGGCGTACAAGGTAATTGTTCTCTCCGCGTGCGATCACAAGACGCGCGAAGTCTTCAGGTGTGTTGAAAGACCGCGCCGTGCGGAGATTAAAGTCACGGTTCTCAGATTCAAGGAGCCCAGCGCCCAATTCCACATTTTCGCGCCGTAATGTGTTTTCTACGTCGGCGACAGTTAGTCCGCGTGCAGCCATAGCGCGCCGATCAAACCATACACGTAAAGATTTTTTCCGCTCGCCACCAATCCAAGCCGATGCAACGCCTTCAATTGAGGTGAAGCGATCAATCAAATAGCGACTGACGTAATCCGAAAGCTCAAGGCGATCCATTTTCGGGCTTGAAATGTTCAGCCACATAATGGGCTGCGCATCTTGGTCCGCTTTTCGAATAGTTGGTGGGTCTGCATCGTTGGGTAGTGAGCGCGTTGCCCGACTTAACACATCGCGCAAGTCGTTGGCGGCACCATCAATGTCGCGTCCCAACTCAAATTCTACGGTTATCCAGCCCATGGCGTCGCGCGCCGATGAATTGATGGATTTGATGCCCTCGACGCCGCTGATCTGATCCTCGAGGACTTGAACAACTTTTGTTTCAACAATTGCTGCTGATGCTCCCGGGTATGTCACCATGATGCTAACAACAGGGCGTTCAATATCGGGCGCTTCTCTGATGGGAAGTTGAAACATGGCGACGATGCCAAACACAACAAGTAGGGTGCTGAGCACGGTCGCAACCACCGGGCGTTTGATCGAAAAATCAGAAAGCACCATGGCTAAGGTATCCTTGTCTCAAACGTTTGTACTGTGTGTTGCGTCTTAGCCTTGTGAAGGGCGAGTTGAGGCAGATGGTGTTCCGCCCCGTACATCTGCTTCGTTAAGCAAGCGTACCGAGTTGCCGGATGACAACGATGTGTTGCCTTCGGTCACCACCAGGTCACCCAAGGCGATACCTTCGAGCACTTCGACGCTGCCAGGGCGGCGTCTGCCAATGGTAACGGGAACCCGCTCAACAGTGTTGTCGTCTCCGACGACAAACACGAATTGCTGATTGTCGAAGGGGACCAGAGATTCTTCCGCAATCATTAGGCTTTCGCGTCGGCCTTTAATGAGGTCGACGACCATCAGCATGCCCGGACGCAATCGTTGATCTGTGTTTGAAATTTCTGCGCGAATTTCAATTGACCGCGTTGTTGGGTTTACCCGCGTATCAATCGAGATGACGACCCCGCGGAAAACCTCGTCTGGATACGCCGCTGTTGTTGCCTCAATGTCGAGGCCTTCCCGTAACGTCGCAAGGTAGGTTTCAGGAACGGAGAAATCCAACTTCACGAAGGACAGGTCATCAAGAGTTGTGATCTCGGTTCCAGGGGATACGAGTGCGCCAGTGCTAATGCGCCGTGTCCCTAGGCGCCCCGTAAAGGGTGCGCGGATTGTGAAATCTGAGAGACGCGCTCTCGCTGCTGCAACGTTCGCTTCAGCTTTTTTGACTGCGGCCTGCTGCTCGTCAAACCGGGCTTCCGACGTTGCGTTGGCGCGGGCTAGTCCGGTGATCCGCTCAAACTGCTTACGCTGCTCGTCTAAGTTAGCGAGTTCAACTTGAAGGCGTGCGCTTTCTTCATCTTCATCGAACTGAATAAGAGCAGTTCCAGCTTCGACGGTTTCGCCGTCTCGAAAGTTTATGCTTTCGACAATGCCCTGAACGCGAGCGGTTACCACGATAGACTCATTCGCCATCAAAGTGCCGATGGCTTCTAGGCGGTCTGCAAAGATCTCTTTGCGCGCAGGCATCGCAATAACGGCTTGCACGCGATTGCCAAACCCGCGACCACCAGAGCGATCAGCAGTTGCGGCATCTCCGCCCGGGGCGATATAGGTCGCGTAACCGAAATACAGCCCGATTGCCAACGCGACAGCAACCAGCAACCCAAGAAGGGGGCGCAACACGCTCATAGTTTAGAATCCCAGTCAGCGAAAAGGGCGCTGAATTTGAAAAGCACCCTTACAAATCAATGGTTTGTCGAGTTTATACAGGCATTGTGGCTGATATGCCAAGAAAACGGCGTGACAAATCGTAACAGCCGATCGTCTAAAAAAGAATAAAACCCTAATTTTTTCAATAGCTTATAAGAATACATCCGCGTCACGTTACTGTGAGGTCTAGTTCTTCACAGGGCTGACGTTCGACCGGTATGATCGAACCCATGACAAATCAATTTTCAAAGCTTTTGATGCCGAGCACGAAACCTATGGTTTTGTCGTTCGTTACCGCCGTAGTACTCGCTTGCTCTTTATTCGGCATTGATACGGCTATGGCGCAATCGGGTGGGGGGGCAAACCCCTTTGGGGCAGGGCCTTCGGCGATGCCTGGCCCTGACGCAGCGCCTGCAGAGCAGCGCCCCAGTCTTTTTGGTCAGAGAGCGAAGCCTTCAGATTCTGAATCAAAGTCTCAGGCAGCACCTAAATCTGCACCAGTGTTTGTTATGCCGTCCTCTGTTAGGGCGATTTTCCGTCAAATTGCTGATTGGCAGCGGAAAATCAATCGGTACCTCGGACAGCAACTACAAGCGACGACTGATCAGGGGGGCATGACCGCTGCCTTTACTGTCCTTTTCGCCAGCTTTATCTACGGCGTGCTTCATGCCGCAGGGCCGGGGCACGGCAAAATGGTCGTGGCGTCTTACTTCACTGCAAAGGAGGCGCCCTTAAAGACCGGTATTCTGATGGGGGGAGTTATCGCAACCACGCAGGCTGTAGTTGCGATACTGATGGTGGCAATACTGTCGCTTATGCTCAATGGCAGTCAGCTCGAAATTATTGACCAGACGACGCTGCTCGAAGTCGTTAGCTACGGTCTTATCCTGGCAATTGGACTTTACATGACTTACGGCGCACTAACAGGAAAGGCGACGTGTGGCCACGATCATGGCGATGCGGACGAGCATCATCACGAACCCGATCACACGCACAGCGCAGAGCCAAAAGCTAAGGAAACGTGGCTTGCGCGCAAGGTGGGACATTGGCTTGGTCCGCGCGGTGAAGTCATTGCGGTTGGAATGACCTCAGGGATTCGTCCATGCACGGGATCTATTCTGGTGCTGTTATTTGCGGCAGCGAATGGCGTTTTTGTGCTGGGTATTGTCGCATCATTTATGATGGCGGCAGGTGTTGCCATAACCATATCAGCGCTTGGGATTGGTGCGATCGTATTGCGACGGTCAGTTTCCGGACAGGATGAAGAACCGAGCGCTACGCGGGCGTTCCTAAGTCGCTCATTGTCCGTCGTCGGTTCTTTGGCTGTCGCAGTTATGGGCGGTCTATTGTTTGGTGGCGCGCTTGAGCGCACGGGGTTTCTGACCTAACACCATGTGTCTTTGGCTAGATTTCTAACTGTTTCCAGCACAACTTAACCAAGCTTCTTGTGGCACGAAAAAAGCAGACTCATTCGTAAACTCATCGCCTTGGCGATACTCGATGGTGCACCCCAGATTGTCTGCCCCACTCAATGTTACCGGTTGATCGCCGTCCAGAATAAGGTCCACATATATCGTAGGGTCGAAAACGCTCAGGCCAACGTTTTGTGATACCGCGTCCACGGGATCAACCAAAACGAGATCAAACTTGAAGACTAGTTCTCCGGACTCTTTATCAACTGAGAAGTTTTCTACGGCTTCAAACTGTTGCTCGCCGTCGGTTTTTTCCGTTCGAAGATGGGTGAAATATCCGTAGTCTTTGAGGCTGGTGAAGACTTGATCCTTCATAGCCTTTGTCTCCGCTGTATCAAATGAGCCGTCACCGTTGGTGTCAAAATCGGCACCGAGCACCTGACTAAAGAACGCATCAAATTGCCAGCGCATACCGACGCGCGTGATCTTGGTGTCCTCAAAATGAAGCGATGCTGCTCCTGTAACCCAGACATGCGGATGAGCCGCAGTTTGTGTCGCAAAGAGGCAGAGGCTGAGTGATAGGGAGGCTAATAATGATCGCATGCCGGCACCGTACTGTTCTGAAAGGTTTTGCTCAAGGTTGAGTGGCCTGGCGGACTATCCGAATTCCGTTGATACACACCTACATTCATCTTATCTTTATAACAAATGAACATATGGTTGCGTTGCAAGAAAACGCCCCGCGAAAGGACCTAAAGACAATGACCGCTGACTTAAGCCGAGAGATCAATCTGCACCCCACGCAAGATGAACTGGCGCGCCAAGCGTTCATCGTGAACTTCAAACAGAAGGTCAATTTGGGTTTACAGGATGATATCAAAGCGCACGTCGCCAGTTCGATAGCGCCTGGGTTGGAATCGGAACTTGGTGAGCCGTTGGACGATTTAAATCGTGATCACCGAAAGGCACTCAAGCAAAGAATTTCTAACGAACATCTCTTCCAGACTTGGGAGACGCTAACCTGGATTAGTCAGGGCATGATGTGGAACTGCGTTGATGACACGCTAGATCGAGATCTAGCGCGCATTGATGCGGCAGCGGCTGAAGTCGTGTCGCGGAAAGATAAGGTTGGTTCACTTAAGTTGAATCCTGATCTCGATTTGCCACCCAACATAGCCAAGGTTGAAATTCACCGTCAGCCCGGCGGGTTCTGTTTGGAGCGCGAAGGTGTCGATTATGATTTGCTGTCTGGTGCCCGTATGACGGGCGGCGGCATGGTTTATGGAGCCGGCAAGGGCCGAACATCTAAGCCTGGATACTCGGCAGCACATTTCTTGATACAAGAAGCTGAAAAGCAGTTTGGAAAACTAAAACCAAAACGTATTTTGGACATTGGATGTGGGACCGGGTTCAACACGTCTACCTTTGCTAAGCTTTATCCCGAGGCTGAAGTTTATGGCATTGACGTTGCGGCTGGTCTCTTGCGCTGGGGTCATGCGCGTTGTGAAAGTGAAGGGGTGCCGGTCAATCTCATCCAAATGAACACCGCGGATATGGATTTCGAAGATGAGAGTTTTGACCTAGTCGCATCGACGATCTGGGGCCACGAAACGACACCACAGATTTTGCAGGATTCAATTTCTGAAATTTGGCGTGTGCTGAAACCGGGTGGTGTTTCTTTCCATATGGATGTGACCAACCAGCCCGGATATCAAGGCCTCGTTGATCAAGTGCTCAATGATTGGCAAATCCGTCATAATGGAGAGCCGTTCTGGATGGGGTGGGCTGAGGCTGATCTTCCAGCATTGATGACGGCGGCGGGATATCCTGAGGATTGCCAATTCACAGGGTACCGTGCTCGGACTCAGGGGGCTGGCGACTGGTTTGTCCATGGCGCCAAAAAGCCAGCCTGAGGCCTCCACGACAGACACAAAAAAAACCCCGCCACAAAGGACGGGGTTTAAAGTGAGGTTACTGGAACTTGTCAGCAGCAGTCGCGCCTAGAAAGGTGCGACACACAAGAAGGATAATGTCACGCCGCTCGCTTAGAGGTGCCTGTGTGTTCTGACAGGTAGGGCCCTAATGACCCTGTCAGGTCTGACAGGTTTTGCCGTCGTATGAGTCTCAAACGGCCCGATTTAGTGAAAATCGGGAGGTTTTTCTTATCTCAGGCTGCGAAAATCGTTAGTCGCTCTCATGAGGGCAGACCGCACGCCCGGCTCCATGGATGAATGCCCTGCATCTGGAATAATCTTGTAGGCGGCGCCGTCCCACGATTGTGCCAGTCGATCTGCCGTTCCGATCGGGCAGACCATGTCGTAACGGCCTTGGACAATGACGGCTGGGTGGTCTTTTAGGGCTGATATCCCATCTAACAATTGATTGGGCTCGAGAAACCCGCCGTTGACCATGTAGTGCGCTTCAATGCGCGCCATGGATAGGGCGCCTGCATAGTATGTGTCGTTGCGCCCGGATTTCCTGGTCGAGGGGATGAGACGCGAGCATGCATTTTCATAGGCGCACCATGCCGCCGCCGCAGGTCTATGGATTTCTGGGCTCGGGTCCATCAAGCGCACGTAATAGGCTGCCAATAAATCGCCACGCTCATGCGACGGAATATGGTTGGCAAAGGCACGCGCAGCTTCAGGGAAAAACCGGCCCATCCCAGATAAAAACCAATCGACTTCTTCACGAGAGAACAGGAAGACGCCACGAAGAATAAAGCCAATACAACGGTCTGGATGTGCTTGCCCGTAGGCCAGGGCGAGCGTTGATCCCCAGGACCCTCCAAATACAACCCACCGATCGATCTCTAAATGCTCCCGGACCAGTTCCAGGTCAGAGATTAAATGTGGCGTCGTATTATCCTGGGTTTCAGCCTCAGGCGTCGATCGGCCGGAGCCGCGTTGGTCAACCAAAATGATACGGTAGTGATCTGGGTCAAAGAACCGCCGATAGGTAGGGGCTGTTCCAGCGCCAGGCCCGCCGTGAAGAAATATTACCGGCACGCCATTTTTGTTTCCGCTTTCTTCCCAGTAAACGCGATGCACCTTATCGACGTTCAAGAACCCAGATTTTCTGGACTCTAGAGACGGATAAAGAGGAAGGTCGGAATTGTTCTTCGCGGAGTCTCTTTGCCCAGTGGCTTCAAGTTTGGGAATGGGAATCTTCTCCTAAGGGGCCCAAGCTGATTTCGATATCGTGCGTTGTCTCAGTCGGAGTAAGTCGCGCTTACCCTAAATTTGCCTCGTCGAGGTACGCTTCAATGAGTTGAAAGAGCGGTTCTGAGTGATCGCCCGGTGTAATTGCAAGGTTGCAATTCTCGCCATACACATTGAGTACGTAGCCGCGGGCATCGCACACTGTAACTAAGCTTTGAATAAATGGCGTGATGACTTGATCATTTAATGTCTCTGCGTTGCTGCAGTTTTCCATACGGGCCTGTAGGTCTCGCATAAAAGATGAGGGCCCTTTGCCGCCGCGCACTTTTTTAGTTTTTGTTTTATTTTGGGCTTTTGGTTGTTTGGGCGCGGTCATGCCAACTTCCTTGCAGTGAATTAGAATACGGTATCACTTATATCATAGTGATTGACCTCGCTATGGGTCACGCAGCCTTTGATTTACTTTTCTTGTGGCCTTAATGAAGGTCTTCATTCTTATCTGATATTGAAAGTTTTGCCGTGGACCGACTACAGCAGCAACTCACAGACCTTTGGGGTGTCGTTCAGGATGTATGGATGACCGGGATCGCTGGCGCTGACTTTGGCCGCATTCTTATTGCTCTTGGGATCGTATTTTTCTTTTTGGTGATTCGGGGACTGTTCACCAAATTCGTTCTTGGCGCCATAAAGCGGGTCACGGATCGTACAGAAAGCGAAATCGACGACACTCTATTTGAGGCCCTGCAAGGGCCAGTTCGCCTTATCCCCATCATTGTCGGGGTGTTCATTGCCTTCGATTATCTCGCACTGTCGGATAAGTATGCTGCCATTGGGGCGCTGTTGATTCGGACTCTTGTCGTCTTTGATTTGTTTTGGGCGCTTTATCAGGTCACGGGACCTGTGAGTTCTTCAATTAAGCGTCTAGAGGCGATTCTAACCCGCGAGATGGTCGATTGGCTCGTCAGTTTTCTTCACATTGCGGTCGTATTCATCGGCGCAGCGACAATTCTTGAAATTTGGGGAATTAGAGTCGGGCCGATTCTTGCTGGTCTAGGTCTATTTGGCGTGGCTGTTGCTCTCGGCGCACAAGACCTCTTCAAGAATCTCATCGCTGGTATCTTGGTTATTGCGGAAAAACGGATGCGCGTCGGCGACTGGATTATGGTCGATGGCATTGTCGAGGGCACTGTCGAACATATTGGTTTCCGTTCCACCCTCGTTCGTCGCTTTGATAAAGCGCCGGTCTATGTGCCGAACGCGAACCTTTCCGATAATGCGGTGACAAATTTCAGCGAAATGACTCATCGACGCATCAAATGGATGATTGGGATTGAGTATGGCGCGACGATAGAGCAACTGCGGGCCATTCGGGATGGGATAGAGGCTTATATTCTTAATGACGGTGCGTTTGCCTCACCAACCGAAGTTGCCACTTTTGTGCGCATTGATCGTTTCAGCGACTCATCAATCGATATTTTGCTCTATTGTTTTACGAACACGACAAACTGGGGTGAGTGGCTCAAGATAAAAGAAACACTCGCTTACAAAATTAAGGAAATTGTAGAAGGTGAGGGAACCGGGTTCGCGTTCCCAAGCCAATCACTTTATATCGAATCTGTTCCTGGCGATGCGGCGGAGCTGTTCGTTCCTCCTGCAAAGGGGTGATTGAACGCGGCGCACCAACAATTATTTTATCATCTAGTTTGGTATGACTTATGAAGCCGATGCTGATCTTATTTCTGATTGTTTTTGTCGATCTCGTTGGGTTCGGCATCATGATCCCTCTGTTGCCTTTTTACGTTGAGCGCGTCGGGGCTGGCCCAGAGATCATTACGATTACGCTCGGTCTCTATTCTCTTTTCCAATTCGTTGCGGCGCCCTTGTGGGGACGGTTGAGTGATAAATATGGCCGCAAGCCTATCCTCGCCTGGACTCTTTCTGGGTTTGCAATTTCCTATTTGATCCTTGGGTTTTCTGACAGTCTGTGGATGGTAATCCTGAGCCGTGTTTTCGGTGGGCTTATGGCTGGTAATATCTCAACAGCCTTCGCCTATGTTGCAGATGTCACGACACCTGAAACCCGTGCAAAAGGCATGGGCATGGTTGGGGCCGCGTTTGGTCTGGGGTTCATATTCGGGCCCGTTATTGGTGGCTTGCTTGCTGGTTCTGATGTGGAGACGGCAAATTTTCTGCTTCCAGCCTTAGTTGCGGCCAGCCTGACGGTGGTCGCATTGTTGGGCGTCATTTTTGTCCTCCCAGAATCATTAAGCCAAGACATCCGTGATCAAATTCGCGATCAGCCCAAGACAACGGCTGGGGAAAGACTCAAGGCGGCCTTTAATCGCCGAGCGCTAACGCTGCTTGTATTTATCGGGTTTGCGGTGACGATGGCTTGGGCATTGCTAGAGACGACGTTAGCGTTGTGGGCCAATGCAATACTGAGCTTCGGGCCGCGCGAGATTGGACTGCTGCTTACCTATGTCGGTGTTATAAGCGTCATTATTCAGGGCGGATTGATTGGCCCTCTGACCAAGCGATTTGGTGAGCGGGTGTTAATCGCAGCAGCGGCCTGTTTTTTGTTTGGCGGCTACGGAGTTCTTGCTGCGACACAAGGTTGGACATTGCTCATAGTGTCCATGACTCTTTTGGCAATTGGTAACGCCTTGGCCAACCCATCACTTTCCAGTCTGGTTTCGAAAGAAGCTGATGATACTGAGCGTGGTGCTGTTCTCGGCGTCTACCAGGGTGCTAGCAGTCTCGCGCGGGTCGCAGGCCCAATGTATGCCGGTGTGGTCTTTGTTCATATTGGTCCGGCCGTGCCATTTGAGATTGCGGCTCTCTGCATGGCCCCTGCTTTGGTGATGGTGCTAATGTTACCAAAGCGGTCGACGCCCCCCACTGAAGTTGGTGCGTCATAGAGTTGAATTATTGCGCAGTCGGAGCTTCTGCGAGAGCGGGTGCTTGTTTGATGCTGGCTGGTTCCAATTCATCATCAGGTACAATGCGGTCAATAATTTGATCGAAGCGGTCTAGCATCGCGTTCCAACCATCATCTGTATCCAGTTGCTCGCCCATGAATCGTGGCGCGCGGGCTGCTCTCATTGCGATGTAGTTGGCGGCGGCGAGAAGGATCATGGCAAGGGCGCGGTTATCGCTTTCTCGCATGGCATGTTGTGCAGCAAATATAGCCTGATGCTCTTGCCCGAGTTTTTTGCGGGCTTCAGTCAGGGTGTCAGTGATGTCGACAGGGCTCATCAATTCATCTGCGAGGACGTCCAGAGCGACAGGGTTGCCTTTCAAGGCTTGTAAGTGATTACGCATCACTGTTTTCATCTGCTGCGCAGGCGTAAGCCCAGAGAAGGCCTCATCAGAAACACCCATCAGTTCGCCAGAGTCCGGCCACAGCCTATTTTTTTCTGCCCACACTTTCGCCACGCCCGTTAGGCCGCCGAAATACTTATAAATTAGACCCTTACCGATTTTGGCTTCTTTAACGAGAGCGTTAACCCCAACCGCGCGCACGCCATGGATTTTCGCGAGTCTGTCAAAGGCGGCAACAATCGAGGCTTCTGTGGCCTCACGTTTCAGTCGTCCTTTGCCTTTGGCCTTGATTGGCATCTCAAAAAGCTTTCATCTGTGCATTCTGTAAAGTGTACTGATAATAAGTGACCATACGGTCAATTTTTGTTGATTCCAGTTTTAATCCAGATCAGTGTTGCTCTATGAGCAACTGAAAATGAATTTCAGGGAGGGCTAACCATGCTCGAAGCGATCAATTTAAAAAAGACCTATGGCGATCATAACGCGTTGAAGGGTCTTAACCTGTCTATCAACGCAGGGGATATTTATTGCTTGCTTGGGGCCAACGGGGCTGGAAAAACGACGACGATTAATCTGTTTCTCAATTTTATCGATCCCAGTGGCGGTAGCGCCAAAGTGAATGGTATCGATGTGACTGAAGATCCGCTCGAGACTAAACGGTTTCTTGCCTACATCCCAGAACAGGTCATGCTTTATCCCAACCTCTCAGGCCTAGAGAATATTGAATACTTCGCCCGGCTTGGCGGTCACAACGAATACAGTGATGACGACCTACGCGGTTTTCTCGTCCGCTGTGGGTTACAGGCTGAAGCCGCTGACCGTCGGATTTCGACCTATTCAAAGGGGATGCGTCAGAAAGTGGGTGTTGCCATCGCATTGGCCAAACAAGCGAAAGCGCTTCTTTTGGATGAACCAACGTCGGGTCTTGATCCAAAGGCATCAAACGAATTTTCAGAACTGTTAAAGCACCTTCAGTCTGAAGGGGCGGCCATCCTGATGGCCACTCACGATCTTTTCCGTGCCAAGGAAACAGGCACCCGCATCGGCATCATGCGAGAAGGTAATTTGATGCAGGAACTCAACACCGGTGCAGTTTCGCACGCCGATATCGAACGCATCTATCTAGAACATATGCACTAATCTGTTCGAGTATCTGCGCTGCTTGGTTCTGGGGAGGTCCCGCTATGATTGGATATGTTGCGCGAAAAATTTATTGAAATCAGCTGCGGCGGATAAGCCCGCCGGGGGGCTACCATTATGCTGTTTCTGCTGATCACACCGCTTTCAAAAACGGAGAGCAAAGATGCTCAAATGGATTAAACGCCTTGCGATCACTTTAATCGTCTTCATCGTTGTGGTTGGCGGCGGTGGCTACGGCACCTTTAAGTATATGAACAGCACGCCGCCACAACTGGTGGAGCCGAACTATTTCCGCATCTATAAAGAGCAACTAGCCAGCGAAGAAGCGAGGACCCCCGAGGGTAACGTCGCAATCTTTATGTCCGGTCTGATTATGCCGGAAGATTTCCGTCTCGCGGATTTTCACAATCTTGCTCTAAAGCCGAGCCAGTACATTCCGTGGCCTATTCGCAGTCGGGCGATGGGTGACCCTGGTGTCGTCCTGCTTGATACGGAACGCTTTTATGAATTTGAAGAATTTGAGCCGACGAACTTAGTCGACGCGATGGGGTCCTCGATTGATTTTGATGGAACGCCTTGGGTTGAGCGCTATCACAATGGTGAGTTGCAATGGATTGATCCCAGCCCCACCCAACACCTCGATCATGGTTACTTTCTATATACAGGCCGCAAGGGTGGAATGGCCGGGCCAGCGCAGAAGCTCATCAACAAGGCGCGGGTCTACTACTATGGCAAAGGCAAAGGGTTCATGAATGGCAAGGTGCCCCATGAAGCCGGCAATTGGGCCATCGTCGAGGCGACGATGAAAAAGGTGAAAGCTAAGTATGGTGATGTTCCCTATCGTTGGGTGACGGCCGAAGATTTTCACCTCGCGCGCAAAGCTATGTTCGAGCTTCTTGATGGTGGTGCGGACACAATAATTTTTGCTGCCCCCCGGCCTGTGTATTCTCACCATGAAGAGTTCAACGGCTCAATCAAACACGGCATGCACTACATTCATGAGTGGGAAGAGGCTAACGGCAAGCACATTAAAACGATTATCACGCAGAATTTGGCGAACTTCCCGATCATCCACGAAACGTATGCCAACATGCTTCGCGATCGCCTTGATCAATTGCCAAGGGGGGCAGATGTCAAAGTTGTCGCGTCTGTCCATGGTATGGCTTGGGATGCGGTTCCACATGAAGCCTGGATTGAATTGGCGCCCGATTACATCGATCCGGTCATGGAGAAATTGAAAAGAACTCTAGCCGAGTACGATTTAGGCAGAACAGAGCTGGTGCAATCCCAAGATCATTTTGCTGATCCGCATAACGACCCGCTGGGAAAAACGTTGTCAACGAACAGGGCTTTCTGGGAAGGCATCGAGAATGATTATGACTACGTCATCAACTTGCCAGTAGAGTTCTTTGCCGAGAATACCGACACAATGTTCTCTCACGCGATGTTTAACTTCGAAGGGTTCCCCGGCTACAATATTTATGACCCGGTCGACTACAGTGATTGGTCGGTGCCTTATACCCGAACATTCGATATCGAAGGCACGCAAATCATCTACAACGGCCTGCCAATTGGCAAATACAACCAGCCGATTGTAGAGGCGTATTTTCAGGCCATGGACACAATTCTTTCACGCGCACTGACGGCAGTTGCGGGAAAGAGCGACGTCGCACTCGCCAACTAAAACCGATCCGCCGACGGTGTGAAGCGCCCAGCCTTTTGGTTGGGCGTTTTGCTTGTTGTCTTC
Organism: uncultured Rhodospirillaceae bacterium; assembly: GCA_943787205.1. GTDB lineage: Bacteria > Pseudomonadota > Alphaproteobacteria > Rhodospirillales > Rhodospirillaceae > WLXB01. Next base: position 56,791 of record CALSLN010000001.1, read on the forward strand.
TCGTCACCCCTATAGAACGAAGAAGAGAGAACTAAAGGATTAAGAGAATGAAACGGCAGTTTGTTTCCATCGGCGACACTCAACTTCATGTCCGGCGTGCCGGCGAAGGCCCCCCCGTTATTCTTTTGCATCCGTCTCCTCAGTCCAGCGCGTTTTCCATCCCTATGGCCAAGCGATTGGCAAAGAATTTTACGGCCATTGCGGTCGATACGCCTGGGTACGGTTTGTCTGATCCAATCCCTGGTGGCTACAAAGGGCCGGCGCTTGATGACTATCTGCCGCTCTTAGTTGCGTTGCTTGATTCCCTGGGAATCGAAAAAGCGGCCTTTTATGGCAACGCGACGGGCGCGGAGATTGCTCACATTTTTGCAGCAGCCCATCCGGAGCGCGTTGCCGTTTGTATGCTTGATACAGCTGGCGACGTGTCAGACGAATTTGTTGATACGTTAACCGGTGGCTATTTTCCCGATACGACACCACGCCGCGATGGCGGGCACCTCCTCACCCATTGGGATATGGTCCGGTCTCTAAATCTTTTTGCGCCGTGGCAGTTCACGAAGAAAGAGTCTCGTCTCCCGGTCGATATGCCGCCGCCGGAGAAAATACAGGCTAAGTTACTTGATTACTTACGCGCGGGCGCCAACTACGCCGATGCCTACAAGCCGGCATTTTATACAGCTAAGCATCATCTTATAAGCCGGGTGACCGTCCCCGCGACGCTTACCCGATGGGCGGCAAAGCCTGATCTCACGGAGGTCGACGATCTTATCGCTGCTGGTCTTCCGGATAATTTTACGGTGCTTGAGGCCGGGCCTACAATGGACGAGCGTCTTGCGGTGAGTGAGCAGTATCTCCTTGATCATTACTTACCTGCGGGGACTCCTGCTCCACCACACCCTGATCAGATCGATACCGCCGCGCCTCATCTGCAAAAGATGTTTGTCGACATCGACGGTGGTCAAGTCATGGCCCAGGTTTGCACCGCTGGGTCTGGCCGCCCAATCCTTGGCCTTCATGACCCAGCCGGTTCTTCAAATAGAATGGCTGGGCTGCTCGCGCCGTATGTTGGCAAGCGTCCCGTCATCGCGCTCGACAATCCAAACAGCGGAGAGTCGGATACCGTTCTTGCGCCACAAGATCTCTCCACAGAAGCTTATGCAGCGGCTGCTCTTGCGGTTCTCGATGCCATGGGTGTCGGCGAAGTGGATGTCATCGGCCGGTACTCAGGTGGGCAAGTCGCAATGGAGATGGCAGTCGCGCGGCCTGGTTTGGTAAAACACATCGTCCAAGCGGGTGTGCAAATATTCACCGATGAAGAGCGTGCAGACTTACTGAAAAATTATACGCCAAGCATTGCGCCGCGCTGGGACGGTGGCCACCTTGTTACGGCGTGGGCGATTGTGCGCGATATGGGGCTATATTGGCCTTGGTACAACAAGACCAAAGACGGCGTCATCCACCGCGATGCAAACCTTGACCCGGACTTTCTAGACAGCCGTGTGCAAGATTTACTCAAGATCGGTGATGGGTATCAAAATGCATATGCAGCGTCGTTTAATTACCCCATGGCTGAGAGGTTGGCGCAGATTGATGTGCCCTGTCTTTTAATCGATTGGCGCGGCGCGGCCTCTTATGACCGACTGGCGATGGCTAAAACCGTTGCATCGAATTGCGATGTCGCGGATATGCCAGAAGATTTAGGCGCGCTCCCTGCGTTGCTCGATCCCTTTTTTGAGCAGTAGGAGCGCACCATGAAAATTGAAAGACGATTCCTCACGCTTCCGAACGGACAGCAAGTTCACTACCGCATGGCTGGCAAGGGGCCAGCGATGATTCTCATGCACCCGTCGCCAATTTCGTCAGAAGCTTTGTTGCCGGCTATGTCGGTGTTCTCAAAACAGTTCACTTGTATCGCCTTAGATACACCTGGCTATGGCTTGTCCGATGATAGTGTGACGGACAAAGAAGGTTTGTGGGGATACGCGGACGTAGTTGCGCTTGTGTTGGATGTCTTCAAACTTGAGTCGGCAGTGATCTATGGTGCAGCGACGGGTGCCCAAATCGGCACGCAGTTTGCTAAACGTTACCCTCAACGCACGAAGCTTCTCATGCTTGATGGCGCCGGACATTTCTCGGAAGAGGACCGTGAGTTATTTTCTGGTGACTATTTTGTTGACCTCAAACCGCGGCGAGACGGTACTCATTTGTTAGCGGCGTGGGATGCTAGTCGCCATCTCACCACGTTCTTCCCGTGGATGTCTAACCGCCTCGAGCACCGTGTCCATGCGGATGCACCGCCACTGTCTTTCGTGCAACATCACGTTAATGACATGCTCCGGGCCGGTCCGAACTATAAGGCCGCCTATTGGGAAGCGGTTAAGGTGGAAAGTCATTCAAACACTGTCGGGGTTGCTGTTCCGGCATTGGTATCGCTCAACGCCAGCAGTATGATGCGACCCCATACGGAAGCCCTCATTAACATGGGGCTGCCGGATAATTTCACGGTCGTTCATAGCAACGCTGAAACGCGTTACTCGGCCCTTCTTGATGCGGCGGCAGATTATGTAAATGACAGGGTCTGTCCCCCCCCACCAACGCAGACAAGCACACAGCCCGTCATTCAAAATGCCATGGTCGATGTGCCCGGCGGCCAGCTAAGAGCGCGGCTCTGTCTCGAAGGCGAAGGCCTGCCTTTGTTGGCTATTCATGATCCGGCAGGGTCTAGTCATTTGGTTGAGCCAGTCTTTAGTGCGTATGTCGGAAAGCGCCCAGTGATCGCGTTTGACAACCCAGGGAATGGGGAATCCGATGCCGTTCTCGACACCCTCAACTCTGAGACCTATGCCGACGTTCTCAACGCAGCGCTTGATACGTTGGGGCTGGAAGAGGTCGATATCATTGGCCGGTATTCTGGAGGCCCCGTCGCTATGGAGATGAGTTTCCAGCGACCAGATCGGGTCAAGCACATCGTTCAAGCCGGCGTCTCGCTTTACGAGGGTGCGGAGCAGCAATCCCTCATCGAGAATTACACGCCCTCCGTTGAGCCTCGCTGGGATGGCAGCCATTTGATGACAGCGTGGTCGATTATGCGCGATCAAAGCTTGTATTGGCCCTGGTTCAATCAAACCAAAGACGGGATTATCTGGGAGGATGGAGCCATCGATATAGCCCTAACCGATCTCCGCACGCGCGAATTGCTCAAATGCGGCGACCGTTTTCAAGACGCCTACAACGCCATGTGGCGATATCCCATGCGTGAGAAATTGCCCCAATTGTCGGTTCCTTGCCTTCTGTGCCACCCAATCTGGGAGCCGGTCGGGTACACCACGGCGCTCGCCCAGGCTGCTGATCCGCGTTGTAAGTCTGCAGTTTTGCCTGCGGGTATGGCGGATTGGCACACGGAGCTGGACGCCTTTTTTAACGCCTCTTGACGTTTGGCCACTTAAACACAAAATAAGGTCTGTATCGCGCCGGATTCGGGCGATTCAAAGCCGGTGCCTGAAAGGGCCATCACCGGTCTCGCTCGTTGAGGAGACATAGGGGTATTTTGTTATGACACGCATGTCCGTGTTCTCGAGTCCGCTTTTGCTGGGCTTTGATCACATCGAGCGTGTGCTCGATCGGGTTAATAAGTCATCTGCGGAAGGGTATCCGCCTTATAATATTGAGCAGACGGCCGAGCATGCCCTGCGCATTACGTTGGCGGTTGCCGGCTTTGCCGAAGAAGAGTTGTCGGTCACAGTGGAAGACAACCAACTGGTTGTGCGCGGCAGAAACACAGATGACGGCGCAGACCGTATTTTCCTTCACCGTGGTATAGCCGCGCGTCAGTTCAGCCGTAGCTTTGTTTTGGCCGAAGGTATTGAGGTAAAGACGGCGGGCCTAGATAACGGCCTTCTTCATATTGACCTTCAACGCCCTGTGCCAGAACCTAAGGTGACCGAGATTAAAATCTCGTCCGCGAAATCTGGGAAGTCTAAGCCTAAGACAATTGATATGGAGCCAAAGGCTGTTGAGTAAGTCTGTCGACTAAATGTCAGAGACCACGAACAATAAAGGGATCTATCATGTCTGAGCCCATTGCAACGAAGCCCCTAATCTTCGCATCCACCCAGATGGAACTGGCTGAACTTGGCCTTCATGAGGTGGCCTATGCGCGCCAGGCCCTTGTGAACAATAAGCCCGCATGGTCAATCCATGATGCCGCTGGTGCTACGGTCGGCGCCGCCCCAACCAGGGAAAAGGCCATGGCCGCTATTCTTCAGAATGATTTGATCCCGCATCACGTTCATTAGAAAAAGCCACTTCAGAGCCAGCCGAACCCCATTATCGCGCTTAAATTTTGCGCGTGCCCTTGATATGGTGCGCTCGTGTCCCCGTAGCTCAGCAGGATAGAGCATCAGATTCCTAATCTGGGGGCCGTGAGTTCGAATCTCGCCGGGGACACCACTCAGTTCACCAGATGCATCAGCATCCTTCCCCCATTGCCAGGGCAGGCATTAGTATTATGCATAAGCGAACCTTTTAAGAATTTGCATGTTGAGTTTGGAGTTGCACGTTGGGACAGAGTTTGAAAATCGGCCTCGTCGGTGCGGGGATTGGCGGAATAACGGCAGCCGTTGCTTTGCAGCAGCGAGGCTTCAATGTTGTCGTCTATGAGCAGTCGGCTGAGTTGGGTGAAATCGGTGCAGGCATCACGGTCGGTCCAAACGCCAATCGCGTGATCAACGGGTTAGGGCTGGAGGCTGAGTTTGAAGCTCTAGCCAGCGCTTCACCGCATGTTGGTGTTCTGGATTATAAAACGGGCGAGCGGCTCAATTACATTACGCGCGGGCATGACGCATACATGAAAGATCATGGCGCCGTGTCCCGTCTTATGCACCGGGCTGATGTCCATGCCGCGCTGGGACGTGCGTTTAATGCGGATGACGACTCACTCAAATTGAATCATAAGCTGACAGACATTGCCCAAGATGATGATGGTGTGACGCTGCAGTTCGAAAATGGCGAAACCGATCGCTGTGATGTTGCAATTGCATGTGACGGATTGAAATCGATCATTAGGGATAAACTTTTCCCCACAGAGCCACCTGTGTTTACAGGATATATCGCGTGGCGCGGACTGGTGGAGCGGTCACAGGTTCCGAATGTCAGTCTTGATCCTCACTTTGCAACCTACCCCGCGGAAGACAAAATGTTTGCCCGGTACCCGGTGCGTCATGGAACACTCATTAATTATGTCGCCAACGGCCGCCGTTCCGGGCTCACGTCGGAGAGCTGGAAAAATCAAACCAATGTCACGGAAGTCTTGGAAGAGTTTGATGGCTGGTGTGACGATGTTGTCAGCATTATTCGCGCTACTCCTGGTGGCCTCTGTAACCGGTGGGCTTTACACAGCCGCACGCCGCTCGATAGCTGGATCAATGGTCGTGTGAGTTTGCTCGGTGATGCTGCGCACCCCATGACCCCGTTTCATGGCATGGGTGCGGGGATGGCTATTGAAGATGCGGCTGTTCTTGCTCGGTGTTTCGAAGCCGCTGGCGATGATTGGCAGGACGCGTTGCAGCGTTACGAGCGTGCCCGATTAACGCGCGCGAACAAATTTCATGTGGCTTCGTTGGAGCGCGGTAAGACGTATATGAGTTCAGAGCCGGATGAGCGAAAGAAGGCTCCCAGCGCGGGCGTGGAGGATGAACTTGGCTACGACGCCATGTCCGTGCCCGTTTAGGCCCTGTTTTCTGGGCGATTCTCTTGCCGCTCACTTTATGTTAAGCTTTGCTGAGTAAACACGATGATGACCCACTATGGGTATAGCTGCGGCGCCAAAGTCGGTTGCGCATGCAGGGAAGGGCTGGGGCGATACGATGTCAGATATTGATGATGAATTTGCCGTCAATGATGTGGTGGTCGAGATCGTCGTGGTGCTCGGCGCCTCAACAATGCGCTTGAATCAAATTCTCCAACTCGGTCGTGGCGCTGTCGTAGAACTTGAAAGTGGTCCCAACGACCAAGTTGAGGTCTACGCCAACGATATTCTCATCGCCAAAGGCGAAGTTGTCATTACCGGCGGAGACGTTCTTGGTGTCGCCGTGACGGAAGTTCTGAAGTCCGTCTACACCAACTAACAGTCATCCTATCTCGTCTACTCCCGCGCACATCTGTAAACGTATCTCTGCCTCCCGCTGCACCTGAACGGGTTTCAGGTATTGAGTGAATTATAAGCACCCACCCTCATCTATTAGTGGCTGCTTTTCAGCTAAATCGACGAACCTTTAATTACAAAACGAGTGTTGCATGACATTGATCAATGCGCTGATCGATAGGCTTATCCACATTGGTGTTAGGGACGAAGAAGTCGGAAACAGCGATAGGGACAGGCGCCATGTATATGAAATCCATCTACCTCGCACTGAGCGGCGAAGCTGACGGCGAGTCGGCGGCAGACGTTGCTTTCTCACTGACCAAAGAATTCAACGCCCACCTCATCGGCAGCGATACGGTTGCAGAAACCGGCCCGTTTCTTGATCAATCCGGCGTGGGGATGATGGCGGCGTATTACGACGAACTTTATCAAACTGCTGAAAAAGTTCAGTCCCACAAACGGACGCGCGCTGGAGAAGTCTTCGAGAGCGCCCGGCAAGCCTGTGATGTTTCTCTAAAAGAGAAGCCAGATGACTACGGGCCTACGTGTTATTGGCATGCCCATGATGGAGACCCAGACGTGGTGGCGCGGCTCGGCCGGTTGGCTGATGTGATTGTCGTTGCGTGTCCAGGCGAGCGCAGTTCCTACGCTGATCTTCGGACGCTAGAGCAAGCCGTGTTTGATGCGCGTCGCCCGATTCTAATGGTCCCCGCTGGCGCATCACTTGATCCCACGGCCCCGGCTATTGTCGCCTGGAACGGCAGCGCAGAAGCGGCACGCTCGTTGATCAACGCAGTTCCCATGCTTGCAAAGAGTAACAACGTAACCCTATTGCAGATCGGAGATATTGATTCGGGTTCGACCCCAATCACTGAAGCCGAAGCGTACCTGCGTTTACATGGTGTTGGTGCCAACATGAAGAGTGTTGATCGTAGCAAAACATCTATCGAAGACGTTGTTGCGAACGAGGCGTCCGCGATCAACGCTGGTTATGCGGTGATGGGTGCGTATACGCATAACCCTTGGCGTGAACTTGTTCTTGGTGGCGTGACTCAGCATATGATTAAGCATGCAAGGCTCCCCATCCTGATGGCGCATTAAGGGGCGTCGGCCAGGATAATTGTCCGGGCGATAAATCCACGGTAGTCTTGGCGCTCCAGTTTTTGTGAGCACCAAGGAGACGGAAGATGCCGACGCGGCTTAGCCACGACTTGGCTGTTAAATCCACCCGTGATGAAACCGCTCGCCAGGGCTTTGCGACGGGAATGCGTCAATATGTTCTCGGCAATCTCGCCGGCCACATGCGCACGGTTTATGACCGACGGGTTCAGCCGGCATTTGAAAAGGCCAACGGTCGTTCGCCAAATGATGGGCCAGAAATCCATAAGGCGATTAAGCCAGACTCAATATTTAAGTTCTATTCCGCAGTGCGGAACAGCACACAAGAACTGGTCTGGCGATCGGTGTTGCCAGGCATTGCTAGGTCATCTGTAGAGCTTGCTGAAAAGACGGCAGAGCAGAATGCAGATGACAGCACGCTTCACCTAGATCCGACGCTTGAGGTGCCACGCTATGTCAGCGCACTTGATGTCCACCTCATGCCGGGGTGTTATCACACGGAACGGTTTGACGGTGATGTCGCGCAAGGCGCTCTCTACGACAATGGCCTTTCTGTCTTTCTGATGGGCTATCTCGGACCGGAGATGGATGATACCGGACGCTCGGTTTCTCAGTTCATTAAAGCCCGTTACCCAGACTTCGCACCTCAGCGGATGATTGATATCGGTGCGACGATTGGCTTCAATACGTTGCCGTGGCTTGAAGCGTGGCCTGATCTTGAAGTTCATGCTGTGGACGTGGCCGCGCCCAACGTTCGTTACGGCCATGCCCGATGTAAGGCGATGGGCAAGCCGATTCACTATCACCAAATGAACGGCACCGATCTCAAGTTTGAAGATAACAGCGTTGATATTGTGTGGTCGGCGATGGTGCTCCACGAATTGCCCGCGGCAGATGTCGCCAAAGTGTTTGAAGAAAGTTATCGCGTTCTCAAGCCGGGCGGGCTGATGATTCACATGGAGCTACCGTTGAACGCGGACATGGAGCCCTATGACCAATTCTATATGGACTGGGATGCTTATTATAACAAAGAGCCGTTCTATAAATCTTTGCGGGATACGGACGTGCAGAAAGCTGTAACGGATGCTGGTTTCGCGGCCGATAAGTTTGTGCGTTTTGTTATTCCGAGCCAACATGGCTTTGGCCCAGAGGCCGTGCGTGAAGCTGCAGCAGCCAGTGCAGATGCGGTTGAAGGCAATGTTGGCAAACTGCAAGGCGGCCTAAAGTGGTTCACGTTTGGCGGGTGGAAGTAACGGAGCCAATCAGGCGTAGGCTTGCGCGACTGCGGCTTCGACCAAAGGCAGCCCGCAAGGTCCAGGGCCAACACCCTGATGCATAACATTGTGACTAAAGCCGAATCCCAATTTTGTATCTGGATCCGCAAAGGCGTATGAGCCGCCCGCACCGGCATAACCGAAGCACCGGTCGCCTTGTCCCATTGGTGTGACTGGAGCGCAGTTCAATTCAAAGCCAAGAGAAAACCTGAGTTCGAGGGCGTTGACCGCGCATTGCTCTCGAACCGTCTCGGTGCTCGCCAGAGCTAACGCCTTATCAGACAAAATCGTCACGCCATTTAGCGACCCATCGCCTGCCAAAGCGCCATACAATTTGGCCATCGTTCGCGCGTTGGTGTGTCCTGTGCCCGCGCCATTCTCTGCCTTGCGCCATACCGTGCTGTCGTAGGTCTCGTTCGGATCACGACCCTTCATGCTTTTGGCGAAATTAGTCTCCGGGTCGGCGTCGATGATCTTGGTGAACATGGTTGGATCGATTTGATACACCGTTGCCAGCCGCGGCATGACGTCGTCGGGCACCGCGAAGTGCCAATCGAGATCGAGGGGCTGTGCTAATTCTTCTTGCCAGAATTGGGCAAGACGTCGCCCGCCATTTACGTGCGAGCACAGACCGGTGAGCAGATATCCTTGAGTCATATTGAGGTAGCCGAGTTGAGACCCCGCCGCCCAGTTGAGGGACGTTTGCTCCAGTGCGGCGATCATGGTGTCCCAATCGCTGACCTGTCCATCCGCCAAATCAGCGTCGACGTAAGACAGGCCTGCGGTGTGATTCAATAGGTGGCGTACAAGAACACTGTCTTTGCCGTTGGTGGCAAAGGCGGGCCAATAATCAGCCACTGGTGCGTTCGGATCGATTAGGCCCTGGTCGATCATCCTGAGGGTTAGCAGCGCCCCTGCTGTTTTTGAAACGGACCAGCAACAGCACAGGGTGTTCTCTTGCCAGACTCGATCCTGTTCAACGTCCGCGTAGCCGCCCCATAGATCAACAACCAGATCACCGTCAATCACGACGGCACAGCTTGCACCGACCTCGCCATCGGCGCCGCGCAGTGTCAGGTTTTGCTCGAAGACATCCGCTACGGATTGAAACAGTGGGTCGCAGTGCCCGGAAATAGCCGGTTTTTTGCCGTTTAAGAACGGATTTAGGCCGCTTTTGTCAGGGGTCACGGGAAGCTCCTCGCAGGTTTCGCCTTGCATGATGATGGGGCAGACAGGCTATCTTAGCGTCAATCAATAATCAGGGGGATGCCGCCATGGCCATGAAGCTATTTTACTCACCAATTCACGGATTTATTCATAAAGTTTTGGTGGTCGCCCACGAAGCTGGCGTGTGGGACCAGCTGGAGTTCGTTCCCGTCTACCCCGTTAAAGATGGCTACTCGATTGCCGCCATCAATCCGTTACACAAAGTTCCAACCCTGGCACTGGATGACGGCACAGTTCTGTACGGCAGTCAGACTGTTGTTGAATATCTCGATTCCTTGTCGACCACTGGCCATCGTCTCTATCCGGCAGAAGGCCCAGCTCGTTGGGATGCGGTGCGACGTCTCGCCCTCGCAGATACCCTATTCGAAGTAACGGTCGTCATGGCGCTGGAAAGCTTAGAACAGCCGCCACGGGAAATGGTGTTTAAGTGGAATTGGGCCAAGGTCGTCCGTGCCGTTGATCAAATGGAAGAGGATGCGGCGAAAGGCTTTGCATCTTTTGACATCGGCCAGGCCTCAGCGCTACATGGGTTGTCTTATCTGGAACGGCAAACCAGCCGAGGCCTACACGCACCTGTTCCTGAGGGTTGGGACTGGCGTGACGGTCGTCCGGCGTTAACAGCGTGGTGGGATGAAGCCATTCAACGTCCGTCCGTACTGTCTCATTTAAATAAAGAATATGAAGGGGAAGAAAGCGCTGAGTTCTGTCAGTCGAAAGTGGCCGAGGTGTTGCGTGCACAGGGCAAGCCAGCACCAGATAGCCCAGCGCCTGTTCCAGTCGACTTCGTTCCGCCGGGGAACTAAGGGGCATGTCGACGGTGGCTTTTCCTCATCTGACATCGTCGTTTAAGCTCGGGCCGGTTGACCTTCGCAACCGCGTTGTTATCCCAGGGCATTCGATGGTCCATGGGGACTCTACCGGCGGCATCACAGAAAAATATCGCGCCTATTTAACAAGACGCGCCAAGGGCGGTGCGGCGCTTATCGGTATTGAGTCGGCTCCGATCCACCCGAACTCGCAAACCTGGAACGGGCAGGTTGAGTTGTGGCGTGACGATATTGTTGATTCTCTTGCCGTTGCGGCGACGGAAATTCATGCTGCTGGCTCTAAGGTATCAATCATTCTGTGGCACGGCGGCCATAACGTCACATATCGTCGCGGTGCTCCGGCGATGGCTCCCTCCGCTGTCCCTTCGGTGCAAATCGGCGAAATTCCACGCGAGATGGCTGTCTCTGATATCCAAGAGATCATCCCTTATTATGTGTCGGCTGCGCGCCGGTGCGCCGAGGCCGGCATTGATGTTTTAGAGGTGCAAACATCTTCGGATTATTTACTTGGTTCATTTCTGAGTCCGCAACTCAATCATCGAACCGATGAGTATGGCGGGTCGGTTGAAAACCGATGCCGTATTGTTGTGGATGTGCTTGAAGCGATCCGCGTTGAGCTTCCCGCGCATATGGCGCTGGGTATTCGTACGTCGATTTACCATGCGATCCCCGGTGAACCTGAAGGATACACCATCGACCACTCTCTTCCGGCGATGACCTATATCGCGGGAACGGGATTGATTGATTACCTCAGCGTTATGGGCGGATCTAACGCCAATTTTGCTGAAACAATTGCGCCAATGACATATCCACGCCCTCAGATTGCGGAATTATCTGCCAAGTTCAAAAGTGCGCTCGATATCCCTGTCGTCGTTGCTGGGCGCATGGTCACACCTGAAGAAGCTGAGGCCGTTCTCTCCGCAGACCAAGCAGATCTGGTTGGTATTGCGCGCGGTTTTATCGCCGACGCCGACTGGATGAAAAAGGTCGAAAGCGGCCAGGCAAATCGCATTCGTTTGTGCACGGGGTGCAACCAAGTGTGTCTTGGTTTTGTCGGCCGTTCGTTGCCTGGCGGGTGTAATTTTAATGCTGAAGCGGGGCGAGAAGATGAACTGCTCCCTCTATCACCAGTTCAAACAAAGAAACGTATTGCCGTCGTCGGAGGTGGGCCTGCGGGCCTGGAATGCGCGCGCGCGGCGGCGGAGCGGGGCCACACTGTTACGCTCTATGAATCAACAGGCCGACTTGGTGGCTCTTTATACCTTGCGGCCCATTGCCCAAATCGCGGTGAGTTTAAATATCCGTTGCAATGGTGGGAATCCGAGCTAGGCCATCTCGGTGTCGAGGTGAAGCTGAACACGACAGTCGACGACCCCAATGCTCTCGGCGTTGACGACGTTGTTTGGGCGACGGGCGCAGAACCGGCGTCTGTGTGGCAGATGCGGTTTCGTCCCAGCATGGTCGATGGCATTCCTGGTTCTGGTGACCTTCCACATAGTCGACAGGTTTTAGCGGGCACGGCTCATGTTTCAGGGTCGGTACTGGTGATTGATGAGGAAGGGGGGTGGCCGGCTCTCAATTTCGTGGAATGGCTTGCCGCGCACCCCGGCGTTGACCATGTGACCATAGCAACAAACAGCGCGATACTCGGTTTGCCAGATTTAGCTGGTACAGGTGAGCTTCCATTGTTTTCCGCGCGCCTCAAAGAGGCAGGTGTCACGGTCGTGCCGGGGCTCTTTATCGCGACCGTTGAGGGTCGTTTTGCAACGGCGACCGATGGTCAATTCCTAGGCCCCTTTGATTCTATGGTTTTGTCCATGGGGGCGGTGGCGCGCCCGATTCCCGTGGCAGTTCACGCCATTGGAGATTGTGTGGCGCCTCGGAGTATTTGGGCTGCGGTGCAGGATGGAGCCCGATTGGCTCGACGGCTTTAAGTAAAACTGTTCATTGGCGGAACATTTGCCCGACACCTCTTTCTCTTTAGTGCTGTGGCAGTCATGATCCCCTCACATTCACAGGGGGCTCATAACCAATGTCGTATCCAACTCGTTTACTCGCTTTTGCTTTTGCCGCTGCTTTAACCGGACCTGCCATTGCGGCAGACGTCGATGTTAATGCTGGTGCCATTTTCCAAGACTGCGCTGATTGCCCAGAAATGGTCGTCGTGCCGCCGGGTAATTTTGTTATGGGCTATGACGGCGGTATCGACCTGGACAAGCCAGGACTGGAGCGGCGTTACGAAGGACCGGTGCGGAACGTCACAATCGACTACGCCTATGCCCTTGGGCGGACGGAAGTCACTCAAGGCCAGTATCAGGAATTCACCGATGCGACGGGCCATGTATCCGGCACTAAATGCGCCATCTGGAATGGCGACACCTGGTTGCACACTGAGGGCTCCGACTGGCGCGATCCAGGATATGGTCGCCCACCCGCTGATAATGAACCCGTTGCCTGTGTAACGTGGACGGATGTCAAAGCGTATACTGTGTGGTTGTCTGAGAAGACCGGACAGGCCTATCGCCTACCAACGGAAGCTGAGTGGGAATACGCTGCACGTGCGGGCGCCCACATCGGTGAGTACACCTGGGGTGACGATCCGAATGGCGGCTGTGATGTTGCCAACTACTATGACCAGTCAGGCACTGATCCCAAACGACCTCACGATCCAGTCGCTTGTGATGATGGGTATGCCATTGTAGCCCCTGTGGGGTCATTACAACCCAATGCCTTCGGTCTCTATGACGTCATCGGCAATGTGTGGGAATGGGTTGAGGACTGTTACTTCATGCCGGTTCCGCTTGCTCCAACGGACGGCAGCGCCGTGCAGGCTACAGGGGCTTGTGAGAATCGTGCTGTTAAAGGCGGAAGCTGGTCGTCTCCAGTGTTTTGGGACCGCCCGACATTCCGAGGCCGCGATCCGGAAGATCGCATCAGTCACCTCTTTGGATTTCGCCTTGCACGTGATCTGACCAAGAACTAACGGGAAGGACTGAGCCATGCGTGTCCTCTACGCGATTGCATTTCTACTTGTGTCTGTTGGGTCCGTCCAAGCTGATACGTTGGCCCTGAATTCAGGAAGCGTGTTCTCAGATTGTGCAGATTGTCCGCAAATGGTTGTTATCCCGCCGGGTGATTTTGTCATGGGCTTTGACGGTGGCGTGAGTGACGATCGTTATGAAGGCCCTCCGCATTCGGTGACCATTGGATACAGCTTCGCTTTAGGCACGCTTGAAATTACCAATGCGCAGTTTCGCATGTTTGTAGAGGACACGGGCTATGTGCCGGGAACCAACTGCCGTATGTGGACAGGTAAGTCTGTTGAAGATGTTCCAGGTAAAGATTGGCTCGATCCTGGGTATGGCCGCGCTCCACGCGATGATGATCCGGTCGCATGTGTGTCTTGGTATGACGCAAAGGCCTATGTGGCTTGGCTCGCAGAAAAGACACAGCAACCCTATCGTTTGCCGACGGAAGCAGAGTGGGAGTACGTCGCCCACGATGGCGGACAGACCATTCATGCTTGGGGCGAAGACCCAGAGGCTGGGTGTGCAGAAGCCAACTACTACGACCAATCTGCCGCTGGTCAACGGCCATGGGACCCTGTCGCCTGTGATGATGGCCATGCCGTCGTCGCGCCGGTTGGATCGCTAGCCAAAAATGGGTTCGGCGTGCACGATATTATCGGCAATGTCTGGGAGTGGGTCGAGGACTGTCACGTCGTGCCCTATGGCGTTCAATCGACCGATGGCTCGGCTCACCAAGTTGATGGTGTCTGTGAGAAGCGCGGTGTACGCGGTGGCGCTTGGCACTCCCGAGCCACGTGGCAGCGCCCGACGTTTCGTGGTCGTGATACGGAAGACTTTGTTACTCAAGTCTTTGGTATTCGGGTCGCTCGCGATTTACCTTAGACTAGATTGTCTAGGTCGCGCCTCATGACGATAGCGTTCTCACTGGCCGTCTAAGAATTCAACCATCTGTGAAGCATAAGACGACACCTCTTCCGCTGTTGCGGTGAGCGGGTCTCGAGTCATGGCGGGAATCCATTCAGTCGCGTCTGGAATAAGTGCAAGGGCGTCTTCACCACGGACCATGGTTTTTGCTTTGATGCGTGGCAGCTTGTCCTCGACTGGATATCTGTAATAGGCCGCGAACGCCAGGTGCGCTGTCGTCGCCATTTTGATTTGCTCGATGAACGCAATATGCATCAAGTCTGCAGGTGGCAAATTCGTCTTTCGCATATTCTCTGCCTTGCGTTTAAACCAAGGAAAGTAGGTGTAGAGATCGCGCAATCGACTCCATAGAAATTGCACGTACACACCACTTTGATCCGGCGTGACTTTTGGGGCGTGTTGCTTGGCCATGTCCGCGTGGGATTTCCCATGCATGATCTTTACTTGTCCCAGCATCATTCGTCGTACGCGCCCGGGATGTGAAACTGCGATATCCATCGCAACGCGACCGCCCAATGACGAACCATACAGATCGAAAGTCTCAATACCGAGCGTATCGAGGAATCTCAAAACCGCATCGGCATAGTAGGGTATCTCTGGCGGGTTATTTTCTTCGTGCGGCGGCGGTGATGAATCGCCCATACCTATGATGTCCGGCGCAATGACCGTTCGGGTTTTGCTCAGTGCCTCGAGCAGAGGGACTTGAACGCGGGCGGTTCCGGGTCCCGGATGGAGTACGATCAAAGGTATCGAGCTGGCCACCGGTGCGCTTGAAACCCAGTAATGGACTTGCCCCTCATCTATGTCAGCAAATGCTCGTTTAACACCGCTCATCGTTTTCTTTGTCCTCATCCACCGGTCGCCACACTAAGCATACCCCCACTTATCGACGTTTTTGGCGCTCCAGAAAATCATTCCAATAAGATCGTATTGCGATCTAAAGTCAATTTGTCTGCTGTACGGTCAGTCCAGTCTTGCGGTCTCTAGGTGACCGCGCCATTGTCAGTCGAAATAAAACCTACGTTTAAAGACCATCGGGGATACATCGTCATGGGACAACAGTCATCCGTTCGAGCGCTCGAACGAGGCCTGGATATTATCCAACTGCTTAATCGTCACAATGGATTGACGGTGACACAGGTCGGACAGCTCACAGACCTCCCACGCCCGACGGCGTTTCGGTTGCTTCGGACTTTGGAATCTCTCGGATTTATATTTCGTGACACACAAGACAAGAAATATCGTCTGACGCTGCAAGTCCGCACGCTGAGTCATGGATACGATCAGGAAGAATGGATTCCAAAAGTTATTCGCCCAATCATGGTGGAGCTGTGCAAAACGATCCTGTGGCCGCTCGCGCTTGGCACGATCCATGGCCCACAGATGCTAGTCCGCGACACGACTGATGAAATCAGTCCTTTTGCCATTCGTCGGCATCGTGGCGGATTTCAAATTCCTCTCTTGAGCACCGCCTCTGGCGCGGCTTACTTAGCATTCTGTGAACCGGATAAGCGGAATGAACTGATCGAGTTTGCCCTCGCGGAAGACAAAGACGCACTCTCGCGCGGCGGAACAAACTTAGATTTATACAAACGCTCTCTCGAAACTGTACGTGCAGACGGATATGCCTGCATGCGGGTTATCGAGGCAAACCACAATGCGTTGGCGTTTCCTGTTCTTGTAAATGGTGAAATTTTCGCCACTGTTTCTGCTCGGTTCTATACAACCGCAATGACTCTTCAGCAGGCTGCTGAACGATATGCAGACGATATGCGCGACGCCACGAAGCGCATGGGGGAAGAGATTGCTGCATGGAAGGCCAAGTTGCCCGACGCCGTGTAGTGACCCCGTTTATTTAGGCCGCTGCTTCTGAGGCTTTATCTGAGTCCTGCGGAAACGGCTTCCTGTAGGTCATCAACAAGAATACCAAAGATAAACACCCGGCAATCAGCATGCTGGTGCGCGGTGTCGTGAAGGCGGCCACCGTACCCCAAAGTGGGCTTCCCAGCGCGTATCCGGTCATCAGTGTCATGTTGAGGATCGCGATGCCGCGTCCCCGCACGGCATTTGGAAGAATGAGCTGAGCTGAGATTTGCAACGCAGACATCACGAAAAACCAAGCCGTTCCAGCGCACAGAAGGATGGCGCCCATTGCAAGGGAGTTTGTTGTTGCAGACAGAAGCACAAGCATCGTTGCATGGATAATGACCGCTCCGGTCACGATGCTGTTTCGGGAGTAACGGGCGGACAGCCGGCCGTAATTCATGGCCCCCGTAATCGCGCCCATCCCAAAGCATCCGAACACCAATCCATAATCAGCGGAGTTGGGGACAAGCATTGGCATCATGGCAAGAATGATCGATGTGACAGCGAAGAACAGCCCACCACGCAAGAGAATCGTTCTAAATCGCTCAGACTGCTTGGCAAATTGAAACCCAGTTCGCATCGCTTTTAGGAACCCCTCTTTAGAGGTGTCGGCAGCCCGTGGCGTTCGTCGCCACCAAATCAACACGGCTAAGAGGAAGACGTAGGTTGCCGCATTGATACCAATGACGGCGGCGCCTCCGATGATAGGCAGCAGTACACCAGCTAAGCCTGGCCCCATCACGCGCGCGCCGTTGTTGGCGACGCTGTATAGACTCACGGCGTAGGGCACGTTTTTGATGCCCACAAGTTCGGGCACGACGGCCGATTGAGTTGGCTGGTTAAGAGAAAAGCCGATGGCCAATAGCGCCGAAAGGCCAAGTAACATTAGGGGGTCTTGGTTGCCCATGGAGATAAGTACGGCCAAAATCGCGGCGGCAACCATCATCCAAATGTTTGCCAAAATCAAAAGCCGGCGGCGGTCAAAGGTGTCCGCCAACGTCCCCGAGGCAACAATCAACAGGACTGTCGGCAAGAAGTAGGCAGTTTGCACCAGGGACACGAGAATGGGATCACCGTCTGTCCAATCTTTCATGAGCCAGGCCGCCGTGATGGTCTGCATCCAATAGCCGAGATTGGAAAAGCAGATACCGATCCAGATCCACCGAAAGAGGGGGAGACGAAGGAGGTGCCAAATACTGGTTACGGGTTGCGCTGTGTCAGCCTCGGTCACGCTGTAAGACCTTCTAAAACCAAACCATTTCTCCTTAGAAGCAACCGCGCGGTGGTCTTAAAGCCAAACTGCATTTGGCAGTCGATCACTGGGTGAGCGGCATCGCCGTATGCCCTGTTGCCTGGGTCATAGGATAGAAAGCATGATCTGATAAGGCCAAAGTCATAATTAGGGATCGATATGAGTAAGAAACGAATGACCGCCACGCGTCGGACCGTCCTCAAAACCAGCGCTGCTTTTGCTGCCGGTGCCATAGCTGCCCCACGTGTACGAGCTGCGGAGCGGAGCGATGTCATTGTCATCGGCGCCGGTTTTGCGGGCCTTAAGGCCGCCATTATGCTGGCTGATGAAGGTTTGAAGGTCACGGTACTTGAGGCGAATAATCGGGTTGGCGGTCGCGCGTTCACCGCTGATCACATCCACGGCAGTCCTGAGTTGGGTGCCAATCAAATCGGCCCGTATTATGCCCGTGTTCGCGATATGGCTGACCGTTTGGATGTAGAGCTTGGGCCGGGCGCTAACATTAATGCCCCCTTCACCTTTGCCATAGGCGACACACTCATTCGCAAAGAAGACTGGGAGAGTCACAGCCTTAACAAAACAGTTGGCGATGAGCGCGAGGCCCTGCCTTCGGCTATGCAGGGTTACTACATGAAAAAGTACAATCCCTTCGATGGGCTTGATGACTGGCTTGAGCCCGAGGCGGCACGCTTTGATATCCCCCTCGCTGAATGGCTGATCGAGAAGGGGATTTCTAAAGAAGGGATGCGATTGGCCAACGAAGGTCTGATCGCCCCGGATGTTTGGAATGTGTCTTTGCTGACGTTGCTACAAGAATCCACGCGCAACCGTATGATGTCTGAAGGCGCCGGTGACGCGAAGGGTATGGATAGGTTTGAAATGGCTGCGCTCACGAGCGCTCATGTGGTTGGTGGTACGTCTCGGTTGCCAGAAGCGATGGCACGGTCTCTTGGCGACTCGGTCCTGTTGAACAAGATCGTTTCCTCAATCGACATGTCCGGCTCTGGTGTGGATGTTTCCTGCCTTGATGGATCTCGCTACCAATCGGATTTTGTTATTTCCGCTATCCCATTTGGGCCACTGCGGCGAGTCACAATCTTTCCAGCGCTTGAAGGCAACCAAAGTGCAGCCGTAAGACACATGCCTTACGCCAACAACACCCAAGTCCATATGCGTCTAAAAGGCGAACCCTACTGGGAACAAGATGGCATGGACGCCTCGTTATGGACAGACGGGCCTCTCAATATGGTTCGGCAGCCGCTTGGGTACGATGGCAGTAGGGACCGTCTTGTTGCCCTCTGTGTTGGAAAAAAGGGCGAGCGTCTTGATCAACTACCACCTAAAGAGCGAGGCGAATTTGTGGTCAAGGAAATTGAGCGCTTAAGACCATCAACCAAAGGCAAAATCGAAGTCACAGGCGTTCACTCTTGGCCGCAATATAATTTTGTCTCTGGATGCCGTCATTCATATGGTCCAGGACAAGTAACCCGTTTTGCTCATGACATGATTAAGCCGCATCACCGCATGCATTTCGCCGGAGAACATACCCGTCGATTAGAAATTGGCATGGAATCAGCTATGGAATCTGGCGAACGTGCCGCGTTCGAAATACTTGAGCGTACGATTTAAATAAGGACACTCTATTTATGACCGATACTTTGAAAACACACAGCATGCTCACCCGCCGCGGATTTGGTCTCGGCTTAGGCGCAGTAGCATCTCTGCCGCTACTTGGCCGCAAAGCGTTCGCCTTTGAGTCGGCGGATGTCGTCGTCATTGGCGGCGGTTTATCGGGGCTTAATGCAGCACTTAATCTGGAAGCGGAAGGCTATAGCGTCATTGTTTTAGAAGCCGCTGATTATGTCGGCGGACGGACCCGCACGTTTGATCTTCCCATCGGCCCCACCAATGCCGGTGGCCAAACCATCGGGCCATACTATGCCCGTGTGCGGGACCTGGCTGATCGCTTGAGTGTGCCCCTGATTTCGGCGCCGGGTCGTGTCGCGACAGGCAACTACGTGAACGGACAATTGATTGCCTCATCGGATTGGTCTGAATCGAAAGCCAATAAAACCGTCGGCGCGGAACGAAGTGTCCAACCCGGGTCGATGGAATTCCATTATATGGCTAGCGATAACCCGTTACCCGATGTTGAAAGCTGGACGGACGCTGCGCAGTCACACTTAGATGTTTCCATTGCGCGTTACATGCTCGGCAAAGGGGCATCAGAAGAAGCGCTGAGACTCGCTGCCGTCACCATGAACGTCTTTGATTTGTCGACTGGCTCAGCGCTCGCCTATCTACGTGACCTTAAACGTCTGGGTTGGGGCACGGAGAATTCTAAGGACGAAAACCGGTCCACTTACGGCGCCAGTGCATCCGGGGGATTCGAATACAGTGAAATTGCGGGTGGCACACAGCGTTTGTCAGAAGCAATGGTGGGCGCGTTGAAGGGTGAGGTTCGACTCAATCAACCGGTCCGATCTGTTTTGATGACGGGTGACTCTGTTGAAGTGCAGACGGCGAATGGTGATCGGTTCCAAAGTAAGTACGTGGTATCCGCAGTGCCCTTCTCAGCCCTTAGAAACATTGATGTGTTCCCTCACTTTAAGGGCACTCAAAGAGCGGCCGTGCGCCATTCAGGTCACGGCAATACGGTGCGCGTGTTCATGGAATATTCTGCACCCTTCTGGGAAGACGATATCGGCGAAGCTGGATTGTACACCGACACAGCAATTGAACGCGTGTTTGCACGAACCAACGAAGAGGGTGAAATTTATGGACTCGACTGCTGGGTGAATGGCAACGCCGCCTATCGATTGGATCAATTACCGACAGAAACTGTTGGAGATTTCGTTGTTGAAACGCTCGGTAAAATTCGACCGGCATCGAAGGGCAAGGTGAAGGCTCTTAAAGTTCACTCCTGGGCTAAACATTCCGCGTCTGGCTGTTGCCGTCATGTCTTTGAGGCCGGGCAGGTGGCGGAGTGGGCAGATGTTATGGCGAAGCCTCATGATCGACTCCATCTTGCTGGCGAGCAAACGCGTAGCATTGAAAACGGCATGGAAGCCGCGGCTAAGTCTGGTGAGCGCGCGGCCTTCGAAATCATGGAACTGCTTGGGTAGGGCCTCACAATGAAAACCGTCGTCGCGCTTGCGCTTAGTGTTTCGTTTTTCTTCGGTCACTCTGCTCGGGCGGACGACCCTTTACCAATCTCAGCACCCGAAGGTGTTGGGATGACGTCGGCGGGCCTCAATGCTTTATCTGCCAGTATGCGTGGCTTGGTTGATGAGGGACTTCGGGCCGGCGTTGTTTGGGGTGTGGTTAAAGACGGCAAGCTTGTCCAATTGGAAGCTTATGGGCAACGCAATGTGGATGCCGCTTTGCCGATGGAGACGGACACGGTATTCCGTCTGTATTCTCAAACCCGCGCTGTTACGGCCGCTGCCATCCTGACTTTGGCGGATGAGGGCAAGATTGATCTCGACGACCCTGTTGCGAATTATCTTCCGCAGGTCGGAGAAATGCGGGTCATTTCTGAAATGAGTCGGGCTCGTGTCGTGCAGACCGTACCGCAAGACCCACCCATGACGATCCGCCACTTGTTCAATTATACGTCGGGGCTTGGCTATGCACGAAACTGGCCTGCCGGTGAAGGCATGGAGCAGCGTGACATTCTGTCTCTCGATGGTGATCTCGATGACATGATCGAGAAGTTCGCCAAATACCCCTTGTTAGCTCAACCAGGTGAGCGATGGATTTATGGATTCCATTCCGATGTTCTTGGCGCTCTGGCTGAGGTGGTCTCGGGACGGAAGTTTAATGATTTTCTCGACCGTAGACTTCTTAAGCGTATCGGTATGGACGACACGGGGTACTGGGTCCGTCGCGGATCGAATGATCGCCTCGCCGAAGTCTATGGGCCTGGTGATGATGGCGCTCTCGTTGCTGTCCCTGCGCCAGCATCCAGCACCTACACCGAACCGGGTACAATGTTTTCCGCCGGGGGTGGTCTTGTCTCGACGGTGCCTGACTATCTTCGCTTTGGTCAGATGATTCTGAATGGCGGTGAGTTAGACGGTGTGCGCGTGCTGAAAGCCGGAACCGTTGCGACCATAGGCACGAATGCTCTAACGCCCACACAGGGCACGGTTTCTTTTGGCGACGGGTTTAATCCACCGAAGCCGTTTAGCGGTTATGGCTGGGGGCTTGGCATCGGTGTGCGATTGCCAAATGCAGTTCATACCGTTCCCGGGTCGCCGGGTGATCTGGTGTGGGGTGGGTTAGCCAACACAACGTACTTCTTTGATCCGGTTGAAAACATTGTTGCCGTCGCGATGACCCAATACCTGGGCCCCAACGCCGATGAAGTCGTCTTTCGCCTGCGTGAAGGCGTGTATGGCGCATTAACGGAGTAGAAACATGACCGCCCTCTTGCGCTGCATTCTTGTCGGCCTGTCTTTAGTTGCGAGCTCTCAAAGCTGGGCCATGGACGAAGCCGATGCGTTAGACGTTGGTTTATCACCAGCAGCGATGACTCACCTCGATGCATCGATGAAAGCTTTAGTTGAAACCGGCCGCCGCTCTGGTGTTGTGTGGGCAATCTCAAAGAACGGAAAGTTGATCAATCACAAGGCTATCGGTCTCCGAGATATGGAGAACAGCTTGCCGATGCAAAAAGATACGTTGTTTCGTTTGCACTCTATGACCCGTGCGGTTACGGCAGTTGCCGTTTTGATCATGCATGAAGACGGGAAGTTTGACCTCGATGACCCTGTCTCAAATTACATACCTGCATTTGCCCAAACGCCAGTTCTTAAAAGCCGGAAGGGTGACCCGACGGATACGGAACCCCAAAAAACACCACTGACCATCCGTCACCTTCTGACCTATACATCTGGTCTTGGATACCCGTTTGATTATGACCCGTCTCTCGGCATCGATGTTGGATTCAAAAATACCCTGGCGCCGGACCTGACCATTGAAGAAGGCGTTGATTTTCTTGCGTCCAAGCCGCTTCTCTTTCAGCCCGGCACGCACTGGTACTATGGCTTCTCAAGCGATGTCTTGGGCCGCTTAGTCGAAATTTGGTCTGGCCAGCCGTACGATGTCTTTTTACGCGACCGAATATTCGAACCGCTGGGTCTAAATGATATGGGCTTCCAAGTTGCCGATGA
Organism: uncultured Rhodospirillaceae bacterium; assembly: GCA_943787205.1. GTDB lineage: Bacteria > Pseudomonadota > Alphaproteobacteria > Rhodospirillales > Rhodospirillaceae > WLXB01. Next base: position 79,628 of record CALSLN010000001.1, read on the forward strand.
CCAATGGCACAGGGTGGCAAAAATTTATGCGCCTGGAGAAGAGGGTGGCCTTATAGATGCCACGGCTGGTGCACCGCTTAGTAATAACTATCCTGCGGGCTCGAAAATTTTCTCAGGTGGTGGTGGTCTGGTCAGCACCGCCATTGACTATCTACGTTTTGGCCAAATGCTACTCAATGGCGGCGAGCTTGATGGTGTGCGTATTCTTAAACCCGAGACAGTTGCGTTAATGACCCGCAATCATTTAACGCCCGAACAGGGTGCCCTCAACTGGTATGCCCAAGGCCGGTTCACGGACCAAGACCCCTGGACACGATTTGATGGCTACGGTTGGGGTTTAAGCATTGGTGTTCGCATCGATGACCAAACGCATACGGTCGGTGGTGGCCTAGGTGAATTCAAGTGGGACGGGTTCGCCAACACCACATTCTTCGTTGATCCCGAAAATGATATTGTTGCCGTCGCTATGACGCAGTATTTGGGGCCAGGCCAGGATGATTTGGAAATGGCTGTGCGCACATCATTGTATGGTGGGTTGCTCTACTAAACCGCAATCTCGTCGATATCCAATCCAGACTTTAAGCTCGGCAGCATTGCCGCCGCTATCGTTGCGATGATCGCGGCCGGAACCACCGCCCAAGTGAAGGCCCCCTGCCAGCTGATGGACTCAACCAGATAGGCGACACCTAGCGGGAAGGTTGCGAAGGACAAAAGCCCTCCCGCGAGCATTACAGCCGAGGCCGTTGCCCGCGCGCGGGTTGGGAACAGTTCTGCGGCTAGGGCCCACATGGCCGAGGCCGACGCGTAGAAGGTCATAGTCATCGCTCCAAACCACAGCACATTCTCACCGTAGGTTTGGGGAATCCAAATTAAACCGGCCAGCGCTGCGGTGCCGACTATGATGCAGATCAGAACCGTGTTGCGCCGGGTTATAAAAAATTCGCCGATGATAGCGACGCCGATGTAGCCAATCACGCCAATGCCATAGGACAACCCTACGATTTCGGTCGCTTCTCGCTCCGTGTAGCCATGCACAGCGCTGAAAAAGGCCGGAAAATAGAAGGCCGTGCCCGCGTAGGCGCCGCCCTGAAAGAAAAATAGAAGTAGGCACCAAACCGTGCGGCTGCGCAGTTTGGGCTCCCACAGTACTTTGAGTTTTTCTGTCCAGGCCGATAGATCCCAGACGCCCCTTTGGTCGGCCGTATGGTCGGTAGCTTGGGCGACAAAACGGGCGGACTCAGGGAGGGCGCGAGCAATGATAAAGGTGAGCGGGATCACCGCGAGGGCCGGAAGGAAAATATAGCGCCATCCATAGGCCTCCAGAATTGGCGCTCCGACGAGTGCCGCGAGAAACCAGCCCAACGCATACCCTGTTTGCAAAAGGCCAGTCATCAGACCGCGCACGCCCGCAGGCGCTGCTTCTGCCATATAGGCGTTTACCAGCGGCAAAATTCCAGCGCTGAGACCGAAGGCACAGGCCCGCAGCATTGTCAGAGTCATAACAGTGGGCGCGAGAGCATGGACGCCGACCAAAAGGGCGGAGGTTGCCAGGCAAAAAATAAACAGGCGCCGTCGTCCGAAACGGTCGGCAGCGACTCCGATGGTCACCGTGGCGAACGCGGCAAACACAAAAGAAACAGAGAGAATTGCACCGATTGTTGGGAGTCCGACACCAAAGGTGACCATGATTCCCGGGATGGCGTAGCTGAACAGGGATTGATCAAAGTTGGATAAGGTCTGCCCAATCATGCAGATGGCGAAAATCAACAACGGCGTACCGCTGACTTGCGCGATGGTGGCCCGGAAATTTGTCTGTCGTGCCGCCATTTTTTCAGTGCGCCAATCGCAGCTTATCGACAGCTAGCTGTTTGTGCCTGAAGGGTAACTCACCAAATTTATCGCTGGCGGCGATGACATCAACGATGTGGACGAGGAATAAGGATGGCGCCAGATCATGCATATTTTGCGAAAGGCCTTGTAGCGTCAGCGACCGCTCTTCCGGGTCAAACATGCCGTGGGAGGCGTTGATCGCAGGCATAAGATCGGGCGCACAAAAAAAGGCGCCGGTTTTTTTGCATGAAAAAATCTCAATCGCCCGTATCACATCCCAATAGGACGCGGCATTCCAGGTCGCCGAGATCGCGTCTGCCTGGCCCCAGTCACCTGTGAAATACTTGCGAATCCATTGTTGGCCCTGTAACGGTTTCAATTCCATAGACACACCGACGGCGGCCAAATCCTGAGCGACTTTCTGGTACATGGTCGGCGCTTCCAGGACGCCGGTGATGAGCACTTCGGCTCGGAACGACAACCCGGATCCATACCCCGCATCAGCTAAAAGGGCCCGTGCTCGTTCGGGGTTGTGGGGGTAAGGGGCGATGTTTGGATTGTACCCAGTCATTCCCGGAAGGCCAGGCTGCCCGGCAGGAGTCGTCGTCCCCATCATAATGATGTCGGCAATCGCCTGTTTGTCGACGGCATAGTTGAGGGCTTGCCGCACCCGTTGGTCAGCGAAGGGAGAGTCGGGGTCGCGATTCGCCAGGGCGAGCGAGATCACCTGTCCGCCCGGCTTGGTGATGATGCGAAAGCCTTGCTCTCGTAGTGCATCAATTTCGACCACGCCAAAATTATAACCAACATCGATCAACCCAGACATGAGTGCCTGCACCTGATTCGGAGCATCCTTAACAATTCGAATATCGACGGTGTCAATTTCGACCGGTGGGCGCCAGCTACCGGGATTGCCCCTTAGGAGGGGCCGTTGTGCGTCCAACCGCCAGTCTTCAACCACGTAGGATCCGGTCCCAATCGGCGCATGGCTAAATGCATCGGGGCCAAGTTCTTCGTAGAGCCAGGGTTCAGGCATGAGGATCGTGCCAAAGCGGCGAGGCAGCAGTACATCAGGAACGTAGGTTTCAACCTCCACCGTCACGTCATCGATAGCGCGCACAGATTTTATGCTGCGGGTCTCCGCGGAGATAACGTAGCGAGTGGCTGCATCGCTCTTCAGGTATTCAATTGTTTTGACGACGGCATCGGCGGTGAAGGCACGCCCATTTGAGTAGAGGACGTTAGGGCGTAAATTGATTCGCCAGGTGGTGTCCGAAGTCGGTTCAGCGCTGAGAGCCAATCCTGGTTCCAATGTGCCGTCCGTTGAGACATAGAACAACATGTCGTGAATCATTGCGTGCGGGTTGATCACGCCCTGCGGCAACGAAGAAAAGGGGTGTAGTAGGGCGACAATATTGCCGCCTCCAGCCGCGCGCAGTGTTTCCGCATTCGCGTTGAGAGGTAGGGCAAAGCTAAGGGCTGCAAAGACGAGGAACCGCAAGGTGCCCAAGGCTTGCTGCCACAGATGTTCAGTGCGACAGTTTTGGGTCTTGGCTGCGCGGATGTTGTGTTCGCCTGTTTCCATAGTCGAGTACGCTAACACGGAGAGATGATCTCCCGAAACGGAACACAGAATGTTTAAACAGACTGCGATCATATTCTCTTCAATCGTTTGGCTGGCAAGCGTGGCGCTGGCGGAGTCCGTTGTGCATCGCGGGAATCGAGGGGAACCCGACACGCTCGATCCTCATAAAACCGCCAACGGCTGGGAAGCTAGCATCGCGACAGAAATATTTATGGGGCTCACGGCGGCTGGTCCGAGGGGGCAAGTGCTGCCCGGTATCGCAGAGTCGTGGGCGGTCTCGGAAGATGGCCGCACCTATATCTGGGCGTTACGTGAAGGGTTGGTGTGGTCAGACGGCGAAGCATTAACAGCGGCTGATATTGTGTATTCCTATCGCCGTTTGCTCGATCCAGTCACGGCGTCGCCCTTTGCGTCTTTGCTTTATCCTATCAAGAACGCAGAGGCCGTTAATACAAGCCAGGTCCTGCCAACGGCGCTTGGTGTCACGGCGCGTGACGACCTGACCGTGGTCATGGAACTAGAGCATGCGGCACCTTACTTTCCACAACTTCTCATGCATCGTGGTTTGCCGGTTCCGCGTCATGTGGTTGAGCGTGTGGGGCCCCGTTGGGCGAGGCCGGGAACCTTCGTCGGTAACGGCGCGTTCACGCTGGACGAATGGGTCCCACAATCTCATGTGCGTCTCAACAAAAACCCACGCTTTTTCGATGCCAGGGCTGTCGCGCTCGACGCCCTCTATTTTCATCCCTCTGAGAATTTAAATGCGGCCCTTAATCAGTTTCGCGCAGGAAGCCTCGACGTTGTTCCGTCTCTACCGCAAGACCGTGTTGCCTGGGCGCAAGAGAACACGCCAGACGCGCTGCGTATGCATCCGTCCCTTGGCGTTGAATTTCTCGTCTTCAACACGACGCGCCCGCCGTTTGACGACATTCGTCTGAGGCAAGCGTTATCCATGGCCATTGACCGGGCTGTCTTGGCGAATAATTTTCTCAAGGGCGGCGAACTGGCGGCCTATACTATCGTCCACCCCGATGTTAGGGGCGAGCAAGGGGAGTACCAGCCCAGTTTTCTCGAGCAAGACCGCGCGGCCAGGCTCGAGCGTGCTGAAGAACTTTTGCGTGATGCGGGGTATGACAGAGCTAGCCCCCTTAAAGTCATGGCGCGATTTAACAATCAAGACATCGTTGCTGCGACGATGGACGTCGTTGCCCGCATGTGGAGTCGGCTTCCGGTTACTGTTGAACTCCTCGGCTCAGATACACCAACGCTGTATGCAGATACGCGTAGCGGAAATTTCGACGTTGCGCGTGCCGCCTGGTATCCCGAGGCCGTCGATCCATCTGCCTATTTGTATCTCTTGAATTCCACGTCGGGTCCAATGAATCAATCGAGTTATAGCAATCCCGATTTCGATGCGCTTCTCGATCAGGCAGACCGAGAAACTCATCCTCAGAAACGTCTGGCGATTTACCGCCAAGCGGAGCGTGTAATTGGACAAGATCAGCCTGTAGCGCCGCTATTTTATTATGCGTACCGCATGCTGGTAACACCGAACATCGTTGGTTGGGAGAACTACAACCGCAACCTCCATCCTGGTCGTTTCTTGGCCTTTCGGGATTAGTGCCAGCCTCCCTATCGACCGACAGCATACCCTTGCATTCCGCGTGGGTTGGCTGCGGCACGCAACGTTTCGCCATTTTTGGAACAGGCAGAGAGTCTCCCTTCAGACCAATCGGGAGCAAGGGTGATGTCATGGCCACGATCTTTAAGCGCGTCAATCGTTTGGGTCGGGAAGCGCCCTTCAACAACTAAATGTCCGTGCCGCGCGAGACGTGGGTAGAAGGAATTTGGCCAATGCTCACTATGAAAAGCGGGGGCATCGATGGCTTCTTGTAAATTCATACCATGGTCAACATGCCGCAAGAAAAAGGTGAGAGACCATTGATCCTGTTGGTCACCGCCCGGTGTTCCGAACGCCATATAAGGTTTGCCGTCTCGCATGACGAATGATGGCGTGAGAGTTGTTCGTGGGCGCTTGCCGGGAGCCAGGGCGCTTGGTGAGCGTTCGTCTAACCAAAACATTTGTGCGCGCGTGTTGAGAGAGAAGCCTAGTTCAGGAATGGCGGGTGATCCTTGCAGCCAGCCGCCACTGGGTGTCGCAGATACCATGTTGCCGTCGCGGTCGATGATATCTAGGTGGCATGTATCTCCACGGGTTTCACCTGTCTTTGCGACGGTCGGTTCTCCTGCACCAAACTCACCCAGGTCTTGTGTTCCTTGTGGGGTCGCATCTCCTGTTCCGATTGGTCCGCCATAGCCTTCGATTTGTCCTGGGGTGAGCACATGGGATGCCTCGCGGCCAATCAGCGCGCGACGGGCGTCTGCATAGTGAGGGCTCAGCAGGGTTTCGAGGGGGACATCGGCAAAATTTGGATCGCCGTAAAACGCTTCGCGATCGGCAAATGCTAACTTGGAGCATTCGACAACCGTGTGCACAAAGTCGGGTCCGAGTGAGTCCATCGCCTTGATGTCGAAGCCAGACAGCAACGCCAGTTGTTGTAAGAACACTGGCCCTTGCCCCCAGGGCCCTGTCTTGCACACGGTGGTGCCATTGTACTCAAGTGTTGCGGGGCTTTCGTATGTTGCAGACCATCGCGCCATGTCGTCGCCGGTCAACAACCCACCATGTCTTTGCCCAGATGTATCCATCGCTTCCGTTTTGCGACAGAACGTATCGATGGCTTCGGCGATGAAGCCTTCCCGCCATAACGATCGGGCCGACTCGATTTCAGCTTCGCGGGTCGCACCGGACGCGTTTTTGATTAGGCGCTTATAGGTCTCTGCGAGAACAGGGTTTCGAAATAGGGCGTTGGCTTTCGGCGCGCGGCCTTTGTCGAGAAACAGAGCGCCAGATGTTGGCCATTCTTTTTTGAATAGCCCTGTGACCCGACCAATGACATCTGCCGTTGTGGGAAGGAGTGGTTGTCCAAGTTCGGCATAGTGAATTGCCGGTGCCAACACATCAGCTAAAGGCCAGGTGCCGTGATCGCGCAGCAATAACATCCAGGCGTCAAAGGCTCCGGGAACCACAGCCGAGAGAAGCCCTGTTCCAGGCACGAGTTTGAGACCAAGGGTCTGGAAGTGGTCGATTGTGGCCGCAGCGGGGGCAACCCCCTGTCCACAAAGCACTGTCGCATTGTCTTCTCCAGCTTTGCTAAACAGGATCGGAACTTCACCGCCTGGGCCGTTGAGGTGAGGCTCAACGATCTGCAGTGTGAAGCCAGCTGCGACAGCGGCGTCGAAAGCATTACCACCGCGTTCGAGTACGCTCATGGCAACACTGGATGCGATCCAATGGGTGGAAGCGGCGACACCGAAGGTGCCGATCAATTCAGGGCGAGTTGTAAACACGGTGCGCGTTACCAGCCGATGGTGTAGTGCCAAACCACGCGTTCAACGTGAAGTTTGAACCACCGGTCGTAATTTCGCCACGTGCGATAGTGCGGAAGATCATGCTTCTCCATGAACGAGAAGGGCGATTCCCCGGCATCCAATCGCGCTTTCACAGAGGTCATAAGGTCAGACCAATAGGCCACTGTTTCGTCGAGGACGGCGCGATCAACGATAGGTGAGCTATGTCCGCGGGCGATGCGGTCGAAGTCCAGCTCTTGAATAGCTTTTAGCGTACGGACCGTGTCTCCTGGGTAGTAATCGGGGAGGCTGCCGAAAGGGAGGGATTTCTCTGTCAGAAGGTCTACGACGAAGAGAAGGCGTTCTTCAGGAAAGTGCGTAATGGTCATGCAGTCGCCATGATTGCGACCAAAATACAGAAGTTCGATTTGTGGACCACCCAAGTCTAGCGTGTATGTCTCCACGTAGGTGACTGTGGGGGCTACGACATCTGGGTCGGGTACGTAATCGAATGTATCCAGGCAACGTTCTTGGGCAATGAATATGGCACCTTCGTCAGCAAATATCTGGCCGCCGCGAATGTGGTCATAATGCTCGTGGCTGTAGACAACATGACTTACCGGCTTGTCCGTGTTTTTCGCAATGTCAGCGCGCAGGGCTTTTGCCGCGCGCACGTTCATTGGGTCAAAAACCACGACGCTTTCTGGCATCTCAATCCACAGCGACCGCCCACCAGGGTTGCCGGCGGAATGAATGTCCTTGGCGATTTCGATGCTCTCGAATGGTGGCGGAAGTTGCGCAGACGCTCCGCCTATGCATCCGAGTAATCCGAGACAGACAGCGAGGATGTTAAACCGGCCCATCTAAAACCTTTCGGGTTTCTGTCGCGATGATGTCTGAGCCGACTGAGAACACGCCGTGACTCAGTTGCGGTAGGTCGACCAGGGTTGCATTCGGGTTATCGCGCGCGGCGTCCAATGTTTCTTGGTACAGAACGCCATGTGGGTTTAGCAGAGCTAAAGGCTGTGTGATCATCGGGAATCGTTCGACGCTGGGATAGGTAAAGACGGATTGGTAAGCCCACCATTCCTTATCGCCACCGCGAAGACGCTCTTGAAAGATTTTAATCGCTTGCGCAAGCGTGACGTTCTCTGCTCGGCGTTTGACAGTCCGGTCCCACATTTCAAAAACACGTTCGCCTTTTTCTGTGTAGGCCGCACGGTTTTGCCGGTCGAGCATCTCTTGCTGCCGATCTTCGTTGTCGTAATACGGCACTGCAACGAGACAGAGGCGCCGGACGAGATCGGGGTGTTCTATGGCTAGGTCGACAGCAATGAGACAGCCCGTGTGATAACCCAATAGATCAATTTTTGCGTAGTTCTTGCCGCTGCCGAAACCTAATGACGCCAAGGCGTCGGCCATGGCGCCAGAATAGCCCGACATCTCTGGTACTGCTGGTGGTCGGTCGGATTCACCATAGCCGGGTGTGTCTATAGCAATGGCGATGCGATCTTTACCTAAGTCGGCAATGAGGTCGCGGTAATACCAACCGCTTGCTGGGCTGGGGTGGAAACATAGTATGGGGTTTTGAGTTTGTTTGGCCGGGTCGAGGGGCCGAGCAATATGCGCGTGGATCTGTCCGTATCGGCAGTCCACATAGCGTCGTTCGATGACGACATCGCCACGGACGTCACGAGCTTCTATTGATCGCCCAATGAGTGTCGAGGCTGCGACGCCCGCCGCACCCGTTAAAAGAACGGAGCGGCGGGATAATGTCGAAGTGTTGGGCACCGTGTTAGTGGGCTGGTCCGCCACCGACGGCCTGTAGGTACTTCATGACGCGTGCGGCATTGGCGCCAACATCGCCGAAGCCGACCCGAGATTTGGAACGAATATCAATTTCGTATGCCATCGGTTGTGATTCAACGCGAATGACGACGTCATCAATAAACCCAAACCAGGCTGTTTTGTCATAGGCTTCGATGCGGCCCAACTGTGGATTGGCAGAGACCAATGTCCAATTCATATCCTCGACGCCTTGCAGCGCTTTCTCGAAGACCGCTTCATAGTTCGTGCCTTCAAAGCGTAGGGGTTGAATGTCGGGGTAGACGTCTTTCTGCGTTTGCATAACGTCGACCTTTCGGCCAAAACCCTCGATCATCGGAACGTATTCGGGTGGATTAGCAGCATTGGTCGCGACCCGCAGCGGAACAATATCGACGAAAGCTGGAGGGTTATCGAAGTCGGTCGTGACTTCGTGGATCGGCGGTGCATTGCGGCTCATTTGGCTGTAAGGCACCAGGAATACGGCACCTGCAATAATGATCCCTAGCAAACCGTTGGCGGCGTTGCTCAATACGTCGCCTTTGAACGCAATGAGGCCAAATATAAAGCCAATGATGCAAATCGCGGCACCGGCGCCGAGCGCATAGATGGCATATCGTAAGACACCGAAGGCTGGCATCAGCCCCACGATTCCAGCCTGATAGAGTGGGCCGGATAAGGCAGCGACAATGGCGCCTAAAATAACGACGGTTAAGCCTAGCGAGCAGGCCTTCGCGGCATATTGCTCAGTAAAGCTTGGTCCTGATGCTGATGCTTCAGCCATGGGTCTCTCCCTCAATTCTGAATACGCGAACACCCCCGGTGTTCGGTTTTGTGAGGGGATCATAACGCTCAGGCGTCAGTAGTCCAAGCCGCGCAGATGTAGCGTCGCTAGGTGGCTTTAGGCTTGAAGGCGATGGCGCGTGAGTATTCTAACCGCAGTCTGCGATGGCGCGTTTGGCCATCACGCCGATCAAATGGGCGCGGTATTCTGCGGTTGCGTGCAGGTCGCCGTTGAGATTGTCTGCCGGAACTGAAATGTCAGCGATGGCGTCAGCGGTGAAAGATGATGTGAGCGCTTGCTCCATCTCATTAACCCTAAACACAGTCGGGCCAGCGCCGGTGATGGCAACACGAATACCGTACTTGGTTTTGGCAACGAAGGCTCCGACGACCGAATAGCGTGATGCCGGATTTGGGAATTTACGGTAGGCCGCAGCGTCGGGCACTGGGAAGGTCACTTTGGTGACTAATTCACCCTCTTCCAGGGCTGTCTCAAATAAGTCCGTAAAGAAATCATCCGCAGCGATCTCTTTCTTAGTGGTGTGGACGGTTGCGCCAAGTCCAACCAAAGCGCCTGGGTAATCGGCGGCAGGGTCATTGTTAGCGATGGATCCGCCGATGGTGCCGCGATTTCGCACCTGTGGGTCGCCTATTAACGACGCGAGATGAGCCAACGCTGGAATTGCTTTTTGAACGTCTTCTGATGCGGCCACGTCTGCGTGGCACGTCATTGCGCCGATGGTCACGGTGTCACCATCGACCGAAATGCCACACAAGCCGTCAATGCCGCCCAAATCAATCACGTCAGAGGGCATAGCGAGGCGTTGCTTTAGGGTTGGGACCAGCGTCATGCCGCCAGCCATAAAGGTGCCGTCGTCGGCTGAGTCAAAAGCTTGCTGTGCCTCGTCGAGGGACGATACTTTTTTATACTCGAAAGCGTACATTAGGCGCCTCCCTGCATGGCTTTGGACCCGGCTTCAATCGCTTTGACGATGCCTTGGTAGCCCGTGCAGCGGCATAAGTTGCCTTCTAATTCTTCGCGGATGGTTTTCTCGTCCAGCGCTTCGCCATTGTGCCGCTCGACCATTGCTAGTGCTGACATGATCATCCCCGGCGTGCAGAAACCGCACTGCAGGCCGTGGTTATCGCGAAAGGCTTCCTGCATGGGATGGAGTGGTCCATCTGCTGGAGCCACACCTTCAATGGTCAGGATGTCTTGGCCATCGGCTTGTACCGCTAGCAAAGTACAGGCTTTAACGGAGCGCCCATTCATATGAATCGTACACGCACCACATTGACTGGTGTCGCAGCCGACATGGGTGCCCGTAAGGCCTAGCTGGTAGCGGATAAATTCCACCAGTAAGGTGCGGGGCTCAACCTCGCCGCTTTCTTGTTTGCCATTAATCTTGACCGATATTTGCATCGTACCTGCGTCCGTTTTTTTGCGGTTGGTGTTGTCTTTAGCCGAAGATAGTCCAAATCAAGCCAAGAGCGAAGAGACCTAAAATGATCGACAGCCAAATCTCAAATGAAATCGGTTTAAAGGTGTTTAGGGGGTCGGGCTTCTGAAGCGTCTTTAGCGGCGAAGGCTGGGATTGGATCGCGTCAGAAACGGCAGTTTCTTCTACAGTCGGCGCTTTGGGCTCAATCGTAGAGCCCGCTTCCATGTCTCCAGCTGACAGAGCCGCAGCCTCCGTACTGAATTTGGAGAAAAATTGATCAGCCATCTTTTTGGCCGTTGAATCAATGAGGCGGCTGCCAATCTGGGCTAGTTTGCCGCCCACGTTGGCTTTGACCTCGTAACTCAACGTTGTGCCTGTGCCGGATTCAACAAGGCTAACCTTCGCGCCGCCTTTTGCGAATCCTGCGGCGCCGCCCTTGCCCTCACCGGAGATCGTGTAGCCATTGGGCGGGTCCATATCAGACAGAGTAACCGCGCCGGTAAACTTAGCTTTGACCGGTCCGACTTTGGCGGACACTGTTGCTTCTAGCTCTGTGTCTGAGTGCTTCGTGATTGATTCGCAGCCCGGGATACAGGCCTTCAGGACCTCAACATCGTTCAGGGCAGCCCAAACGGCTTCCCGTGGTGCAGCGATGTCGTATGACCCATTCATATCCATAGTGTGCGTCTCCTGCGCGCGATCTTCGGCACGGTTTGCCTCGCCTTCGCATAAATTGCAACCGGTCAGCCGGTCCTAGTGTTTATGGGCGACACTTGCGCCTGATGGCAGTCGAATATCATCAACAAGATCTTGAACCGCCTGTGGGGGTGCCGCGGTCATAGCTGCGACAAGGCCCGCGACAGCGAAGTTAAGCAGGGCGCCAATAAAGCCAATGCCTTCGGGCGATATGCCAAACAGCCAATTGGCCGCTGTGTTGCTGTCTGGACTGATGAACTTGAAGTACACGATATAACTGAAGGTGAACCCGAGCCCGGCGACCATTCCCGCTATGGCTCCTTCTTTATTCATGCGCTTCGAGAACACGCCCAACAAGATGGCTGGGAACAATGACGCCGCGGCAAGGCCGAATGCGAAGGCCACAACCTGCGCAACAAAGGCCGGTGGGTAGATTCCAAACAGCCCGGCAAGACCCAGGGCAACGGCAATTGCGATTCTCGCGTAAAGTAATTCTTGTCGTTCACTCAGTGTCGGGGAGAATGTTTTTTTGAGTAGGTCGTGCGACACGGCGGCAGAGATCACCAGCAACAAACCAGCGGCCGTGGACAACGCAGCCGCTAAGCCACCTGCCGCCACCAGTGCAACAACCCAATCGGGCAGCGCAGCGATTTCGGGATTGGCGAGAACGATAATGTCGCGGTCGACATAAACTTCGTTGTCTGTGTCGGTGGTCGCGTTAGCCATTAAGCGCTGGCCGGACTCTCCGCGCTCATCAGTGAAGTCAGGCGCGCCAGCGAATGGAGCTCCTGCCCGGTACTGTAACCGCCCATCATCATTTTTGTCCTGCCATGCAACGAGTCCGATGTCTTCCCAGTTACGAAACCAAGCCGGCGTTTCTTCGTATGGTTTTTCATTCACAGACTCGACGAAATTAAGGCGCGCGAACACTGCCACAGCTGGGGCGGTCGTGTAGAGAATCGCGATAAAGATGAGCGCCCACCCTGCAGAGCGCCGCGCATCGGACACTTTTGGTACTGTAAAAAAGCGAACAATCACGTGCGGTAGCCCAGCTGTACCGATCATCAATGCCGCTGTAATCGCAAAGACATCGATGGTTGATTTTGCCCCGGCTGTGTATGCCCCAAAGCCAAGATCAAGGAGGACTCCATCTAGGGTTTCCAATACAGCTCGGCCCGAACCATCGGCCATGGTGCCACCAAACCCGAGCTGTGGAATGGGCGAGCCAGAGACGAGAATCGAGATAAAGATTGCCGGGACCATATAGGCAAAGATTAAGACGCAGTATTGAGCCGCTTGCGTGTACGTAATGCCTTTCATGCCGCCAAGTGCTGCGTAAATAAAGACGATGGCCATGCCGATCATCACACCGGTAGCGATCTCCACTTCCAGGAACCGCGAGAACACGATGCCAACGCCGCGCATCTGCCCGGCGATATAGGTGAACGAAATAAAGATCAAACACACAACGGCAACGACCCGCGCCGCCTTCGAGTAGTACCGTTCGCCAATAAAATCGGGCACGGTGAACTGACCAAATTTACGCAGATAGGGCGCCAGCAAGAGGGCTAACAATACGTAACCACCCGTCCAACCCAGCAAGTAGACAGCGCCGTCGCGACCCATGAAGGCAATGATGCCAGCCATTGAAATAAAGGACGCTGCGCTCATCCAGTCTGCTGCCGTTGCCATTCCATTCACGACGGGGTGTACGCCGCCGCCCGCGACATAAAAATCAGTGGTCGATTTCGCCCGGGCCCAAAGCGCGATCGCGATATAAATGGCAAACGTGATTCCAACAAAAATGTAGGTCAGGACTTGAACGCTCATGATGTGTGTTCTCCTGCCGTGTCGCTGGTCTTGTCATCGTCTTCGACACCGTAGGCGCGATCGATTCGGCTCATGCCGATGACATAAACAAAAATCAAAACGACAAAGACGTAGATGGCCCCTTGTTGGGCGAACCAGAAACCGAGGGGAAAGCCAAGGAACGTGTATTGATCAAGCGTGTCGGCGAAAATAATGCCCGCACCAAAGGAAACCGAAAACCAGACCACCAGCAGGGCGCCTAAGAATTTCAGGTTGGCTTGCCAGTAATCTGAAAGGCGAGTTTCAGAAACCGTATCGCCGTCGTGGCTGGATTGTTCGACCGGGTTGCCCTGGTCGTCATGGTGATACACCGATGTCTGATGATCTTGTTGTTCCCCGGCCATGCCCACCCCTTAAATGTTTGCTTGCCTAATCTTCGCCCCAATCTCTCGGGATGATAAGGTAAAGCGCTATGACTGAACAACAAACTGACATTGTGCCACCGGCGGCACCGCCTCCCAGCCTAAAGCCAGATATCGCGTCTGATATCCTTGATCAGGCTATTGCGCGCTATTCGGACCATTGTCGGGCACGCGTCCCTGATTTCGTCTCACAGACCTATGGCTGGAAAGGCGCAGCCAGGCTTCATCGCAAGGCTTTGGGGTGGGATCTTGTTCGTGCTCCAGCGAATATCGTTTTGTCCGGCGCCACGGGCATGGCCCGGATCGGCGGCCTAGCGGCTCGCTCAATGGGAGCGAAACGCGTCGGTGAGCGCTTAGGTAAGTTTCAGCTCTTGCTGGAAACAGATGTTGGCCGTGAAGTGGTTTGGCGTCTCCATTCAGACCTTCTCATGATCCCCTATCAACAGCCCGGACGGGCAAGTTTGGCAGATGGGCTTTTTGACGAAGTCTTGTCTGATCCCCGTGTTGTTGGCCACCTGGACGCCGTTATGTCTGCAATAGCGGCGGAAACAGACAAACGCGCTTATAAAAGTCGTCTTGATCGCGTGTTGTCAGAATATGTGGGTGCCCGGGCTCCCGCGACGGATATCACGGCAGCCCTCATGACAGCGTCCATTGGTTATGCGGCCTATCACAAAGCCACGCCCGGTTTGGTGTCGCTCAGTTCGACCGTGGCTGTATCGGTGGCGCACACCGTCGCTGTCTCTGGGTTTTGGGCCGGTCCCGCTGCGGGAAGTTTCTACTATGCTCTAGTGGGTGCACCGGCAGCGTCTACACTCCTAACAGCCGGTGTGTTTGCTGGCTTAACCGTTCCAGCCGCAGCGCTGACGGCCCTGGCCGGGCTCGTATCTGATCCGATCCAAGCGTCCACGGGATTTCATCACCGCCGGCTTCACCGTTTTATTGATACGTTTGAGAATAACCTCACGTCAGATCAGGAAGCCCGTCTGCCGTTGCGCTCTCACTACGCAGCGCGTTTGGTGGATCTTTGGGATTGGACGACGGTCGCCTATAGCCTGACAGCGAAGTCTGCGCTTTAGCCGGGCGGTTACGTCTTCTCGCCTTTAGTCTCCACGCCCTTTCCGAATCGCTTTGTTGCCAAATTTTGCACGGACCGCATCCATGGCGTGTTCGACATTTTTAACGTGCTCTAAATCGTCAGCGAGCAAATCAGGGAGGTCGGCTACGGCAGATTCAGTGAGGGCGTTTGCCCCGATGCCGATAAGTCGGAAGGGGCCTCGTTTCAGCTCGCGCTCAAGCATGGGCGTTACCGTTCTGTACAACACTTCGGCCAGCTGGGTTGGCGAGTTCAAGGTTAGGCTGCGGGTGAGCGAGCGAAATCGAGAGGTCTTGAGTTTTAGCGTGATGGAGCCACCGGCTACGGATTTGGCCTTTAGGCGCGTTGAGACGTCCTCACAAACGGACCAAAGCCTTTTCAGAAGGGTTGGTAAATCTCCTATGTCGCGGTCAAAGGTTCTTTCTGCGGAGATGCTTTTGGCCTTTCTCTCAGTCGTAATTCGGCGTGTGTCTTCACCTCGACTGAGTCGCGCTAAGTGCTGGCCAGTATCTCCATAACGGCTTTCCAAATCCTGAGGTGTGAGGGCCTGGAGGTCACCTATTGAAAAAAGCCCATCGACTTTAAGGCGGTTGGCTAATGAGGGGCCAACACCCGGAATAGAGTCGATGGATTGGGTGTGCAGGAAGGATACAGAGTCGTGGCGTCCGATAACGGCGAAACCGTTCGGCTTGTCTAGTTCTGACGCCATCTTGGCTAGAAATTTATTGTAACTGAGGCCGATCGAAACAGTGATGCCAACCTGTCGCGCGATATCTTTCGCTAACGATGCAAGTGTGACCGACGGTGGCTGACCATGAAGGCGGATTGTCCCAGATAAATCTAAGTAGGCTTCGTCAACCGAGACCGGTTCGACCAAGGGTGTCGCCGAGCTTAGAATGTCGCGAATCTGATGGCTCGCGACGCGATATTTTTCCATATTGGGGCGCATCACGACTGCATGGGGGCAAAGCTGCAGTGCTTTGTACATGGGCATGGCGGATCGAGGTCCGTAGGGTCGTGCGATATAACAGGCTGTCGCGACGACGCCGCGCTTTCCACCGCCAATGAGCAGCGGCTTATCAATAAGGCTCGGATCGTCTCTTTTCTCGATGGCCGCGTAGAACGCGTCGCAATCGATATGGGCAATGCTCAACTGTCCCAATTCACCATGCGCGATCATGCGATCTGATCCACACTGTGGGCAGATGTCACTTTCGCGCGTGTCGGCATAAAGGCAATCGCGACACAGTGCGCTGATAGGAGGTTGAGAAACCATAGTTTAAACCGTGTTAATCTATGCTTGGCGTATATCGATGATGAACGGTGCAGGGTTTGGCTCTTGACCGTTCTAAAGCGAAGCGTCAAACCCATTGAGCCATATCATGATCCAGCCATCACCGCCTCCCCCTGTTAATCCTTTAACCCGTGAAAGCTTATCGGCAGATGCGGTGAGGCAATCTATTCGCGATGCCAATCCACAGATATCGGTCTGGACGGATGCCCAACTTGATGAGTCTTTGTCGCGAACTCTGAGCGCGAAACCGAAACAGCGCGACGTCTGGGTCTTCGGCTATGGGTCTCTTCTTTGGAATCCGATTATTGACGTCGTGAAGCAGCGTGTTGGCACGGTGTACGGATATCGCCGCCGCTTTTGTATGGTTGCCCCCACAGGGCGTGGAACGCGGGAGAGGCCAGGCCTCGTGCTTGCGCTTGATGCCGGTGGAAGTTGTCAGGGCATGGCTTTGAAAGTTAATCCCGCTCGTGTCGAGCAAGAGTTGTCACTTCTGTGGCGTCGCGAAATGGTTGTCGGTTCGTACACGCCGAAGTGGGTTACGATGCATCACTCACGAGGGCGCCGTTCAGCACTCACCTTTGTTATGAACCGTGAGCACCGATCCTATCGTGGCTCATTGACCCCAGCAAAGACGGCGAAGATTTTGGCACATGCGACGGGTGTTCTCGGCAGCAATGCCGAATATCTTTTCGATACAGTTGATCACTTGAATCAATGGGGTTTGGGCGATAGACCCCTAGACGATTTAGTAAAGCGCGTTCGGCGTATTCACAAAAGGACAAGACATGAGTGACCAACGGGGCGCTGCGCGTATGGCTATGATGGATCGACCTAAGGGCTCTGACCGTCGCTATCTCTATCGTATGTTCGGGTTTATGCGGCCGTACGGGATGGCGCTGACGTTTGCAGCGATTGCCTTAGTGGTGACGTCAGGGGCCACCTTGTCCATTGGTCTTGGCGTCAAATTTCTAATAGACAACGGTCTGTCAGCGGGAGATCCGGCGTTTCTTGATCAAGGCCTCTACGTCTTAATGGCGATCGTGTTGGTCATTTCTGTTGGGACGTATTTCCGGTTCTATTTTGTGTCTTGGGTGGGTGAGCGCGTTGTCGCTGATATGAGGCAAGCGGTTTACGCGCAGGTCCTAAAACTTAGCCCTGGTTTTTTTGAGGTCACAAAAACGGGCGAGATTTTGTCCCGCCTGACGACAGACACGTCTCTCCTGCAAACCGTTATCGGTTCTTCGTTGTCCATCGCACTCAGAAATGCGCTGACGCTCATCGGTGGTATCGGTCTGTTGGTTTACACAAACGCGAAACTTGCCGGCCTTGTGGCGTTAATTATTCCGGCTGTTGTCGTGCCTATCATTTGGTACGGGCGTCGCGTTCGGCGCCTCTCGCGCGACAGCCAAGACCGCGTCGCTGACGTGGGATCTTACGCTGAAGAAAGCTTAAACGCCATTCGGACAGTGCAGTCCTACAGCCATGAAGACGTCGATGAGAAACGGTTCTCTGACGAAGTTGAGGGCGCCTTCTCCGTCGCTATTCGTCGTATCAGCGCGCGGGCAATGCTTGGCGGGGTCGTCATACTTCTGGTGTTCGGTGCCATCAGTTTTATTTTGTGGGCTGGTGGCCAAGATGTCATCTCAGGCGAAATTTCCGCTGGTGAACTCACATCTTTCGTCTTTTACGCTGTGTTGGTCGCGGGTGCGACGGGCGCGCTAACGGAAGTCATCGGAGACCTTCAACGTGCGGCTGGCGCGACAGAGCGTCTGATTGAGTTGCTTGAAACTGAACCTGACATTCGTCCACCCGCAGAGCCAGTTGCAATGCCCGAGCCAGCCACGGGAGCGGTCAATTTTGATAACGTGACGTTCCATTATCCGTCTCGTCCGGACGTTGCCGCGCTCAACGGTTTGAGCCTCGACGTGAAGCCTGGTGAAACCGTTGCTCTAGTGGGGCCGTCCGGCGCTGGTAAAACCACGGTGTTTCAGTTGCTCTTGAGGTTTTACGATCCACAGGGCGGTACAGTGGCGATCGACGGGGTCGATCTCAAAAATGCTGATCCGGTCGCTGCGCGCAGTCGCATTGGTTTGGTGGCGCAGGACCCTGTGATCTTTGCCGCAGATGCGTGGGAAAACATCCGATACGGTCGACCGGATGCGTCGGACGATGAAGTTCGCGCTGCCGCGGAAGCCGCCGTTGCAACAGAATTCCTTGATCGTTTGCCTGAGGGACTCAACACGTTCCTTGGTGAAAAGGGGATGCGTTTGTCCGGTGGCCAGAAGCAGCGCATTGCGATCGCGCGGGCGATTCTACGTGACCCTGCTGTTCTTCTCTTAGATGAAGCGACGAGCGCGCTCGATGCAGAGAACGAGCGTCTCGTGCAAAAAGCTTTGGAAGTCGTCATGGATGGGCGCACCACAATGGCTATCGCCCACCGTCTTGCTACGGTTGTACAAGCCGACCGTATTGCGGTTCTTGAGGGTGGAACGCTTATTGCGACCGGTTCACATAACGCGTTGCTTGAGTCGAATCCGCTCTATGCGCGCCTGGCAAAGTTGCAATTCTCAGCTGAATCACAGGCTGGCGTGTAACTCTAGCGATTTGTACCGGGGTTGTTTCTGGGGTATAAATAGAATTCGAGTCCAAACTATTAGGGTGTTTGCGCACCCTTAAAGTTGGGGCTCTGTGCGCTGATTTGCGCAATCATCGTTTTAAACGAGGACAGTTTGCCCAGGTCCCCAGAGAACGCGACGGCAGCGGTCCAAAGTCTGCCCGAAAGAGAACTGTTTGCAGATCGCGAACTTCTCGATCGCGCCATGATGCTCGGTCAGCAGAGCTATTTCCTTCTTGATGCCATTAACAATGAGTTGAGCTGGCCTGATGCGACGTTTGCGCTTTGGGATAGAAAGAGACAGGCAGAAGGCCCCATTACTTTTGACTGGGTGCTTACGACAATTCACGAAGAGGATCGTGCGCGGGTCAAACAGAGCATTGATGACCCGAATTGGAATACCCAGACCCTCGAATTTCGCATTGTCTTGTCTGATGGCACCGACCGCTACATTCGCAGTATCGCGTTGCGCGATCGAGATGACGAAGGCCAAGTCGTTCGAGGTTTTGGACTTCTTCAAGACATTACCGCCGAACGCAGTATTGCTAGTGAGCTAGAAACCAAGGATGCGTACCTTGATCTAGCCATGCGTTCATCCAGGATCGCTATTTGGGATGTCGACTTCACCACAGATGAAATCTACGGCCGTGAGCAAATGGGTGCGTTGCTGGGGTATGCCCCAGGGGAATTAGATTTTGCTTTCGAAGCTTTAAGCGAGCGATGTCACTCTGAAGATCGGGCCGGACGCCTGGCAGCCATTGACGCGCTCATGACAGGAAAGAAGGATCGTTACGAACACCAGCACCGTTTAAAAAACAAATCCGGCGAGTGGATTTGGGTATTGGTGAACGGCCAAATCGTTGACCATTATCCGGATGGTCGGCCGAGCCGTATGGCCGGTACGACTCTTGATATAACAGAACGTAAAGTGGCCGAGCAGGACCTAGGCGCGGAGAACGAACTCTTATCGCTCGCGCTTCGTATGGGGCGTCTCGGTTATTTCTATCGTGATGCAGCGACAAACAAACTGTTTTGGGCGCCGGAGACTTTTGCGCTGTGGGGTGTCGAACCAATTGAAGGCGGCCCGTCACCGGATTGGTTGATCTCGACGATTCATCCAGAAGACCGAGACGGCGTTATTGTGTGTATTCGAGACCCCTCTTGGAATGAGATGGAGCATGATTTTCGTATTGTGCTTCCCGACGGCCAATCGCGCTTTATGCGGGGGCGGTCTATCCGACAACGAGACCAGAGCGGGAGTGTCACGTCCAGTTACGGTATCTACCAAGACATTACGCAGTTTAGAGAAATGCAAAGCGCCCTCCTGGAAGGTGAAGCCCGATTCCGGTCCGTATTCGAAACATCTGGCGCAGGTATTTTGATCTCTGACGACGACGGCAATGTCCGGTACATCAATACGGCTTTTGCCGACATGTTGGGGTATGAGGTGCGGGATCTTGTAGGTCGGGCCATGGCGACGCTGAGTCCTGATGGCGAGCAGGATCCGGTGCTGCATCATATCAACGATATGCGTAGCGGTATTAAATCTAATTTGAATCTGGAGAAAGCATACCGTCATGCTTCAGGTCATTCGGTGTGGGTGCGGCTCAACATCAATGTGGCCGATGGTCTTGGTCTTGGTGAGCGTATGTTCATCGGCGTTGCTCAAGATATTACGGAGCGTAAAGAGGCCGAGCAGCGCTTGACGGAAAGCCGGCAATTGCTTGAACAGGCGCAGCGCCTCGGCAACATCGGTCACTGGACCTGGTCACCCGAGACCAATGCTGTCGAATGGTCAAGCCAGATGTACCGCATTTTGGGGTTAGACCCGGATCAACCTGAATTGCAAATGACCCCATTCCGAGATCACGTTCATCCCGAAGATCGCCCAGCATGGGATGATGCTGTTGAGAAAATTCTGGCCGGTGAGATTAGTTTGTCTCTGGAGTATCGCCTGCTTCAGGCCGATGGAACCTTGCGCCATGTTGTGGGTCGAGCTGAGCTTGAGGTCGTGCCATCTGGAGCGCGCCGTCTGATTGGCACCGTTCAAGATCTAACGGGACGCAAACGCAGTGAAGAAGTCTTGCAGCAGGCCATCGACACGGCTGAAGCAGCAAATCGCGCAAAGTCCAAATTCCTAGCGAGTATGAGTCATGAGCTGCGAACGCCACTCAACGCCATTCTTGGCTTTGCGCAGCTTTTATCGCTCAAAACGAAAGGGCCCTTGAACGAATATCAACACTCTTATGTCGACAATATTGTCCAAGGTGGAGACCATTTGCTTGGGTTGATCAATGACGTTCTTGATCTAGCGCGCATCGATTCCGGACAATTAGCAGTCAACATTACGGAGGTCGATGCTATCGATGCTATCGATCGCGTTATTGGTAATTTTCAGCAATTGGCTGAGTCGAGGGGCATCACCCTGTCCTTTGCGCCAGCGTCACTCCCGCATCTCATGGTGCTAGCCGATCAAATGCGGTTGACCCAAGTGCTGGTGAATCTCACCTCCAATGCGATTAAGTACAACCGTGAAGATGGGTCGGTTGCCTTTCAGGTGTCGAAGACAACAGCTGGGTATTGTCGCATTGGTGTCGCTGATACTGGTCCAGGCATCCCGGAACACAGACAAGACGAGGTTTTTCAAAGTTTCAATCGTCTAGGGGCCGAGGCCACTGGCGAAGAGGGCACGGGTATCGGGTTGGCTTTGTCGAAAAGTTTGGTCGAACAGATGAGCGGTCGCATTGGGTTTCAGGTGGAACCGAATGGCGGCACGTTGTTTTGGGTGGATTTGCCCACACCATAAGAGTGGCTCAGCTTAATCTTCGCCGTGGCGCCCTGGTCCCTGCCGGAGTTGCTTGACCGTGCCACGCTTCTTCTTCTCATTGAGCCGCTTCTTAACGGAATTTTTTGTTGGTCGGCCTTTCCGGCGTGGTCGATCAATTGTTGAGGCATCCGATATCAAGGCGGTGAGTCTATCCAGCGCATCTTCGCGATTTCTCACTTGGTGCCGGTAACGCTTGGCTTCTATAACGATCACACCGTCGCGGGTTGCCTTCTGACCGGCCAGAGATATGACGCGTTGCTTAATATTTGGTGGTAGAGACGGCGACAGTGCTGCGTTGAACCGCAACTGCACAGCACTGGAAACTTTATTAACGTTTTGCCCCCCTGGCCCAGACGCTCGAATAAAGGAAAACTCGAGTTCTTCTGGATCAAGGCTTATATGATCTGTAACGGATATCATCACGCTGGCTTTCGGTCAGGGCGGCCCAAGACATAAGAGACGTAAATGCAAGACACACTACATAACGCAGATTTGCCAATGATCGAAACTGTTGTGGGCTTTGACGAGCTTGTCGACAATTTCCAATTGTTTGATGATTGGGAAGACCGATATCGCTATATCATCGACCTCGGCAAGAAACTTCCGGAATTCCCCGAGGTGCTGAAAACAGATGAATACAAAGTGCGTGGGTGCATGAGTCAGGTTTGGATTATCCCAGGCCATGTTAGCGGCGATCCCAAAAAATTTGCTTTTGCCGCCGATAGCGATGCTCACATCGTGAAAGGCCTGATCCACGTCCTAGCGACGCTTTATACGGGCAAGCTCATGAACGATGTTCTGGGCATCGACGCCGAAGCGTCCTTTGCAAAACTGGGTCTTGATCAACACCTAAGCCCAAGTCGCCGCAACGGTTTGGTCTCCATGGTCGACCGTATTCGTAAATCTGCTGCGAGTTGAACTCGCTACTCAGAGTCTGCGGAGTTTTGATCTGCATTTGACGACGCTGAATCCATTTTATCTAAGAGTTCTTTCGCAACAGCTTCATTCGGATCGAGGGTCAGGGCTTCATGCGCAAGTGCCAGCCCTTCCTCTCTTTTGCCTTGCCGGCAAAGGACGTCGGCTAGGCAGGCTTTGATGGCCGCGTTTTTTGGGGCTAGGCCCGCGGCGTTGCGTAGATTCACTAAGGCTGCCGACATGTCACCCTTGCCTAAGAACACGACCCCCGTCTGATGGAGGATGCCTGCGTCTTGCGGTGCGACTGCTGATGCTCGCGTGAGGGCCGCCAGGGCATCGTCCCATTGCTGGCGCCGGGCCGCGATTCTGGCCAATCCAACAAAGCCTTGATGGAGGTTGGGCGATAGAGCGATGGCCTTTAGATAATAGGTCTCAGCTTGCTCCAGGTTACCATAGCGTTCGTGGAGGTTGGCCAGATTACCGTAGGCGAAGCCAGACTTTGGATTCAGAATCAAAGCGTTTTGGAAGGCGGCGATGGCGCTTTGGGGCTTGCCGCGTTTACGCAGTACGGCGCCCAGATTGTTATGAGCTTCGGCGAAGTCAGGCTGAGCCAAGATGGCTTGGCGATAATAGCTCCCAGCAACATTTAATTTTCCGGCGTGGAAGTATTCAGACCCCTTGTCTTTAAGAGATTCGGCACTTTCAGCTTGTGCTCTTGTGTTGAGCACTGCGGCTCCGCTAGGCGCCAATCGTTGAACGAGATGATCCCCGTTTGCTCTGACCATGACCGAGCCTTAACTACGAACGGGAGAAGCCGAACCAACGGGCAAAGGCAGTGCGAATTTTTTTCCACCCAAGGCCGCGATTCAAGCTCATGGCGATTTTAAACTTCTCGATCGCTTTGTCTTTCTGGCCGAGAAATTGGTAAGCCTCGCCCATGTTGTAATGAGCATCGGCATGGCCAGGATCTAATTGCGTGGCGCGGTTTAAGGGGATGAGTGCTTCCTCATTGCGACCAAGGGCCATCAAGATCACACCCACGTCCGCTTGATAAATTGCACTGTTCGGCTCGGCACGAATCGCGGCGTTGACGTGGGTCAGCGCTTGCTCATGGGCTCCTTTGCGATAGAAATCGACGGCCTTGGCATGTTCGGCTTGGTGGTCAACGGCTCCGCCTTGACTAGAAGTGCCAGATTGCTTGCGTTTCACTTTTCGCTCCGATGATCATCACAGTTTCAGACCCTGGGCACGGTTTTACCCCACCCGCTTCGGAAATCAAGCCGCGGCGGCTACTCTGGTTAGCGTTTTGAGCCAAATAGGCGGCGGTCCAGTTTTGTTACGAACTGCCAGGGATCAGGGTTCGGCTTGCCGAACAGGAAGCCTTGCGCATACTCAACGCCGCAGTCGCGGACGAACTCGAGCGTCTCTACGCTGTCCACCATCTCTGCGATTGTTTCCACATCCATTGTTTTGCAGAGCGTCGTTAACGCTCGCAGAAAGGCTCGACCCTTCGGCGCGGTCTGTGCATTTTTAACCGCGCTGCCATCCAATTTAACAACGTCAACTTCGAGAACACTCAGATACTGGAAGCTGGCGGCGCCCGCGCCAAAATCATCTAAACAGACGTGGAAGCCTTTGCGTCGTACGGATTGAACAAACGCATTGGCTTTGTGCAAATCCACCACTCGCGCAGACTCTGTGATTTCAAACAGCAGGTGTTCGTTGAGCCAAGGGTGCTTGTCGATTAACGCATGGAGTTTTTCTATATAAACGGCGTCATCAACTGAAATCCCTGAAATGTTGACTGCGACCGAGATTTTGTCTTTGCGGTGCTCAACCAGCCAATCGACGCATTTTTGCGCCATGGCGATATCAAACTCACTGATCAATCCTGTTTCTTCAGCGAAGGTGATGTACTTGTATGGTGATTCTTCAAAGTTACCGCCAAATCGGACCAGCGCTTCATAGTGATGGAAGGCGCCGGTGTTGACGTCCAGTATGGGATGGAAGGCCACCTCGAAGTTGTTGTCACCGACAACGTCACGGAAACTGTTCAGTGAGGACACCGCTTCTTTGACAAGCGAATCCATGTTCTGAGCAATATCTTTGACGTTAAAGTCAGCACCCGACTGCTCGCGGAAATGGTTGATGGTGTAGACGAGGCCGTTGGTCAGGTCTTCGTCGTTGATGTCGGTCATGTCGACATCGATTGTACCCGCTTGAACGTCGACGCCCTTACCTTCTGGGTCGAACACGCGTGTAGCTTCCGCCAATTTTGCTTCTAAGTCTGCGACGTCTAGGTCGGCATCATGCAAGATACCAAACTTGCCGTCTCCCATTTCACCAGCAGAATCCCCACCAATGGAATTCGCACGCAGCGTGGTGCCCATGGTGTTCATGAGAACTTCCCGGTCTTCTTCCGACAGGCTCTCGTAGAAGCTGTCGAAGCCAGGCAGGTTGACCAACGTTAGCTCGGTATCCCCATCACCATTTTTTGATTCTTTGAGCTTCTCGGCGGCAAGGCCAGAGAACGAGTCTCCTACCAACAGGCCCGTGCTCTTGTCTCTGCTTGAGTCGCTCTCGTATTCTCCGTCTGCACCAACTTCACTCGACGTGCGGAATGCCAAGAAGAAATTGTTCCCGAGGTCGGGCATCAGGTAGCCGGCGAACTTCAACGGTGGTGTCGGTCCTTCTGCACCCTTTAGGCGCACTGTCGTGTTGTCTATGCGGCCTTTCTTGGCAGCGACAGCGAGAAGCTGCTCGACCAGCAACTTGTCTCTGGGGGCGACGTAATCGCGGAAGCTTGTGCCAATCAGCTCTTCGATTTATTTTCCCATAACGGGTTGCGTGGCACCGGCTGCGAACACAATGTTACGCTTCTGATCCAACTCGATCAGGATGTCCGCCCAGCAAAAAGCAAAGGCGATAAATTTCTCGCGTGCGGTAGACATAAAATTCGGCGGCCCCGGTTAACGATTTCAAGTGACCTTCTGATCACTTTCTATTTATGTGCGATTATCACCCCATAGGGAGCAATCGCAACAAAATGATTGAGTAGAATCAAATTGTAACAGGGCTAACGGCCTGGACGCGTTGATTTGTGTCACTCCGTGAGCGCCTAGGGTCGATTTTTCTCCTATCACGGGTGGTGAGGGCTCGGATCAGTCTATATGCGCGCACTGTCACGTGATAATGAGCCGTATTGCCCTCTCCGCGGCGTTGTCTAGAGTGGGTGAACGGGCCTCGTTCGTGGGCCTGCTGCTGATTTTTAAGGTCATAAGGAACAGGTCGTAATGGTGCGTTGCCTCTTTAATCGATTGCACACCGCATTGGCGGTCGTGCTCGTCATGGTCAGTGTCTCTGTTGTGAATGTGGCGAATGGCCAGGAGACAGCAGTCCGTCGCACGACTCTGCTGGTTGAGGACATTAGTAAGTCGATCGATTTCTACCAGCGTTTAGGCTTAACGCCGTGGTACGAAAAAATCTCACAGGATACGGATGATGGCGGCGTGATCGGCGCCAACGACCTTCCTTTGACAGCTGACCCTAAGATGGGTCGCATTGTCATTATGCGCGGCAATGATGATCGCATCGGCCTGATCGGCTTGCTTGGGTATGAACGCCCGCCTCTCGCAAACGCGCGCGGAAATTTAATGGGCCTTGGTGTTGGCGATATCATCATCATGGTTGAGACGGACGACATCAATTTTGTATACAACCGATTGCAAGAAACGGGTGCTCGGTTTCACACGCCGCCCGAGCGTTTTGAGGTTAGCAATCCTGATGGTTCAGTAAGAGACACGGGCTATCGCATGTTTGTGTACGATCCTGATGGTCATCTCATAGAGGTCTCTGAGCCAACAGAGCGTGACCCGGGATAAGCGCGGACGCGGCGTGAAATAAAAAGGTGCGCGGACTCGGCGCGAAGTAAAAAGAAGAGCGGACTCGGCGCTAAATAAAATCAGACAAAACTATTCGCCCATGACTGTGCCTTCGCGGCGTGGGTCAGCGCCCCCAAACAGCATTCCATCTCGCATCCCAATGGCATGAACGCCGCTCGGGAAATTGCCCACACGGACGCGATGCCCGAGGGCTTCTAAGGTTGGCTTAATATTCTCAAGCTCCGTTCCGCCTTCCAGCAAAACAGTCGACCCGAATAAAAGTACGTTCGGAAGATTGGTTGCCGCTTGCGGGGTCATGTTCCAATCCAGCATGGCGATGAGTGTCTTTGCGACCAGAGGGACGATGGCCATGCCGCCAGGTGACCCGGACACGGCAACAATTTCGTCGTTTTCATCAAACACAATAATGGGTGCCATGGAACTGCGTGGTCTTTTCCCACCTTCAACTCGGTTGGCGACGGTCCGGCCTTCAACAACGGCGTCGTATGAGAAATCCGTCAGCTGGTTGTTCAATAGAAAGCCGTGCACCATGAGGTGAGAGCCAAAAGCGCCTTCGATGGAACTGGTCATTGAAACGGCGTTACCTTTGTCATCGACGACAGAAATATGAGTCGTTGAAGGGCGTTCAAAATCACGCCCCGGACCATAGTTGAACGCGCCCTTCTGAGGCGGTTTGCCCGCCTCAGCTTTTGCAATGCGGCCAGCTGGGTCGATTAACGCGGCACGCTCAGCCAGGTAGTCTTTGTCGATAAGGCCTTGTTGCGGCACGGGCGAGAAATCAGGGTCGGCGATGTAGGTGGCTCGGTCGGCGTAAACCAGGCGACCAGCCTCCGCAAAGAGGTGAACCGCTTCTGCAGACCATGGCTCCATGCCGGGCAGATCAAATTTCTCGAGTAGACCCAAAGTTTGAATGACGCCGATACCGCCAGATGTCGGAGCGGGCATGCCGCAGATTGTGAACCGGCGATACGGCGCGCACAAAGGTGTGCGCTCTTTGGCGCTGTAGTTGGCCATATCGTCAAGCGTAAGATCGGCAGGGTTGCGCGTGGTCTGAGTCACTTCTGTGACGATGTCTTGTGCAATAGCGCCGGTGTAAAAGGCGTCGGGCCCCTCAATCGAAATGCGGCGTAGCGTATTCGCCATCTTTGGATTCTGAATCCGCGTGCCGACAGTCTTCGGTGTGCCGTCTGAAAGGTAATAATGTGCTGCAGGAGTTTCGATCAGTGGCAGCGTTTTGTCGACTTCAAGTAATCGAAATAGGCGCGGGGATATGTTGAAGCCGTCCGTGGCAACATCGATTGCTGGTGTAAATATATCCGTCCAGGGCAAAGCCCCATGGGTTTCGTGTGCAAGATGCATGACGCGCACCAGTCCCGGAACACCAACCGACTTTCCACCGATCACCGCTTCCCGACGACCCATGGCAGTTCCGTCGTCCACTAGAAAGCGATCTTCAGTTGCTGTCGCTGGTGCGGTCTCGCGGCCATCAAAGGCATGGAGAGTCTTTGTCGCGTTGTCCCAATACAAGACGAAGGCGCCGCCGCCGATGCCAGAGGACTGCGGCTCCACCAAATTCAAAACAAGTTGTGTCGCGAAAGCGGCGTCTAGGGCGTTACCGCCAGCTTTGAGTGCGTCGTATCCGGCTTGTACGGCAATGGGATTGGCTGCTGCGACCATGAAGCGGGATGCCGTACCGCCCTTTTGTTCAACCAGACCACTAGACGCCTCTGGGAAATCGAGATCCTGCGCATCTGTTGGAGTAGTTGCGCACGCGGTCAGTGTGCTCGCGAGCCCCATCGCTAAGGCGCACGTTAAACCCAACTGGCGGTAGTGTCGCAAAATCATGGGATACCCTAAAGAAGCCGAACGAGACCGCTTCTTAACACAGGCTCTGTCGCGGGTCAGCCGAGGGTTTGGCGCACGAGACGCCGGATCAAATCAATAATCATTTTCTCCGACCTGCGGATACGGTCTTCTGGCCCACCAGCGCCGATGATGATCGTCTGACCTTGCGTTGCCCTTGGATACGGGACGGCAATGGCGCCGGTGCCCGGAAGCACTTTGTCATATGCGACAGCAGCGCCTTTCTTCGCCACGTCGCTCAGCCTATTTTTTATGCCAGAGAGTGTGACAGGGTTTACGCTTGGTTGGCGATTATAAGACTCCGCCAAGGCCTCGATGTCCTCAAAGTCCTGGGTCGACATCCACGCCATGCCGACCGCAGATTCAAACAAGGGAGCAACAGCGCCTTCGGCAAGATTTAGGGCAACGGGAAAGGTGCTGGGATAAATCGTGACAAATTGCATCTCGAAGCCGGCGCGCATGGCTATGGATACGGTTTCGCCGGTGACGGTGCTGATCTCCTGCAAAATCGCATTTAGGGCGCGATCTCGACGGACTGAGCCAATCAACCAATCGCCCAGCAAGCCAACTTTCAGGGTCGGAAAGTAGGTTGCATTTTTTGGGTCGAACCAGAGGTACCCAAGTGTCACAAAACTGGCCAGTAAGGCATTTGCACTTGATCTAGGCATGTTTAGAGCGCGAGACACCTCTTTGGCTCCGGCAGGCCTCTTCCAATTTTGGAACGCTTCCATCAGGGCCAGCGTGCGCCCCACTGATTTGACCACGCCTGATGTATCGTGTTGCGGCTCAGCCCCGCTATTCATAGGGTTTCTTCCATCTTTTGGCCTTTTCCAAGGGGCTTATGGCTGGACCGTGGCGTCTATGCCACACATTCGTAACAATAGACCATACCATCTACATATACAGAAGAGCCATCTATATATGTAGATGAGACGCTATCAAAAGCCGCTGAAACCAAGGAACACTCTCCTCAACTGATCCGACGTTAAATATCGGATTTTTGGGATTGAAAGAGGAGGGACCCCACATGCGGATTACCAACACATCATCTTTACTGACGAGCACAGCGCTATCGCTTGTTTTGCTATCGACGGCCACGGAAGCCTTGGCCCAGAACACTCTGGCTTTGGAAGAAATCGTCGTTACGGCGCAACGCCGCGTCGGCACTCTGTTGGAAGCGCCGCTTGCGGTTTCCGCATTCGATGCCAATGAAATTGAACGTCGTCAATCTTTCAACGTTGTCGACATCGTCAACAACGTTCCGAACTTGATCGGCAACAACAATATTGGTCAGGGCACGGCGACCACCGTGTTCTTGCGTGGTGTTGGTACGACAGAATCGATCGTCACGATTGACCCGGGCTTGGGCTTCTACATTGATGACGTCTACATTGCGCGTCAGGGCGTGAATAACTTCAGCCTGTTTGATGTTGAGCGTGTGGAAGTTTTGCGTGGCCCGCAGGGTACTCTTTACGGCCGGAATACAAACGCTGGTGCGATCAAAGTTATTTCCAAAAAACCATCGGAAGACTTCGAACTTAACGGTGAGTTCTCTTACGGTCGCTTTGATCGTTACAACGCTAAAGCCTCAATCAATGGCGCGTTGTCAGACAAGGCCTTTGTGCGCGCGACGGTGTTGCGTGAAAAGGGCAGTGGCTACATCGAGAACCGTGGAACTGGTAAAGACGTCAACGATAAAGACGTCTTGGGTACTCGTTTACAAGGACGCTTTCTCCCAACCGATGATGTGACTGTTGATCTCTCCTTTGATTGGAGTGAGAGCGACGCGGCTGGCCTCTACGCAAAAGACGTATTGGGTGCGACGAGGCCTTTTGATGGAGACTTATTCAAGGTCGATAGCAGTATCGATACGCAGAATATCGGTAAAGCTTGGGGTGTGGGTGCCAACGTGTCTTGGGACATCAATGACACGACGACATTTCAGTCGATCACATCATGGCGCAACACGTTCCAAAGTTGGAACTTGGATCTTACCGATCAACCGGTTTCGATTTTTAATCTTTATACCATCAACGACAGTGATCAGCTGAGCCAAGAGCTTAAGTTTAACGGCACGATGGCCGATGATCGCCTCGATTATGTCGCTGGTTTGTTCTACTTCAAGGAAGACAGCTATTCGTTCATTGGGGATGAAATCAATCTGAACCCAGCTCCTGGCGTTCGCGTTCCGTTGCCGTTCTTCTCACGTGACTATGATGTCGACGTAACGAGCTACGCTGCTTTTGCTGAGGCGACTTACAGTTTCACCGATGATCTCCGCATGATCGTTGGCGGTCGTTTTACCCGCGATGAAAAAGAAATTGATATCGTACACAAAGTTGCTGGCACGCCTGGATTGGTTAGTAACGGCCCGATCGTCGATTGGGATAGTGCAACGCTTCGCGGTTTGGGCACACCAACTGAGCAAACCTTTGAAGAATTCACGCCACGTCTCGGTCTACAATACGACATCAATGACGATGTGAACGTCTTCGCTATGTTTACGCGGGGCTTCAAGTCTGGCGGGTGGGCTGCGCGCACCAACAACCCGGCTGAAGTGCAAGAGTTCTCGCCTGAAATTGTCGACAACTACGAAGTGGGTTTGAAATCCAACTTGATGGACGGGCAAGTTCGCTTGAACATTGACGCCTTCTACTATGATTACACCAACCTCTTTAACTCAGCCACGGGCGCCGGCGGCAACTTCATTATCGCCACTAACGACGCCGAGGTGTATGGCATTGAAGGGGAGGTCACGGCTCGCATCACTGAGCAGCTCGACATCTTCGGCAACTTCGGCATTGGCAAGAAGGCAAGTACATCGACGTGTAGATCCGGCGCTCGCTGGCGTCGTTGTCGGCGCAGAGCTGCAGCGCCTGCCAGGGTTCTAACTGCGCAGCTGGGCTTCAGTTATCTTGGCAGCCGGTCAACGTACTGACTGGAGCGCCCGCATCACCGCGAACTACAATTACAGCGACAGCCACTTCACTAACCTTCAAAACTCACCGTTGGCCAAATCTGGGACCATCGACTTGGTCACAGCGGCGATCAATTTTGAGCGCGAAGATGAGAAGCTGTCCTTTGGCCTGTCTTGCCGCAACTGCCTGGATGATGAGTACATCAGCCAGAGCCTTGACTTCAGTGCTCTAAACTTCCTGACAGTCTATGCCGGCGAACCTGCTACATGGCTGTTCACCATCAAGACTCGCCTCTAAGATATACGTCACACCCGGCCGGAGCATTTTGTTCCGGCCGGACACTAACCGGGGGGAACGCTCATGGCGGCGATGGAATTATCGCGCGACAAGACGGCTTTGTTGGTTATCGATATGCAGAACTCGTTCTGTGCCGATGACGGTGGTTGTGGCAAAACCGGCTTACCGATTCAGAATCTACAATCAGCTATTCAGCCCTGTGTGAAAGTCGTTGCGGCGGCGCGCGCAGCAGACATTCCGGTCATCTATACTCGCTACATGTACCGTACCGACTACGCAGACGGCGGTGTGCTGGTAAAACACCTTTTGCCTGAGCTTAAAGATGCCGGCGCGCTTCAGGCGGGGACATGGGACATTGAAGTCGTTCCTCAATTAAAACCTCAGGCCAATGATTTTATCGTCGATAAGAATCGACCCAGTTCCTTCTACGCGACAAACCTAGAGACCATTTTGAATGGCTTGGATATCGATAGCTTGGTTGTTTGCGGTGTCACCACAAACTGTTGTGTTGAGTCGACGGTGCGTGATGCTAGTCATCGCGATTACAAAACCTTTGTCGTGCAAGATGCCGTTGCCGAATTGGATGATGAGCGTCAGCAGGTGTCGTTGAGATCAATGGCGATGTTGTTCGCCAACCTCGTTTCCGTTTCCGATGTTGAGGGCGCGTGGAGCATCGCGCAAGCTGCCGAGTAAAATTACGGTGTGGTGACAGAGGCCTGCCACTCGAGCGCATTCTAGATTGAAATTGTCTGGGATCACGTCCGAGCCAATAGATTTATATAAACAGGACGACGCAGAATGAGTGGTTATATCGATATCGTTTGCAATCCGTTCACGCCTTGGGTGGTCGAGCAAGGCATGATGGGGGTCGACGAAGACTTCAAGAAACAAATTCGCATGGCCGAGTGATGCCAAAGCTGGTGTTGAAATCTCCGACTACCTCAAGATGATGGATAAGGCTGGGATTGAACGATCCCTGTTGATTGCCCACCGTTGCGGTGACCTCAACGTCAAAGGCTCACACCACATTCCTTATGAATATGTCCGTGATATTTGCGAAAAACATCCAGACCGTTTTTCTGGTCTTGCAGGCATCGACACCACTAAAGGTATGGCGCAACTCAGTGAGCTAGAGACTGCGATCAACGATTACGGTTTTGTCGGTGCTCATTGGTACCCCCATTGGTTTGGTATTCCGCCCGATGCACCGCAGATTTATCCGGTCTATGCCAAATGCTGTGAGCTCGACATTCCCATCATGATGCAGGTCGGCCAGAACTTGGTGTACTCCAAAGAGCGCCGTTTGCCGTCGGTTGCGAAACCGATCTTGCTTGACCAAGTCGCTATCGATTTCCCAGAGCTTATTCTGATCGGGATTCACATCGGTGTGCCCTGGACCGACGAGATGATCGCTATGTGTTGGAAGCATGAGAATTTATTCATGGCGGGTGACGCCTATGCGCCTAAGCATTGGCCGAAACAGATGGTGCACTACGCCAATTCCTATGGCCGTCATAAGGTCATGTTTGGTACCGACTGGCCGGTGATTGACCCTGAGCGAGCAGTACGCGAGGTCGGTGAATTCGGCATGCGCGAAGAAGCCCACAAGATGATGATGCGCGATAATGCCCTTCGACTGTTTAAGCGGATCGCCAGCTAAATGAGTGCGTTGGAGACGAAGCCCGTCGCTCTGCCACATTCCTATGAGTCTATGACTGTGGCTAAAGGGTTGCGCGCGACGACTCAACGTAATCCCAATAAGGTCGCGATTACCCACGGCGATAAAAGCCGGACGTATCGTGAGCTGTCGGGCCGAACGGACAGACTCACTGCTGCAGCGATTTCTCATTTTAAGCTCAACAAAGGCGACAACGTCGCCATCGTGGCCAAGAATTCCATCGAGTACGTTGAAGTGGTTTGTGGTCTACCGGACGCTGGCGCCGCTGTAGCCACCGTGAACCCTCGTTTGACGGGCGCGGAAGTTGAGGCCATCTGCAATGATGCTCAGGCCCGCGTGGTGTTCTATGACGACGCCTCAGCCGAGTCGGTGACGTCGGCCTCATTCGACACGGTAGAGCATATCGTTCACCTCGGTGAAGAATACGAAGCCCTGGTTGAAGACGCGACTGTTCCGGACGTCTACCCAGAGATCAACGAGTGGGACCCGTGGACCATTCCGTACACCTCCGGCACCACAGGCAAACCAAAGGGCGTGGTTTTGCCGCAGCGGTCCCGCCTGCTGGCGTTTTACCAGATGGCGCAGGAGTTTGGCTGTTACGGGCCTGAAGATCGCTTCCTCGGCACCACACCCATGAACCATGGCGCCGGCATTGCGTTTCCTCTGGCCGCCATCATGTCCGGTGGCTTCACCGAGATTCTCGATCACTTTGATCCGGAGCTTGCTGCTGCAGAAACTCGAAGGAAGGCAACTTTGCCGGTGTCTTTACGGTGCCGACACAGCACCATGCGATTTTTGAGTTGGAACAGGCAGTTCTCGATAAATACCGCGGTGCGCCGCTAAAAGCCGTGATCTCTAACGCTTCAGCGTTGCCGCAGCATCTCAAGCACAAAATTGTCCCGTACTTTCGGCGAAGGCACTGTTGCACGAAACCTATGGCTCTACCGAGGCCGGTTTTGTCTCCAACCTGCGTCCCCCTTTCCAGTTAGAGAAAGAGGGCTGCGTCGGAACGCCGTTCCCTCATACGTTCGTCAAACTGGCCGATGATGACTTTAATGAGGTTGGTCCAGAAGAGCCGGGTGAGTTGTGGGTCAAGTCACCGTCGGGCTTTTGCTGGATATTGGAATCGTCCAGAAGAAACGGCAGCAGCATTCACAGGATGGTTGGATCACCGTCGGCGATGTCGCTAAGCGCGATGAAGATGGCTTCATCTATATTGTCGACCGTAAGAAAGACATGGTCATCACCGGGGGCGTCAACGTCTACCCACGTGAGATTGAAGAGCTTCTGTTTGGCCATCCCGCCGTATCCGACGTCGCGGTGATTGGTGTGCCCGATGACAAATGGGGTGAGCGCCTGCGCGCGTTTTCGTTCTGCCAACGACGGCGCAAGCGATTGACTGCAGACAGCGTCGCCAGTCTTCTGCGAGGGCAAGCTCGCCAGTTATAAAATCCCGAAGGATGTAGCCGTGATTGACGACGCTGCCTCGCAACGCCAACGGCTAAGGTCTTGAAAACCGAACTGCGCCAGGTGGGGTGACCCTTGAACTCTTCCCGATCCGATGCTTCCCAGGTCTCAGAGACTTCTGATCCAGCGGTGGCAGCGGTCTGGGCCCTGCTCGACACCATTCCAGACCCTTGTCATGCCTTGTCCGGCCATGACCTCAGCATTGTCGATCTGGGCTCTCATCAACGGCATTTCCCGCGATGGTGAGAGTCGATTCGAACATCAGCGTGACCTTCACCGACCCCAGTTGCGTGTTTTCCTACAAGATCATCATGGATTTAGAAGACCTGGCCGCCACCCTCGACGGTGTGTCCGATATCACGGTCGCCGCCGACCCCTATCCCTCTCTGGACCGAGGACCGCCTCAGCGACAAGGCGCGGCACCTCTTTGCCGATAAACGCCACCCGGTTCGGCGTTTCCGACCAGACCAAAAAGCTTGAAGCGTTACAAACGAAGGAAACAGGCTATGACCTCATCGCTCGTCGAACGTGCGTGTCGGCCGCCGCACGGTTTTGCAGACCCTCGGTCGCAATCGGGGCGGGGGCCGATGGCTTCTGTCGGCTACCGGTGGCATATCGCCCGTCCTTGGCCCAGGGCCGGGTGGTCGTCGGCACCTACACCCGATGGCCCAGACGCACGTTCGTCATCGACGGCGTCGCCCACTGCTACAACCATGCGCCCTACAATCGTCGCATCAAACGGGCCAGCGTCAACAGCATCAACACCACATCACAGCTTTCACATGTGGCCTGCACGCCCGACGCCTTACCGCCTGACCTATGAGCAATGGGAGCGCGATTGGCAGGCCTGACGAAGTCATGGACATCATGTTTCTCGAAAGCCACACCGACATGATGAGTGATGCATTCGGTGCCCATGTTTGACCTGCACTACGACGGCTTGGTCTCTAACGAGAAGGGCGCCTACCTCAAGGGCAACTTCCCTGACCGGGTGCTGTGGTATGGCGCCCTCGATCTGTTCGATCCCTTATGACGCGGTCATCGCCAAAGCGGATCAGCTGATCGACCAAGGGTGCCGACGGCATCAAGTTCTATCCCACGCGCATCAATTTCGAGACCCGCGAGCCGGAGTCCTGGCTCATGGATGACGAGAAGCTGGCCTTCCCCGTGTTTGACCGTTTGCAAAGCAAGGGCGTGTGAAACACCTCGCGGTTCACAAACTGGTCGGCCACGTCGGCCCAAGAGACGGCCGCGCCTGGGTATCGACGACTCTATACAAGGCAGCCGAGGCGTTCCCCGGTCTCACGTTTCACCTGGTCCATGCCGGATGGCAGAACTTTGAGGAGACTGCCGCCCTGATGAGCGGCGCGGGAGAACATCACCGCGGTCATGGAAGGGCCGATGCTGTTCCCCCTGTTCGATATGGATGCCTTCAACAAGATGATGAACGTCTTCATGACTCAAGGTTGATACGGACCGCCTGATCTATGCCTCCACGGCGGTCAATCAGCATCCTTACTGGATCATCAATGCCTTCTTTGATTTCCAGCCCCCGGAAGGTGCGCCCCGTACGCGCTGACCGATGAGTCCAAGGCGAAAGATTATGGGCGCCAATCTGGCCCGCTACCACGACATCGACGTCGCCGCGCAGACGGCGGAAGATTTCGATGGGGACAAGTGGTCACGGTCGCCAAAGCTGAAGAATGGCCTGCGCGAACCCTACGCGATGCAGCGGGCTTGATCCCGGCGCGCGCAACGCCCGATAACCGCGCGCTCGGATCATAAGGAATCACCATGACTGATCAGGACAACGCCCAAGCGCTCGGTATGTTCCAGAGTCTGCTCGGTCCGGACGGTGTGATCGCCGACACAGGAGGAGCTGACCTACTACGCCACGGACATTTCCGGCGAGGGCGATGTCCTGCCGCATCTGCGTCCTGCGTCCCTATCGCTGATGGACCAGCTCTGCCAGGCCGTCACCATCGCCGGCGGTCTCGGCCTGCCCCTCGTCCCGCGCGGCGCTGGCATGTCCTACACCAAAGGGCTACCTCAGCCAGAGCGCCCGGGCACGCCGTGATGATCGACATGAGTCGTCTCACGGCCATCGACGAGATATCAATGAAGCCGACATGGTGGTGACGGTGCAGGCCGGCTGCACCTGGTCGGCGCCTTGTACGAGGCGCTCAAAGAGCGCGGGTTGCGCACGCCGTTCTTTCGGGCCGTTGTCTGGTATCTGCGTCGACGGTTGGTGGTGCGGCCAGCAACAACTCTACTTTTCTTCGGTTCAGGCACCCATGGCGCCATGGCCGACAACGTCATTGGTCTGGATGTAATTTTGGCCGACGGCTCGTTGTTGGAAACGGGGTCGTCTGCCGCGGAAGGCCGCACGCCGTTCCTGCGCCATTTCGGTCCCGACCTCACGGGCTCTGTTTCTCGGCGACTGCGGCGCGTTTGGGTATCAAGGCGCGCATGTCACCATGCCGCTCATCGCCATGCCTGCGGCAGAAGAACACCTCTCGTTCTGCCTTCGACACCATTGAGGATATCGCCGAATGCCCACACCGCGCTGGCCCGTGAGAACGTGGTGGCGGAACAGTGGGGCATTGATCCTGTCGGCAACCAGAACCTGGCCGCGCACGGCTTCAGCTTTCTTGGAAGGTCTTGGCTGTCGTCAAAGACGTGGTGGCGACGGCCGACAAGGTCGCCGGCGCGGTCACCAACGTCACCAAGCTCTTGATTTGCAGGGCCAACGCCTCGCCGATCGCTCGGGCTACGCCTTGCATGTGGTGGTCGAGGGGGTCGATGCCCGGGAGGCTGCATGGCCAAGGCCGATCGTGTCCGCCGCATTTGCACGCCTCACTGGCTATTGAAGGAACTGCCCAACGTCATTCCCAAGGTGACGCGCTCCAAGCCCTTCCGGCCTATCAAAGGCGTTGCTTAGGGCCTAACGGTGAAAACTGGTTGCCGGTGCACGGCATGTTTCCCTTGTCCAGCGCGGCTCGAAGTTTCGCGGCTGATCACCGATGAATACTTCTCCCGCCATGTCGGAGCTGATGGACTGAACACAACATCACGCATTCTCGTATCTCACCGTCGGCGTCGGCCACGTCCTTCTTGGTGGAGCCCATGTTCTATTGGAAAGACCGTCTTGCACGCGTTCCACATGCGCCACGTTACTGACGAACAAGCAAAGAAAGGCCTACGCCAAGACAAAGGCCGATCCGGAAAGGCCCGCGAGGTGGTGATGAAGCTGCGCCGCGACCTATGCTGGTCTTGTGGGACGCCTTTGGCGCCAGTCACCATCAGATGGGCCGTCACCTACCCCTACGCCAGCCAGCTGTCCTCCGCGGCCCGGGCCGCGAGCGGTCGCCATCAAAGCGGCGCTCGATCCTAAGGGCATTATGAATCCCGGCGTGCTTGGAGTTGTCCGGTGAGGGCGATGGCGTGAAGAAGATGACGAAGTTCCCTGAGTTCCCGCAGGACCTCCTCAACGAAG
Source organism: uncultured Rhodospirillaceae bacterium (assembly GCA_943787205.1). Classification (GTDB taxonomy): domain Bacteria; phylum Pseudomonadota; class Alphaproteobacteria; order Rhodospirillales; family Rhodospirillaceae; genus WLXB01. The sequence goes on from CALSLN010000001.1 coordinate 117,797, forward strand.
AGTGGCAGGTTCGGTAAGTCGTCGATGTCGCCTTTAGATGAAGAACAGTCGGATGCGATGCCAGAAGAACTGACCGTAGTCGATCATCAGATCGGCCAGTCTACCTTCGCTCTAAATTTTATTGCTCGACCCGCCGGAGATTTCCGTCAGCAGATCGCCGCGATGCAATCCGTGCTTGCCGCCGACCTGCCGGAGGGTGTGTTTACGTGCCCCGTGGATTCGCTGCACTTGACGATAGCGCCGATCATCTGGGCGCGCGGCACTTATGATTTCGATGTGCGTCAATGGTCGGAGAGCAACGCCGAGGCGGCGATAGACGAGCTCTCTCGTCTGGCCAGTGACTCCTCGGTCTTTAACCTGACCTGCGCTGGGTTAGACGTTCACCCCGGTGCCATCGTCATCCGTTTCGAGCCCTCGCCTGTGCTTGATGCGCTACGCGACACGGTCAACGAGAGTCCGATGTTTAAAGACGTCATCGTAGAGACCATCGACTTTACCCACGTCACGCTGTTTCGGTTTGAGGGCGTTATGCCGCTATCCGACCTCGCCAAGGTGATCGAACGTCATGCTGTTCCACAAATGGATTGGGCCGTTGATGATTTGGTTCTGTGCCAAGAGGAAATCTATCCCTCGCTGCAGTATACGGATATCACCTGTATTCGATTGGCCGATTGAACACCGCACTACGGACGCGCTCTGTTGTTCCATTGGGTTCTGCCGTGGTTTGCGTAAGGTGCGTCAACAGACCGGCTAGAGGAACGCGTTTATGACAGAGACTTTTGGCGATCGGCTCATGCTGATCAATGGCGAGATGGTTGCCAGCGAAGGTGGGGAATGGGTCACCACTCTTAACCCTGCCAACGAGCAGCCGATTGGCCGAGTCCCGGCAGCCACGGCGGCGGACGTCCGGGCTGCCGTCGCTGCCGCGAAAGCGGCGCAGCCGGCCTGGGCTGCCAAGTCTATCTTTGAACGGGGCGCCTTGCTGCGCGCCCTGGCGGCAAAATTCCGCGAGCGTGCTGATGACGTGCTCACCATGGAAGCGACCGATACCGGCAACACCATCGCCAAGTTGGGCGCGGATGTTCAAATCGCAGCCGCCTACCTGGAATACTTCGCTGGTCTCGCCACCGAGATGAAGGGCGATACAGTGCCCGCGTCTCCTGGCAACATTCATTTCTCCCTGCGTGAACCTTTTGGCGTGGTGGCACGCATCGTGCCGTTCAACCATCCCTTCATGTTTGCGGGTGCGCATCTGGCCTCTCCTCTCACCGCTGGCAACACGGTGGTGATTAAAACACCTGAAACCAGCCCCCTCACGGGATCGCTCTTGGCCGAGTGCTGCCGCGAGGTTTTGCCCCCCGGTGTGGTCAATATTGTCTCAGGCTTCGGGATGCCAGCGGGCGATGCCCTGGTTCGTCACCCCGATATTCATCGTATTGGCTTCACTGGCTCGGTGCCGACCGGCTTGGCCATTCAACGCTCTGCGGCAGAGGTCAGCGTTAAACATGTGTCGCTGGAACTGGGTGGCAAAAATCCACTCATCGTCTTCCCTGATGCAGATCTAGATAAAGTTGAAGAGGCGTCCATCGCCGGCATGAATTTCTCATGGGCCGGTCAGTCCTGTGGCTCCACCAGTCGCATCCTGGCCCATGAGAGTGTCTATGACGAACTGGTCGAGCGTGTCGCTGCCCGCACCGCTGCCGTGCGCATGGGCGACCCCCTTGATCCCGCTTCTGAAATGGGGCCGGTAAACTCAGAGGGCCATTACAAAAACGTGCTGAAATTTGTTGAGGCCGGGAAACGTGATGGCGCCAAGTTGGTCGCAGGCGGGGCTCGCCCCGAAGGCGAACAATTCAAACGCGGCTATTGGCTGCGTCCGACGGTGTTCGCTGACGCCACCATGGATATGGAAGTCGCTCGCGAAGAAATCTTCGGCCCCGTGGTGTCCATGCTCAAGTGGTCGACGCGGGAAGAGGCCGTGCGCATGGCCAACGCCACAGACTACGGCCTCACCGCCGCGATTTATACCAACAATCTGCAAGATGCCATGAAGACCGCGCAAGAGGTCGAAAGCGGCTACGTTTGGATCAATGGTGTTGCCCAACATTACGTTGGCTTACCCTTTGGTGGCATGAAAAACTCGGGCCTAGGCGGCGAAGAAGCGCTAGAAGAACTGCTCAGTTATACCCGTACCAAAACCGTCAACGTGTTGTTGTCTTAGGATCACGAATGCCGACACCCAACCAAGAAACCGATCGCATCATTATTGTCGGCGGTGGCCCCGTCGGGATGATCACCGCCCTGCGTTTAGCGCAGCTGGATATTCCCGTGGTGGTGCTCGATGCCCAGGCGGAAACGCCCACCGCCCACCGTGCTGCGACCACCCATTCTTCGACGCTCGACCTGTTAGATATAGTTGGGCTGACCGATACGATTATCGAGCAAGGGTTAACCGCACGCTATTTTCAATACCGCTACCGCACGACCAATGAAGTGTTTGCGGAATTTGATTTCGGACGCTTGGCCGAAGAAAGCAACCATCCATACGCGGTACAGTTAGAGCAGCATAAGACGGTGGCGATCGCCTTGGCCGCCGCCGAGAAATTCCCACACTTTGAATTTCATCGCGAACGCACGGTGACAGACGTCGTTAACGAAACGGATTACGCCGAAGTCGTGACGGAGACACCGGATGGGAGCCAGCAAACCTGGCGCGGCCGTTACGTCATCGGTTGCGATGGTGGTCGCTCTACCGTGCGTAAATCTCAGGGCATCGGCTTCCCGGGCTTCACCTGGGAAGAACGCTTCATCATTGTTGCGTCTTATTTTGACTACGAATCGGCGGACAACTACCGCTACCGTAACTACCTGGCAGACCCAGGGCAGTGGTGCTCGGTATTCAAGATTCCAGGACCCGACGACCCAGACAACAAAAACGGCATGTGGCGCAACCTGTTTCCCGTCATCACCGATGACCCGGATGATGTGGTCACGTCTGAGCCCTACATCCGCAATATGATCAACACCTGTTTCCCCTATGCCAAAGATCTAGAGATCGTGCACAGCAATCTCTATTCCGTGCATCAGCGGGTGGCCGACAGTTTTCATAAAAACCGAATCATGCTGGCGGGCGATGCTGGGCATATCAACAATCCACTCGGCGGTATGGGTATGAACTCGGGCATTGCTGATGGCCTCAACCTGGCAGAGAAGGTGGGTCAGGTCTGGCGCGGCGACGTCACGGACGACCAAGCCTTGTTTGCTCAGTATGACCGGCAACGCCGTCCCTTGGCGCAGAAGTATGTCCAGGCGCAGTCCATTCAAAACAAAGAGACCCTTCAGGCCAAAGACCCAGAGAAAGCCACGGCGCGCTTTGAAGAGATGCGTAAAACGGCCGAAGACCCCAAACGCCACAAAGCGTTTCTGATGAACGCTTCACTCATCAACATGGTGCGGGAAGCGGCGGCAATCGAGTAATGAGTTCGCAAAGTTCGATCGTCGAGGGGTCATCCAAGACCGCCGCTATTGTCACCATGTGTGCCGGCGTTTTGTTTTTGGCAACGAACGATGCCATCGTGAAATGGTTGGTCACCCGGTACGATCCGTTTCAAATAGTCTTCGTTCGGAGTCTGATAGCGCTGCCCATCATCGTGACGCTTGTGTGTCTCATTGAGAGCCCCAAAGCTTTGCGGTCCGCGCGGTTACCCATTCATGCGTTGCGCGGGGTGCTGGGTGTTGGCGCCTCTTTCGCGTTTATTCTTAGTCTTAAAAGTTTACCCCTGGCAGAAGCGACGGCCTTGGTTTTTGCGTCTCCCCTTGTCGTGGCTGGTTTGTCGGCACCTCTTCTGAAAGAGCACGTTGGCTGGGCACGCGCTGCTGCGATTGTTGTGGGGTTCATTGGTGTGCTCATCATCGTGCAGCCTGGGGCAGCAACGTTCCAGGTCGCCTCATTACTCGCGGTCGGGGCATCCGTTCTCTACGCATTGGTTATGCTGAGCGCGCGGTGGATCGACAAGCGCGACAGTATTTGGACCATGATGCTGTACATGACGTTGTTTGCCGCTTTGTTGTCTGCCTTTACGGTTTTTACGGCGTGGCCGACTCCCGAATTTGCTGATCTCCTTCTTTTTGTGGGCACTGCCGTAGCCGGCACGCTGGGTCTCACGCTCATAAGCCAGGCATTCCGCATGGCCCCGGCTGCCGTCGTTGCGCCATACGATTACACGGCGCTCATCTGGGCAAGTTTTCTAGGCTGGATGATATGGGGCGTGGTGCCAGGGCTTTGGACCTACGTCGGCGCTGCTGTGATCATCGCAGGCGGAACCTACTTGATATACTCAGAGCCAAACTCCGAGACTGGAACACCAAGCTAGCTAAGGCGTTCGGGGTGTTAGCATCTGGGCCCACACAGGGGGAGTGCGGGCCCAGGCCGGTCACCGAGAGGGGGCTCGGTTAAGCGGCGACGGCTAAGTCAGGCGACCACGCGTTTGGCGCAAAGGCGTCGTCGACTTTCGTTTCGGCGATGTGGTTGGTGTAGTTCGATAACACTTTCATGCTGGTCCCGAGGATAACCTCGAGCACGTTTTGTTGCGTGTAGCCCGCGTCGATGAACGTCAGCACCTGCTGTTCAGATGGCCACCCACGAGTCTCGTTGATCACTGCCGCAAACGTCCGCAAGGCTTCAAGCTTGGCATCCGCAATCGGGGTGTTGGTGCGCAACGCCTCAATCACATCGTCAGGCACTTTTTTCATTTGGGAAATCGTCGTATGCGCCGCCATGCAATAGACACAGCCGTTTAGGCGGTTGTTGGTCATCAAAACAATCTGGCGCTCTGTTTCGCTCAGGTCGGATTTGTCGAAAATCCCGGCGATCGTCAAATAGCCTTCCAAAAGCGCTGGCGCGGTCGCCATGGTGCCCAGGAGGTTCGGTACAAAGCCGAAGGCGTCTTTTGCGCCCTGCAGAAGGGGCTTCGCGGCATCGGGGGCAGAGTCGAGTGTGTGTGTTGCAAAATCAGTCATGGGTCATATCCCTCATTGGTTTGTAAAAGTATGTTTATAACGATTGGTATAAACAATGATTAGCTAGTCTAAACCGATTGGTCAACACTAAATGACACAAATGCAGAATTATTTTGAACGAACGGTCTAAACCCCCTATGCTTTCCCCACACTTCAACAGGAAAGCCGCTTGTTATGCCTTGGGAAAAATCATTCGATCTTGATGCCGCCGTTGATCGCGCCACCGAAGTTTTCTGGGCGAAAGGCTATGAGCCGACGTCTATCTCAGACCTTGTGGACGGCATGGGTATCAACAAGGGCAGCCTGTACAACGCGTTCGGCAGCAAGAAAGAGCTCTTTAAACGCGTCTTCTTGAAATACGACCAAGATCATAGGCATGCGACCTTTGCCCGGCTTGAAAACATCGATGATCCGAAAGTCGCCATCGCAACGCTGTTTGACTCTTTGATTGAGGATTGCGCTGCAGACAAAGATCGCAAGGGCTGCCTCCTGGCCAACACGGCCCTTGAACTGCCCAACCATTCCGACGACATCAAAGAAATGGTGAACGACGCGTTCGGGGAGATCGAGTCGTTCTTTAAACGTGCGATCACCAAAGGCCATAAGCGCGGTACCATCCCGCAATGCGTTAAGGCCAAAGATACGGCGAAGGCGTTGTTGTCCATGGTTGTTGGGCTGCGCGTGTTGTCACGCGGTATTTTTGACGCTGCGAGTGTGAAGGCGGTCAAGAAAAGCGCGTTGCGGCTTATTTCAGAATAGCCACTTTGCGCTTCAAACTATCTCGTCTTTCGTTAAATCTTATGGTCCATGGGGTTTTCCCATTTCCAGAATAGTCACCGCGCGCCAGCCAGCGTCTTCAAGCCGCAGCACGTAGGTTGAGTTGATTGTGTTCGCGACTGTTCCATCTTCTTTCGATAGGTCCCATCTCAAGCGCGCAAAGGCAAAATGATCCGAGAGCTGCGTGATGGTGTAATCAGACAACACCAATGCAGTGATGCCCCGTCCGTCTAACCCTGTGAAAAAGCCCGAGAGCAGTTCCTGTTGTTCCGTCTTGCCGGTCATCACGTAGGACTCGCCCCTGTACGGAATGCTGGTGACTTCGTTGCTATAAAACGCAGCCACAGCTTCGGCAGAGAGTGATGCGGATGCTGCGCCGTAGCGTTCAGCAAACTCATGCGGCGTAGCTGGCATGAGGCCGATGTTAGAATCCGTCTGTTGTGCTGCGGAGGGGGTCGTTCCCAGAAAAACCATGATCACCGATAGGCCGCACGCGAAGCAAAAAGTCGTAAGCTGCCGTATCAAGCCTCGGTTCGCCCGCCTTGAAAACGCATTTAGTGAGGGCGTTGTTTTTGTGCGACGGGTGTTCATTCCTGGGCAGTCCTCTCGTAGCTGTGCTGAGTCGGGTGTCATCAGATATAAGTCTTGTAAGTGTAGAAGGTGGGGGCTGGAATGTCGCCCCATCTGCCTTGCCTAAAACCGATACGCCAGATACATCTTTACGGGTTGAATTCGCTAAACCAATCGGGATGGATTGCCATGCGCCTTACGCAATACACAGACTATTCACTCCGCGTGCTCATGTACTTGGGGCTCAAGCAAGATGAGTTGTCGACCATCAAAGAGATCGCCGCGCGATATAAAATTTCCGAGAACCATCTCATGAAGGTGGTGCATCAATTGGGTAAGCATGGGTTCATCGAAACCACTCGTGGTCGCAACGGCGGTATTCGCTTAGCCGTCGCCCCTAAGCACATCAATGTCGGCGATGTGGTGCGAAAGTGCGAAGACGATTTGCGTGTGGTGGAGTGTTTCGACGCCGATACCAACACCTGTCCGATTGCAGATGTTTGTGGCCTTGCCGGGATCGTCGGCGAAGCCCTCAACGCCATGCTCGCCGTCTTTGATAAAAAAACCTTGGCCGATGTGCTGAAGAAAAGTCCGGGCGTCGGCCCGACGCTTGGCCTCGTTTAACTCACGTAGTCGGCGCAGCGGCCGAGTAAAACTCGACATGAAACCGAGTGTCTTCACCCTCTAGCCGAACGTGGTGCAGTTCAGTTGGTGCAACAAAGCCTGGCTCGTCTGGGGTCAGCGTAAACGACGCGTTCGCGCCATCGATGGTGTAGTGCACCTCACCTTGCTCGACGACAATGAGACCCCATACGCCTGCCTTGGTCGCGTGGGCGGCCTTAAGGCCGTCTGGCAAAGAGGCGCGGTCGAAGGTCGGCGTCTTCTTGTGAGAGGTAAAGCCAGCAGGAATGCGATCCCGGCCCAAGCCGCCACGCGGGTTATTTGAAAGCGTGCTTTCGGTCATGCTGTTTGCCTCGTCTCTTCGCTGAGTTTGGGCGCGCGACAGAACATGGCTAACTTCAAGCTCTCGGCGATGCGCTCGGCGCGCGTGGTGAGAAACACTTTGGCCTCTGGCGTGGGGGCGAGGTCTTCCAAAGTCTCACGAAACAGGGTGAGCCAAATTTGAAAATCGTCCGGCGTAACACCAACAAGCCCTTGATGAGTTTTTACGGGTGAGCCCTTGAAGCGCCCGTCGGAAAAAACAATCGCACCCCAAAAGGCTTTCATCTTCGGCAGGTGTGTGTCCCATCGTTCGCCAATCACACCGTCGAATATGGGGCTGAGGCGCGGGTCTTGTTTTACGCGTCCATAGAAGTTGTCGACGATCAGATCAATGAGTGAGTCATCGATACCCATCCGGTTCGCGTCGGTCATGGCGCGTCGGCGTTTCTCTGCCGCGAAAGAGTGAACCGGAAAACTCATAAAACCTCTATAAGATGTATATAATATACATAATATAACACGTCTCATTAAGCAATATTGTAAATACATCTTATGTGGGTGTGGGTGTGGGTGTGGGTGTGAGCGCATACGGCGCTATCAGGTGGATGATGCGCCCATCGGCGTTTGACCCAAGCCCGGCACAGGAGTCTACTCCGAGCCGCTGTGGAATTGGGAGTGAGATACGATGCTGGAATTTATGTGCGGTAAACTAAGGGGCGTCGCTGCCATCGGGGTGGTTTTGGCTCTCTCATTCGCTGGAAGCGCGCTTCACGCTAAAGAGCATGTTCTCATTATTGGTGGCGCGGGAGAGTCCGGCTCAACGCTGGCAAAAATATTGATCGCGCGTGGAGATAAAGTCACCGCCTTCGTCAGACCAACAACAGACCGTCGTCGTCTCGAAGGCGTTCCGGTTGAGTACGTTGTCGGCGATGCTATGATTGCTGATGAGGTCGCGGCGGCGCTCGAGGGCAAAGACTTCACCGTCATTATCGACACGGTGCAGATTCTCAATGTCACGGATCAGGTGAGCTATACGCGGATGTACGGCAACTTCGTGCCCATGGCGAAACGCATAGGCGTGAAGCAGTTCCTTATTATGGGTGGGGGATGCAGCGACCGGCCCCGCGAAGAGTGTCCGTTGAGCCCGCCGCTTTACACCGTGGCCACCAACATGACGGTTGCCGAGTACATCCTGCGCGGGTCGGGCGTGCCGTACACCATCATACGCATCGGCGCTCTCATGCCAGGCGCACCCGATGACCCAGATGCCGGGCTGCGCACGGGCACTTCCTTTTTGACACCTGACCTGACAACGTTTGGCGGTATCTGGCGTGGTGATTTGATCGATCAAATTATCGGATGCGTTGGCAACGCGCAGTGCATTAATAAAATTTTCGCTATTGATGACCCAACCATGAAACCGCAACTTGATAATTGGCTGTGCAAACGTAGCTATGAAACCGACACTATCAATTTCTTCGACCCGCGTTGTGGTGAAATGCCACCGCTTGTAGTGAATGCTGAAGGGGCGAAGTGATGACTGATGTAACCCGCCGTAATGTTCTTGCAAGCGCGGGTGCCATCCCGGCTGCTTTGGCCGTTGGTACAGCCGAAGCGGAGTCAGCGCTGCCACTCTTGACCTATACGACACCGGCGGAACACGTCCGTGCCTTTCTCAAGTTACACGCCAGTCTGGCAACGGAAACGGTCTACTACACCTACGCTGGTACGTTAGAGGCGATGATGCCGGGCCATGAGATCGTCAATTTGTGTTCCACCACCACACTCATTCGCCGCGATGTCGAGGCGCTTCCTGAAGGTCATCGCATCCGTATTTGGGAAGGGACGGTGTATCACCGGCCCGGCGAAACCGAACCGCTGGAAGAATTTGAAAACCCATTAAACGGACGCATGGTCCGCCCTTTCCATCAGCGTGAAGGCCGGGGTGAAGCTTTGTGGACGGACACTGGCCCAAGTTTTATTCGCCACGACGGCGAGAGGGTGTCGCGCTACGGACCCGATAACCCATTCAAACTTGATTGGCACCAGGCGGGCGAGCGTATTTGGATGTCACGATACTCCTCCGGTGTTTATGCCAAGCACCCCCTCAATGCGAAAGACTGGCCGCTCGAGTTTGCCGGGCCGGATCTCCTCTACTCCGAGAAGACAACCAACAATGGTCTCATCCGTGAAATGGCCGATCCGTCTATCGTGAATGCGTCGTCGACCTATTCCATGAGTGTGGGAATGTTGTGGTGGCCGTGGTTGCTGATGGGGCAAGCACCGGGTCACTTGGTGTGGAACACCAACGGCACGAAACTGTCTTCGTTGGATACGATTCCCAACGCAACGCGTCAGATGATCGAATCCGTTCACCCATACTTGTTTGAATCTGGCCCGCCTTGGGAGGGTCGGTTTAGTCTGTGGACGGACTATCCCAAAATGCGTACACCGGTGACCTAACGCCGCCGCACAGGTCTTCTCGCATCACGTGCGGGTGTGTGGGCGGGGTGTGACGCACCCCAAGTACCGGATAGGGGTTCCGATTCAGGGGATTGAGCGCTGACGTTCACCCATACTCGTTTGTAAATTTTACAAGGCCCTGAATCAGCTTCATAATATTTTCAAAACCGGGTGGTGCATGGGCTCGTTCCTCGCAAAATCGCTATAAACACAAAGCGGAGCCCGCTCGATACTCTGCAATTTCGCGTTTTCCGATCAAAAGTGCTCTAGGCTCCTGACATGTTTCTCCCCATCCGCGACGACAATCCTCACACCACCAAGCCTGTTGTCACCTGGGGTCTAATCGGCCTTTGTGTTGCTGTCTTCTTTTGGCAGAACGGCCTCGACGGTCGGATGGCGCAGCTCGCAGTGTTGTCCTACGGCATTATTCCAGCAGACCTGTTTGGCACTGCGCAGCTCGATCCCATCATCTCACCGTTGCCGGCTTGGATGACCATGATCTCGTACATGTTCTTGCATGGCGGTTGGTTTCACCTTGGCGGCAATATGCTCTACCTGTGGATCTTCGGCGACAACGTTGAAGCCTCCATGGGCAGTGGTCGTTTCCTATTGTTCTATATCGCCTGTGGTGTAATTGCGGCTTTGACCCAAAGCATCGCTTCGCCAGGGTCGACGATACCGATGGTCGGCGCCTCTGGCGCTGTTGCCGGTGTGCTTGGCGCGTATCTCATCCTGCACCCCCGGGCGAACATTAAAGTCTTCATGTGGCTGATTATTTTCATCACCATCATCAATGTTCCGGCTTGGATCGTTCTGGGCTTTTGGTTTATCGGTCAACTGATCAGTCAGGCCGGCGCCGATATGACGAAGCCAGGCGTTGCCTTCCTGGCCCACATTGGCGGCTTCCTTGCGGGGCTCATCTTAATCTTCAAAATGCGAAAACCAGGTGTGCCCGTCTTCGGTCGGCGGGCGTCACGCGCCTTCGCTGTAGAAGCCCGCCGGGCGAACGCACGCCGTAGCGGTGGTAGTGTTCCGCGATCAGGCCCCGAAAGGTCCATGGGATTGATATGTCAGACAGAGTCACCGTTCCACCTGATCCGCGCATGGCTCAGCTCGTATACGGGCTGTACTTTCTGAGTATCTTTTTCGGACCCATTCTCTTTGCTGGTTTAGTCATCGCTTATGACCAAAAGGCCGGTGCGTCCGATCAGGTTAAGACTCATTACAGGTTTCAGATTCGAACCGCTTGGATGTCCGTGTTGTTCGGTGTCGTTATTGCCTTTCCTGCACTTTTTGTTCTCGGTCTCGCGGCCATGGAGATTACCTCGCCTAGCGGCCCTGTCTTGGCGCTCTGCGGATTCGCAGTGATCGATGTCTTGGTGTGGTTTCTCATTCGCACTGTGCGGGGGCTTGTTCTTGCCGTTAAAGGCAAGCCGATCCCGAACCCTGCTAGCTGGGTCTTCGGCGGTTAGTTTCTATTTCCGCGCGCGCGGGTGCGCGTCTTCGTAAACCGTCCGTAGTTTCTCTTCATCAACTGCCGTGTAGCGTTGCGTTGTTGAAAGCGATGCGTGACCGAGTAGCTCTTGAATTGTTCTGAGGTCGCCGCCCTTTGCTAAGAGATGCGTCGCAAAGCTATGGCGAAAGGCATGGGGTGTTGCGCTGTCACTCAAGCCCAATAGCGCACGCACCTTACGCACCTGCCGTTGAACGACACCGGCGTTTAACCGGGCGCCACGACTGCCAACAAACAGCGGGTCGTCAGCCGTGATCGTGTGGGGGCAGCTCTCGCGATAGGCTGCAATCGCGTCTGCGATAATCGGCAACACAGGAACGATGCGTTCTTTATTACCCTTGCCGACAACCCGTAACGTGCCGTCTTTGCTCTTTTCAGATCCCACATCTTTTCCGTTGAGACCGAGCGCTTCACCGATCCGCAATCCGCAGCCGTAGAGCAGCAACATGATCGCCATATCGCGTTTGGCCAACCAGGGTTCGTCCTGCATTTCACCGGCTGCTTTGACGGCAGCAATGGCGTCGTCTGGAGTTAGAGCCTTGGGAATACTGCTCGGTGTTTTCGGGGTGCGCACTGCATCGATCGACGGGTTGTGAACCTTTCCTGTGCGATCAAGGAATCGGAAAAAATTACGCAACGTGCTCATGGCCCGCGCTATCGAAGTGCGCGCCAAACCTTGGGCTGAGCGCCGAGCCAAGTAGCTGCGAAAGTCAGCAGGTTTTAAGTCCTGCAAGTCTTTAAGTCCCGGCGCGTCGCCGAGGTGCTCATTTAGGAATGTGAAAAAGGCCGAGAGGTCACGTCGATACGCGTCCGCAGTGTGTTCTGACGCGCGGCGTTCGCTTTCCAGCCAACGGTTCCAATCCGCGATGGCATCCGTCACATCTTGGGCGACGGCAAAGGTGACTAAGCTTGGGTTGGCCACCAGCGTGCCACAGCGTAGCGCACGACTTCTGCTAAGAAACCAAGCAACTCCGTGCCTTGATCCTCTGAGAAGTAGCCTTCGTCGCGACTTCCAACCGCGAACACGCCAACGGGCATTGTGCTTGTCGGTGCCAGGCGGACCAGTGCGTCTGAGGTGACCAATCCTTCCGCTGCACCGTAGAGCGCCGTTCCACCATCGGCCATAGAACGCAGCCGTGTGGGTGCGTCTGTTCCGATCAGCATGTCGACTGTCCCTGGCGTTAATAATCGCAAGGCTGCGTCCGCACCGACGGGCAACATGGCGTTGTCTTGCGGGTTCACTTCGATGCCGATTGCAGCGGCATCAAGCCCGAGGAACAACGGAATATCATCTGATAAGACGCGACTCAGAGCATGAAAGTCTTTGGCATTCAAAACCGCGAGCGCGCAGTCGTGGGTCTTTTCTAAAATCGACATGTTGTCGCGCGTCGTCGTCACGAGATGTTTGCTGGATGCTTTCAGCTCATCGACCTGACGACGCAGGCGCTGAACCACAAAGCGTTGCATGTCGACGACCGTTTCCGAATCAAAACGTCGATCAGGTGCGATCTCGGCTAAGAGTTTCGGATTGTCCAAAAGCAATTTTGGATGCGCTTTGAGGTACTCGAGAACCTCAAGCTCCGTCGGCCCGGATTTCCCCCCAGAGGACTTGTCTGTGGTCTTCTCTGTCACGACTCAGCCACCTAGAATCGTCTGACCAGATTTAGCCCAATCGTCCATGAATGACTGCAGGCCTTTGTCCGTAAGGGGGTGCTTGTAGAGTTGGCGTAATGTTTTTGGCGGCATCGTTGCTACATGCGCGCCCATGCGAGCGGCTTCAAGAATATGCATGGGGTGGCGAATGGAGGCGACCAGAACTTCCGTGTCGAAATCGTAGTTTGCGTAGATGTCGCAGATGTCATCAATCAAACTCATGCCGTCCGTGCCGATATCATCAAGGCGTCCGACGAAGGGGGAGATGAAAGTTGCGCCGGCTTTGGCTGCGAGTAGGGCCTGAGTGGCAGAGAAACAAAGTGTGACGTTGACCATCACACCATCGTCGCTAAGCGCTTTGCAGCACTTCAAGCCATCGGGAATCAAAGGCACTTTGATGGTGACGTTGGGTGCGATCTTTCGCAGCACTGCGGCCTCTTTCATCATGGTGTCAAAATCGGTCCCGGTGACTTCTGCGCTAACCGGTCCGTCAACCACATCACAAATTTCAGCAATCAGATCGAGGAATGATTTGCCTGAGGCTGCGGCCAGAGAGGGGTTAGTTGTGACCCCATCCACCATGCCGGTTGAGGCCAAATCTTTAATTTCTGCTATGTCTGCTGTGTCGATAAAAAATTTCATGGCGGTTCCTGAATCGATCCCTATGTCCTGAATTGCTGCTCGGTATGATATGACCAGGACACCATGATCCAATCAAGTGCCCCGTCCGCTCCAAACTCTGTGTCAGAGGATATACCAGTCTCCTTCGGTCCTGGCGACCGTGTGGCGGTATTGCTGCAGTTGCCGGTTGAGGGCGCCTACGACTATCGCGTGCCAGAAGATATCACGGTGTCCGTGGGTGATCTCGTCGAAGTCCCCCTAGGGCGACGCTTTGACATCGGTGTGGTCTGGGGAGCGGGCGACGGAGATTTGGACGAGGCGAAAATCAAAGATGTCGTCCACCGTCTTGATTTACCAAGACTGCCACGCGCGCTGTTGTCCTTTATTGATTGGGTCGCCGACTACACCATTCAGCCCAGGGGCGTTGTTTTGCGCATGGCGATGCGGTCCGCCAAGGGTCTTAAGCCACAGGCACCCGAAACCCATCTGTCTCGCGCTAAGTCTCCGCCTGCGGATCTGAAAGTCACCGCTGCCCGTGGCAAGGCGCTGGATGCTCTTGGTGACCGCACGTTTGTTGGGGCCGCTCTGTTGGCTAAAACGGCGGGGGTTAGTACCTCGGTTGTGAAAGGCTTGGTCGAGGCCGGGGCCATAGACGTCACAATGGCTAAGCCTGAGCCGCTATTTGCTGTGCCCAATCCAGATCGGCCAGGGCTCGCGTTGGAGCCAGATCAAAAGGCCGCGGCGGTCGAATTATCATCAGCCGTCGGTCGCGGATTTTCTGTGTCTTTACTCGAAGGGGTAACCGGTTCCGGTAAAACAGAAGTGTACTTCGAGCCTGTTGCCGCCGCTCTGAGAGCAAAGCGCCAAGTGCTCGTTTTGGTGCCAGAGATTTCCCTTACCAGCCAATGGCTTGATCGTTTTCGGGCCCGCTTCGGTGTTGAGCCAGCCGTGTGGCATTCCGACGTGACCGGCAAAGTCCGCCGTGAAACTTGGCGTGCGGTGGCGGCAGGTGAAGCGCCTGTGGTTGTCGGCGCGCGATCGGCGTTGTTTCTGCCGTTTGCTGATCTTGGTCTGATCGTTGTCGATGAAGAGCACGATGGCGGATTTAAGCAGGAAGAGGGTGTCATCTATCACGCGCGCGATATGGCTGTGGTCAGGGCGCGGGAAGGGGATATCCCGATCGTGCTGGCTTCAGCAACGCCGTCGCTTGAGTCGGTCTTGAATGCCCAGTCTGGGCGCTATCGTCATGTTCGTCTTGATGAGCGCGTCGGTGGCGCCGTGATGCCAGATGTATCGTTGATCAACATGCTGCGCACACCGCCGCAAAAGGGTCCGTGGGGGCGGTCCTGGCTGGCACCGCCGTTGGTTGAGGCGGTCGACGAAACGTTGGAGGCCGGCGAGCAGGCACTCTTATTCCTAAATCGTCGCGGGTATGCACCCCTAACTCTTTGCTCCACGTGCGGACATCGCTTGCACTGTCCTAGTTGCACGGCATGGCTTGTTGAACACCGACTGGCCAAGCGCCTGCAATGTCACCACTGCGGCTTTGTCGCACCGCGTCCTGATGTTTGCCCGTCGTGTAGCAAGGAAGACTCTTTCGTCTCGTGTGGTCCTGGTATTGAACGTGTGGCTGAGGAGGCTGCCGCTCGGTGGCCGCAAGCGAAGGTGGTCGCTGTCGCCAGTGATACGCTTGAACGCCCGTCGGCCATGGCGGCGTTGGTGGAGGCGGTCGAGCGCCGGCAAATCGATATTGTTGTCGGCACTCAGGTCCTGGCCAAAGGTCACCACTTTCCAGGCCTGACCTTGGTTGGCGTCGTGGACGCCGACCTTGGATTGTCGAGCTGGGATCTACGCGCTGGAGAACGGACCCATCAACTTCTCAATCAGGTTTCGGGCCGGGCGGGGCGAGCCACAAAGAGTGGGCGCGTGTTTTTGCAAACTCATGATCCCAATCACCCCGTTCTTAAGGCCCTCAAAGGCGCAGATTCCAAGGCTTTTTTAGAAACGGAAGCCGATGGGCGCCGTGGCTTGGGGATGCCTCCCTTCGGTCGTCTCGTTGCGTTGATACTTTCTGGAACCAATGAAGATGCTGTGCGCCAGGCTGGTCGAGACTTGGCGCGTGCCGTGCCCCCAGCTCCTGGAATCGAGGTGCTTGGGCCGGCTCCCGCTTCAATGGCGTTGCTGCGGGGCCGTCATCGTCATCGGTTCCTTATTAAGGGGCCACGCAAACGGCTTCTCCAACCTTTCGTCAGGGCCTGGCTAGGCTCTGTGAAGGTCTCTTCGTCCGTGCGTATTCAGGTCGACGTGGATCCCTATAGTTTCTATTAAAACCCTTACGCGCCGGGACTCTGTTGCAACGCACACCCTGGTATGATACCACCCCAATCGCGGTGGCCGAGGGGTCCTTTTAGGGCTCCGAGTTCGCCAATAAAATCAATCGTTTAGTTCTCATTATCATGAGAAAAAAGACGGGTCTTAGACGGCTCTCGGACGCGCCTCGCGCGGCCAGGCCAACCCCGTCTACTTGAAGGGACTTTTGGGATGGCATCGGACGGAGCAGGTGTTGGCGGATTAGCCGCGCGATATGCCTCGGCCCTCTATGATCTTGCGGATGAGTCTGGCGCGATTGATAACGTCGCCAGTGATCTCTCCGCTTTAGATGTGCTCGTTGATGAAAGCGCCGATTTTGCCCGCTTTATCAAGAGCCCTGTGCTCACTCGGGATGACCAAACCAAGGGCATAGCAGCGATTGCTGCCAAAGCCGGTTTGTCGGACATCACGGTTAAGTTCCTGGGCTTGGTTGCGGGAAACCGTCGCCTCTTTGCTCTTCAAGCTATGATTCAGGCCTATCAGGGCATTCTGGCCGCGCGTCGCGGTCTGGTCTCGGCAGAGGTTACGTCTGCTAGCGCGCTATCTGATGGTCAAAGCCAGTCTCTGGCTGATGCTCTCAAAGCCGCGGTCGGAAAGTCCGTCTCGGTTACAACTAAAGTTGATCCGTCGATTCTTGGTGGGCTGATTGTGCGCGTTGGCTCGCGCATGGTCGATAGTTCACTCAAATCCAAGCTGCAACGCCTTAAGCTATCAATGAAAGGGGTCGGATAAATGGAAATCCGCGCCGCAGAAATTTCCGCAATCCTTAAAGATCAAATCGCGAACTTCGGCACTGATGCTGAATCCGCTGAAGTTGGGCAAGTGCTCTCTGTGGGGGACGGCATCGCCCGTGTCCACGGGCTCGATAATGTCCAAGCCGGGGAGATGGTTGAATTCCCAGGCGGCATTAAGGGCATGACCCTGAACCTCGAAACCGACAACGTCGGGATCGTGTTGTTTGGCGAGGACAGTGGCATTAAGGAAGGCGATACGGTCAAGCGGACCGGTGATATCGTTGACATTCCTGTCGGTCCTGGTCTCCTCGGCCGTGTGGTTGATGGCCTCGGTAATGCTATTGATGGCAAGGGGGGTCTTGATTCCACCGAACGCCGTCTGGCTGAATTGAAAGCTCCGGGCATTATTCCCCGTCAGGGCGTGAACGAACCGGTTCAAACCGGCCTCAAGGCTATCGATTCTTTGATCCCCATTGGCCGTGGCCAACGTGAGTTGATCATTGGTGACCGTCAGACCGGCAAGACCGCCGTTATTCTCGACACCATCATCAACCAGAAAAAAATCAATGACGCCGCGAAGGATGACTCAGAGAAGCTCTACTGCGTTTATGTCGCCGTTGGTCAAAAGCGCTCAACCGTTGCCCAAGTTGTGAAGACTTTGGCTGACCATGGTGCGCTTGAGTACACCTGCATCGTTGCGGCCACAGCATCTGATCCAGCGCCAATGCAGTTTCTGGCACCTTATTCCGGTTGCACAATCGGCGAATGGTTCCGCGACAACGGCAAGCACGCGGTTATTTTCTATGATGATTTGACCAAGCAAGCGGTTGCATATCGTCAGATGTCTCTTCTGCTACGTCGCCCACCTGGCCGTGAAGCGTTCCCAGGGGATGTGTTCTATCTTCACTCACGGCTGCTGGAACGCGCCGCGAAGATGAACGCTGAAAATGGTTCAGGCTCGCTCACCGCGTTGCCGGTTGTTGAGACCCAAGCCAACGACGTGTCGGCGTACATTCCGACTAACGTGATTTCGATCACCGATGGACAAATCTTCCTTGAAACTGAACTGTTTTACCAAGGCATCCGACCTGCGGTGAACGTTGGTCTATCGGTCTCTCGTGTGGGGTCTGCCGCTCAAACTAAGGCGATGAAGTCGGTTTCTGGCGGCATCAAACTTGATTTGGCGCAGTACCGTGAAATGGCCGCGTTTGCGCAGTTTGCGTCTGACCTTGACCCTGCCACCCAGAAACTTCTGGCCCGTGGCGTGCGTTTGACTGAGCTGTTGAAGCAAGATCAGTACGTGCCGATGCCCTTCGAAGATCAGGTTATTTCTATCTACGCTGGTACCAAGGGTTACCTTGATGCCATCGAAGTAGGAGACGTGCAGCGCTTTGAGAAATCCTTAATCGGTGCAGTCAAAGACAAGGCCCCTGGTATTCTGGATAAAATCCGGACTGAGAAGGCTGTGAGTAAAGACACTGAGGCAGAGCTGAAAAGCTTCCTTGATGATTTTGCCAAGGCATTTAGCTGAGACTTAGGACCGGATAGGGAAAGGCCCGCGCTATGGCAAGCCTGAAGGACCTGAGGATACGAATTACCTCGGTCCAATCGACCAAGAAGATTACGTCAGCGATGAAGATGGTCGCCGCATCCAAGTTGCGCCGTGCGCAAGAGGCTGCGGAGCAAGCCCGCCCGTATGCTCAACGCATGGAGGGCATGCTTGGCAACCTTGCTGCCGGGGCTGTCGGCCAAGATGGCGCACCAGCCCTTCTGTCTGGAACCGGAAAAGACGACTCCCACCTCGTGGTTGTTATGACGGCAAACCGCGGACTGTGTGGTGGTTTCAACACCAACATTATCCGTAGTGCCCGCCAAATGATTCGTGATCTGCAAGCCCAGGGCAAGAGTTTCAAGATCTTTACCGTTGGCAGTAAGTGTCGCGACAATATGAAGCGCGAATACGCAGACTATATGGTTGGCCACTTTGATGAGTTTGGCCGCACCGGTTCATCTTTCGCTGAAGCGGAACACATTGGTCAGGCTGTCACAGCGATGTTTGATGCGGGTGACTTTGACGTTTGTACGCTGATTTACGCTAACTTCGTGTCGGCGATGACGCAGAATGTCACGCGCCAACAGGTTATCCCGTTCCCCGTTCCTGAAGTAGACGAAGGTGACGATGCGGCAACGGGTGGTGGTTATGAATATGAGCCATCAGACACAGAAATTTTAACTGACCTCCTGCCAAGAAATCTGGCAATTCAGATTTTTCGCGCGCTGCTCGAAAATGGCGCGTCTGAGCAGGGAGCACGTATGTCGGCGATGGACAGCGCGACCCGCAACGCCGGCGATATGATCGACTCACTGAAAATGACGTACAACCGTACGCGTCAGGCTCAAATTACAACCGAACTGATTGAAATCATCTCCGGCGCCGAAGCCATCTAGCGCGGCACGGAATTTACGAAAGCGAACGAAAGCGTTCGAGAGGAGCAAGAAAATGGCGACCAAGAGCACAGGCACCATTGCCCAAGTCACAGGGGCTGTCGTTGATGTGAAGTTCGATGGCGAACTGCCCAACATTCTAAACGCGCTGCATGCAGAGAACATGGGCAAGCGGCTGGTTCTCGAAGTGTCACAGCACTTGGGAGAAAGCACCGTGCGCTGTATCGCTATGGACGCGACTGAAGGTCTGGTCCGTGGTCAGAAAGTTACGGATAGCGGCTCCCCAATTCTCATGCCGGTCGGACCAGGAACGCTTGGTCGTATCATGAATGTGGTTGGTGAACCGGTTGATGAACGTGGTCCGGTTGATGCCAAAGATTATTTCCCTATTCACCGTCAAGCGCCTGCTTTTGTTGAGCAGTCGGTGGAAACTGAAATTCTCATCACTGGCATTAAAGTTATCGATCTGCTCGCGCCTTACACTAAGGGCGGTAAGGTCGGTCTGTTCGGTGGTGCCGGTGTGGGTAAGACCGTTCTGATTCAGGAATTGATCAATAACGTGGCCAAAGGCCATGGTGGGTATTCTGTATTCGCCGGCGTCGGTGAGCGGACCCGTGAAGGAAACGATCTTTATCATGAGATGATCGAGTCCGGCATTATTGACCTGGAAGGCGAAAGTCGTGTGTCTCTGGTGTTCGGTCAGATGAACGAGCCACCAGGTGCCCGTGCTCGTGTTGCCTTGTCAGCGCTGACTCAGGCTGAGTACTTCCGCGATGAAGAAGGTAAAGACGTGCTTCTGTTCGTCGATAACATCTTCCGCTTTACGCAAGCCGGTTCAGAAGTATCCGCATTGTTGGGCCGTATTCCCTCAGCTGTGGGTTATCAACCAACTCTGGCGACGGATATGGGTGCGCTGCAAGAACGTATTACCTCGACCAAGAAGGGCTCCATTACGTCTGTGCAAGCCGTCTACGTGCCTGCTGATGATTTGACTGACCCTGCGCCGGCCACATCATTCGCTCACTTGGACGCGACGACCGTTCTGTCCCGTGCGATCTCTGAGCTTGGCATTTACCCTGCTGTGGATCCGCTCGATTCAACATCTCGTGCTCTTGATCCGCTTATCGTTGGGGAAGAGCATTACAATACAGCGCGTGAAGTGCAGCGTGTTCTGCAAACCTACAAAGGCTTGCAAGACATCATCGCTATTTTGGGCATGGACGAACTGTCTGAAGAAGATAAATTAGTCGTGGCGCGTGCGCGTAAAATTCAACGCTTCTTGTCACAACCTTTCTTCGTTGCTGAAATCTTTACCGGCTCACCTGGCGTGTTCGTTAATCTCGAAGACACCATTAAGGCGTTCAAGGGCATCGTTGACGGTGATTACGATCATTTGCCAGAGCAAGCGTTCTACATGGTTGGTACCATTGAAGACGCGGTTGCTAAGGGCAAGAAAATGGCAGAAGCGGCATAAGCCGGAACTGAGACAGGAACGCACCCGTCATGGCGGATACTCTTCAACTCGACCTCGTGTCACCGGCGAAGCTCTTAATGTCGGAGTCTGTTGGCATGGTCGTTGTGCCGGGCATCGAAGGGTACTTCGGTGTATTGCCTGATCATATGCCTCTGCTGTCGACGCTGCGTCCTGGCGTTGTCTCGGTTCATGACGGTGTCACCGACGCGCCATCTAAGCAGTTCTTTGTCGATGGTGGATTTGCTGAAGTTAATCCTGACGGCTGCACCCTCTTGGTTGACGAGGCTATTGCTGTCGAAGATTTGACGGCTGACAACATTGCGGAACGCCAATCCGCGGCTGAAGAGCGCATGCAATCAGCTGAAAATGACATTGAGCGCGCTGCCGCTGAACGAGCTTTGCTCGTGGCCGAGGAAATGACTCGGGCGATGACGGAAGCCGCAGCCTAAGTACGGGTGTCCCCCGTTAGACGCACAGTCTGTTTCCGCAAGTTCTCATTATTCGTTTCAATCAGGTATCATCGTTCTCTTGAGTGGCCGTGCGCTGGCCCTTTTCTGGATGGCGTTTAAACACAATGGCTGCTTGGACACTCGACGACATTCCCTGGCGAGAATTCGATCCGACGAAGGTGAATGGCGAAGTTCTTAAAGTCATAAAGGCGGCCGCTCTGGTCGAGCGCAATGGCGCTGACTACGGTCAGTATCTTGCCAATGTGTTTCACGACGATGCAGAATTTCAGAGCGTTGCTGAAAAATGGGCCACAGAAGAAGAGCAGCATGGTCGTGCGTTGGGGCGATGGGCTGAATTAGCAGACCCCATGTTCAATCTCGACAAAGCTTTTGCTCATTTCACTGAGCTCTATAAAATCCCGATCGATTCTAGGGAATCTGTTCGTGGCTCGCGGGCCGGCGAGCTCTGTGCGCGCTGTGTTGTTGAGGCTGGAACAAGTTCGTTTTACTCAGCCATTCGAGATTTGGTCGATGAGCCAGTTTTGCGTGAGATCTGTAAGAAAATCGCAGCAGATGAATTCCGCCACTACAAATTATTCTCTAAGCACCTCGCGTTGTACCAGGTCCGAGAGTCTCTATCGACGTGGCAAAGGTTCAAAGTGGTGGTCACTCGGTTTCAGGAAACGTCTGATGATGAGCTGGCGTCAGCATATTACGCCGGGAATGCGCTTGATGAACCGTACAACTGTCGTCGTGCGAATGACGCCTACGCCGTCCGGGCGATGGCATTCTACCATCATAAACATGTTCGCCGTGCCGGCCATATGATGGCAGAGACTGCAGGGTTGAGGCCGAATGGTTGGCTAACGCGAGCGTTGACGTGGATACTTTGGCGCATCATTGAGGCCAAGGGACGCGAGTATCGTGGGCTTCTGGCTACCTGACGACGCGGGCAAAAGCGGCAACGATTTGCCGGTATAGATCCTTCTTAAATCCGACGATTAGGTCTGGCAGAGTTTCAAAATCCGCCCATTTCCATTCCGAAAATTCTGGGTGTTCTGTTTCGATATTGATGTCCGAGTCGGCACCCGTAAACCGCATCAGGTACCACATCTGTTCTTGGCCCCGGTATTTGCCTTTCCACATCTTCGTCTGCAGGTCGGCCGGTAGATCGTATCTTAACCAGTCTTCTGTGGCGGCGATTAACTCAGCCTTAGCGGTCCCAGTTTCTTCTTCCAGTTCGCGTAAGGCTGCTGCGTAAGGGGCTTCACCCTTGTCGATCCCGCCTTGAGGCATTTGCCAGGCGGGTTCTTTAGTGTCGATGCGCTGAGCGACAAACACTTTTCCGGCATCGTTCAGAAGAACAACACCGACACCCTTGCGGTAGGGTTTCTCTTCGGCGGCCATCTCTGGGTTCTTATTGAATGAGGACTTGTGAAACCGGTGCGACAGCAACGCCCCGGCGACCGACTTCATCGAGCCAGGGTGTGATCCGCTCAAAGGTTGCGGGTTTAGCTGATGCAACAGCCACAGAGCTGCCTTGGTATTTGGCAAGACGTTCAATGTAATCAAGGCGAGCATCGATCGACGCTCTGAACGCGCGTTCGTCGATAACGATATCTGCTGTGGCGTTATGAACTTTGTCATTGCCCAGTCGCAGCCCAGGAGTCCCTTGGACGTAGAACAGGCCCCTGGCCTCCAGGTTGTTCATGACGAGGTTCATGTGTTCTGTTGATTCTCGGAACCGTGTGCCGGTGGTGTCTAAGATTCCAACGGAGCCCCCTGCGCCAATTAGAATTTCAGATAGGCGCTCTACGTTTTGAATCTGATCAAGCGACGTGAGTAGGCCCAGAGGGCCGGGGTCGTCTGCGGGGAACCGCTTGCTCTCCATCGGCACTTCAACCAGCACTTCGTGGCCAGCCTCTATGGCTTTCTCAAGCCATTCAGACAAATTTCGAGTGTATGGGCTAAAGGCGAGCGTGACCGAGGGCGGCAATGAGTCAATGGCAGCGTCTGTTGCAGAGCGGCTTAAGCCTAGACCTTGCACAATGATAGCGACGCGCGCAGTCGCATTTGGGTCTTGAGCTAGCTCTTCAGCGTTCGGGAGCGTTGTGAACCGGGGCGGTGCCGCACTGATCGCCCGGCTATCTGTTGGCGGTAAGGTGGGCTCTGTTAAGCGCGGCGCTCCACCTGCCGTCGCTGGGCCTGCATCTGCGTCAGCACCCTGTGCAAATCGACGTGGGGCGCCTGGAACCAAGCCTGGGTCTGGAAGAATCAGTGGCATAGCCCCCATTGTAGAATCCACCTGGGTTGCATCACCGTCTAGAGGTGAAGTGTCCGCGGGGGCCATGGGGATGGCGGCCATATCTGTCGGTGTAGCTGGTTCTGCTGGTAACGCCATAGCTGGTTGACCTGCCGCCGCCGTGGGCATTGGCATCGCCGCAGATCCGTCAGTTGCAGTTGGCATTTGGGCAACGGGTTGTTGCCGTGGCGTTTCGCCGCGTGACTGGGCCAGCAAAGCGTCCATTGAGGACGCGCGGCCGGGGGCTGCTGGGGCGGTGCTACCTGCCCCATTTGCAAGCCAGGGACGTCGGGTGGCAGATCGATCAGTCTCGACAGTGGAGTCTTCTACGATCGCTGTCGAGGGCATGGGCATGGCTGCTGATCCAGAGTCTGCACTCGATGGGTCTGACAAAGGCGGTAGGCCAATCATTCCATTTGGTGCCGGTTCGACGGCGTCTTCTTCTGTTACGGCCCCTGGAATATCAAAGGTCTGGAGGACTTCACCATCCTCAGAGACAACCTGAGCAATTTCTGTTGGAATCATGCCGCTTACGGGACCGGCAGTTTCATCGGCTGTCATCAGGGCTGTAGCGATAAAGCCGACGAGCAAAATCCCCATCAGCCCGCTAAAGCCGATGGCGATCATATGACCAACATTACGCCCTTCCGATTCATCATCGAAAACGTCTTCGTCATAAAAATCTTCGTCGTCATCTGCGCCAAACGGATCCTGCGCTTTTTTGCCGCGCTTCAGCAGATTCGTTATAGACGATATGGAAAAGGCCATAGCCATCTCCCCCACCGTTTTGGTGTTACACGGAATCCCTCACGCAAGTACTACCGCGGGGCCCTTAACAGGCCCTTAATTGGAGTTTTGGGGCGTTTGAGCCCTAGTTCGTTAAAGTTTGCCGATACAAGGCTAAGCCTTGGATAAGATCAAGCGCCCGCGCCAGCTGATAATCATCAACGTCTTGGGTCGTACGCTCGGTTGCGGCCTCATTTTCTTCGATGCCATCATCCAAAGTATCGTTTTCCAACGAGCCACGGAGACTAGACTCACTGCGCCGACCACGTTGAGCAACGCGTTCCACCTTAGCTGGCTCGACCAAAATGTCTGGCTCGATGCCCGTGCCCTGGATGGACCGTCCAGAAGGCGTGTAATACCGCGCCGTCGTGAGGCGCATGGCGCTGTTGTCCTGCATCGGAATAATCGTTTGGACAGAGCCTTTTCCAAAAGATTTTGTTCCGAGAATGATCGCCCTGCCATGGTCTTGCAGCGCACCTGCAACGATCTCAGATGCCGAGGCGGATCCGTCGTTGATTAAAACGACCAATGGCATTCCATCGGTCAGGTCACCTTTTTTAGCCGTGGTCCGTTTTGTTTCTTCGCTGTAGCGCGTCCGTGTGGAGACGATTTCACCGCGATCAAGGAACGTGTCAGAAACGGATTCAGCTTGATCCAGAAGGCCGCCAGGGTTGTTGCGCAAATCAAGAACGTAGCCCTTTAAGGTGCCGCCCAGCTCTTCCTTAATGCTGGCAATCCCTTCTTCCAGGCCGCGTTGTGTTTGTTCATTGAAGGACGTGATGCGGACATATCCGACTTCGCCTTCTGTCCGATAGCGCACAGACCGGATTTTAATGATAGCCCGGGTCAGTGTGACGTCAAATGGCTCAACACCTTCGCGTCGCACACCGATGGTGATGTCCGTATCAACGAGGCCTCGCATCATTTCAACGGCATCGTTTAAGGACAAGCCAAGGACGCTCTCGCCATCAATGGTCGTGATGTAATCATTGGGCTGCATGCCGGCATCGTAAGCGGGCGTCTCATCAATGGGGGTGACGACCTTTACGAAACCATTTTCCATGGTGACTTCAATGCCAAGGCCGCCAAATTCGCCCTTCGTCTGCTCCTGCATGTCTTCGAAGCTTTTCGCAGACAGGAAGCTGGAGTGTGGGTCTAGAGACGTTAGCATGCCGTTGATAGCAGACTCGATCAGCTCCTGATCCGAAATGTCTTCGACGTAATCCTTGCGCACGCGCTCGAACACATTGCCAAACAGCTCGAGCTGCCGGTACGTGTCGTCAGAGAATTTATCATCGGCGGTGGCCGTAAACGCTAAGGAGGCGCTTAAAGCCAAAGCACTAAAGGAAACAAAAAAAGTCCGGATCATCCACTATTCTCATTTGTTCTTGTTGCCAGCCATGGCAACGGATTAATAGGTTGGCCGTCTCGCCGCAATTCAACATACAGTGAGGTGTCGCCTTCCGGCGACATTATTCCCACCGGTTCTCCGGCTAAAACGCGCTGTCCGACAGTGCCATCAAGACGTTTCATGCCAGCCAGAAGCGTATGGTATCCCTCGCTGTGTTCAAGGATCAAGAGTTGGCCGTAGCCGCGGAAGGGACCAGCAAATGCCACTTCTCCATCAAAGGGTGAAACCACCTGTGCCGAAGGTCTTGTCGTGATGACGATGCCCTTGGCTAAACTCTCACTTTCTGTGTTTTCGCCATACCGTTGTGACAACCGCCCTTCGGCTGGAAATGGCAAGGTTCCGCGCGCTTTTAAGAACGAGCGAGACGCGATTGGGGGGCTCGGCCTGCGGGCTGCGATGATGTCTGGGGTTGGCGCCGCGCCATCTGGGGGCGTCAGGAGGGGCCTTTGCAAGGCGGCTCTTTTTGCCTCTTCTTGCTCTTGCAGTTTGCGTTCAGCAATGACCCGGTCCAGTAGTTCGCGAAGATCCGTTGCCTCTTTTGCTAAGGGCGGCGATTCGTTTCTCAGCTTCAGTCGCGCGCCGTTCAAAGCCCTTTTTCAAGTCGGCTTTTTCTGTGTAGAGCGTTTCAAGTCGCGTTTGATCTTCAACCAAGCTGAGTGTTTCAAAGGCCAAGGATGCTCGTCGATCAACGATAGCCGTCCGTGTGGCATATAAGGCTTCCAGCTCAATTTTTAGGTCGGCCGCATTTTTTGTGATGGCTGGAATGGCTGCAGATAACACAAGGCCAGACCGCACGGCATCTGAAGGCTTGAGGGGCTGCAGCATCAGTGCGTCGGTTGGTCGAATGGCCAGTCTCTCAAGGGCCAGAAGAACGTCGCGCATTTGTTCGTCTTTATTGGCCAATGTTGTGGCCATTTCTGTGCGCCGTGTTTCTAACTCTTCCAATTGAGTCTCAAGGTCGGTCAGCGTTCGTTCGCGGTCTTGAATGCGACGCGCTGCATTGATCATGTTCGTTTGAAGTTGAGTGGCGTCGGCTGCTGCTTTCTCGGCCTGTCGTGTCGCTTCATCTTTTGTGGATTGTTCACGTTGCAGGTCGCGCTCGACGGCCTGTAAATCCGCGGTGTTTGGAATGCCGGCATCTTGTTGACCCCACGCGTGAGTCGTAGCGGTGACCGTAATAAGAGTGACGGCTACGAGACGGCCAAGGACGTCTCTGAGCGAGGGCTTACTTTGCAGCACGTCGCGTCGCGTCGGCATCCCAATTGAGTAATGAGGTGCCGGTCATCTCTGTGGGCTGGGGTAGGCCCATTAGGTCAAGAACCGTGGGTGCCAGATCGGCTAAGCGCCCGTCATGCAATGTCGCACCAGATGTTTGCCCGACCAGTACTAAAGGCACTTTACCGATGGTATGAGCCGTGTGGGGTGCTTTGGTGTCGGGGTCTACCATAAGCTCACAGTTGCCATGGTCTGCGGTGACGAGCATGGCACCACCAACGTTTTCAATCGCTTCCTCAAGACGCGACAAACATCCATCGAGAGTTTCTGCCGCTATCATCGCGGCGGCCAGGATGCCGGTGTGACCCACCATGTCGCCATTGGCATAATTCACGACAATCAAATCGAACTGATTAGACGTGATCGCATCAATCAATTTTTTCGTCACTTCGCTCGCAGACATCTCTGGCTGAAGATCGTACGTGGCAACCTTTGGGCTAGGAACAAGGGTGCGTTGCTCGCCCGGAAATTCTTTTTCGATACCGCCGTTCAGGAAAAATGTGACATGCGCATATTTTTCAGTCTCAGCGATGCGTAGTTGATGGAGTCCCGCATCTGATACGACTTGGCCCAGCCCGTGTTCAGGTGCATCGGAAGGAAACAAGACCGACATATGTTTGGATAAATCCGATGAGTATTCGGATAGGCCAAGGGCTGCGGAAAATGTGGTTACGTGCTCACGGGCAAACCCATCGAAGGTGGGTTCTATAAGGGCAGATAAAATTTCTCTGGCTCGATCCGCACGGAAATTAGCCATGACGAGGCCGTCACCGTCGGCCGTACCCGCATAGTTGCCGATAACCGTTGGCTCAAAAAACTCGTCTGTTGTGCCAGCGGCATAGGCATCACGAATTGCCTGCAATGGATCATTGGCCGTTGAGCCAGTTCCAGTTGCTATCACATTGTAGCCACGCTCTACACGATCCCAACGGTTGTCCCGATCCATGCTGTAATAGCGCCCGCTGACCGTCGCTACGCTGACGTTATTAAGACCCGAAATATCGTCAAGAAAGCGCGTCATGTAGGTTTCGGCAGAGCTTGGCGGTGTGTCGCGGCCGTCTAGAAACGCGTGAATGCGCACCGGAATCCCAGCTGCAGAAATCGTCTTCGCTAAGGCCGCCATATGATCTTGGTGAGAGTGCACTCCGCCTGGCGATACCAAGCCTAAAAGGTGGCAGTCCCCGCGGCTCGCCTGCAGGACTTCGATATACTCTTTCAGTGCGCTGCGGCTATTGATTGATCCATCGGCGATGGCTGTATCGATCTGCGGCAAGTCTTGAAGAACCACGCGACCCGCGCCGATGTTCATATGGCCGACTTCTGAGTTTCCCATTTGGCCATCCGGGAGGCCGACGTCGCTGCCGCTGGTTTCTACGAGCGCGTGGGGGCGCCCTTTTGGTCCCGTCCAACGGTCCCATGTCGGAGTCGCGGCCAGTGCAATGGCGTTATTCTCCTGCTCTTCTCGATGCCCCCATCCATCTAAGATGCAGAGGACGACAGGTCTTTTGGTGCCGGTTGGGGTGCTTTGGTCGCTCATGCCTGTGGATAACTCTGTTGTGTCGAGGGTTCCTGCAGTTATTTGAAGCGTTCGAGCCGCTTTGGCAAGTCTGGACCCTAGAAGCCCTTGCGTATGAAGGCTGGACGTTTGATATAGTGCGGTTGAGGGACTGGCGGCGGACGGGCGCCTCGCCAACCCGGTCAGGTCCGGAAGGAAGCAGCCGTAACGAGTTTCCGCCTGGGTCGCCGTCAGGACCTCACCTTTTACTCCCGCCTGGATGTCTTACGAATGAAAGCGCTATGACCGACGAGCCCGCGCCGACACCTAAGGTGGCCTACCAGGTTCTTGCGCGAAAGTATCGCCCACTACTTTCGAGATCTTGTTGGCCAGGAGACCGTTGTGCGCACTCTGACCAACGCGATTGCGTCTGGTCGCCTTGCGCAGGCCTATATGCTGACAGGTGTGCGGGGACGGGCAAAACGACGACAGCCCGCCTTATTGCCCGTGCCTGAACTGTATTGGCGCAGATGGCGAACGGTGGCCGACAGCTTCACCCTGCGGTGTCTGTGAGCATTGTCGTCGATCGCCGAAGACCGCCATGTCGATGTTCTTGGAAATGGATGCGGCCAGTCGCACCGGTGTTGATGACATTCGTGAGCTTCTTGACGGCGTGCGGTATCGGCCCGACATCGGCGCGAACCAAAATCTACATCATCGATGAAGTTCACATGCTGTCGAATCAGGCGTTCAACGCTCTGTCTCAAAACCCTGGAAGAGCCGCCTGAGCACGTGAAGTTTATTTTTGCGACGACGGAAATTCGGAAAGTTCCGGTTACCGTGTTGTCCCGTTGTCAGCGGTTTGACCTGCGTCGTATCAGCGCCGAGCATCTCAGTACGTTGTTCAAGAGTGTTGCTGAAAATGAAGGCGCACAGATTGCGGACGACGCGCTGGCGCTCATTGCTCGTGCGGCAGATGGATCTGCCCGTGATGGTCTTTCTATTTTGGATCAAGCTATATCCCAATCCGCCGTTGGTGACGAAACTCCCACAGTCAGTGAAGCGCAAGTGCGCGACATGCTCGGTCTGGCAGACCGGGTGCAGGTCTTTGATTTACTAGATTCCGTAATGCGCGGTGACGTGAAAAGTGGCCTAGATTTATTGGCCAATCAGTATGCTTCCGGCGCTGATCCACTTGTTGTTCTCCAAGATTTGCTTGAGCTGACCCATTGGCTGACCCGTCTTAAAGTAGCGCCTGATGGTGCTGATGACGCGTTGGTCGCGGAAGCGGAACGAACCCGCGGTAAGGATATGTCAGCCGCTCTTTCGATGCCGATTCTGACACGCACGTGGCAAATGTTGCTCAAGGGTTTAAGTGAGGCGCGGTCCGCTCCTATGCCATTACAGGCGGTCGAGATGACATTGGTCCGTTTAGCCTACTCTGCTGATTTGCCGACCCCTGAGGATGCGGTGAAGGCGCTTGGCGACCAGGGCGGCGCTACCCCTAAGGCGCCAGCATCGTCATCACCGTCGAGTTCAGCCCCTACGGCTCAAGCTCAGGCACCAATCCCCAGTTCAGGATCATCGGGCGGAGCGGCTTCGGCCGCGATGGCTTCGGCTCCCGTGCCAGATGTCGCTGTAGATGAGCCTCCTGTCGTTACAGCAGAGGAGCCAGCTCCTTTGGCCTCTCTTGCCGATGTGGTCGCATTGTGTGAACTGACTCGTGAGGTGCAGCTGGCCGGGCAACTCACGCACACCGTTCATCTTGTTCGCTTCGAGCATGGCCGTATTGAGATTCGCCCAAAGGAAGGCACGCCTCAGGATGTTGCGGGTAAACTAGGCGCCTTTTTGAAAGAGCAAACTGGAGAGCGGTGGGTCGTCAGTGTTTCAAATGAAGCCGGTGATCCAACGCTGCATGAGCAAGAGATTGCCAAAGCGGCCTCCGACCCCTTCGTTAAATCAATATTGGATTCGTTTCCCGGTTCGGCAATCGAGCGGGTGACTGAGGTTGAGGATCAAGAATGAAGAATCTTGGCGCGCTGATGAAGCAAGCGCAGGAAATGCAGCAAAAGATGGGTGAGATGCAAGAGCGCCTCACGGAGATTGAAGTCGATGGATCGTCGGGAGCCGGAATGGTCTCCGTCACGTTGACTGGTAAATCCGATATGAAGCGAATCAAAATTGATCCGTCTTTGCTCCAAGCAGATGAAGCAGAGGTTCTGGAAGATTTGATTGTTGCGGCGACCAATGATGCCCGCGCTCGTCTTGAAACAAAAACACAGGACGAGATGAGCCAACTTACCGGCGGCTTGAATTTGCCGCCTGGTTTTAAGCTACCGTTTTAAGGACGAAGACGCCTCGTGGCTGGTCCAGATATTGAAGCGCTCATACGTCAGCTGGCAAAACTTCCAGGCTTAGGCCCGAGGTCGGCCCGTCGTGCCGTTCTCGATCTCATCAAGAAAAAAGAATCTTTGATGAAGCCGCTTATTCAATCATTGGAGCGTGCTGCAGAGAGCGTCAGAATTTGTGGCACTTGTGGGAACTTTGACACCCAAGACCCATGCGCCATGTGCCTTGATCCGAAACGAGATCGGTCTGTAATTTGCGTGGTCGAGGATGTTGCAGACTTGTGGGCACTGGAGCGCAGCGCGTCGTTTCGAGGTGTGTACCATGTCACTGGGGGGCTCTTGTCGCCACTCGATGGAGTCGGGCCAGACGACCTTAATATTGCAGGGCTTGTCGCCCGGGCCGGCTCTGATGCGGTCAAGGAGGTGGTCTTGGCGCTGAGTGCTACGGTTGACGGGCAAAGCACGGCTCACTATCTCGCCGACCGATTGGACGGTGCGAATGTTATTCTTTCAGGCCTGGCGCACGGTGTCCCTGTCGGCGGAGAGCTTGATTATCTTGATGACGGAACGCTTTCCGCTGCCATGAAGGCCCGGCGTCCCGTTTAGCCTGGATGTTCGCCACGGCATTGCCATATTTCCGCCGTATCACGAGCACATCCAAAATGTGACGTATCTGTGAATTGGAATTCGCCTATCGCGGTGTAGTATGTCGGATAGTTGATACAGACACGCGAACGTAACCAGGAGACCCTGTGCGATGACAAAAACTTTCGCAAAGCACGCTTTCGCTGCAGTGGCCATCAGTTTTGGTTTGGCCGCCTGCGCGAGCCCAAAGTATGTCGTTTCAGATATCACGCGTCATCACAGTTTGCCGCGTGCTCCGTCCGGCGAATCGTTTGCGATTGTTGCGCTTGATGATGAGCAAGACGAAAGCCTTGCGTTCGACTCCTACTCAGGTCTCATTGTGCAGCGTCTGTCTGGTCTTGGATTGAAAATCTTTGGCGGTGAGAGTGCAACGCCTGACCTTGTCGTGACGCTGAAGTGGTCCGTCGAAGGGCCCTAGCCCTGATGTGAAATCACGCAGACTGAGTGCGGTTTGGGTATGGTTTCGGATTTGGCAATCGGCACGCCAGTTCGGTTATGGCTTTGGCGCACCCTATGAGAACAGAACATCAACCAAGCAGATGTACACGCGTCGTGTTGATCTCGTGCTGTACGACGGCATGACCTACAACACCGAAAATCCAACCCGCGTGTTTGAAGGGTCTGCTGTCAGCACGGGCACCAATGGCCAGATTGATCCGGTCATGCCTTACATTGTTCAGGCGATCTTTGATCAGTTCCCTGGTGCGTCTGGTGAAACCGACCGTTCGGGTTGAGGTGCCCCCTGATTCGGAAGCGGTGAAACACCGGTCACTTCAATTCGCGGTCGGCGAAGTAGCTTGGCTTCGTTAGCCTGCTCAACTTCTAAGACGGACCCGTCAACGCGCACCACTTTAACCTTTGTTCCTGCCGGTAAGTCTGGCCCCTGAGCCAGCCACGATCCGTCTCCGACATTCAAGCGTCCACGCCCGTTCTCTATAGCTGTGTCTAGGGTAAACGTCTGCCCGACATATTGTTCAGCGCGGTGGTTAAGTGTGGGGTCTTCCGACTCCACATGACCGGGGCGCCAAACCTTGCGGCCGACAACGATGCAATGACGCTGAGCACGGCAAAAATAACGAAGCTCACTTGCCATCCGAGTTCCGGGATGATCCACACCAGCGCGCCGGTGATCGTTGCTGCGATGGCCAGCCACAAGAAGATGACGCCGGGCATTGCCAATTCGATGACGAACATCAGCAACGCCAGTATCCACCAGTTCCAATGATCGACATTTGCTAGAAGTCTTCCATACGCCTTAGGCTCCGCTGTCCGGGATACGGCTTGGATCGTGTTTCCAGTGGTGTTGGTCTGAGACTCGGCAAGGGCTGATTTTGCAAGCTCTGCGATGCCGCCGATGGCGCCGATAACGCCTGACGCCTCCATTGGCATAAACACCAGTTTCTCATTGGGCGAGGTTGCAAACCCGCTGATTGCCTCAATGTATTTTTGTGCCACGAAGTAGTTGATCGCTTGCACGTCACCTTGCGCGATGGCTTCCGACACCATGCTTGTTGCTTTCGCCTCCGCTTCGGCTAAGACGTTCTCGCGCTTCGGCGTCCCGGAAGGATGCTTCTCGTTCCCCTTCAGCTTTGAGGATTTGCGATTGCTTGTCGCCTTCGGCGCGTAGGATTGCGGATTGGCGATCGCCTTCCGCTTCTAAGATCTCTGCCCTCTTCAAGCCGCTCAGCCTTCATCTGTCGGCCCATGGCCTCAACCAAATCTCGCGGCGGGGAGATGTCTTTGATTTCAATACGGGTGACTTTGATTCCCCAGGGGTTCGTCGCCTCGTCGACGACGGTCAGGAGGCGTGCGTTGATGGCATCACGCTGAGACAGCAGCTCATCCAAATCCATGCCGCCCATTACGGTCCGGATATTGGTCATGGTTAGATTTAGAAGTCGCGAGTTCGAGCCCGCGCACTTCGTAGGCCGCTTTGCCCGCATCAAGTACTTGATAAAACACAACGCCATCGACCTTCACCATGGCGTTGTCTTTGGTGATGATCTCTTGGGATGGAACGTCCAAAACTTGTTCCATCATGTTCATCTTGTTGCCGATGTTTTCGATGAACGGGGTGATCAGCTGTAGGCCCGGTGAAAATGTTCGGGTGAACTTGCCGAAGCGCTCGATCGTGTAGTTCCAGCCCTGAGGCACCACCACCACCGCCTTGAAAACGATGACGATACCAAGCAAGACGAAGATAATGGCGAAGACTGAGGACATTTCCATGGTCTGACAGCTCCCTATGACGCGTGCCCGTAAGCGATTGGGCTTTATCAATTTTCTGCGTAATTCTCCCGATATGGGGCTCGCAATAAGGTATGTCAAGTTACACAGACACCACCTTAAATTGCATTCCCGTTACGTCCGGCGACTCTCGAGGCTCGTGACCGACCCGGCATCCTGCTCTCAAGCAAGTCTTCTTGGGACCTCAGGTCAGTTTCGCCTTGCAGATCAACCTTTGTGATTCGGCTTCCGTGAAGGGCGATTTTGCGGGTCGAATTTTGGATCTCTTCGATGTCCTTGCCCGTCTGTTCAAAGTGTCGAGACAGGTTACCCGACCCGCTTATCGAGGCGGGCGACGTCTTCCATCAGCAGCCCGACCTCTTTCTGAATGACGCCGGCATGCTCACGCATTTTGGTATCGCGAATAAGCGCCCGTACGGAATGTAGAATGGCCCAGAAAGAAGATGGTGACGCGATAATAATTTTGCGGCGATACCCTTCTTGAATGACGTTCTGGAAATTAGTGTGTAGTTCCATATAAATTGATTCGGCGGGTACAAACATCAGCGCCCAATCGGATGTTTCCCCCGGAATGATGTATTTATCCGCGATGGCTTGAACGTGCTTGATCACATCCCGCGTGAAACCTGCCCGGCTGCTTTTCGCTCATCGTCGTTCTGCGCTTCCATCAAGCGCACAAACCCTTCGTGGGGATATTTAGAATCTACCCCGATGTCACCTTGCTCGCCGGGCAAGGTGTGATCAGGCAATCGACGCGTTTGCCGTTTGAAAGCGTGGCTTCAAACTGAAATACTCCGCTGGCAACATGTCGCGCACGATGTCTTCCATCTGCGCTTGACCAAAGGCGCCTCGCGCTTGTTTGTTCGAGAGGATGTCTTGCAACCCGACAATATCCGTCGACAGGTCTGTGATGTTTTTCTGGGCAGCATCGATAACCGCCAAGGCGCTTCTGTAAGTCCGTACAAGACTCCGATGTTTTGTCTGTCGTTTTTTGAATGGTCTCGCCGACCCGTTGCGTCACGTTTTCAAGGCGCTCATTCAGCGTTTTGCCGATCTCTCGTTCTTGGGCTTGCAGCTGTTCAGCGACCAGTTTGCGCCCGGTCTCCTGGCTGGCCGCTATTTGTGACATTTGGCCTCGAAGTTCCGCCTGGTCTGAGGACAGCTTGTGTCAAGGACTCGATCAAGGTGGTCATGTTGCGTGCTGCTGTCCCATCGGGCTTACCGCTTCGACGGCGATGATCACCCCGAGGATGACAACGACCATGAGCCTAGGCCAGGCCAACTCCCCCGTGCTGACCCCAAAATCCGTTAGAAAATTCATAGGCTTGCGCCCTGCCATACCCGTGCCATGATCCCCAGACTAGCTTACGCAGCATCCTGTAACCACGACCGAGAGACACTTGACCATGCTGACGCAAAAAAAATCTGCTCTTGTGCTTCGTTTTAGCCCTGCTTACTGGCCTTGCCCGTCTCGGCTGAGCGAAATCAGCTGTTCCGCCGTCGGCGCGCACGGGCCTTGGCGGTCACGGTTTACAACGGTGACTTGGCGCTGGTTCGGGATAGCCGCCGCGTTCGATCTCCCGTCCGGTGATACGGACCTCGCCTTTGCGGATGTCAGCACGCGACTGCAGCCCAATACCGCGTTGCTGCAATCTTCAGCAGGCTGCCTTTACGGTTCGCGAGCAGGTGTTCGACTTTGATGTCGTCAGCCAATCCTCGTCTCTTGCAGGCCTCGGTCGGGCAAGGACGTGAGTGTCGTTCGGGTTAACCCTGACACATGGAAGAGATGTTGAGACACGGGCCACGGTGCTCGTCTGTCGCTAATGGCGTGGTGCTCGAGATTGACGGGCGGATCACCACCGAGATTCCTGGTCGCGCTTGTGTTTGATGCTTTGCCCCCCGGCGTGAGAACTCAGCCTACGCTCGTGGCAGCGATCACCAGTGATGAGTGACGGCGAAGTTGATGCAGATCTAAGCTATCTGACGAACGGCCTCACGTGGCGCGCCGATTACGTCGCTGAATTGAGTGCAGATGGTATAGACGATTGATTTGTCTGCCTGGGCGACTATTTCAAATACGACCGGTACAGACTATCCGGACGCGACGGTGAAGTTGGTCGCTGGAGACATCAACCGGGCGCCGGGTCAGCCAAAGATGATGCGGGCGCATGGAAATGGCATCACGCAGTGCGTCCATGTCAGATGTCGATCATGCCTGCAGAGTCTCGCCGCTTTTCATCTGTACGCGATCGATAAGCCAGTCACACTTGCAGGACCGCCAAACAAAGCAGTTGGCCCTCCTGTCCGCGAATACCATTGGCGTTCAGAACGGATCTGGTGAGCCGTGAGCGATGCTGTTGCAACCCGTGGCCCGATGAATGGGTCAATTGCGAACATCGCAAGCGAACGCGATCCTTGGTTTTCGACAATACTGAAGATCGAGGGGTTGGGGACGCCGCTGCCTGCGGGAACCGTCCGTGTGTACGGCCAGGATTCTTCAAGTGGTGCGCTCCAATTGCTTGGAGAAGACGGGGTTGGTCATACGCCAAAAGGCCAAGAGGTGCAGTTCACGCTCGGCCGGGACTTCGACGTGACCGTTGTGCGCGAACAAACTGGAATTTCTAAGAGCGCTCTGAACGCATCACCATTTCTGCGCATCGCGTGACGGTGAGCAATGCCAAGGACTCGACGATGTCAGGGTGCGCCTTGTTGAGAGCTTGCATGGGGGACTGGGAAGTTGTTGATGCGAAGCGCTGCCCCTACCATAAGGTGCATGGCGACGCAGAGTGGACGGTCGACGTGCCAGCCGGGGGAGAGCTTCAGGTCGACTATCGTGTCCGCGTTCGATTGTAGTCGGCTGGCAAGTCGGGAGTAGGGTGACATGATGCCGAGACGCTATGGTTTGGATCGCGGCGCCGGTGTTTATTGGCCTTGGATTGAGCCAGAGTCGTACGCCACTGAGAGATGGCAATCCTACTACCGCATGCTGAGTTCTCTGGGTCAAACTGGTGTGCGGCTGAACGGACTGGTCAGCCTCGTGATCGGCGGGCCAATCGTGATTCTGCACAACGTCTGGTCCGGCCCGCCTCTTGCTTCTCACGCTCTTCGGGTGGCTTCTTGTGCTCGAGAGCGCCTTGTGCCTGGTTCTGCCTGGCGCTGGTCTGGCGGGTCTGTCGGAGGTGGATGATGACACCAGAGGGGGTGTTATCAAGGGCATGGGGGTCGCGTTGGTCATCATCGGCGGGGTGCTCTGCGTTCATGTGTTGAGGTCCGTAGGTTGACCCTGTCCGTTCTGCGCGGACTATGTCACCGAGGACTTAGCGCGCATTGAGACCGCACTCTATGGCTAAACGTGACATCATCATCGCGCCCGATCCAAGGCTGAAGAAGGTTTGCTACCCCGTCGATAGGATCGATCGAGAAACCGCGACCTTAATGACTGATATGCTGGAAACCATGTATGCCGCTCCCGGTGTCGGGCTTGCCGCGCCTCAGGTTGGTGTGCACAAACGAATCATTGTCGTTGATCCTGCGCGTGGCAAAGAGCCCCGAACCCTCACATGATTGCTAATCCGGAGATTGTTTGGTCGTCAGAGGAGACGAAAGTCCACGAAGAAGGCTGCTTGTCTTTGCCGCATACTATGAAGAGTCGTGCGTCCAGATCGCATTCGCTGCAGTATCTGAATGAAAACAACGAGACGTGTGAACTAGAGGCTGACGGATTTTTCTCCGTCGTGATCCAGCATGAGATGGATCATCTCGATGGCGTCTCTCTTTGTTGATCATATTTCCAGCCTTAAGCGCGGTATGATCTTGCGTAAACTCAAAAAGACCAAAAAACAGATGGCTCAGGAGTCACGACTAGATCATGCGTCTGGTCTTTATGGGTACGCCCGATTTTTCGGTTCCTATCCTTGATGCGCTTTGCGCCAATCATGATGTTGTTGCTGTATACGCGCAGCCGCCACGTGCAGCGGGTCGCGGACAAAAAGAACGCGTTAGTCCTGTGCATGCCCGTGCCCTTGATTATGGGTTGCCAGTTCTGACACCAAAGAGTCTCAAGAAACCAGAAGCCCAAGAAATATTCTTAGATCATAACGCTGATGTTGCAGTGGTCGCGGCCTACGGGCTTATTCTGCCACAGACGATTTTAGATGCTCCGAGATTGGGGTGCGTCAATGTACACGCCTCACTCTTGCCTCGTTGGCGCGGTGCGGCACCCATACAGCGGGCGATTATGGCCGGTGATACTCAAACCGGAGTCGCGATTATGCAGATGGAAGCGGGCCTTGATACGGGGCCGATGCTTCTGCATCAAGCTTTACCGATCGAAGAATCAACGACCGCGGGTGATTTGCATGATGCTTTGTCCTCATCCGGGGCCCAGCTTGTGTGCCGGGCCTTGCTCGACTTAGAGGCTGACGCGATAGAGCCGGTTCAACAGCCAGATGATGGCGTCACCTATGCCGAAAAAATCGATAAAGCTGAGGCCGCATTGCGGTTTGATGCACCTGCTTTCTCGGTCGTTCGACAGATTCACGGCCTTTCGCCATTTCCTGGCTGTTTTGTCGACCTCTCTGGGCAGAGAATCAAAATTCTGCGGGCGGAATGCGTTGATTTGGACAACGGGGCAAAGGCTGACCCCGGAACCGTGGTTGATGAGCAATTTACCGTGGCGTGCAGCACGGGGTTCATTCGTCCGCTTCGCGTGCAGCGCGCTGGTAAGGGCCCGGTAGATGTATCCAGCTTTTTAAGAGGCTTTGAGTTGCCTCCAGGGACCCGTCTCGGGTAGACAACTCCCCTTAGTTTCAGTTCGCCTTTCGAAAGTGCTTTCATGTTCGGACGCCGCCGCAAAGATATTGCTCGTGGAGAACGTGTTCACCTGTTCGCACCAAGCCGTGATGTGGCGGGCGACTACCTTGCCATGACCCAGTCGAGCAAAGAGTACCACCGTCCCTGGGTGTTTCCGGCAATCGATGCGCGGCGCTATCGCCTTTACTTAGACCGTGTCGCAAAGAGTCGGACGATGGGTTTCTTTATCGGTCGCAATGAAGACGACCGATTAATCGGAGTCGTGAATATCAACGATATCGTCATGGGTGGCTTCCGGTCTGGATCCCTCGGGTATTACGCCGATATGGAGCTCGCGGGCCAGGGGTACATGGGTGAGGGTTTAGCCCTTGTTTTGGATCACGCGTTTACCATGTTGGATCTCAATCGTCTGGAGTCCAATATCCAACCTGCTAATGCGGCATCGATCGCAT
Source organism: uncultured Rhodospirillaceae bacterium (assembly GCA_943787205.1). Taxonomy (GTDB): domain Bacteria; phylum Pseudomonadota; class Alphaproteobacteria; order Rhodospirillales; family Rhodospirillaceae; genus WLXB01. Next base: position 156,600 of record CALSLN010000001.1, read on the forward strand.
TGGTTCGAAAAATTGGATTCCGCAAAGAAGGATTTTCCCCAAAATTTTTAAAAATCGATGATATTTGGCGGGATCATGAACGTTGGGCCATTCTGAGCGAAGAATGGCTTGCTACATCGGGGCAGGCGTAGCCCATGAAACGTTTCAAACTTACTCTTGAATATGATGGCACTGACTTCGTTGGCTGGCAGCGACAGCTGAATGGTCTGTCCGTGCAACAGGTGATTGAAGAGGCCGCACTCGCGTATTGCCAAACGAAAATAGTTGTTCATGGCGCGGGCCGAACAGATGCGCGCGTGCATGCGTTGGCGCAAGTTGCTCACATCGATATTCCACGTGACGATGATGGACTCAAAGTGCGTGACGCCCTTAATGCGCTCATGCGTCCCCACCCGATTGCCGTCATTACGGCAGAGCACGTTGCTGATGATTTTCATTCCCGTTTCCAGGCGATTGAGCGGCAATACCTCTACCGGATCGTGACCAGGCGAGCGCCGGTTGCTCTAGAAAAAAACCGCGTATGGTGGTTGCCGCGAGATCTAAACGAAGACGCCATGCATGAGGCGGCCCAAGGGCTTGTCGGCCAACATGATTTTTCAAGTTTCCGAGCGACAGAATGCCAAGCGAAGACGCCGGTTAAGACTCTCTACGGGCTCGATGTCTCGAGGTCTGGTGATGCTGTTGAGATCAGAGCGCATGCTCGTTCCTTCCTGCACCATCAGGTTCGCAATATGGTTGGCACTTTGTCTTTGGTCGGCGAGGGAAAGTGGACTGCGGCGGATGTCGCGGACGCTTTAGCTGCAAAGAGCAGACCCGCTGGTGGCCCGACGGCACCTCCGGAAGGTTTGTATTTAACCGCCGTCCGGTATCCAGACTGAGCCAGTCTACGTAAGCATTCTCAACGTAACTTGGCCAACCATGAGCGTGAGCAGAATGTCGATCACAACGATTCCAATGCTCGTCCCCATACCAACCTTTAGTCCGGCACGAGCGATAAAAGCTGTGAACGTGACGTAAGTCACGAAGATCATGCTGTCGAAAAAACCCGAAATCGATGTCGGTAGTAACTGGAATTGAGACAAGATCACAAATGGCATTGCGATATAGCCGACGGCCAACTGAAACCAGTTGTAAGCGACGATGTATCGAAAGAATTCGGCTTCTCGTTCGAGCAATTTTACGACGTACAGCATTGCAAGGGGAAAGAGGACCCAGAGCATGACGTATTCAATGCTTTCAATTGCCATCATGCGCCAAATTGATGGCGGGTCATCAAGTGTTAGGTATACGCTTAATTGATAGAGAGCTTGGAGCGGCGCTACAAAAGCAGCCGCAGCGAACGAGCGCCAGAACCCTTGCTCCGTCGCGTTGAAGAAACTAAAGGCCTCTTCATCCCACCGGGCAAGACGCCATAATCCGTATAGGGCTCCTGCTGTCTCTTTCGTATCGATCATACGGTGAAGTAGCGATCAAGAATGCGGTGATAGATTTCCGTGAGATTTTGCAGGTCTTTAATAGCGACGCGCTCGTCAGTCTTATGCATGGTCTGGCCGGTCATCCCGAATTCACAGACGGGGCATGCCGCCTGGATAAACCGTGCATCTGATGTGCCGCCGCTTGTTGATAGTTCTGGTGTTTCTCCCGTCACATGCTCGACAGCTTCTGACACGAGGGTGCTGAGGTCGCCTGGAGGCGTTACAAACGACTCACCGCTGATTTTTATGTCTAACTCAAAGTGGGCGCCATCGGCTGCGGTGGCCAGTGTTTCTTGCAGCCAGGTGCTGAGGCTTTCGCCACTGTGGCTATCATTAAACCGAATATTAAAAGCGGCGTGTGCTTGTCCGGGTATGATGTTGGTTGTCTCGTTACCGACGTCAATAGACGTCAACGTCAGTGTCGAGGGCTGAAATGTCTCAGTTCCCTCATCTAGCGGCGCTGCTGTTAGTGCGCCCAGTAATCGCATCATGGTGTTGATCGGGTTGTCAGCTAGATGCGGATAGGCCACATGACCTTGTGTGCCATGTACAGTGATTTTGCCATTCAAACTCCCCCGTCGACCGATCTTGATCATCTCACCGAGGCGCGTTGGATTTGTAGGCTCGCCCACAAGGCAGACATCCAACTTTTCGTTTCTTCCATCCAACCACTCCAGAACCTTCTTGGTCCCGTTAATGGCGGGGCCTTCTTCGTCCCCCGTGATCAAAAAGCTAATCGATCCATCTGGCCTGCCTGATGCTTCAATATGACGCGCGACGGCTGCCGCAAAACAAGCAACTGCGCCCTTCATGTCGGCGGCGCCGCGACCATATAGGTGATCATCAATCAGATCGGCTGAGAATGGGTCAGTGGTCCAACCCTGGCCAACTGGTACGACGTCAGTATGACCTGCGAAACAAAAATTTAGTCCACGATCACCGATACGGGCATAGAGATTGTGCACTGGCTCTGTGCCAGGCTCCTCAAACCGGAGTCGATGGCATTCGAACCCGAGTGTGCTGAGTGCGGTTTCGAGAACGTCGAGTGCACCTGCATCCTCTGGCGTGACACTAGGGCATCGGATCAGGTCCCGCGCCAGGGGCAGCGGGTCTGTCAGGGCCGCCGCAGACGTGTCAGCGACCGGTGCCATTAGTCACGTAACAGTTCATTAATGGAAACCTTCGAGCGGGTCTTTGCATCCACGCGTTTCACAATGACTGCGCAATACAGGCTAGGTCCAGGGGATCCGTCCGGTAGTGGCTTGCCCGGCAGGGCTCCAGGGACAACGACAGAATACGCAGGGACGCGACCCATAAATATTTCACCTGTGTCGCGATCGATGATCTTTGTTGAAGACCCGATGAACACACCCATCGATAAGACTGCCCCTTCTTCGACAACAACGCCCTCGACCACTTCAGACCGAGCGCCGATGAAACAATTATCCTCAATGATGACCGGGCCTGCTTGAAGGGGCTCAAGGACACCACCAATGCCAGCGCCACCTGAAAGGTGCACGTTTTTTCCGATCTGCGCGCAACTTCCGACTGTCGCCCAGGTGTCGACCATGGTGCCTTCGTCAATATACGCGCCGAGGTTCACAAAGCTCGGCATAAGAACAACGCCTGGCCCCACGTAGGCTGAGTGACGTACGACGCTGGTTGGTACGGCTCTAAAGCCTGCCTTCTCAAATTCTGAAGCGGTCCAGCCCTTAAACTTTGATGGAACCTTGTCCCACCAGACTCCGTCGTCAGGGCCACCGTTTTGGATACTCATGGCGTTCAGGCGGAAAGAAAGGAGAACGGCTTTCTTGCACCATTCATTAACGTGCCAGGTGTCATCGTTTTTTTCTGCAACTCTTACGGCACCGCCGTCTAGAAGCGTGAGTGTTTCCATCACCGCGTCACGGTAGTCTCCAACCGAAGCTGTTGTGATGCTATCTCGATCGTCCCCACGCGCCTTCGACTCGATCCTGTAGGGCCTTGATATCCATTCTTCTTCTGCTCCTGATTTCTGGTTACGAGAGTAACCAACATTGCCGTCTAAAGGTGGCAGACCATAGCCACAGGCGATTTCAAGTCAACGCAATCCAACCACTAGCGTTTGTAGCGTTAGCGCAACCACTTGCCAAGTAATTGCGGATGAAAACCAGTTCACAAATTTACCCATCGCCAGTATAAAAAGAGTATATTTATCAAACTGTTGCCTAACTCAAAGGGAACAACGGTTTGGGATGTGGGGGCATCTATGGGCGACTCAGCTGATCAATCAGGGCCGGATACCGTGATCGGGCACGTGTTGGCGAGCGGATCATTCGACGGGTATGGCGAGCCTATTATCGAGGCTGCGGCAGACCAGTCGTTGAGCGCCTTGAATCCTCCTGCTGAATCTTTCCTAGACACACTAGGTGACAGTGCTCGGGCAGCTGTTGCCCAGGCGGCGAAGGCATCCCTCGATGGCGCTAGGCCTCTTGTCGAGCAAATCGAGATAGAAGGGCCCAAGTGGCTCTCAAACACTTCACCTCACCGTGATGCCATTGGATGACGGCCGCGCAACGATTCTGGTACGTGACGCAACGCTGGAAACGTCATTGCGTATGGCGCTCGTGGATTCACGGCAGAGGTAGAAAGATTTTGTCGAGATTTCGACGGACTTTGCTTGGGAAAGCAACGCGGATCAAAAATTCGCCTTTGTCTCTCCGCGTGGTGGCTTGGGCTACACGGCTGACGCGCTGATCGCGGCTGACCCAGCGAGTCTCATCACTGAATTTTCCGGCGGCATAAATATTCCGTTCTTTACAGAACGGAGATTAGAAAACAGCGAAGTTTGGCTAAAGCGGGCAGATGGTCGATCTGCTTGTGTCGTGATTTCTGCAATGCCCTTGTTGGATCAGAAGGGCGTATGGCGCGGGGCCAGGGGGGTTTGTCGTGACGTTACTGAATCCCGTGAGCGGGAAGCAACGCTATCCCGCGTCCGCAATAGAGAGCGTGTGCTTACACGAATCGTGCGATCTTTCCGCGATGAGGTGAACCCAGAGAATATGCTCACGTCGGCGGCCGAGACTTTGGGGCGTGGGCTTGGTGCTGAATGCTGCCAAATTTTCAGACTTACGGGTGGCGACATGCCCGCTTCTTCTGAAGAGTCTGCTTTCAAATTGGCTGGCTTGTTTGGTAAGGCGGACGGCGATTTTCATGAAGTGGTTTTGAAGTCTATTGCCGAAGGGGCAGGCGCTGCGGAAGTTACGCAAGACACCTGGCAAGTTTTGGCGGCTCCGGCTCGATATCAAGCTGAGCTAAATGGTGCAGCTTTACTCTGGCGGCACGTTGAGCGTGGACCATGGAACGACGACGATCGGTTACTGATAGGTGATATCGCAAACCAGATTGGGATTACAATTGAGCAACTTGTTCACCATGAACGGATTGTTCGAATTTCGCGCACCGATGCAATGACGGGATTGCTGAATCGGGGAGCTTTCATTGAAGCTCTGACGCGCCAGCTTCACAGGCTTCGGCAAGAACCAGATGACGCGGCTTTGATGTACGTTGATCTCGATAACTTTAAAGCGGTTAATGATACGCGCGGTCACCAATCTGGTGACGAAGTTCTATTAAGTTTACGCGACATCCTTGTTCAGCAAACGCGGCCAACAGATTTAGTTTCTCGCTTAGGCGGCGACGAGTTCGCTGTTTTCTTGAATGGTGCGAACACTGACATCGCCATCAAGCGTGCGGAAAAGTTTCTTGAAGAAGCGCAGGTGATGCGCGAGCTGTCTGCGTCTGAAGATAAACCGCTTGGGATGTCGATTGGGCTGGCGGTTCTTGACCGTGACAACCCAGAGCCATTGGACGAGTTGCTCGCGCGTGCGGATAGCGCGATGTATGAGGCCAAGCGATCTGGTAAAGGCCAATTCGCTATCGCCGCCGCCCCTGGCGAGGGGGCGTCATCATGACAATGGCTAAGGATCAGTTGATTCGCTTGCTGGGTCGCGAAGACCAAGCCATCAACTATGAGCAGGCCCGGGATTTGCTCGACCACCCTGACCAGGAGGTGCGCCTCACACTTGCCAATAGAGATGATCTAGAAGCAGAGATTTTATATTTTCTTGCTCAAGACCCTGACGTGGAAGTTCGTCGGTCTGTTACAGCAAATCCAAACACGCCACAGAAAGCGCATTTGCTATTGGCTGAAGATTCGGCGAGCGAGGTAAGGTCAGATTTAGCAGACCGCCTAGGAAAACTGCTCCCTGATTTGAACGAAGATGAAAAAGATCAGGCATGGCGCGCGACCCATCAGGTCCTGACTTTATTGGCCCGTGATCAACTTCCGATGGTGCGGCGCATTTTGTCGGAAACTCTAAAGCTTCTTCCGACGGCGCCGCATGATGTCATTCTCACGTTGGCACATGATAAAGACACGGATGTTGCGTCGCCGGTTCTGCAGTTCTCTCCGGTTCTAACGGATGAAGACCTGTTGTCTGTTATTGCCAGCAGCCCGCTTAGTGCATCTCTGGCAGCAATATCGAAGCGGTATGGCGTTAGCCATGCTGTGTCCGACGTTGTTTTCCACACTGGCGATTCAGGTGCGGTTACGGCGTTGTTGGGTAATGATAGTGCCCAAATCCGAGAAGAAACACTCGACGCTATTATTAATGCGGCGCCAGGGCATGTGTCTTGGCATGAGCCTTTGGTGCATCGTCGAGAAGTCGATTCAAGTGCGGCGTTGCGTATTGCTGAGTTCGTCGCTGACTCTTTGATTGAGGAACTGGCTGGGCGCGACGACTTTGAATCGGACACGATTGACTGTCTTCGTGACGTTGTGAAAAACCGGCTTAAAAAAGATCAAAATGCTGAATGCCTACTGGCAGCAGATTCGGGTAGTGGGTTGCAAGATCAAGACTCAATTGCGTTGGCCGTGCAGCAGGTCAGCGCCTTAGTCGAGAAAGACGATTTGACCGCTGAGCAGGTCATGAGCGCACTTGATGACGAAAACACATCGTTTGTTTTTGTCGCCACGGCGCAGCTCGCGGGCATTCCAATTGAAGCTGTAAAGGCGATTGTTAATTCCCATAGCGCGAAGGCGTTGCAAGCGTTGAGTTGGAAAGCCGGTTTCACGGCAAATGACGCGATGCATTTGCAACTTGCATTGGGTCGTGTGCCGCCGGGCGACATAATTATGCCGCGACCAGACGGAACTTATGACGCGACGACGTCAGAGATGACATGGCAGATTGAGTTGTTTACAGAAGAAGCGCGCAACGCCTAAACAGGATGGTTCATCCCTAGGCCATCCCTTAACCAGCGCGTCAGATCATCAGTTACATAGTGACAATGTTCGTCGGGTTCCGCCGATGCCTCGTTGCTCTCATGTTGAACCAGAACGGTGACCATCCCGAGGTCTGCGGCGGGCTTCAGATTCTTGACTGAGTCTTCAAACATGATGGCCGTTGTCGGCTCAAAGGCGTGACTTGATAGAAAGCGTTCGTAGGAATTTGGGTCTGGCTTTGGAATGTAGGACCCTGCCCTGATATCAAAAATTGCTTCGAAGCAGTTGCTGAGTCCTAGTGCATTCAAGACATTTTTAGCGTGTTGCTCTGATCCGTTGGTGTGAATTAATTTTCTACCAGGCAGGGCTTGAATGATTGTTCCTAGATCAGGGTCGGGATCAAGGACGGTGTGGTCAATGTCATGCACGTAATCAAGAAATGCATCTGGATCGACGGCGTGGTCAATCATCAAGCCGCGCAGTGTCGTGCCATGTTCATGGTAATAGATTTTTTGTAATTTGAAGGCTTCAACAAGGTCGATGCCTAAAAGTTCAGATATGAACGTTTTCATGCGCACGTCAATTTGAAGAAATAAATGCGCCGAGGCCGGATACAGAGTGTTGTCGAGATCAAACACCCAGGTATCGATATGAGATAAGTCGCTTGGTTTGACTATCATGAGGTATCTATCGAATCAGTGTGCCAGCGCCATGGGGGGTGAACAGTTCGAGCAGTACTGCGTGTGGAACGCGTCCATCCAGAATAACGGCAGCGTCGACGCCTTTTTCGACGGCGTTGAGGCAAGTCTCTACTTTCGGAATCATTCCGCCCGAGATTGTTCCTGCTTGAATGAGTGTCTTGGCTCTTTCAACGGTGATCTCCGGCATCAATTGTTTGGTGTCACTCAATACACCAGGCACATCCGTGAGCATCAACAAGCGAGCCGCACCGAGGGCAGATGCAATTGCACCAGCAGAGGTGTCTGCATTGATGTTGTAGGTTTCACCTGAGCCGCCGACCCCTATGGGGGCAATGACCGGAATGATGTCCGATTCTTCGAGCGTCTTGAGGATGTGTGGATTGACATCCTCGGGCTCGCCGACAAAACCCAAGTCGAGTATTTTCTCGATATTGGAGCCGGGGTCTTTCTTCGACCGCCGCAGTTTGCGGGCTTTGATGAGGTTGCCATCTTTCCCAGAAAGCCCGACTGCGAATCCGCCAGCGCCATTGATCGCTGTCACGATCTGCTTGTTGATTGATCCGCACAGCACCATTTCCACGATGTCTACGGTCGCGGCATCTGTGACTCTTAAGCCATCAACAAACGTGCTCTGAATTTTTAGTCGGTCCAGCATTTCGCCGATCTGGGGGCCGCCTCCGTGGACGATGACCGGGTTCATGCCAACCTGTTTCAGCAAAACGATGTCGCGCGCAAAGTTAGCGGCCAAGGATTTGTCGCCCATGGCATGGCCGCCGTACTTTATGACTACGGTTTCCCCCGCAAATTCGCGCATATAGGGAAGGGCATCAGAGAGAATCCCGGCTTTTTCCAGCCACTCTGCATGCTCGTTGTCGTTGGTCGTCACCATGAACTCTCTAGGCCTTTCCGCGTTGTCTTAATGCTTGGGTCTAATCGGCCAATTGTGACAGGGCTGCACGAAGCTCTGCAAGCCCTGTTCCCTTATGAGAGCTTGTCACAGCAATTTCCGGGAACGCCGCGGCGTGTTTTGTGGCTTCGACGGAGACCGCTTCGACAGTTTTGGCCAACTCGTTGGGTTTCACCTTATCCGCCTTAGTCATTACGATTTGGTAACTGACAGCCGCTTCGTCGAGGTCTTTCATAACTTCGCGATCGTTGGTTTTGAGGCCGTGGCGACTATCCACAAGCATGCAGACGCGGCGCAGCTGGGGCCGCCCCATAAGGTATGATTTGACCAATCTCGTCCAGGCGTCGACTTCAGTCTTCGGTGCGCGGGCATAGCCATACCCTGGTAGGTCAGACAGCATGAGGCGCTCGCCAATATTGAAAAAGTTGAGCTGTTGCGTTCTGCCAGGTGTCACCGAGGTTCTGGCCAATGTCTTGCGTCCTGTCAGGCCATTGACCAAGCTTGATTTCCCCACGTTAGAGCGCCCCGCAAATGCGATCTCAGGGAGATCGCTATCAGGAACTTGAATCAGTGCTGCCGCACCTAGAACAAACGTGCATTCACCCGCAAAAAGCTTTCGGCCTTCCTCGAGAATGCGCGCGTCATCGTTTGGGCTTTGCCGCTCTGGCATAAAGTTTTACTCGATCAAGTCTTGGCGCCGGGCTGGCGCATGATGACCCACTGTTGAAGAATGCCCAGTGCGTTACTCCACGCCCAGTAGATCACCAGTCCCGCAGGGAAGGTGGCCAGTAAGAACGTAAAGATCAAAGGCAAGAAGCTCATAATCTTTGCTTGCATCGGGTCAGTCGGTGCGGGGTTCAGTTTCTGCTGAAGAAACATCGTGATGCCCATGATGATTGGCCATGCCCCAATCGCAAGAAACGATGGAAGGTCAATGGGGATCAATCCAAATAAGTTGAATATGCTCGTGGGGTCGGGCGCAGACAGATCGCTAATCCATCCGTAGAACGGCTCCTGACGCATCTCAATGGTGACAAAGAGAACCTTGTATAGAGCAAAGAAAATCGGAATCTGAATCAGGATTGGCAAGCACCCAGCGGCAGGATTGGCTTTCTCGCGCTTATACAACTCCATGAGTTCTTGGTTTTTGCGAGTGTTGTCGTCCGCATATTTTTCCTGAAGTTTTTTCATTTCAGGTTGCAGCTTCTTAAGCTTGTTCATCGCCCTGAATTGCTTGTTGGCGAGAGGGAACAGCAGGAGGCGCAAACCAATAGTCAGAGCGAGAATGGCTAATCCAAAGTTACCGAGTATGCTTTGCAGCCAGATCAGGCAGTAAAAGAAAGGCTTGGTTAGGAAGTAAAACCAGCCGAAGTCGATGGCGAGATCGAATCGACTTATGCCTAAATCTTCAGCGTATCCATCGAGCAGTTGAACGCGTTTTGCGCCGGCGAAGAGATAGGTTTTCGCGCTGCCGGTTGTGCCCGTTTGAATGACGGTGGCTTCCGTACTGCGGAAGTCAGTTTGAAAACGGTCACGGGCATTGGGATTACTGTATCGAAAGGCCGCCTCAATTTGTTGAGTTTGGTCATGTGCAAGCGCGGCAAGCCAATACTTGTCTGTAAACCCGATCCAACCACCGTTTGAACTCACGGTTTCAAGGGGTGTTTCTTTGAGATCGTCGTAGTCAACTTCTTTGAGTGTTTCGTCGAATACGCCTAAGGGCCCTTCGTGCAAAATGAAGAACCCTTGAATTTCTGGAATGTCGACACGGGCGACTAGGCCATAGGGAAACAAGGACACGGCTGCGTTTGTGGCGTTCTGGACTTCGTCGTTCACGGTGAATAGGTAGTCACTATCAATTGAAATGGTGCGCTTGAATGTCAAACCGGCACCGTTGTCCCATGTCATAATGAGTGGGCGGTCGACTGAAAGCTCAGCGTTTTCTGCGTACGTAGACCATTCTGTTGTTGATGATGGCAGTGCAAGTGTTGAGTCTGCGCTCAACCACCCGATTTCTGCGAAGTAAGGTGATGGGGCGTCCGCTGGAGAAAACAGTGTGATCTCGTCACTCTCGGGGTCTGTCGTCTCGCGATATTTCGCTAAGGTTAGATCGTCAAACCGTAATCCCGTCAGGGGCACTGAGCCATGTAAGCTTTCGGTGCTAATGCGAGCGCGTCGATCGGCAGCGATGGCTGAAGCGCGGTCTGCCTCTGGGTTTGCGCTTGCGGCTAAAAGGTCCTGGGCCATAGGCAATGCCGCGCCCGCAGTCGGTGCGGCCAAGCCTTGCTCAGTTTCAACGGTTTCACTAGGTAGCGGGGCGTCAGGCGTAAAGAAGTAATCCCAGCCGAATAGAATCGCCATGGAGACAACAATGGCCAGAAACATATTGCGTTGATCGGTCATCACTTAGCTTTCGCGTTAGTCAAAGTTGCAGGTGTTTGATCGGTTGCAGGAGGAACCGGGTCGTGGCCGCCTTCGCTCCAGGGGTGGCACCGAATCAGTCTTCTTATACCCAACCCTAATCCAGAGATGGCGCCGTGCGTTTCAACCGCATCGGCCATATAGGCTGAGCATGTGGGATGATAGCGACATCGAGTGCCGAGAAGTGGGGAGACCACCAGTTGATAGGCGCGCACGATAGATTTTATTAAAGTCTGTGCCACGGTCATTTTTGATTGCGCCTTGGTTCAGATATTTTTGTCATGGCGTGACGTAGATCTTTCTCAAGAGTGTCAAATGCCATGGTTGCTGTGTCACGTCTACCGATGAGAACATAGTCCATCCCGGGTTTGCCGAGTTCGGAGAGAACGTGACGGGCTGCAACACGAAGACGTCTTTTTGTTTTGTTGCGATCGACTGCTCCGCCAACTTTGCGGCTGGCCGTAAAGCCAACGCGCGCTTCCTCTGAGCTTTGAGGGTTTGGGCACGCTTGCAGCACAAAACCATGCGCGACCCGCTTAGTTCGGGCTGCGGCAACTCTTAGAAAATCTTCCCGGCGCTTTAGTCGGCCCAAGGGGCGTCCCATGGTCCGAGTCCTCCGCCAGAGTTCAGGAGTTAGGCTGAAAGGCGCTTACGGCCCTTGGCACGACGATTGGCCAGGACTTTACGGCCACCTTTGGTTGCCATGCGCGCGCGGAACCCGTGGCGACGCTTGCGTACCAATCTGCTCGGTTGAAACGTCTGTTTCACGAGGGTCTCTCCGCTTTCGGTCTAAAAAAGGTTTCCACCACGAAAAAGTGGCGGGTTTCGGCCAAAGCCGGAGGGGTGTATAGCCGTGGCGCATCGGACTGTCAATGCATGCCTGTGTGTTCACGTGTCGATGAGAGAGCATAAAAAGGCGCCTATTTTCAAGCCTTTCGGGGATTCTGCTCACGTAAACCTGAATGGCCAGCGGCTGCTTCGGGTGATATTCGAGGGGGTGTGCTGGAAAACCGCCCAAAATTGCCACTCCTACGGCCTTTTTAGGCCTCATCTATGAAACAGTGTTGTTCCGTTATGACTGAGATCCCACCAATCGCCGAATCTGGACAGGCGCCTGATAAGCAAAAAAAGAGCTATGTGAAACGCGTGACCGTCCTTTTGGGATTTGCTGCTCTGTTTGCTGCGGTATTCTCGACTGGGATTCAGAACCAGCTTTCGCTCGAGTCCCTGCGGACCAATCGAGAGGCGCTGCTGGACTTCGTATCGGTCAATTACGTGGGGGCTGTGGCTGCCTTCATGGCAATTTACATACTTGCGGTGACGTTTTCGATCCCGGGTGCTGTGTGGCTGTCCATTTCGGGTGGGTTCATTTTTTCTGCTGGTCCTGCGACGGCCTATATCGTGATTGCAGCGACTCTCGGCGCGACTCTCGTCTTTCTGCTTGCGCGTTACGTTCTTGGTGACGTGCTTCGAAGCAAAGCTGGTGGTGCGATAGACCGGATGCGTTCTGGATTTCAGGAAGATGCTTTCAGCTACATGTTGGTCCTCCGTCTGGTCCCGCTTTTCCCATTCTTTATTGTGAATTTGGTTCCGGCATTCCTCAATGTTCCGATCCGAATTTATGTGGTCGGTACGGCCTTGGGTATTATTCCGGGTGCGTTCGTTTTCGCGCTCGTTGGTAGTGGTCTTGGTGCCGTGTTTGACGCGGGAGGGGACGTTGATCCTGGAGCTGTGTTGTTCCGTCCGGAAGTTATTGGGTCTCTTCTCGGCTTGGCGGCCTTGGCGCTTATTCCCGTTGCCTACAAGCGGCTGAAAGCAAACTCCTCATGACCGAAATCTTGAAGCCGGACCTTTGTATTATCGGAGCAGGATCCGGTGGACTTTCTGTGGCCGCTGGCGCCGTTCAGATGGGGGCGTCTGTAGTTCTTATCGAAAAAGGCCCGATGGGTGGAGACTGCCTCAACTTTGGCTGTGTGCCATCTAAGGCGCTTTTAGCGGCAGGACATGCCGCGCACGCTTACTCTGATACATCAAAATTTGGGATTTCTAGCCCAGAGTCGACTGTCGATTTTCAAGCCGTTCATGACCATGTGCACGGTGTTATTGCCGGTATAGCGCCGCATGATTCTGTCGAACGTTTTGAAGGCTTGGGTGTTCGCGTTATTCAAGGAGCAGCAGAGTTCACATCTCCGAAAGAGGTAACCGCGAACGGCATAACAATTCGCGCGCGCCGCTTTGTCGTTGCGACAGGCTCATCTGCCTTTGTGCCGCCGATTGATGGGTTGTCGACGACTCCTTACCTTATCAACGAGACAATTTTTGATCTCACTGAAGCACCCGAACACCTGATTGTTATTGGTGGCGGGCCAATTGGATGTGAATTGGCACAGGCGCACCGTCAACTGGGCTGCCAGGTGACAGTGGTTGAGGCGGCGCAGGTGCTACCAAAAGATGACCCCGAGCTCGCTAGTGTCGTCCGGTCGTCTTTGTTGGACCAGGGCGTTGTTCTTATTGAGGGGGCGATGGTCAAGAGCACCAGTTCGGACGGTCACGGTGTTGCTGTTTCCTTTGAACGAGAAGATCAGGTTGAAACAATCACTGGATCGCATTTGTTGGTCGCTGTCGGACGTAAAGCAAATGTGGATGGCCTTGGCTTAGACGCCGCAAACGTAAGACACACCCCGCGCGGAATCGGTGTGAATGCAGGTTTGTGCACATCTAATCGAAAAGTTTACGCGATCGGAGATTGTGCGGGCGGATTGCAGTTTACCCATGTGGCCGGGTACCACGCGGGTATCGTGATTCGAAGTGCTCTGTTTCGTTTACCGGCCAAGGCAGACCTTCGCGCCGTGCCCTGGGTGACTTATACGGACCCTGAATTGGCGCAAGTTGGTCTTACGGAAACACAAGCACGCGAGCAGCATGGAGACTCCATACGCGTCTTGTCATGGCCCTATGAAGAAAATGATCGGGCGCGGGCTCAGCGTATGACCACCGGTCTAGTAAAGGCTGTCGTGGCTAAGAACGGTGTCATTCTTGGATGTGGGATTGCTGGGCCTCAAGCGGGTGAATTGATTCAAGTTTGGGTGCTTGCGATGTCGCAAAACTTAAAAATCGGCGCGATTGCTAGCATGGTGACGCCGTACCCGACTCTGGGTGAGGTATCTAAGAGGGCGGCAGGATCCTATTATACGCCTTCGCTCTTTAGCGAACGGACCCGTAAGGTTGTGCGGTTCCTGTCCAGGTTCGGGTAAATCTCAATGGCCGACTCAACACCACCCGACGCGGATATTCGCTTAACGCAAGACGGCGGCGTGTTTTTTACGGGACTGTCCGCGCGACTGCTGTGGCTTACGATCGCCTTTATTATGTTATGCGAAGTCTTCATTTTCGCGCCTTCTATTGCCCGCTATCGGGTCCAGTACCTAGAGATGAAGTTGGATGCAGCGCATCTTACCCTGACCGCCCTTGAGGCGGCGAAGATGGTTGACCCTGAGTTGCAACGCCGGTTGCTCAATCAGGCCGGCGTCCTGGGCATGACCGTGATCCGTCCCGGAATGCCGGCTCGGACTCTTGGGCCAGACATGCCAGCGCGGATACCACTCCTGTTCGATTTGCGTGATGAAACACCCCTAACAATGATTAAGCATGCGTTGTCCTGTTTGCTTGAATCCAAGGATATGGTGATCGGGGCGACGGGTTGGTCGCCATCAGACCCCAACGTGCTGGTCGAGGTTATTTTGCCTGAGCCGCCATTGCGGCAAGCTTTGATCGACTATGGCCAGCGCATCTTTCTCTTGAGTTTGTTGATCTCAGTGGTCACCGCGGCGCTGGTGTATTTGTCTATGCAATGGTTAGCGGTCCGTCCTATGCGCCGCCTTACGGCCAGCATGATGACCTTTCAAGGCTCACCGCAAGATGAGGATCTGATCATGCAGCCGGGTGGCCGCAAAGATGAGGTTGGAATTGCAGAGCAAGCGCTGGCTGATATGCAACATCAATTGCGCACAGCGCTAACGCAGAAAGAGCGTCTTGCAGGTGTGGGTACCGCGGTGACCAAGGTCTCCCATGATCTCAAAAACATTCTTGCCACGGCAATGCTCGAATCAGACCGTTTAGAGCAATCTGAAGATCCAGAAGTTCGGCGCATCACGTCTGGTTTGGTCAAGGCGATCGATCGCGCGGTTCATTTGTGCACAAAGACTCTTCGTTTTGCGAAGGAGGGGCCGCCCCGAGTGGAGCGCACGCGCATCGATCTTGGATCATTTCTAAAGGAAATTAAATCTGGGTTAGCGCCCGTGCTTGACGGCTGCACCGTAACAGCCTCGGTGCAGTTTGATGACAAAGTCCATGCGGATTCAGACCTCCTTCGTAGGGCCATTGAGAACTTGATTCGAAACGCGGCAGAGGCTGGGGCCTCCGACATCAAAGTTACAGCGAGCCGTAAAAAACATGGCTTATCAATTCTTGTCTCAGACAATGGCCCAGGCTTGCCTGCCAAAGCCATGGAGAACCTTTTTGTTCCATTCTCTGGGTCAGCGCGCTCCGGTGGGTCCGGCCTTGGCTTGCCGATCTCCCGTGAGTCGATCCGGGCGCAGGGTGGAGACATGGTTTTGTGCGAGTCGTCTGAGTCTGGAACGGTGTTTGAAATCCGTTTGCGGGGATAGCGCGGCTCTTCTCTGGTTCTTTGTCCCCCTACCCAATCGGCGGCAAATGGGCTAAACCCCGCCGCATCAACGGAGTCTTCCGTTCCGCAGCGGAGAAGATCAATGAGCACGGTCCTGCCGACAAAGCACAAGCGTTCGTCAGTGCGAGACATTGAGGCCCAAAAAGGCGGCGAACCTATTGTTTGCATCACGTCTTATTCAGCACCCATGGCTAAGCTCATGGATGAGCATGTTGACCTATTGCTGGTCGGCGACTCTATCGGAATGGTGCTGTACGGGCTTGAAAACACTCTGGCCGTCTCTGTAGATATGATGGTGAACCATGGCGCCGCCGTGGTGCGGGGATCTCAGACCTCTTGTGTCATTGTTGATATGCCATTTGGATCTTATCAAGGCTCGCCCGAAGCCGCTTTTGATGCTGCTGCACATATTATGTCTGAAACCGGATGCGCGGGCGTGAAGCTTGAGGGCGGGCGCGTTATGGCAGAGACCATCGAATTTCTAGTGACGCGCGGTATACCGGTTATGGGGCACGTTGGAATGACGCCTCAGTCGGCAAATGTGTTTGGCGGGTATAAAACTCAGGGCAAATCAGATGCAGGTGCGCGCCTTGTCCTTGAGGACGCCAAAGCGGTCGCAGATTCCGGTGCGTTCTCGATGGTCATCGAACAGACCATGGAGCCGGTTGCACGCAAAATTACCGAAGAGGTTTCCGTTCCAACGATCGGCATCGGGGCGTCGCCCGCATGCGACGGGCAGATTATTGTGGCGGAAGATATTCTCGGTATCTTTCAAGACTTCACACCGAAATTCGTCAAACGCTATGCCGAACTCGGTACTGAAATATCAGATGCTGTGCAGACCTATGCCGACGAGGTTCGGGCGCGCACATTTCCCGCGCCCGGTCACCTATATGGCGCAAAGAAAAGCTAGTCATAGTCATGACTGAGTCTGTTCCCTCTCTTAAAATAGTACGCGACGTTGCCAGCTTGCGTCGACGGGTTCAGGGGTTGCGGTCATCAAACCAAATGATCGCATTGGTTCCCACAATGGGGGCGCTGCATGCCGGCCATATGGCATTGGTGGAACGTGCGAAAGCACTGGCGGACAAAGTCGTCGTGACCATCTTTGTAAACCCAACGCAGTTTGGGCCTGACGAAGATTTGGCAGCTTATCCGCGTCAGGAGTCTGAAGATTGGACACTGCTGGCGGCCGCTGATGTGGATGTTCTCTACATGCCGGATGCGCTCGCGATGTACCCAGAACATTTTCAAACAGAAATCCGTGTTTCAGATGTGAGCCAGGGATTGTGTGGTGCTCATCGCGCCGGTCATTTTGATGGTGTTGCGACAGTGGTCGCAAAACTGTTGTTGCAGGCATCGCCAGACATCGCGTTGTTCGGAGAAAAAGATTTCCAACAATTGACGGTCATTAAGCGGCTTGTCGCCGACCTTGATATCCCGGTCGATATTGTTGGTGTGCCAACAGTCCGTGAGGATGATGGTCTCGCGCTATCCTCACGCAATGCGTATCTGACTGAAGAAGAGCGCGCGATCGCGCCGATTTTGCATCGTGAGCTGACCGTTGTTGCCATAGATATTGCGGAAGGCGCAGATATTAAAGTTTGCTGCGCACGGGCGGTCGACACGCTTTTGGCGGCCGGTTTTAGTGCTGTTGATTATGTGGAAGCGCGCGAGGCTCTGACCCTGTCATCCTTGATGGCACATGGTCCGGATGCCCGGGTTCTTGGTGCTGCCCAGCTTGGTGGCGCGCGATTGATCGATAACGTACCGGTGCCTTAGGCAATCGATACCCATCCGTCGTCTATAAATGTAGTTTAAAACCGCCGACCGTTTTTTAACGGACGTAGATATGCACTTCTGATGATTGTGCCGTCGGGCTTGCCATAGCGGACAACATCACACGATCAGAGGGCAGCCCCATTCCAGCCAAAGATCCAAGCACTTGTTCCGCATTGCGGCGGGCAGATCCAGATGACAGGTTTTGAGTTCCTGATCCGGGACTTACCGCGACGAGGTCAAAGATTGCATCTGGGCGACGTTCAAGTGCTCGGCTCACGGCTTGATAGAGGGCCGGTTCATAGGCCACGTCCTGACGATCAAAGCGAATCACCACCAAAGGCCGACGCTGCGAAAAATCACCGGGCGCAGCAGAGGCCATTTGTGGGCTGGCGTTTGATGTTTGTTGCGATCCGTATAGCTGGCCAGAGTTAATGTCGCTGGCAAGCTCCATTAGGTTCTCGCGCTCGCTGGCAACGAACTGCTGTTGCCGACCGATATCCGTGGTCAACTCATTCAAAAGACGGTCGATGGTCACAGTCGTTTGATTGACTTCATCTTCCAGGCCCCGAAGGCGACGATGGTCATCATCAACTGCGCCCGTCAGGCTATAGGCGGCACGAACACTATCAAGGAGATAGGACGACATCGCCGAATCCGCGGCCACTTGGGCTGCGAGCTGGTTCATGTTGGAAATATCGCTTTCAATGCGCGTGAGCTGATCTTGCGATGTGCGCCACTGCTGCATGATCTGCGGGTTGCCTGGGGTCGTGCCCACCTGAAGGCGGCTTTTAATGCCACCAACCATACCGTGGTAGGTCGAGGCGTTTCCAACCGTTTGAGATCGAATACCTTCGAGCTGATTATTGCGCGTCGATAATGTGCCGCGCAGTTGGTTGAGCTCAGTGTTGAATTGGCTGACCTTCTGGTTAACGAAGGTGCCGGAATTCATCGCGCCAGCATTGAACTGGCTTGTTGTCGCGACCGGTGCTGGGCGGAACTCTGAAGACGGCGCAGAACTTGCGACTGGTGCCGGCGCTGCGGCCACACCTTCATCTTCTCCGAAAACCGGGAACAAGGCGTCTGTTGCGAAGGAGCACCCTCCCAAGCTTAGTATCGCGCCCAAGGTAATTACGTGACGTGCGGACAGCCCCATTACATTCATCCTTTGCCTGTCCCCTGTCTCATTTTGTTAGACCAGACGGTTTATTGTTTTATCATTTTCCAAACAGCGAAAAGAGCGTCCGTCATTTCTCAACGGGTGCCCCCAACGTGTTGAGGCAGAAACAAAAATCGGTTTTATCCCCGGCCGGAGGGGAGTGTACGCAAAGTGCGGCGAGGGAACAAGCCGGATTTGGCCGCCTAATGGGCTGCGTCTTCTCGGGCCCTGAACCCCAAACTGCGGCTAACTGCCCAAATATTCAGTATTTTTCCTGGACAGAGGGAAAGTGGTTGAGTAGGACATCCGCTCCCGTCAGTGATGGGGCGCCCGTAGCTCAACTGGATAGAGCACCTGATTACGGATCAGGAGGTTTGGGGTTCGAATCCCTACGGGCGCACCAATTCACTAAATCAGATCAACTGGTTAGTGGGCGGCCCCAAAAATTCCAGCGACATTTCCCTAGCCCCTAGCCCCTAGCCCCTAGCCCCTAGCCCCTAGCCCCTAGCCCCTAGCCCCTAGGCTCTGCGATTCCGGTTTTTCGCCCAGTTCTTAGGGTTAGCCAAGTTGAGCGGCGATCGCTTGCCCTGCGGCAACGCCCGATGACCACGCCCACTGAAAGTTGTAACCGCCTAGCCATCCGGTTACGTCGACGGCTTCGCCGATCGCATAAAGCCCCGGAACGTTGCGCACTTCCATGGTTTTAGAGGACAGCGCCGCCGTACTGATACCGCCGGCCGTGACCTCAGCTTTGGCGAACCCTTCTGTTCCTGACGGCCGGAACGTCAGTTGGGACAAATTCTCTGCCGCTTTGTCTAGGGCGATGTCTGAGACATTACCGAGTTCTTTCGAGATGCCGATGCGGGTGGTGAGCACCTCCGCCAATCGGTTTGGCACAAGCTCGGTCAGGGCTGCTTTGAGATGGGCGCGCGGCATTTTTTGTTTTGCGGCGCGCAATTTGGTGACGGCATCGTCGACCAGCCTGAGAGAGACCGCCTGTCCGGGTCTCCAATAAGACGATATTTGGAGAATGGCGGGGCCTGATAACCCCTTGTGTGTGAACAGCACGGCCTCTTCGAAGGATGTGTCCCCCACTGTTGCTAGTGCTGGGCAGGCCACCCCTGAAATTTCTCGGAACATCGTCTCGTCCGAACCGAGGGTCAGGGGCACGAGCGCCGGACGCGGCGTTACGATATCAATGCCAAATTGCTTGGCGATCTCGTAGGCCCGACCCGTCGCGCCCATCTTGGGGATTGATGGGCCACCCGTCGCGATAACAAGGTGTGGTGCTGTTGCGGTTCCAACCCGGAACTGTCCGTCGTTGTGGTTGATCTCACCAGTGCCCGTGGAAAGTCTGATCTCCACAGCGCCGCAGCCACATTCTTCGAGCAGCATATCTACGATTTGTCGCGCGGAGCTGTCGCAAAAAAGTTGGCCTAATGTTTTTTCATGCCAGGCGATGCCGTAGCGTTCGACGAGCGCGAGGAAGTCCCACTGGGTGTAGCGGCTGAGCGCAGACTTGGCGAAATGCGGATTGTCGGACAGAAAGCACTCAGGTGTAGCGCCCATATTGGTGAAATTACACCGGCCACCGCCTGAGATTATTATTTTCTTCCCGGGCTCGTCTGCATGATCAATGACGAGGACGCGCGCTCCAGCCTGTCCGGCTGTCGCCGCAGCCATTAGGCCTGCACCGCCCGCACCAAGAATAATTGCATCGTAGCTATTGGACTTCATTGGTGCGTTCTAGCTCGACGTGGCGCTCGCAGGAAGCGTGTGATCGCTTATTTCCTGCTCTCAGACCGTAAATTCGCGGGTTCTCGTCTTAAAGCCAACTACTGACGTGTAACTATGACTGCGGGCGGTCATGCTTCCGTTTGAGGTTGTTCGATGGCCTTGGTATGGCTAAAGGTGAGGCAGCAATTGCTGTATTAGGCGGTCTGGATCAATCTCGAATTTATATAGCGCTGAACTCATTTCTGTTGCTTCGGCGTTTAGATTTTCGATTATGACGCAATGGAAATTTTGTCCAATTTGCAGGGCGAGGTTTTCGATAAAGCGATGAACTGGTATCGAGGTCGCATCAATAATTTTAAATATGGTGCAGCTTTCGGGCGCAAACATCGTAGTGGTCAAGCATGTACCGAAAGGGCCAATGACGATATCCGCGTTCTGAAAAACAGCGTTTTGCTCCGCGAAGCTCATCGTGTCGGGTGTTACCTTAACAAAGCCGAGTTCTTCTAACCGCGCGTAGACTTCACCCTCATTCACGAAAGGACGCCGATGCGTTTTGGATCTAGAAACAAAGGCTCGTGAAGGATAGGACGTGTCGCGCTCTGTAGGCCCAAACGTATCGCGTAGCCATTTGATGCCAGCGGGATGTAGGACGTCGACTGAATTTAGGAGCGTCGGGACAATTAATTCTTTGCAGTAAACCGATGTCTCGGGTGCGCATTTGATTATGTTTTTGTCTTCGACCCCCAATTGCTGAAGGGCGTCAAAATATGTCGGTGGTAAATTCTCATCAACCAGTATGGGAATGTCTCTCATATCGAAAGCGCCCTCTATAGATTTGAGTCGGGCGAGGTGGGTTACCAGCCAATAAAAATAGTTGCTGTTACTCCCAAGCAACAGGCATCGTTCTTCGATAATTTTCTGGTGATTTGGTACATTAACCAGCGTTGTTTTTTCTGTGCGAGCAAGCACTGTTGCTGAAGTCGGGGGAACGAACAATCGTAGTTCATTCAGTTTTTGGGGTCGCGCATGTGTCTCTTCGAGAAAGATATGTTGGTCATCGTATAGGTACCAGGCGTCCGGAAGTACCGATATATCGCGCACGATATGGTAGGATGGCTGTGCCCAACGACGGCACATTTCGTAGTGGTTCATTGACTTTACGGGGCCGATTGGTCCGAAGAGCTCAGATATGATGGGGCCGACCGTGACGCTGCGCGAAGCCAGCGGCATTGAACGCAGTATGCGCAGTTCAGATTTTGATGCGTCATATGCGCTCTTGCGCAAATCGTCAGGCGGAAGGCTGTTAAACCATCGGGACGCATACTGGAAAGTTTTTTCATGCATCTCGTCTTGATGCATCAATGCTACGACGAGGCAGAGTAATACATGGCCTGGTGCGCCGTACTTCGAGGCGTGACCCCGAATAAAATCTGATGCGCCGTCAAACGCCCCCCTTTCCCAACTCGAGAGAAAATACAAAATACAAGCGAGAGGAGATTGCGGATCGAGGGCGAGAGCTTGGAGGGCTTGCTCTGCTTGAGTGGCGTGATCTTTTCGGGCATAGGCGTTGTATGCTGACATCACGATATTATCAAAAATTTGCCTCATAAGTTTAACTTAGACAAAGATGCCATGCGTTCAATGAAAAGCTGATTGGCGAATCTCTTTACTAATCCGGAGGCAGCCTCGCCATTCGAGTGAGGGTGTAATTGCCAAATACTACGAAGCCGATCTCAATGTTATGCAAATGACGAAGCTGCTCTATGATTGAGATTAAGCCAAACCGCAGTCAGTTTGGTGTCCTTGTATGTTAGCCTTTGTAAGAGCGATATGGACTCAACCCAGCCCCCAAGACCTCGGATTCTCTTTCTGGTTACGGAGTTTTACTACTTCGCCTCCCACAAAATGGATCTGGTCGCTGCCGCGTCTGAGGCAGGTTTCGATGTGTACGTGGCTGCTCGTTGTTCCAATCTTCAGGCTGAAGATCAAACCGGCATCACGATTATTCCGTTGTCCTGGGAACGGCCCGGTTCCATCCTTGGGGCGTTGTTCTCCGTCGTTCCTGACGTGTTCCGTGTGATGGCGGTGATGGCACGGGTTAAGCCTTCGGTGGTTCACAATATTTCTCTCAAGCCTGCGATCGTGGGGTCGATCGCGGCATTGGGTTGCAAGGCAAGGGTTCTCAACTCCATCAATGGATTTGGCTTCGTGTTTCATGCGCGGTCTCTTATGGCTCGGATGGTTCAATGGGGGTGTCGGCTTGTCCTTAAACTTTCCGCCAGGCTCAATGGTGGGCGGGTCATTTTGCAAAATGCCGACGATGCGAGCTATGTGACGATGCGCATCGGGCTGAATGCAGATCAGGTGCGGTTAATCCGGGGGTCCGGGATCGATGTCGCTCTATTTAGGCCCGAGCCGGAGCCGCCAAGCCCTCCGGTCCGGTTCGTCATCTTGGCGCGTCTGCTCAAGATGAAAGGCATTCAGGTCGCCGTCGCTGCCCATGTTCTGTTGCAGCAACGTGGGGTGGACACCGAGCTGGTAGTTTGCGGTGCGGCTGATCCGGGCAATCCCTCGTCTATTCCCGAGAGTGAGACTAAGCAATGGGCGCTCGTGCCCGGCGTTACGTTTAGGGGGCAGATTGATGACGTAGAGACGGTGATCTCTGAGAGCCACGTTGTGCTCCACCCGGCGCTGGGTGGTGAGGGCCTGCCAAGGGCCCTGCTGGAGGGGGCCGTTTTGAAGCGTCCTTTGCTGGCCACGGACGTCCCTGGAAACCGAGAAGTCGTCATTCAAGGTGAAACGGGCCTTCTGGTTCCCTCAAATGATGCCGAAAAGCTTGCTGATGCTATGGAGTGGTTAGCAACTCACCCCATGGAGCGGGAGCAATGGGGAAGGGCGGCTCGACAGAAGGTTCTGGACGAGTTTACGTCTGCCACTGTTCAGGCCGCGCATCGGGCGCTCTACACAGAAGTCCAGGCCGGCAACAATGCCTCGTAACCAAAAGCCGGAAATTGCCGTATATTTAGGCTTAAAATGGCTTATAACGCTGGTTTCCGGCCTCAGTCACGGTGCCGGTTTGGTGTTGAGAAGGTGTGAGTATGGCTGCTGACGGCGAAGCAGAGGCCCGTATGTCGGGCGAGGGGCAGGTCACGCCAGACAGTCTCGCTGCCAGCCGTGCGCGCTTTGCGACCTATCTCTCGCCGATGTCATTTTGGTCTCCAGGATATTTGGAACAATCCGCCTGGCTTGATCACGGCCCTTTCGCCTTTTGGCTCATTGAAGCCTTAAAGCCTCGCTCCCTTGTCGAGTTAGGGACCCACGGCGGCTATTCCTATTTCGCGTTTTGTCAGGCCGTGAAGGCGATGAAGCTGGAAACGCAGTGCTACGCCGTTGACCACTGGCAGGGCGATGAGCACGCTGGTCACTATGACGAAGACATCTATAAGCGCGTGTCGTCGCACAACGAAGCGCATTATGCGTCGTTCTCTCGCCTGGTTCGTGCCTCGTTCGATGAAGCGGTTGAGCATTTCGAAGATGGTTCTGTTGATCTTCTGCACATCGATGGTCGTCATTTTTATGATGACGCGGTGCATGACTATGAGACCTGGCGCCCCAAACTTTCTGACAGAGCCGTGGTGCTGTTTCACGACACCAATGTCAGGGAACAGGGATTTGGTGTTTTCAAACTCTGGGCCGAGCTAAAAGATAAATTTCCGTCTTTCGAGTTTTTGCACGGCCATGGTCTTGGTGTGTTGGGCTATGGCGATAAGTTGCCGGAAGGTATCGCAGAGTTTTTTGCAGCCTCCGCAAACACGGACGCGACTATTGAAATCAGGCAGGCCTACAGCCGTCTTGGGTCAGCGTTTAAGGCGGCGTATGAGGCCACCAGAACCCAATCGCACATGGCGGACCAATTGGCCGCCCAACTTGATGAGGCCAAAGCCGAGGCGGCTCGGGCCTATGCTGTTGAGGTCGAGCTGACTGAGAAAGTTGCCGCTGCGGAGAATCTAGCTGACGAGCGTTATCAAAAAGCACGGAAAGAGCACCAAGACGCTTTGGAAATGCTTGATGCGCAGAAGGTCTGGCGCGCTGCTCTGGAACTCGAACTAGAGGGCCGAGAACATGTCATCAGGTCACTAAGGAACTCTACTAGCTGGCGTATTACGGCGCCTATTCGGTCTTTCCGGCGCATACCACAAGTCGTTTTGGGCACGTCCGGCCGGGCTGTCGCGCAGGGCGTGAAAACACTCTATCGATTGACGCCCATTCCGGACGCAGCGAAAAGGCGCATTGCAGATGGCGTGTACAAACTGACTAGGCCGGTTCTCGGCCGCACGGCGGTTTATCGGGACTGGGAAGTCACGCGCACCAAAAAGAGGAAGGCTTCCCCTAAACGTCCAGGGAAGTGGCGGCCGAAAAAAGCGGTGCCGTGGGAAGTCGCCCGGCCTATCGAGAATGATTACAGCGTGGCGGTGCCGTTCAGTTTTAACCCGGTTCCTGCACCACCGCGCCTCGCCGTCATTGTTCACATGTACTACGAACAAATGACGCCGGAGTTTCAGCGGTACTTTAAGAACATACCATGGCCGTTTGACGTCTTTATCACGACAGATTCTCCGGAAAAAAAATCAATCATTGAAGGATTTTTTCACGGCTGGGGGGTAGGTAAAGTTTGGGGTGTGGGCAAAGTAGAGGTCCGTGTAACAGAAAATCGCGGTCGTGATATCGCGCCCAAGCTTGTTGGCTTCAAGGATATATACGACAAGTACGATTTTGTTCTTCATCTCCATTCCAAGTGGTCAGATCATGCTGACGTGCTCGCCAATTGGCGCGGCTATCTTTTGGAGACTCTGCTTGGCTCGGAAGAGATCGTGCACAGCGTCTTCGAGGCCTATGGACGAACACCTGACCTTGGTATCATCGCGGCCCAGCATTTTGAGCCAGTGCGTCATTGGATCAATTGGGGCGGCAATTTCAAATTGGCTAAGGCCCTCGGCAAGCGCATGGGCATTACCCTGCGCTCCGACAAGGACGTTCTGGATTTTCCGTCAGGCTCTATGTTTTGGGCGCGCACGGCGGCTTTGAAGCCGCTGCTTGAACTTCATTTGACGTTCTCAGATTTTGCCGAAGAGCAGAATCAGATCGATGAAACCTTGGCACACGCCATCGAACGCCTCTATTTCTACGTTTGTGAGAAGGCTGGCTTCAAATGGCTTAAGATTGCGCACCCGCCGCATCTGGCTCATACCCCGGCGATTATTCCCATTGAACACCCCGAATCTCTTAAACTGTTCATGTACGAGCGGAATTTGTCACTCACAGGGCCAGACCTTCCGACGGCCCGGGCCAGTCATCCGGAGGCGATCCCCACTCCTGCGGCCAGCCTGCGCCTACATTTGCAAGACACCGCTCTCGGCTACGATAACCCGGTCGATCCGGAGACCAGGGTCTTTGTCGGTGTCGTCACGTACGACAACACGGATAAGCAGATTCAGCGCATCGTGAAAAGTGCGCAACGATCACTGAAGCAGGCGGGCCTTGAAAGCAAGGCACGGATTTTACTCATCGACAATGGCAACTCTTCAGAACACGCCACTCGAGACAATGATTCCGTTTCGCATCTTCCGAGTGCGGGGAATGTTGGATTTGGTGCCGGTCACAATAGGTTGATGAAAGAAGCATTTGAGAAAGGTGCAGATGTATACATTGCAGCTAACCCAGACGGGGCTTTTCATTATTCTGCTATAACGGCGATGCTTCAGATGATTGACGTGAATGATAGGCGTACTTTGGTCGAAGCCCTCCAGTTCCCTTGTGAGCACCCAAAGCCGCACGACCCGTTTACATTCGAGACCCCATGGGTGTCTGGGGCGTGCTTGGCTATCCCAAGATGTGCGTATGAAGAGCTTGGCGGATTTGACGAGACATTTTTCATGTACTGTGAGGATGTTGACTTGTCTTGGCGCGCTAGGGCCAAAGGATTCATGTTGCGAACATGTCCACTTGCACTTTTCCTGCATGAAGTGAGCAACCGCCAACAGGATACTGGCGTCGTGCGCATGATATACACCTCTGGCGTTATCTTGGCTCGCCGCTGGGGTGACGAGAAATTTGAAGCAACGTATACAAATAAGCTGAGGGAGCTCGGCTTCCCACCGCCGGAAGACGAAGTGGTTAGCGTTCCAGAAGAATGGAAAAGACACGCTGATTTCGACAATCAGTTTAGCTTCTCTGAAGTGCGGTGGTAACGGTATGTCAGGGCAAATTGATACAGTTGTTCGATTTCACGACGTTAGCCGCTTAGTAGAGTTAAAGCGGTGCGTGTTCTCACTTATTGGTCAGAGCTATCGGCCCCTCAATATCATTCTGGCAACTCAAAGATTTTCTGAAAATGACATTCATGAAGTTCGCAAAGCTTTGGCGCCTTTGATTGATGAAGAAGAGGGTGTCACTTTAAGTGTCGTGAACTGGGATCGGACAGAGCCTGAGGACGCGCGGTCTGAGCTTCTTAATCTAGGTTTGCAATCTGCAGAGGGGCGTTACCTCGCCTTCTTGGATTACGATGATGTCTTGTATCCCGAAGCTTACGAGTTGCTTGTATCGTGTCTCAAAGACAGCGCGGCAGCGATTGCTTTTGCTGCCGTCCGTATCATGCGGCTCGATGTGTACGAGCGCTACCTTTACGCGACTGAAGAAATTGTTCCAGGCTATCGTGGGTCCGGCTTAATCGATCTGCTGCGCAACAATTTTTGCCCGCTGCATAGCTACGTTATAGATCGGCAGCAGATGGCGAACGATCCGATCCTCTTCGACGCGACCATGACAATGCAAGAAGATTACGATTGGTTGTTGCGGTTGTGTGCCCGTTACACCTCAGACTTCTCCCTCGTGAGCACAAGAATCGGTGACTACTATTATAAGACAGATGGAAGCAACACCGTGCCTACGACGGGCGGCATAACGGATAAAGAACAGGCTAAACTTGATGCTGTCATAACCGCGATGGAGGTGCAGCGACGGATGACTATCGTCTCTGAAGCTGTTCAACGAACCCTTGGCATAACAGAGCCAAACGAAACGGCCACAATTCGCGATGTTATTGATCGTGTGAAGAAAGGGGTGTGAGCTAGTGTGGGTTGGCCAATGACATTGCGCAGTGCTTACTCACCTCTGTCCGGTCGGCTTCTTGATATCTTGTTGCCGACTGTGGTTCTTATCAGGCATCGATTGGTCTTTCAGCAATTTCTAGACCGTGCGATTGCGCGGCGCTACCGTCTCAATGCATTAGGTCTGCTTTGGACTATAATCGTGCCTTTGTTCACTTTGATAATTTACACCTTTGTCTTTGGAGTGATTTTGCAAAGTCGACTATCAGGTGTTGAAGACGGCGGTGACACCACGTCCTTCGGTCTCTTTCTTTTTTCGGGACTAATTGTGTTTTGGCTGATGGCCGATGTGATGGGTGGAGCCCCTGGTGCCATTGTCGAATATACCAACCTCGTAAAGAAGTCTGTTTTCCCGTTGGAGATACTACCTCCTGTTGTTGTTGGAAGTGCCGTCTTTCATGCACTAATCAGCACCAGTGTGTTGCTTGTGGCGTTGATTGTGATTGACGGACAAATTCCGTTAACGGCTCTGTGGATCCCCATTGTACTAGCGCCCTTTATTTTGCTGATGACGGGTGTTGGCTGGCTGCTGTCTTCTATAGGCGTGTATTTCCGTGACATTCAGCACATTGTTGGTCTGCTGATGACTGGCGTTTTGTTTCTGTCACCCATTTTATACTCGATTGATCGACTTGGGCCGGGCCTGCAGAAGCTGATTATGCTCAACCCCGTGACCTTTATTGTTCTACAGATGCGGCGCATTGTTTTAGATGGGCAACAGCCGGATTGGGCAGGTCTAGCGATTTACACAGGAATCGCTTGGCTGGTCGCATCTCTGGGTTTGGCGTTCTTCCGCTACGCGCGTAAGGGCTTCGCTGATGTCCTTTGATCGAGGCTCTGACGCCCAGGATGGGCTTTCTTCGTCTGGTAACGTCATAACGGCAGTCTCTGTCTCTAAGGCGTATACGCTTTATCGCCGCTCAGCCCAACGCTTGCTGCACCTTCTCTTTCCCTGGCGGACTTATCCTAGTTTCGACGCGTTGCGTGTGGTCTCGTTCGGCGTAAAACGTGGGGAAACGGTCGGCATAATTGGGGACAATGGCGCCGGCAAGTCTACACTTCTTCAAATCATCACGGGCACGGTCACCCCGACATCTGGAGAGGTTACCGTTAGAGGGCGCGTGGCTGCTTTGCTTGAGTTGGGTGCTGGCTTCGAGCCTGACTTTACGGGTCGAGAGAATATCTATCTGAACGGCACTATTCTTGGTCTTAGCCGCTCTCAGCTCGATGACCGGCTTCAAGATATCATTGCGTTTTCAGAGCTTGAGGAATTCATCGACCGGCCGGTTAAGACTTACTCAAGCGGTATGTACATGCGTCTCGCGTTTTCAGTTGCGGCCCATGTTGATGCTGATGTCCTTATTATTGATGAAGCTCTTTCGGTCGGTGACGCTCGGTTTACTCAAAAATGCATGCGGTTCTTGAGCGACTTTAAAGAGCGTGGCTCGATTCTTTTTGTCAGTCATGATCTTGGTGCTGTCGCTGGCTTATGTGACCGCGCTCTTTGGCTCGACCACGGTCGTGTTCGGGCTGAGGGTGACGCTGGCCGCATTTGCGAACAGTACGTCGAGTCTCTGTTCCGCGAGCCTGAGCAAATGACAGCCGTGCCAGACTCTGAGCCGGTGTTGGACGAAAGAGCGCCGCCTTCTGCGAAGAACGTCGATTTTGTTCCCGGCGGCAAAACGACAGTGCTTAGCGACGAGGCCACCAATACCTTTATTCCGCCCGGCTTCACGACCTGCTCGCCGTTTAATCGCGATGCCAATCACTTTGGCAGTGGCGGAGCGAGCATCGTCGATGCGGGGCTATGGGATAGCAGCACCGGCAAGCGATTGACGAAAGTGGCCGACGGCCAGGACGTCGATCTACGTATTGTGGTTCATGCGGAAGAGGCGGTTGAGCAACCGATATTTGGATTCTATATCAAAGATCGACTCGGTCAGAATTTGTTGGGCGAAAATACCTCTGTTGATAAAGGGCCAACTGTTTCTATTGCTCCCAATGAATATGTCTCGGCTCGTTTTCGTTTCCAATGGCCAGCTTTGGCCACAGGCTCGTATGCTTTGACGGTCGCCATTGCGGACGGCTCCATGGAAGATCACAAGCAACGCCACTGGATGCATGACGCGGTTATTTTTGATGTGATTTCAAGCTCGGCCCGTCACGGACTGGTTGGGCTGAATGTATCTCAGGTCTCAATCGACCGTGGGGCCGCGTGATCCGCTAATCCTGCCGATCAACGGGCGTGACCCGGCTCACCCGATCTCGGAAATCGCTGGGGTTCCAGGCAAGCATATGCCTTAGCGCAGATACCGAGAGCGTTCGAGTGCCCTGCACGTCCCGTCGTGACTTAAAAATTTCTGATGTCCGATCTAATCCTTCTCGCAGTCCCTTCATGCGAGCCGAGTTTGGATTTTTGATAAACGCGTAGAGTTGCATCACCGTAAAACCGGGAAGAATCAGAACAAGCAAGGCGGCGGGCATGTTTTTAATAAGAAGCCACCATTGATTGCGGGCCATTAAGTACTGCGCGAAATCAGTCTTTCCTTCGAAACTTGCGCCACCGACATGATCGACAATCGCCGATTTTACAACGCCGCATTTATGACCCGAAAGGCGTAGACGGAAAGATACGTCGACATCCTCATAAAAACAGAAGAAGCGATCATCGAATCCTCCGATCTGACGCAACGTATCCGCACGATATAAGGCTGCCGCGGCGCAAACACCGAAGCTTTCGTATAAGTCAGCGGTGTTGCTGTCTTGGGGCGGTGTTTGGCCGCGCCAGGCTGGCCCCCAGGCTAGTAAGCTGTCTCCGAAGCCATCAATAATTTTGGGGTTTGCAGCGCTGATCTGGAGAGACCCAAATGCTGCAAAATCTTGGTATTTGTCTGCAGAAGCGACCAATTCACTCAGCCAGTCTGGCTTGGGGAATGCGTCGGGGTTGAGGGCGACTAAGAATTCACTGTCTGTCGCCTTCAGGGCGATGCTCATAGCGGGTGAAAACCCTAAGTTTTCATCCATCTCCATGTAAGTGACAGGGGCTGAAAGGTCAGAAAGTAAACCCGTTGGTTTTTGATCTGATGCATTATCAATCAACAAAACGGAGAAATCTGTGTATGTCTGCGCGTCTAGGGCCGCAAGGCAGCGCGCCAGCGTCGCTTTAGAATTGTAACTAATGATGGCGACACAGACGCGTGGCTTTTTCTCAGCACTCATTTGCGCATTCATCATTTATTGTGTTGATTAGGTACGGCATTGATCGCCCATGATACGCCCAAGGACCAAAATGACGGACGTCGACGTTGTTATCGTAAACTATAAATCTGCTGCCCACACTGTCAAATGCGTGAGGGCGGTGTTTGATGCTGCGCGTAAAGGTAATCTAGACGCCCGAGTGTTCGTGATTAACAACGGTGATGAATCACCAACTTTCGGCTCAGACGTTCAAGCCGTCGGTAAAGTCGATATCGTGACGAACGCGGCTAATATAGGTTTTGGGGCCGCCTGTAACCTGGGTGCTTCACGAGGAAACTCTCCTGCGATCTACTTCTTAAACCCAGACGCGGTCGTTGATGAGGGCTCGCTTGCGCCCATGGTCACGTTCCTAAATGACCCGCAGAACATAAATGTTGGAATCGTTGGGCCGGAAATTCGAGACTCTACCGGTGTTGTCGTCCCCTCTTGCTCTCGATTGCCGTCATTGACCGACCTGATGCTCAGGACGATAGGCTGGCATCGTACGGGCGGTGTCGGCGGCTATCCCTATCTGTCGCTGCAAGAGCACGGGCAAAGTCGGGCTGTCGGGCAGGTTATGGGGGCTGCACTCATGATTCGGCGTTCTGTCTTTGAGGAGATCAACGGCTTTGATGAGCGGCTCTTTCTCTATTACGAAGACGCTGACTTATCTTCGCGTGTCTATGGTCTAGGGTACCAAAGCCGCTACCTTAAGGACGTATGGGTAACCCACATCGGTCGCGTTTCCAGTTCCCAAAACACAGGGGTCTCCCTTGCGCTCCATATTCGAAGCCGGGTGACGTATGCCAATCTGCATTTCGGAAACCTTGGTAAGGTCTCTTTGGCTGCGGTTTGTGTAGCGATCGAGTTTCCAGTTCGGATGTTGCAAGCTATGCTGGGTAAAGGCGTAGTTGGTCTAGGTGGTGTGCTTCGAGCCTATAGACTTTTAGCGCTTAATTTATTCACCGGGACTGCTCTTCCGAAGCCTGGACGCGGACCCAAAACCTAGCATTGATCGCTCCTTTATGACGGCCAGCATTCTAGCCTTAACCCGATATGACCGAATGGGCGCGAGTAGTCGGGTTAGGTTCCTCCAGTATGTGCCGCATTTGGAACGTATGGGGATGCAAGTCGCAGTCCAACCCTTGTTGCCGCGCGAATATCTTGCGCGGTTCTATGCTGATGGAGCGCGGTCTCCGGCGACGGTTGCCGCTGCTTTCATTAATCGGTTGTGGACGCTCTTGGCCCACAACGACGCGGACATTATTTGGTTGCAAAGAGAAGTTCTGCCTTTTCTACCCTTTGGGTTAGAAAAGCTGCTTCTGGCCCGCAAACCGGTCGTTATTGATTTTGATGACGCGCATCATCTTTACTACAAAAATTCCGGATCAGGCCTCGTTCGCTCCGTCTATAAAGACAAAACAGAATCCCTTATGCGCCATGCGCAGGCTGTCGTCGTGGGCAATAAAACGCTGGCGCATTTCGCAAAATTAGCAGGCGTGAATAACATTTACGAAGTTCCGAGTGCAGTCGATGTAGCCCGCTACAAGGTTGCGAAGTCCAGAGATGCGAAATTTACTGTGGGGTGGATTGGTACACCGGTAACAGCGCAACAATCTTTGCCGATGATAGTTGGGCCTCTCAAAAAATTCCTGTCGGAAACAGGATCAAGATGTGTGTTGATGGGCGTTGGTGATGCAGATTTGCAAGGTATTGAAGCCAAGCGACTGTCTTGGAGTGAGTCTGGAGAGGTTGAGTTCTTTTCAGAGATTACCGTCGGACTCTGTCCATTAGAAGACACAGAATGGAATCGCGGCAAAAGTGGATACAAGATCATCCAGTATATGGCAGCGGGTAAACCTTCGTTGGCCTCGCCTGTCGGTATTGCGCATGATTTAGTGACTGATGGTCAAACCGGGTTTCAATGCCAAACGGAACAAGATTGGTATGATCGATTGATGCAGCTTTACGAAGACCATGCCCTTGCACAAAAGTTAGGGATGAGAGCTCACGAAGAGGCGCTGGAGAAGTACGATACGTCTGTCGCTGCGGTGACGCTCCACCAAATCTTTCAAGATTGCCTGAAGGGCTAATGTGAAACACGTACAGTTCTTGGTCTTAATCGCACTTATGTTTGTGCCGTTGGTGGCGTGGTTCAAAGATGCGACAGTCGTTGTGCTTGCTCTCAGTGCTATGGCCGCGTTTTTAGGGCGCGACACCAAACGATATGACTTGATCCCCGCAACGTTGCGAACCAACTCTGGGTTCATCTTTTGCGCGATTTTCATATGGACGTTGGCTTCTTTTATGTGGGCGCCACACGTCTCCACAATGGCATGGGTGAAGGCGGTCATCGTTATTGGGCTGGCATATGTTGTATGCGTGGGTATTGAGAAAACGCCTAGGGACAAACTAGCGAAATTGGTCATGCCCATCATTTATGCCGTGCTCGGTTTATTAGCGGTGTTGCTAATAGAGCGGCTCACTGATGGTTTTTTGGTCGGTCTAGTGCGCGATGGGCAAGCGACGGATAGCCTTCTGAATGTTATGAATGGCGGATTGGTGTTGTTGTCCGGTTTGTCGTTTTTTGTTGCCGCCCTCTTGCATCTAAAAACACAGTCGTGGCGTATTCCCGCACTTTTTTTGGCTGCTGGTCTTGTCTTGACGGCAACCTACCGGATGGACGCAGTTCCGGTCGCTCTCGCGGCAGGCTTGTTGTCTTCTTTGTTGGTTTTGCGTTGGCGTACCCCTGCCTTTTTTCTCGTTACGAGCGTGATTGGCTTGGGCGCTTTGTGTTGGCCTGTTGTTGCTTACCTGGCATCAGAAGCAGATTTTCATATCTGGTTCACGGAGAACGTCCATCCGAATTGGGGCTATCGGATCGCCATTTGGGGGCGTGTGAGCGAATTGATCAGCGAGAATATCTTGCTCGGATATGGCTTTGATGCGTCTCGGTTTATCGGTGAGGCTGCTGGATTGATGCCGGATGCTGCAGGCCGAACATCTTTTATGCACCCGCATAACGGATTATTGCAAATATGGCTTGAGCTTGGTTTGATTGGCGTAGTGTTGTTTTTAGCCGCCGCAATTCTATCTGTTCGTCAAATCGCACGACGTGCACCAAACCGGCAAGCCCTTGCTGTCGCGGCCGGGACAATTACGGCGTCATCAGCGATTTGGTTGCTAAGCTTTGGTATATGGCAGGGGTGGTGGCTTGCGGCGCTTGGTCTCAATGTCTGCGTCGTGACGCTTTTGTTTAGGGTGATGGGTGATGCCGACCGCACCGAGAGCTGATGCTACGCGTTAGCGTCGTCTACGATTTGTAGAAGGTATTCTCCGTACCCGCTTTTTTTCAGTGCTGTTCCAAGTTCGACAAGCTTGTCGGCGTTAATCCATCCATTCCCAAACGCGATTTCTTCTGGGACACCAATGCGCTGCCCTTGCTGACGTTCAATGGTTTGCACAAAGGCTCCGGCATCTATGAGGCTGTCGCATGTTCCCGTGTCAAACCATGCGAAACCGCGACTCAGACACACTACGTTTAGGTCGCCGCGCTCCAGGTAATGACGATTGACGTCGGTAATCTCAAGTTCACCACGCGGGCTGGGTTTTAAATTTCTGGCAATTTCAATGACGTCATTGTCGTAAAAATACAGCCCGGTGACAGCCCACTTTGACTTCGGGGCTGGGGGCTTCTCTTCGATCGACGTTGCGGTGCCATTTGCATCGAATGCTACCACACCATACCGTTCTGGATCGCGCACGCGATACCCAAAAACGCTCGCGCCAGATTCGAGCGATGCGTTCGTCTTCAAGGTGTTTGTGAGGCCTTGGCCATAAAAAATATTATCGCCGAGTACGAGAGCGCAAGAGTCTGTGCCGATGAAATCCTTACCAATGATGAAGGCTTGGGCCAATCCATCTGGGCTGGGCTGCTGAGCATATTGAATGTTCAAACCCCATTGGCTGCCATCAGACAGGAGGTGTTCAAATGCTGCTGCATCTTGGGGTGTTGTAATGATGAGGATGTCTTGAATGCCAGCTAACATGAGTGTGCTGAGCGGGTAGTAGATCATTGGCTTGTCGTAGACTGGCAGCATCTGCTTGGATACCGAATGCGTGATTGGGTGTAATCGCGTGCCAGACCCGCCTGCTAGAATGATCCCCTTCATTGTCTTCCCTTTGCGTCGTTTGCGCTCTCAGTCAACGAAAGCTGGAGCATGTTTGCCAAAGCGTCTTGCCAGGGCCTGAGGGTGATACCGTAAGTGTGGGTCAACTTGCCACAGTCTAATATGGAATTTGCAGGACGCCGTGCCGGTGTTGGGTATTCTGCTGTTGCAATTCCTTCGACAGCCGGCCTTTTGTCGAGATCCGGTATTGCGAACTCAAAGATTTTCTCGGCAAGCCCACTCCATGTTGTGCGGCCTGACCCGGTGCAATGAAATGTGCCATACCCTTCTATTGGCAGGGTTTCGGAGGTGATGCGCTGTGCAATATCTAAGGTGGCGTCGGCAAGATCGGCTGCAAAAGTTGGGCAGCCGTGCTGATCGTTTACCACGCGAAGCGTGCTCTGGGTTTCGGCTAGCCGGAGCATGGTCTTGACGAAGTTTTTGCCATGCGCCCCATAGACCCAGGCCGTCCGCAGGATGATGTGCTGTGGGAGGGAGTTGCGAATTGCGTTTTCTCCCGCCAGTTTGCTGGCGCCATAGACCCCCAATGGAGCGAGGCTATCGTCCTCACAATAAGGACCGTTTTTCGTCCCGTCGAAAACGTAGTCCGTCGAAACATGGATGAGGGGTATGCCTGTTTGGCGGCAAGCATTGGCGAGGTGTGCGGGGCCATCATGATTAATGGCGAAAGCTTCGTCGGGCTCCGATTCTGCTTTGTCCACTGCAGTGTAGGCGGCCGCGTTGATGAGAACACGGGGCTTTGTTGTGGTGACGGCATCGAGCACGGCGTCCTTGTCGGCAATGTCTAAGTCCGTGCGATTAAGTGCACGGGCCGTAATTTTGCGTGCCTTTGCCTTTCGCTGGAGCTCCCAGCCGAGTTGGCCATCTGCACCCGTGACTAAAACGTCCACGGTCATGCGGGTGATTTTTCCTTAAGGCCAAGCCTCTCCCCAGCGTAATGCCCGCTTCGGATGCTGTCCCACCAAGGCTTGTTCTCCAGATACCACTGAACGGTTTGTCGAAGACCGCTTTCACAAAAGGTTTCCTCTGGTTTCCAACCTAGTTCTGTTGAAATTTTTGTTGTGTCCATGGCATATCGAGCGTCGTGGCCTGGGCGGTCTGTGACGTATGTGATGAGATTTTCTGTCGGGTCGCCTGGGTTTACGAATTCGTCCAACAAACCGCATATGGCGCGTACGACCTCAATGTTTTGACGTTCAGCATCGCCGCCGATGTTGTAAACTTCACCGACCCGGCCCTTGGTGACGACAAGCCACAACGCTTTCACGTGATCTTCCACATGCAGCCAATCCCGAACGTTGTCGCCTTTCCCATATATAGGTAACGGCTTGCGTTCGAGCCCGTTGAGTATGATGAGGGGTATCAATTTCTCGGGAAATTGATACGGACCATAGTTATTAGAACAATTGGTTGTCACCACAGGCAGGCCGAAGGTGTGGTGCCATGCTCTAACAAGGTGGTCGGACGATGCTTTTGAAGCGGAATAGGGAGAGTTCGGCGCGTAGGGGGTGGTTTCTGTAAATAGCCCTTCTTCACCAAGCGATCCGTACACTTCATCTGTTGATATATGGTGAAAGCGGAAAGCCGATTTTTGAGCTTCTGGAAGGCCTGACCAATAGGTCCGCGCGGCTTCAAGCATCGCGTAGGTGCCCATGATATTTGTTTCCATAAAGGCTGCGGGCCCATCGATCGATCGATCGACATGACTCTCCGCTGCGAGATGCATAACCACATCGGGGGCTTCCGCTTGAAACAACTCGGTCATGGCCTGCTGATCGCAAACGTTTGCCTTTACGAATTTGTAGGCTGATTCACTCTCAATCGACGCAAGAGACTCTAGGTTGCTGGCGTAAGTTAACGCGTCAACATTAACGACCTGAACACCGATGTCTTTGACCAACAGCCGCACTAGCGCTGAACCAATGAACCCCGCTCCACCTGTAACAATAACTTTCTTCACCTTTAGCCGCCTTTGTATTCAAAATAGTTCGGTAAATCGGCAAGTCTCGGCTGCATTTTATCTTTTGCCGATAAAATTGCTTCGTCTGCATTAACGGGCCAGTCGATCCCCAGGTCTGGATCGTTCCAGAGTAGGCCTTTGTCGCAGTCTGCCGAATAGAAATTGGAAACTTTATAAAGGACTTCAGTGTTGGGCTCGAGTGTGACTAAGCCATGTGCAAACCCGATGGGAACGAGAATTTGATTCCACTCTTCTGCAGAAATTATAGCGGATACGTGCTTGCCATATGTGGGTGAGCCAGAGCGAAGATCAACAGCGACATCAAGAATTTTCCCGCGCGTAACCCGAACAAGTTTGTCTTGCGCGAACGGGTGCGTCTGAAAGTGAAGGCCGCGAACGGTTCCCGCGTCAGCTGAGAGAGAATGGTTGTCTTGAACAAAAACGGATTCCATACCCGCCGCTTCCATGGATTTTTGCGAATAGGCTTCCGAAAAGAAACCACGGCCGTCGCCATGTTTCGTGGGTCGGATAATCTTAACGTCAGGAATGGCGAGGCTCTCGCAGAAGGTCGTCATACTTCGCTTTCTTTAGGTGAGGTGCAGATATTATAGGAGGTATACGGTCAGGCCAGGGCGGACAACCTTGTCTCGTGACAACTTTTCAACTTTCAGCACATATTCTGAGGCCCAGTTTGAAAATTGTGATGCCTCTGTCCCGTTAATCGCCCAATCCATAACAATAATGATAGGTGGCCTTGATGTCGTTGTCAGTGAGATGGCGTTTGGGATCCAGTCTGGAATCAGAAGGGGGGTGGAATTATCAACGTAGAAGTTACCAAGCAGCATCTGCCGATCAGCCATGAAGGCGAAGCCGGGACAATATGGAACGCAGACAATGCGATCTCCTGGCTCAGAGTTCCCTGCAATAATATCGCGAATAAATTCGAGTTGAGATTTTTCTGCAGGGCTTACTTGTACGTCTACACCGTTGTTAGCCTGGAATGTTTCCGTGCGGGCACGAGCCCCTGCGATTGAGCCCGTGCCTGGCGTGTTAAGTCCGGCCGTGAGGTAAATACCCATATGCAGTGCTAGGGCCAGTAGGGCAGTCGCGCTCCCCAAGCGCAACCAGGTCGATTTCTCAGAATAATAGATTCGAATGAGCCACGTGATTATCACCGCAGCGAGAACCGTGTAGCCGGGCATAAAGTTGGCAATATGTGAGAGGTCGGGCCGATAGAAAAAGTAGTGCGGTAAGGCTGCGGTGGCGGCAAAAAAACTGACGAGAGTTTTGGCTATGGTGTCGCTCTTGCCCGACTGCCATAAAGGCCTAACGGAAAATGCGCTGATAACTAAGAAGATCGAGACAGCTACTATGGGGACATAGATTAGAGCGGCAAGGCGAGATGCATCGACGTTATCGCTAAAGAGCGCGAGCAATCCGGGCCTCTGTAGTGACGTGCTCCCAGGGCTGTCAGGTTGAGTTGTATTTGAGCCAAATAGATTTTGTAGTCCACTAACGGCGTAATCGATCATGGTGACTGGGTAGCTGAGGTATTGCTGCAGCACTAAGTCAATATAACCACCAAGGGTGGCGCTAAGAAGGAGAGGCACTTGTGCCGCAAAAAACGCAACCCCCGCTGCGCCAAACAAACGCCATGCCCTTTTGGTTCCAACACCTTGGAATGCTGCGAGGGTGAGAAGTGCAATTAAAGAAACAGCAAAAATGTATCCGAAATCTGGCCTGATCTGAAACGACACCGATAAAGTTGCGCCGGCAATGGCTGCGCTGCGCCACGTACAGTTTTGGATCGTGCTCGCCAGTCGCATTTGTGCGGCGGCATTCATCAAAATGCATAGACCATAGAAAGCAGTGGCTGGAAATGCTGGTACAAGAACGGGAATAGCAGTCATTGCGATGGCTATTGAGCGGCTGCCGGTTGCCATCAGAAGGGTGTAAAAAATTAAAATGTTGGTTATAGCTATGACCGTAAAGAAGAGCCCTTTAACCAGCACATAGTTCACGCCAAAAGTTTGGAACAGAACTTCACCGATCTTGAACCACAAGATCCCATAGTTAATGGATAGCTCTTCCGGTGCTCGGCCAAGATAAAGTTCGTAGGCGATTTGCGCGTAGTTCCCATCATCTGCAGCAGAAAAGCCGCTATTGAAGTAAAGCCCGTAGTAAAGTGCGGATAGGATGAGAACCGCGGCGTAAAAAGGCCAGTTGGGCAACGGAGAAGTGTCTTTGGTCATAGGGGCCACTGGCGCTTGAGTGAACGTATTTGTTCTGAGGGCTTGGTATAGGCCGGTATACCCCAAAAAAGAGGTTAGACGGTACACGGCATTTTGAGAATTCTTTTCAAAACAGGTGAGGCGAGGGATTCCTCGGTCTGCTTCCTGCCTGTATAAGACGTTTATGCATATTCTTTACCTCACTCAATTCTTCTGTCCCCCGGATGGCGCGGGCAGCACGAGATCTTACGAGATCTCACGGCGCTGGGTGCGGGCGGGCCACAAAGTTACAGTTGTGACGTCTTCGGCCAGGATGCCTGAGACCTATGGGGTCGGGCAGTACAGGCTGGATGACATAGATCTATCTGTTGTTCGTGGAGTGCGCGGTCCGCGGAATGGTCAGTTCTTAAGCGGCGTACGGTTTGCGATTGCAGCGATGTGGCGAGCAGTTCGGGTAGGGAGCCCAGACGTGATTGTGGCGGAAACCTCATCGTCCGCAGTCATGGTGCCAGGATTGATCGCCAGTAAAGCAAAGGCCGCGCCGCTGATTTTCGAAGTGCCTGATATCCAAATAGACGGCGGATTAAGTAAAGGGCGCAGGCGATCATCCAGGTTGGATCGCATGTTAAATGCGCTAAAACGCTTGATGTATCGTTCTGGCGATCACTGCCTTGCTCTTGAGTCCAGCATTAAAGATGCGCTGCTGTCGTATGGTGTCGCTGAAGGGGTGATAACGGTTTCCCCTGACGGATGCGATAGTGGCCTTTTTCGCGTCCCTGCCGATCATGGCGCGGTGCTGCTTGAGACTTACCCACATCTTCAGGGCGGCCCACTCGTTGTGTATGCAGGCAGGTTGGATGCGGCCCATGGTGTTGGCTATTTCGTCCATATTGCTGCTGCTGTGCGGGCGATTGACCCTGCGATTCGCTTTTTGATTTGTGGCTCTGGACCTGCCCGGGAAGAAATCAGAGCGGAAGCTTT
The DNA here is from genome assembly GCA_943787205.1 of uncultured Rhodospirillaceae bacterium. GTDB lineage: Bacteria > Pseudomonadota > Alphaproteobacteria > Rhodospirillales > Rhodospirillaceae > WLXB01. The sequence goes on from CALSLN010000001.1 coordinate 196,497, forward strand.
GCACCTTGGCGTTCTGGAACAAAACTTTTGGTTTATGCCGTCTCTGCCCAAGCAGCGCATGCCGGAACTTTTGTCTGCAGCGACGGTTTCGATGTCTTTGTTTGACCGAAGCCAAACTGGACGTCTCAAGTCTTTCGCGAAAATGTTTGATGCGCTCGCAGCCGGCAAGCCTTTGGTTCTCAATCATAGCGGCGCTCATGTTGATCTCGTTGAAAGCCGTGGTGCGGGTCTTATTCTATCGTCAGACGACATAGAAACGGCGGCGCGTGATCTTGCAGATTTTGTGCGAGACGATGAAGCGTTGCGTCGTGCAGGAGAGCAAGCCGCTGCTCTTGCGGACAGCAGGTTCAATCGCGATAAGCTGGCAAGTGAATATCGTGCTTTGCTTGAAACAGTTGCTCAGGCAGATCCGGCACCGCAACGCCGCACAAGGCGGGGTCTGGCGTTAAAGCGGGTATTTGATTTTGTGTTGGCGGTGTTCGCCCTGTTGGTGTTGTCTCCGGTCTTGGTCATCCTTGCGCTCGTCATCATGATGACGATGGGTTGGCCAATCCTGTTTAGCCAAGTCAGACCGGGGTTGGGCGGAAAGCCCTTTCGGCTCGTTAAATTTCGAACGATGGAAAACACGGAAGATGGTGCTGGTAATTTGCTTCCCGACGGCGAACGCATGAGCGCCCTCGGCCGCTTTTTGCGCCGAACCTCTCTGGATGAATTGCCTGAACTGATTAATGTCATAAAAGGCGATATGAGTCTGGTTGGCCCGAGACCGCTTTTGATGGAATATTTGCCGTACTACGACACCAATCAAGCGCGCCGCCACACGGTAAGGCCTGGGATGACGGGCTTAGCGCAGGTTAATGGCCGCAATGCCTTAACCTGGGAGGAGAAGTTCGAACTTGATGTCTGGTATGTAGACAATCGATCTCTGTGGCTGGACGTGAAAACCCTGTGTCGCACTGTCTGGGTCGTGATCACTGGCCGGGGCGTGTCAGCTCCCGGACATGACAGCATGCCGCGATTCGATGAGATTATGGCGCGAAAGCAGGGCGCAGAGGACGTTTGAGCTTTAGTCTCGCTTTGGCAAGCTTAGGCCATAGATTGGCGAAGGGGGGTCATAACAAGCGTCACATCTTGAAGCTGTTGTAGATCTTCTAAGTATTGCTTTACCTGGGCCAATTCGCCAGGAGTGATTAATGTTCCAACACAGTCATCAAACTTGTTCCAATATTGTTCGTCTGTGAACGGAGCAGCTTTGCTGCCCAAGGGCATGGCCAAACTTTTCTCTAATACGGCGCCGGTTTTTAAGTGGACTTCAACTGATGTGGGAAATTCACCTTCCGATTTATCGATTGGTTTTGCTTCAATAATTTTATACAGAGATCGTATTTCTGGCCGCATCACAGCCTCGGGTGTGAAGTCGTGTAGCGCACACCCGCCTGTTCTAAGCACGACTGCTAAACCGTATTGCAGCGAAAACTTCGCTTGCATTGGATCCTTTGGATCGTGATGCATCAAGTTATTTAGGTGTGTTTTTGGAAGGCGTGCGTTGATTTTGGCAACGTCATCGACAGAAAAACCGCGCTCTTCTTTGAGTAAAGAGAGTGCGTCCATGGCGCGGTGCGCGCTGCCGCAATTGGCAAACCGTTTCACTCGGAATCCATTGTCTATTATGAGCAGGGGGGTGCCGATGCTTTCTGTTTCGAATTTTAAATTTTGCCCATGCTCAGGTTTCGTGATGGCATCTCGTAGCTTTTCGTAGTCGGGCCCTACCATCAAGCGATTCATGCCTGTGGGTCCGTCCAAGGTCTCGCGCCCTGCGGTGATTCCTGTCCGTGCCATGCTTGCCGCGATCACACCAGATTTGGCGGCTAAGCCGGCGTGGATTGGTTTGGTCATTGTTCCGAATTGAGACATGAATCCAGCTGCCATGCTGGTCGAAAGGGAAACCGCATTTGCTGCCTGTGTGGCGTTGAGTTTTAACAGTCGTGCGCAGGCTGCTGCCGCGCCGATTGCGCCGACAGTTGCGGTGGCGTGCCAGCCTCGATTGCGATGGGCTGGGTTAACGCCCTGACCAACACGGCCCATAATTTGTAGTCCGCAAATGTACGCATCGAGACAGGCGTGACCGGAAGACTTTTCCTGTTCGCCTAAGGCTATGATTGCCGGAGCCAAGACTGCTGTCGCATGCGCTTTCGCCGGATCAAAATTGTCGTCCAAGTCCAGGGCATGAGCTGCTGTGCCGTTTACTAAAGCGGCCCAAGGGGCGCTGAGGGTGCGCTCGCGCCCGATTGCCGTGCACGGGCCGTCCCCCCAATGTTCAACCGTTTCAAAGACCTTGGCCGTCGACGCGTCTCTGGCGCCAAGAATTGAGACGCCCATGACGTCAATGAATTGCCGTTTGGCGGAATGCAAAGCGTCCGCAGGCCAAGTGTCCGGTGTTTCAGCTAACCACGCACCGTAGGCGTCGATGGGGTTTTTTATGGAAGTGGTGTCAGGCACGTGTAGTCGTCTTTCGGTCTAGAAGAAGCTCTTCTTTGAGGTGTAGCGAATACGACCTCGAATCGTAAGGTACTCCATTGTTACGTCCCCCAGGTTTATCCCAGAACCCGTAATCAACTCTAAAGGACTCTGGTTCTAGAGGCCATCAAGCGGTGGCAAGTTATGCTCTACGCGATAGGCGCGCAAATCAGCCCGCCCCTCTCTGAAAGCCAATGCAAATTGATCTTGCGTGCGTATGAACGCCCACCAAGCTTCGAGCTTGGGGTGGCCAGTGGTGAGGTCAGGGATGCCGAAATGTGGCATCATTAGGCTGAGGTAATCGATCGCAGGCCCCAAAGCGCAATCAGCGTGACCAAGCGATTCACCCAGCGCATAGGGAGAGGGAGATAGTATGGTTTCTAGAATAGAGAGACCGTCCTTAAACGCTTTCACTTTGGATTCGATGAGCGCGGAGTCAGGGTTGGTTTGGCGTCGAAGGGGAATGAGCGGGACGTAATTTCCCATTAGATAGAGATCGACGATACGGGCGATGAGTCGCCCACGTGCGGCCTTTGCCGGGTCAGCGCGCTCGGTATCCCGATCTGGGAAAAGGTCGCGAAGGTAGCTGCAAATGACGTCGCCTTCAGCGAGCCATAGCTCGCCATGAACCAGCGCCGGTACGCGGCCAATGGGATTGATGGCTTTAAACTCCGGAGATGAAGTGCTTCCACCTGGAACAGACTCTGGCTGAAGAGTTATGTCTAAGCTATTCGCAACAAGTACGACCCGGGCAACAAATGGTGACATCATTTGGCCGTAGAGGTGTAGATCATCTCTCGAGTTACTTTTTGTCATGTGGTCCCTCTAACGCGTAATCACGCTTACCGTTAATAATGCGGTCGTAAATCTCTTCGGCATTGCCCCCAATTTTATCGATCAGGGCTGCTGGCACGTTGCGCGCAGCAGCGCGCCAGGCCGTTTTTTCGCGGACCGTGGGTTCATGGATGATTGATCCGGTTTGTTTTGCCTTCTCTAGATCAGCTTCATTGCGGGCACGTACACGCTGCCGCACCTCTGTAGCGCTAGGGATAGAGCGTCGCACGGCATTTTGAAGCTCTGGATCGAGCGCGTTGAACCAAGCCGCGTTGGCGGCATAAACACCGGAAGAATATGAGTGTCGGGTCAGCGTGTAGTGGCCAGCCACTGGCGCTAGGCCGTAACTTGCGTAGGTCATGGCTCCCGCCTCACCGCCTTGAATGAGGCCGGTCTGAAGTCCTTGGATCACATCGGGGAACGGCATAGCTGCGACATCTGCGCCCAGTGCAGATAAGAATAGGGGAGACGAGGGAACCTGAAACGATCGCATGCGGTAGTCAGCTGTATCTTCAGGTCCTCTCAACTGGGTCACGCTATATAAACTATGAAACCCCTCATCGGCCCAGCTGAGGACGACCAACCCTTTGGCTTCCGCTAACTTGGCCAGGGGTTCAATGAGGTGGTTATCGAGAACATAATCTGCCTCGTCCAGGCTTTCGAATAAAAAGGGGGCCATTAAGACGGCAAATTCTGGAACAACTGCGGACATTCCGCTCGACGTGAAGATAGCAACGTCGATCCGTCCGCGCCGAACGGCCAGCATGAGCGCTTCTTCTCCACCGACCTCTCCGCGCACGAGAAGTTCGGCATCGAGGCGGCCGTTGGTTTCATATTGAATGTCTGTGTCGAATTTCTGCCACAGAACATCATATGGGTCGCCTGGCGTGCTTAACGCTCCGGCCCGGAAGGTCTCCGCGGAGGCGCCCTCGGCCATACATAAGCTGAATACAAAGATAGAAAGAATTAATGGCAGCATGTCTAGCCCGCACCCTCTTCCACAGCGATACTTGGTACCCTAACGGGTTATTCGAGTATTCTGAACATCCAGCTCAAGACGTAAGAAAGATAAACTATGATTCAGCCAGGCATATACGATACCGACCTTGATCAAACCTCAGCGAACCAAGAGCCGCTCAGCCCGATTTCTTTTTTGCGCCGAGCCGCCGAAGTTTATCCAAGCCGTGTCGCTGTTATTCACGGTCCTGTCCGATATACGTATGCCGAGTTGTATCAACGCTGTCGGCGTCTCGCCTCTGCTTTAAATAATCACGGTATCGTCGCTGGAGATACGGTTGCTGTGCTCGCCCCTAACATCCCAGCCCACCTAGAAGCGCATTACGGTGTGCCGATGACGGGGGCTGTCTTGAACGCTATCAACACGCGGCTCGATGCGTCGGCGATTGCTTTTATTCTGGATCATGGTGAGGCCAAGGTTCTCTTAGTTGACCCCGAGTTGTCAGATGTTGCACGGGCAGCGCTGGCAGAATGCGGCCGAGATATTTTTGTTGTTGATATTGATGATGCTCTTGCACCGGACGCAGATCCAATCGGTAAAATTGCTTACGAGGCCTTTCTCGACTCTGGAGACCCTGATTACATCTGCCCGGCCATTGCAGATGAATGGCAAGCGATTGCGCTTTGTTACACATCAGGCACGACCGGTAATCCGAAGGGTGTGGTGACTCATCATCGCGGGGCGTATCTCAACGCCATTGGCAACATGATGGCCTGGGGCATGACGCCTAACCCGGTCTATCTGTGGACCCTCCCCATGTTTCATTGCAATGGGTGGTGTTTCCCGTGGACGATCACGGCGCTGTGCGGGACTCACGTGTGTCTTCGGAAGGTCGATACCGAAGCGATCTACAGTCTCATGAAAAAAGAAGACGTTACACATTTCTGTGGTGCGCCAACGGTTCTCAATATGTTGGTGAACGCGCCTGATGAGCAGCGCGCGGGTCTTCAAAGTGGAATTAAGGCCATGACGGCTGGCGCAGCCCCTCCTGCCGCGGTTATCGAGACGATGGAAGGGATGGGGATAGCGATCACCCACACCTACGGTCTAACGGAAGTGTACGGTCCTTGTGTGGTGTGTGCGTGGCACGATGAATGGGATGACTTGCCCATGGATGAACAGGCGGCGCTGAAAGCGCGGCAAGGGGTGCGGTATTCAGTCGTCGACGGGCTCGACGTAATGGATCCTGAGACTATGGAGTCTGTCCCCGCGGATGGAGAAACGATTGGCGAGATCATGTTCCGCGGTAACGTCGTGATGAAAGGGTACCTAAAAAACCCGACGGCTACCAAAGAGTCACTTAAGGGTGGGTGGTTTCATTCTGGCGATCTTGCCGTGAAACACCCAGACGGTTACGTCGAAATCCGAGACCGTTCAAAAGACATCATTATTTCCGGCGGCGAGAATATTTCGACCATTGAAGTCGAGGGCTTTCTCTTTAAGCACCCAGCCGTATTAGAAGCCGCAGTCGTGGCAAAGCCAGATGATCATTGGGGTGAAACGCCTTGTGCGTTCGTCACGCTTAAAGCTGGGCAATCCGTTACCGAAGAAGAGATCATCGCTTTCTGCCGCGACAGTATGGCGAAATTCAAAGTGCCAAAAACAGTGGTCTTTGATGATTTGCCCAAGACGTCTACGGGTAAAATTCAGAAGTTCGTCTTACGGGAGCGAGCTAAGGCGCTGGGTTCGAGTTAGGCGGTCGGTCTCTTATTCCGGCAGAGGGCGGACCCGCATCGCAATTTCAGAGGTTTGATCGAGCAGCGTGCGCGTTGGGTTGCGCGCACAGCTCTGTTTAAGGGCGCGCACGATCTTTCTTTTGTTGGCGACCGATATCACCAAACGTGGGTGGTGCCGCACACTGACCGTGCCTTGAACGAAAGCAAACGCCCAAAACTCAGCAGCCTCGGAAAGGCTCTTCGCGTTACCTCTACTGTTAAGGCCATCCGAGTATGAGGCGCACGAATAGGCTCTAGGATCTAGACCTATAGCCGTCGTTGCTGGTAAGGGCTCCGGCTGAGAGACAGAGCCGACAGCAGCAGCATGGATCGAGTTGTCTATGTTTTCTTCGCAATAGTCCTTAACTCGAGCAATGATGGCGTGTTCTGCTACGCTTTTGTCGTCAGAAAACTCCAATACGGAGTCAGCGTCGTATGCACCGGTCAAAAAACCAATCAACCAGAAGCGTGCCAGTTCAGCGCGGTCTGACCCTTTATTGCCATTCTCCTCGTTTTCCCCGTTCATAAAGGTGATGCAGGCGTATCGAGCGTCTTCGATTCGTCGATCGCTGATCGCCTTCGCTGGGCCAGCCGTAACGACCCCCATGACCAATAACGTGGCGAGAGAAGGTGCTAATTTCCGATGTTTTTGTTTCATTCTGACAGTGTCATTTTTCTGTGCTCCGGGCACAATAGCCTGTGAAGACTCTCACTAGATTGTGAGGCCCAGCTCCGGACCATAAGACAAAAGGGCCGGTGCCACGCGGTTGCACGATGCCGAAAGGAAAATTCATGAGCGTGACTCTCTACAAGTTTGGCCCCGTTATGGGGTTGCCTGACCCAAGCCCTTTTTGCTTCAAGCTTGAAACATATTTACGCATGGCGGGCATTGAATACACGGTCGCCTCGGACAAACGAAAGAAGGCCCCTACGGGCAAGCGCCCCTTCCTGGTAGATGAAAGTGGCAAAGTCATGGCCGATAGCGGCTTGGCCATAGCGCAGCTTGAGGCTCAGAATGGCAACCCGGTTGATGGTAAGCTCACCCTGACGGAGCGCGCTGAGAGTTTGGCGTTCCAGCGCCTTATGGAAGAACACCTCTATTGGACCTTGGTATACTTTCGCTGGCTTGATCCACATGGCGTTAAACATTGGACTCCTTATATGAAGGACATCCTTGGTGTTCCGGGCCCCGTGCTGGCTATTTTGAAGCCACTCGCGCAACGTATTGTGCGCAAGCAATTGGCGGGGCATGGGATTGGCCGACATTCGCCAAAAACGATCCAAGACATGGCCATTACGGATATCGGGGCGCTCGCTCATTGGCTCGGCCAAAAGGAATGGGGTTTTGGTGATCAACCAACGACTTTTGATGCCTGCTTAGCTGCCCATGTGGGGAAATTATCTCGCAGCCCTGGGAAAACGCGGTCGCTGTGGAAACACGAAAGCATCGCAACCTCGTCAGTCATTTCGAACGTATGATGACTCGGTATTATCCAGAGCTTAGAGACTCAGAACATTCGGCCGCCGGAGCACCCTCATGACCGATAAAGGTTACACAAACCCCGAACTACTCGTTGAGACTGATGTGCTTGAAGCAGAGCTGGGCGCAGACGATCTAAGAATCATTGATTGCAATGTCGTGATGGGACCCAAGCCTGGTGGCGGGTACGATATCAGGAGCGGCCGAGAGGACTATGAGGCCGGCCACATTCCGGGCGCTGTTTTTCTTGATTTCCTGACCGAGTTATCCGGTGACCACCCATCCCTTAAATTCATGATGCCATCGCCGGAAGGTTTTGCGCGCGTTATCGGTGATGCCGGAATCGGAGATGGCCACCGTGTCGCCTTGTATTCACGCGGCGCAAATTTCTGGGCCACACGATTATTCCTGATGTTCCGCGCATTCGGATTTAACAATTGCCGTGTTCTGAATGGTGCATGGGATAAGTGGTCTGCAGAAAACCGGCCAACCACGACAGACGTGCCCGGTCTTGCGGTTGCCGAATTTACGCCAAACCCGCAGCCGGGACAGATTATCGGGAAAGACGAGGTGTTGGCTGCAGTTCAACGCAAAGATACTTGTTTGATAAACGCGCTTTCACCAGAAATATTTTCAGGTGAAACCGTCAATGCAGCTTACGGCCGCCCCGGTCACATCGCGGGTAGTGTTAATCTTTACGCCTACGACTTACTCGATGAGTCCGACAATACGTTTGCAGACGCCGCGACCCTTAAAGAAAAATTCCGGGCTGTTGGCGCTCTTGATCAAGAAAAAATCATCACCTATTGCGGTGGCGGGATTTCGGCGACCACGGACTCTTTCGCGCTCATGCTGCTCGGTCGGGATGATGTTGCGTTGTACGATGGCTCAATGATGGAGTGGGGTCCCGATGACAGTCTTCCCATGTCAACGTTAGCGGACGGGGAGGCCTAATCTATGTTTACGAACGTATGGTACACGGCGTCATTTTCTAAAGACGTTACGATTTCACCGAAACACGTAAAGATGCTTGGTCGTGATTTCGTTCTTTTTCGCGATGCCGACGGTGCCGTGCATTGTCTATCCAATGTTTGTTGTCACCGCGGCGCGCCCTTGAGTCAGGGAGTCCAACAATCAGATGGAACCTTGGCGTGTTGTCAGCATGGCTGGCGTTTTGGCGGAGACGGTCGCTGCAGTATGATGCCCGCCTTACCTGAAGGCGGAGAAATTCCCAAAGCCGCTCGCGTAGATTCTTACCCGGTTGAAGAGCGCTACAATATGATTTGGGTGTTGCTGGGCTACGACCCTGACGCTGCGGCCCCCATTCCCGATGTTCCAGAATTTGATGCCGAGGGGTGGCGTTGGATCGAATACGAAGAAACCTGGGATGCGAACTACCATTGGGCCAAATTCTCTAACCTTGATTACGTTCATCTTCCAGTCGTTCATGGCCAAACCTGGAATGGTAGTGTTCGCCCACCAGCGCATAAAGTTGAATACCTCGACGAAACAAGTATCGGTACAGGAATTCGCGTGAAGACGAAGCGGCCGAAAGGTTTGTGGTCGAGGCTGCGCCCTCCTGAAACTGAGGTGCAATCTCGTATGAAATTTTATCTCTCGGGCTTTACCATAAAAGTAGATGTTGAGATTGGTGGCGCGGGGACCGGGATGCGGTTTGTCGTGCTTGATATGTCTACTCCGATCGATGAGCACACAACGACAATGCGGTTTTTGTTTGGTCGAAATTTCATGCCTTATAAGTGGGCTGACAAAGGCACTCTTAAACGCAACCTTAAAAACGTCCGAGAAGATCAGATAATCGCTGAGGCCCAGCTGCCAAGAGTTCCAAAATTGCCAGATGCTGATTCACTCATGACTGATCCAGAAGATGAGATGGTCAAAGAGTATTGGTCCATTATGGAGAAGCTTCGCGGTAAGGGGTGGCAGATTGATCAGTCTGCCTTAGCGCAGGCCGAACAGCGTGGGAATTATCATGTTATTCCGTCGCCGGCACGGAAGGCTGATCCTGGTTCCTGGGTTTATAAGCCCGTGCCGCGGGTTGATTCTGACTCACTCACACAAGCCGCCGAATAGGATGTTTTCATGAAGATCGCGATTGTTGGGGCTTCCGGCCAAACTGGGCCATGCCTCATTAAAGAGGCGTTGAGCCGTGGGCACGACGTAATTGCCATTTGTCGGACGCCAGAGAAAATGACGATCAGCGACCCAAAAGTCGAAGTGCGCCAAGCCGATGCGTATGACGCGGCAGCTATCCTAAGTGCAACGGAAGGTGCCGATGTTGTGGTGACGACTGTGGGCGCAACAAACCTTTCTGAGAAAGGGCCGTTAAATACTGCAACACACCGTAATGTTATCGATGCGATGAAAGCGCACGGCCAAGACCGGCTGGTCGCTATATCGTCTTTTGGTGCTGCGCGTGGCGTTAAACGGAAGGGCTTGCGCCGCAAGTTTTACTTATGGCTGCGTCGTAAGTACTACAATGATATGCATCTGATGGAAGAAATGGTCTCGGCTGAATCTCCAGGTGCCACCATTCTCAGGGCCCCCAGTTTACACAACCGCGTTCCGAAACATTCTTATATCACGAGTGATGATGGTACGTTGCCCAACGGGCTTTCTCTGTCTCGCATTGATTTGGCACACTACGTGCTCGAAGCCTTGGAGCGAGATATCGACCGAGGAAAAGTAATCGCGATTGTTGATGAGGGCTCGGATTTGCCGCCGATGAGCGAGTTGATGCCGCCAAAGACTTGAGAACCCTATTGCTCTTGAAGCCACTCCCGCCATTCATCCCCGTAGGTTTCGCGAAGTAAGTTCTTCTGGACCTTGCCCATAGCGTTGCGCGGCAGGCTATCCGCTTGCACGATTCGTTTCGGTACTTTGTAGTTGGCCAGCGTTTCTTTAAGGGTCAATCGAATCGCGGCTTCATCCAACATTCTATTTTCAGCAACGATGATCGCCAGACCGGCCTCGCCAAAATCTGGATGTGGTAGCCCTACGACAGCGCATTCTTCAACGCCCTCTATAGCATCGACGATTTGTTCGATTTCCTTTGGGAAGACGTTGAAGCCGCCAGAGATATACATATCCTTGGCGCGACCAACCAACGTGATTTGCCCGTCTGGGTCATGTCGGGCGATGTCACCAGTCCGGAAGAACCCATCAGAGGTAAACTCTTCGGCCGTCTTTTCAGGGTTATTCCAGTAGCCGGAAAACAGGCTCGAGCCCTTAATTTGCAATCCACCGGTTTCCGACTCTCCGACTGGCTCCTCGTCATCGTTCATGATCCGGAGGGTCACGCCGTCTAAAGGCCAACCTACGGTTCCAGCCCGTCTGGGTTTGTCGGGGTTGGCGCTCGTGATGATTCCAGCTTCGGTCATGCCGTATCGCTCGACGATTGTGTGTCCCGTGCGTGCCGTAAATGCACTGAAGGTTTCGTCGAGTAGGGGGGCCGAGCCTGAAATGAATAGTCGAATAGACGTGCAGGCGTCCTGGGTTAGCGCGGCACTCGTAAGTAGGCGCGTATAGTAGGTTGGAACACCCATGAATACCGTTGCGTTGGGTAAGTCTGCGATCACGGCATCGCAGTCGAACCCGGCATGAAAAATCATACTGGTGCCATTCATAAGCACCGTATTGGTTGCTACGAATAGGCCGTGGGTGTGAAAGATTGGTAGGGCATGCAGCAGCACGTCATCCGGGCTAAATTGCCATGCCGAATGGAGTGCTGCTGCATTCGCTGCCAATGCTCCGTGTGAAAGTGTGGCGCCCTTAGGTTTCCCAGTCGTTCCAGACGAATAAAGAATGGCGGCTGGGTCAGCGGGCTCTAAAGCGACAGTTTCAAACCTAGTGTCGTGGGCCAATGCGTGTTGGGCGAAGCTGCCTTCGCCATGCTCGTCTAGATTTAGGCAATTGGATGGGACGCATTTATGTGTGGAGGCGGATAATTTTTTTTCGCGTGTCGCGTCGCATACAAAGAGTGCCGGTTTCGCATCCGTGAGGAAGTACAAGAGTTCTTCATCGGTGTATGCGGTGTTGAGCGGCAAGTACACAGCCCCCGCGCGAAGGCACCCCAAATACAAGATGAGAGCGGCTACAGATTTTTCAATCTGTGCTGCAACTCTGTCGCCGGGCCTGATCCCTAAAGATTGCAAAAGGTTGGCGACTTGAGCCGACCGACTCTCTACGTCCGCGTAGGAAAGCGCTGCGCCACTCGATTCTATGATGAACGGGTTGCTGAGGTCTTTTGGGAAGTGCTGCTGGAAAACAGCATAAAGGTTGGAAGACATAAAAATAGCGCACCCGATATAAAATTGAGTGCGCCCGTTTTCTCTAAAACAGACCCTAAGTGCAAGCCCGCGTTACACGGTTATGTTCAGATTCTGTCCACGTTCCTGGCGTTTGGCGGCTTCGTCTTGAATATGTTGTTGGACAGCTTCGTCTAATGCCACGCGTGTCCGGTTTCCAGCGTTGGGGTCTTGCGTCTGATCATCGTCCGTTGCTGGACGTTGGGCAACGGTCTGGCTCTGCTGAACTGCAGGCTGGTGCTGGTTAACGTTGCCAATGCCTTCGACCACAAAAAGAACTCCATCTGTTTAACTCTGACAGTGTCTCAATTGTGCGTCGTCTGATCAACACACATCCGTGTGAACCAGAATAACGATATATTACAATGCCTTAGAGTTCTTTTATGGGTATGTCTACGTCGGTGAGGCGGTTGATGTCGGGCGTTATTTTGGCCGCGATGGCTTTTTTCGCCTGAAGAAAGTCCTTGGGGCGACTCAGTGCATTCACCGCTACCAGGATTCCGTTACGGAGGTAACAGACCGAAAAAGACCGGGTGGTCGCATCACCACGGACGACAACTTGGTCATCCGGGTCGTTGATCCCGGTCATTTGTAGCTTGATGTCGTATTGGTCAGACCAGAACCAAGGCACTTCAGCATAGGGGGCCTCTTTTCCAAGGATCGTATTTGCGGCGGTCTTGCCTTGGCTGAGTGCATTCTGCACAGACTCCAGCCTCAGGCGACGGCCTAGCAGATCGTTAGGGTGATAGGTGCAATCGCCAACCGCATACACTTTGTCCACAGACGTTCGTGTAAACGCGTCAACGAGGATCCCGTTGTCGATTTTCAAGCCTGCTGATTCGGCCAATTCAATGTTGGGGATTATTCCGATGCCGATGATGACGACGTCCGCTTTCAACTTCGATCCATCGCTGCACAGGACGTGTTCGATCTGCGTCTCGCCTTCGAACCCAGATACGGTGACGCCGGTGCGAATATCGACACCTTCTTCGCGATGAACGCGGGTGTAGAACTCGGAAACAACGGGCGCGACGACGCGATTTAGAACACGGTCACCCATTTCTAGAACAGTGACGTTACATCCGAGCTTGGAGGCAACGGCCGCTACTTCAAGGCCAATATAACCGCCACCAACAATCGCAAGATTAATGTCCGGTCCTAATGTGTCGCGAAAACCGAGCACGTCGTCGATGGTTCTTAGGTAATGAATACCTTGCAGATCTGCACCATCCACGGGCATGGGGCGCACTCTGCCGCCGGTCGCTAGTACGATAGATTGCGCGGCTATACTCGATCCGTCGCGCAGCGTTACGCTATGCCCAGGCGCAATTGCTGTGACATGTTCATTGAGCCTTATCGAAATATTGCGTTCTGCGTAAAACTCTTCCGCCCGGAGATATAGGCGCTCTTGCTCTAGTTTTCCGGCGAGGAACTGTTTGGATAGCGCAGGTCTTTCGTATGGGATGTAGGGTTCATCGCCGACAATCGTGATTGGATTTTCGTAACCCCCTTGGCGCAAAGAGATCGCGGTCTGCCCACCAGCTTCTCCGGCGCCGACAATGACTACTGATTCGGTCATGTGTGGTCTCTCTATTTGGATTGTGATGAATTCGACGGGGCTGGCGCGATGTGCTTAAGCCCAGAATATTATTAGTCGGCGATGTCGCCACCAGCCACAAGCCTATCGATTTGGCTTTGAGACAGTGCATCACTTCCATCCTCAGTCGCCGGAGCTTCTGGTCTGGGTGTTCCTTTGCCGCGACGTTCATCTTCGGCAGTTTCGACCGCAACTGCGCGCCGCCGTCGATCTGGCCCAAAATATCCGCCAATGTCGACAAAGGGACGTGGTCGCTCAATCACTTCCCGGACTCGCAAAAAGACACCTTTGGCAGTGATGGGCATCGCAATGTATTCCGTCACGCCAGAGTTGCGGGCCTCAATTACTTTTTCTCGGCGCGTCTCGCTGGTCACCATAATGATGGGTGTGAACTTTAAGGGTGTTGGCTGGCCCCTTACGGACTTCAGAAAATCTAGCCCGTTTACAGGCTTCATCCTCCAACCTGTAAGGACGATGTCTGGCTCAAGGCTTTTGAGAGCGGCTAGGCCATCGCCACCATCCCGCGCTTCCTCGATGCGTTTGGCACCAAGGGTTTCCAGGACGTTCTTCAACATCCGGCGCATATACGTCTTATTATCGATCACTAAGAAATTGATCGGTTTAAGATAATCTGAGGTCGGTTGAATCATACGACGAGCATTGGCCTACTAAACTTTCTCAGATGCACACTGAGCCACCTAATTACCTTAAACTATTGCGGATTCTCTGAAAAATCAAAACTCTAGGTTATGTCGCTGGGTTGGCGTCGGAACCATCTGGTGAAGATGATGGCAAGTAGACGCAAAACTTCGACCCTACACCTGGGTTCGAGGCTACCCGCACGTATCCGTTTTGTAGTTCTACGAGGCTTTTTACCACCGCCAAACCCAAGCCGGTCCCTTCTGTTTCTGGTTTACCATGCTCCGTCACGCGCTCGAATGGATTGAAGACGCGTCCAATATCGGCCTTTGCAATGCCAATCCCCGAGTCTTCGACGCAAATTTCGATGGTGCCATCATCCTGAGGCGCTACGCTGATTTCTATCTTGCCGCCGGGATCCGTGAACTGGATCGCATTAGCGATGAGATTGAAGAGAATCTGCTTTAGGGCACGAAGATCGGCCAAAACCCTATGTGAGTCAGGGCCCGCCGCTGCTGATAGTGCGTGCCGTTTTGCAATCGCTCTGGGTTGCATCAAATTGAGCGTGCTCCCAATCACGGCGTTTAGATCAATTGGCTCAGGACTGAGTGTGATTTGTCCCTCTTCGACTTTTGCCAAATCAAGAATGTCGTTGATCAAATCGAGCAGGTGCTCACCGCTTGAATGAATATCGCCAGCGTAATCTTCGTAGGATCGTGCGCTTTCTCTTCCTAGCAAATTGTCACGTATAACTTCAGAGAAGCCCAGAATTGCGTTTAAGGGTGTCCGAAGTTCGTGACTCATTGTTGAAAGAAAGGTTGATTTTGCACGACTTGCCGCTTCTGCATCGCGCAGTGCGGCGTCAAGCTTCTCTTGTGATCGCCTTAGCTCGTTGATGGTTTCTGTAAGCTCACGTTCCTTTGCGCGTCGACGCTCTTCTTTTTTTTTGTGGCGTGATGTCGGAAATTGAACCAATCGTTCGTATTGGATTGCCATCCTTGTCGTAATCCGTGTCTGCTGTTCCCGTGATCCATAAAACTTCACCGTCGGGGCGGACAATTCGGAAATCTTGATTGAAGGGTTCTATGGCGTTTCGATGGGCTTCTGCAGCAGAGTGAACGCGGTCTCTGTCATCCGGATGGGCAATCTCGCTGAGGATATTTTTACGGCTCACGTCCGTGTCTGGGTTATAGCCAGTTAGAGCCCACATCTTGTCGGACCAGACCACTTTTTTGGTCGCATAGTCTCGTTCCCAAAATCCAACACCTGCGACGCGGACGGCCCTGTCATAGCGATTACGGCTCTTCTTAAGGTCTTGGGTTATGACTTGAGCAATGCTCCGGGCGCGTTCGCGGGTCGATGCTTCATACCAAAGTAGGCTGCCAATTAAGAGTGTGATGATCAGACCCAGCGGTATAATTACACCGACCGGAATCGCCAGTGGTGCGATGTAAAACCCCTGTTCAGCGGTTAGGCATAGGGTTAGTGATCGCCCGCCCACTGTGACTGTCCGCACGCCCTCATAATAAACCTGATCGTGTTTGACCCCGTCAGGGCAATACTGTGACGCCAAAGTTTCAGGGCTCATGACGTCACCGTCATACAGGTCAACGCACACCGGAAATCCAACGTCACGCATAATGGCTTCGAGGAGTTGGTCTGTCGAAAAGCTCAAAAAAACGAGATTGTTTGGTTTTAACCCCTCTCCATGCGGGTCTGAGGTAGTTGGTGCAACCAGCGCATACCCGGCCTCTACCTTAGATTCATAGGCATTGCGTATAATTTCAGATAGAGAGGTTTCACCCGTCGCCATGGCTCTGCGGAGGGCTGGCGCTGTCTCGGAATCAATGAGTAGGTTTCGTCCCGATGCTTCAATCGTTCTGCCGCTCACCAATGTTACGAACCGGGTAACGACCGTGTCCTCTGGTGCTGCAGAGGCGGCATCTGCGGTCTGCCGGTTGATGTCAAAAAGCCCGACGTCCCAGATAGCGGGGGCGAGGTCCTGTCCCTGAATTGCGGCGATATATCTGCTCCAGCCGTGAAGTGTCACGTCTTCACTGCCAGCGACAAAACCAGCGAGACCCAAGAGCCGTTGCTCGTAGGACTCGATGGCCCGCATTGTCCGTGCACCTAGTCCATCTTGAATACGTGCGAACAATGTCGCTTCACGATCTGCAACTTCTTTCTGTGCAAGAAAGGCTGCGCCTGCTGTTCCTGCAAGGCAGAGCAAGACCATGGCAAGAGCGGGCAAAAGCCTGCTCTTGGGCAAATCTAAGGTGTCCCGCGTTGCTGCTTGATCTGTCACGGTTTTTTTTGTTCCCCAGATCACTGCCAGTACAGCAATCTTCACCAAAACTTCATCGCGTTACAGGCTAGGCATGCCACGTGGTCGCGACTAATCTATGTCCCATCATTATCCTACGCTACAGCTTGTTCTTACAGACATATATTCGCATTTGTTGGGCCTTTATCTTGAACGCGTCTTCAGAAAAAAAAGCTGCAGCGTTGACCGCGCATTTGGCGGATCACGCACCGCGCACATGGCAGCGTATGCTGTCGGGCCGCCGCTTGAATCTTCTCGATCCTTCGCCAATGGATATTGAGATTGAAGATATTGCCTTGGGTCTGGCTCGTAATACCCGCTGGAACGGCCAAACTCAGGGGGTGCATGCGTGGAGTGTGGCGCAGCATTCCGATTTCGTGGTCGACATCGTGCGACGGCTTCAGCCCAAAGCGACGCCCGACATCTTGATGGCGGCCAAATTGCACGATGCTTCTGAATACGTCACTCATGACCTCATTACCCCGCTTAAAGCCGTCGTCGGCGACGTTTTTAAGGAAGTGGAGAATCGGCTTCTTCAAGCGATTAGGCTGCGATTCGGCCTTGCCGCGGTTCTTCCTGCCTCTACTGAAGCGTTGGTCAAGAACGCAGACAAGATCGCTGCCGCGACAGAAGCGGTGCAATTGGCCGGATTCTCAGTCGTGGAGGCGCGAACCGTTTTGGGGTTTAGGGAAAAACCATTGAGCGATGTTAAACTCATTCCAGTCCCTGCGGCTGAGGCAGAGAAAGCATTTCTCGATGGATTTCATACGCTCGAAGCTGCGGTGACTTTGCAGAAGCGTTAGACGCTTTATGGGCGGGTGGTTACCTGAGTCATGTTTCACCCGGAGAATGAAATAATGGGAGGGGCGTCATGTCTCTTAGTCGAACAGCAATCTACTTGATCGTATTCGCGGCATTGAATGGTTTGATCGCAGTGGTCACGGGTTCACTGGCTGCTCATGGCATTGAAACAATGGCACCCGTTGGCGAAAAAGCGGTGAGCTGGTTTTACGATGGTAGTGATTTTCAAATGAAGATGGCCTTTGGCATTGTCTTCGTTGCTTTGCTCCATGATCGCGTTGCCGAAGGTCGCCCGCGTAAGTTGATGCTCGCAACTGGGGTTTTGTTCGGCATCGGTATTTTCTGCTTCTCAGGTGCCCTCTACTCTCTGTCTTTTAATGGTCCAGGCGTTCTTGCTCCGGTCGGTGGTTTATCTGCCATGATTGGATTTATCTGCCTTGTGTTTGGTGCAATTTCATCCGGTGCTAAATCGCTTGAGCGCCAGACTCCAAACGCTCATACGGAGGCTGCAGAATGATCGCCGCGATGTTTGAGGGTGTGACGTGGCTTGGTGTTTTGCTGGGTATGGTCGCCGCAATGGCTTGGGGCTCTCTATATTACTCGCCTCTATTGTTCATGAAGGCCTGGATTTCGGCCATGGGAAAGACGCCCGAGGAATTGGGTAATCCGGTTAAAGCGCTGGTCAATGCGGCTCTCATGAATCTCATCGCCGCTTTGGGCATCAACGTTGTCATGGTGATGCATGGCGTTACCACGATTGGCGGGGCCATTGGCAACGCAGTCTTTCTTTGGGTGGTTTTCTGCCTGAGTACGGAGTTGCTGCATGACCGCTACAATGGGATGTCGGTAAAGCTATCCGTTATAAACGCCGGAAATACTCTCGGCGCTTATGTTGTGATGGGCATTGTTATTCAGGTGTTGCGCTAGATTCATTTAGCATCGGTGTTGAGTCCTGCTGTGTCTCTGTCTCAAGTCCAGCGCTCAGCATATACAGCAGAAAAGCTATGACCATCAGCAGTGGCATGACGATTCTGATCAGGCCTTGGGGCATAAACGTGACTCCTTGGTGCTATCAGGTGCGCCAGTTTGGCGCGCGCTTCTCGACAAAGGCAGCAATGCCCTCGGTGCAATCATCTTCCAGCATGTTCTGAGCCATCACAGATGAAGCGTAGACGTAGCTGTCGGCCATCGGCTTCTCGATTTGTTCGTAAAACGCTTTTTTGCCAATCGATAAAATATGCGCCGACTTTGATGCGATCAGTTTGCCTAAAGCATCAACCGTTTTGTCTAGGTCATCATCTGGCACAGCAGAGTTGATGAGGCCCATGGCTTCGGCGGCCGTCGCTGTTATGGGTTCCCCGGTCAGCAACATTTCCATAGCTTTTTTGCGTGAGACCGTGCGGCTCACAGCCACGGACGGGGTTGTACAGAACAGTCCAATGTTGACGCCGGGCGTTGCGAACTTAGCTGACTTTCCGGCAACGGCGAGGTCGGCTGTTGCGACCAGCTGGCATCCTGCCGCAGTGGCGACGCCATGAACTTTCGCGATTACAGGTTGGGGGAGGCGCACCAGACGCATCATCATGTCTGAGCATCGGCTGAATAGGGCTTGAGTCTCGGCCGGATCCGGATTGTCTTTGAGTTCTTTGAGGTCGTGGCCGGCACAGAATGCAGAGCCGGCGCCAGCAAGAACGACCACGCGGGCAGATGGATCTTTAGCAATGGCGTCAAGATGGTCGGTCATGGCATCGATCATCGCCAACGACAGGGCGTTACGGGCCTTTGGCCTGTTTAGTGTAAGTGTGCAGACACCGCCGTTATCGTGACGGATAACCAGCGGTGTCGCATCACTCGCCATTCTTATGCTCGTTTATCTTCAATGAGTTCTGTGAGTTCACCCGTGGGGCCGATGAAGACCACCGAGCGCTTGCCGTCGTACTCCGTGATCGGCGCGGTGATGAACTCCAGATCAATGTTGTCCAGGTCATCGCAGTTAAAGGTCGTCATGGCCACGCCTTGCGGCAATTGACCTGCGGCGGGCTGACGTGGGCCGGTGTCTGACGTGTATTCATCAAGCTCGATGTTATTGCCCTTTTCGCGGCAGCGGACCAAACCGATATTGTAAACAATGTCATCGGCTCGATTTTGCATTTTTGAGATCAGGCCGCCGGTCGAGGTAAAGCGATACCCTCCGCCACCCATATTGAATGTCTCTCCATAAAACCGTTCCATTTCATCGAGGTCTGTTCCTGCGAGCACCATAATGAACGGACGGTCTACCGGGCCACGTGGCAGTGGTAAGTTAGACGTGGAGCGATCGCCGGTCTCACACGTTAGATAAAGCACTTCTTCTGCTGGCCCTTTGTATTGCACCGCCCGAATGGATGATGTGCCGCCCATGAGGTTGGCAGGCCCAGCGAGATGGGTAAATTCCGATGTTTTGAGCGCTTCATGCAAGGCGTCCACGTCATCGCAGATGATCTCAATGGCATTCCAGCCCCACGTTGTCATCGCCTGATAGCCGGGGATGGGATCGACTTCGACTGCCCTGATGTAAACGTCATCACCCGCGGCCGATTGCAGCAAAATATAAGGTCGGCCAGCCGTATTCGGTGTTCCCCAAGACGCGGCCAGGGCGTCGCTGACTGTACCGCGCTCGTGCACTGTGTAGGCCAACCATGTTGTGTACCAGCGCTCAATGGCGTCTAGGTCTGGGGCGCCAATGGTCGCCATTTTGATTCGGCTCAGCAAAGGTTTGGTCTCCTGGGCTAAAGGGGTGAGCGGTAGCGCCGTCGTGGCCGCTGCCGCGCCTGTTAAGGTAATGAAGGCTTTGCGGCTTAAGCCAGCGTGTGGTGTTTTAGTCATGTCTCGCGATCCGCTTCGATGAGTTCGACCAGCTCTCCAGCGGGCCCCTTGAAGACGGCCGAGCGCATGCCGCCGTATTCCGTTATGGGTTCGGCCACAAAGTCGGCGCCAACAGCATCTAGATTATCGACATTGAAGGAGACCATGGCACAGGCTTGTGGGAGCATGCCCTCTGAGGCTTGGCGTGGCGCGCTGCCATCTGTGTACTCATCAAAATGAATAGCGTTGCCGCGTTCGCGAAGAGTGATGAAGCCTAATCGGAACATGGCGCCTTCTTCTAGTTCCTGTGCCTCTGCCACCAACTGATTTGGAGTTGGCATGACGAAACCTTGACCAAGGCCAAACGCAGCCCGGTAAATGGGCATTGTCTCATCGAGGTCTTTACTGGCAAGAATGACGATGTTGGTGCGGCCGACATCGTCTCCTGGCAGCGGCAGGTTGGACTTTTCCCGGTCGCCAGTTTCGCTGTTGAAATACAAAACTTCACCAGCGGGACCAATGTACTGTGATGCCCGGATGGTTGACCCACCGCCTAGGTTGGCAGGGCCGCCGATATGCTCGAATGGCGAGCCATCCATCAATCGTGTGTGCAAGTCGTCTGTGTCATTGACGATGATTTCGAAGGCGTTCCACCCGAGAGTTGTCATCGCCTTATAGCCGGGGGTGGCTTCTGTTTCGACGGCGCGGATCATGACGTTCTCGCCTGTCATTGGGCGCATCAGTACAAAGGGCCGCCCAACCATGTTGGGTGTGCCCCAAGATGTCGCCATCGTCTCACTTACGGTCGACCGCTCAACTACAGTGTGCCCCAAGTACGTCGTGTATGCGCTTTCCACGGCGGCTAGGTCAGGGGCGCCGAGTGTCGCGTATTTGATCCGGCTCATGATGGTGGCTGGCGCTTGCGCTTGTAGCAAGCTCGGACGAACGAGAGCGGCTGCGCCTGCGAGGGTCAGGAACTGTTTGCGAGAGAGGGTCATGAATACGTCCTTATGATCGTACGTGTTTGAGCGATTAGGGTTTGCGCGATGGTCTTAGTCGTTGCTGACAATGGCCCGCACATTGATTTCCATCAACAGACCTGGAATGGCAAGGGCGCTCACGCCTATCACCATGGAAACAGGTTTGTGTCCTGCGGGGAAGAAGTCCCGCACGTCTTGATAGGCCGGATTGGGATCAATATTGGCGAGATCGACGATGAAAATCTGAATCTCAACGACATCTTCGCGGGATGCGCCTGCGGCCTTAAGGGCGAGGTCTATGTTTTCCCATGTTAGCTTTGATTGTTCGGCCAGCGTTTCGGGCATCGTATCGTCGGGACGCAATCCGGCCTTGCCGCCTAGCAAGACCAACTTGCCGGTGCCCTCTACAGTAACGACTTGAGAATACCCGACCGGCTGACCGAGGCCTTCAGGATTCCAACGTTTAATTGTGACTTCGGCTTGGGCTGAGAGCGGCATAAAAGCCAACGCGACCACTAGAGCAAAGCATGTTTTCATCGTCATTCGAATTCTCCTTCAGAAGGTGCTTCAAATCTCTTCGATTATTTCAACCCATTCACCCGATGGTCCGACAAACGTGGCTGCGCGCCCGCCGCCATATAGAACCGCTGGTGCTGCTGCATAGGACACATCGATGGAGTCGAAATCGTCGGTCGCTAGGCTCATCATGGAGACCCCTGGCGGTAACTGGCCTGGGGCACGTGGGCGTGGACCTGACAAGCCGACAGGATAGGCGTCAAATTCTATTGAGCTGCCAGCCCAGCGTCCTTTTGCACTACCCATCTCGATTGCGATGTCGCGATCATAGCCAAGTGCGTCCGAAACCATGCGCACTTTAAATTCTTGAACGCCCCCAAGTTTCATTCCCAAAACATGGCTATAGAATGCCCGGCTACCGCGAATATTGGGCGTGCCAACAACAGCATTAAATATGCGGTCGACGGGTGACTTTGGTGTGATGAGGTCGAATTCGTTTTCGCCCGTCATATCACTGGCGTAATAGAATAGTTCTTCACCAGGGCCTTTGACCTGCATGGCGTGGACACTGGCGTATGCTTCGCTCAGTGGGCGGGGCTCTCCGATGACATCAAAGCCAGCGGATAGAACCCGCTCATTTACGGCATAAATATCTTCGGAAATCATCTCAATGGCGTTGAGGCCCCATGTCGCCATGGTGCGATAGCCTGGGACTGGATCAACTTGAACGATACGGATGCGAAAGGTCGGGTCTTTGCTCTCACAGCGCATCATCACCCACGGTCGCCCCTCCATAGCTGGTGCGCCCCAAGATGCCGCAACGCCTTCGCTCACCTTGCCTTTGTTGACTTCATAGAGACCGATACCCGCTTCATACATGGCTTGGGCGGCGGCAACGTCGGGAACGCCGATCGTTGCGATGGCATGGCCAAGAATCGGGTTTTTACGGTCTGCGGCTAACGTTTGCGATGATGTCAAAACTGTTGCCGCTCCTGCGCCGGTGACGACGCCGCGCCTCGTAAGGTTCGATGTGTCGTTTGCACTCATGACTCTTCGATGAGTTCAATGAGTTCGCCAGCCGGTCCGCGTGCCGTGCGTGTGCGGCCGCCACCGTAGGCCAGAGAAGGGTCGGTTACCGCATCGCCGACAAAATCTAAATCGAGGCCATCGAGACTGCTGACCGTGATGGAGACGGTGGAGCACCCCGGTGACAATTGACCCTCAGTCTGTGGCCGTGCGCCATAGCTGTCCGCATAGCCGTCATATTCAATGAAGTTGCCGGTGTCGGCGAGGCCCATGAAACCCATATCGAAGACATGATCCTTCGGTAGACCTTGTGCGTCAGCGACCACACCAATTGCAGTTTGCATATCGTCTTCGCGCTTCATGGCGAATGTCTCGCTGTAATAACGTTGGGTATCCATCACGCCATTGCCTGCAAGAATGACGATAAAGGGGCGGCCAATAAAAGCGCCTGAAGGCGGGAGAAGTGTATCCGCTGCGCGTACCGTGTCGCATGTGAGATAGAGAACGTCGCCGGCTGGGCCTTCCACTTGCATCGCGTGGATGAAATCTAAATCTCCGCCGAGACCTGAAGGTTCGCCAATAATTTTGAATGGGCTTTTTACAAGACGGTCATTCACCGCGTAGACATCATCCACGATGATTTCGAACGCGTTCCAGCCCAATGTGTTCATGGGTTTGTAGCCTGGCACCGCATCGATTTCGACGGCTCGAAGGTATGCGTCGTCGCCGCTTTTTGGTTGCATTAAAATATAAGGCCGATCCGCCATGGCGGGCGCACCCCAAGATGCAGCGAGGTCAGCGCTGATCGAGCCGCGCTCGCAAACGCTATATTCCAGCCATTCCGTGTACCACGATTCGATAAGCCCAATATCCGGTGCCGCTACCGTGTTGATCTTGAGGCGTTTGAGGAGCGGCGTGGGCGCATCTGTCATCGGGAAATCCTTAATTGGTTAGGTAGGTTCTTCGAGAAGTTCGAGCAATTCTCCAGCCGGCCCGACAACCGTTGCCAGTCGGCCGCCCGCGAAGGAGATGGGGGGTGCAATGGTTTCAACATTGAGGTCGTCTATGTTTTCAACCATGACAGTGGTGATCGCGATGCCAGGCGGCAGTTGGCCGTCGTTCCCAGGTCGTGGCCCGGTGTTGTCGCCGTAGCCGTCTAGTTCAAGAATGTTTCCATGCTCAGACATGCCAACAATAGTCAAAGGACGTTCGCTTCCTTTGGGCAGGCCTTGAGCGTCGTTGATCAGGTCGATCGGCGAGTTGTTAATCGGCCCGCGGGCCATGTCGAAGGTGTCGCAGTACCAATCTTGGAGCGCATTAATATCTGGTCCGGCGAGAACCATAATAAAGACACGCCCAACAAACGCGCCGGGCCGTGGCAACAGGGACTTCGTGCGATCACCGGTCTCCGCTGTGAGGTACAGCACATCCTCTGCCGGACCTTTAAACTGAGTGGCGCGAATGGACGGATAGTTCTTTAATCCCGCTGGCTTGCCGAGAAGCGTAAATGGCGAGTCTAATAGTTTTTCATACAACGCGTCAGGATCGTCGACGATGATTTCAATCGCATTCCAGCCCCATGTGGTCATCGCTTTGTATTCAGGGACCGGATCAATCTCGACCGCGCGGATGAAGACGTCTGTACCGCTTTCGGGCTGCATCATGATGAAGGGCCGCCCCGCAGATTTAGGCGCGCCCCATGAGACCGCCAAATCTTCGGCGACATTGCCACGCTCAACGACGACATATCCAAGCCAGTCTCGGTACAAAGGCTCAATGGCACCAAGATCGGGTACAGCAATCGTTACGATTTTGATGCGCTTTAGTTTTGGGACAGCTTTTGTCACAGAAGACTCCTGCGCATGAGAGGGCGATGGTGATGCAACTGCGGCTGCTGTTGCCGCGGCCCCAGCCGTGCCCAGTGCCGCCCGCCGTGAAACGCCCGATTTGTTGTCAGTCATAGTGTTATGCCTGCTCTTTGAATGCGCTCAGAATTTCTGAGCCGTTGGCGGACCACACATCTTCGTGCTTCATGATCCATCCCAAAACTTCGTCCAGGTATTTGATGCGATAATGCTGCCCAATGATATAGGGCGTCAGCACGATGGAAAGAACGCGTCCGCCGTATTGATCAGTTTCATCATATAGCACAGTGAAGGCATCTTCGATCTCTTCGACGAATTCCGTCTCGTTGTGCTTCTTGTCCATGATGATGGTGCGGTCCCAAATTTCGTCACCATGGGGCATGGCCCAAATGTTTCCAGCGGCCTCATTCATTTGGTAGGGCATGTCGTCGTTACCCCAGTCGCAGCTATATTCAACACCGTTGGCTGTGAGGTGTTTGCCGGTATTCCAGCTTTCTGACTTGCCAGGCGACCACCATCCGGTGACAGGCTGGCCGGAGGCTTTGCGCAGTGTACCCAAGCTCTCTTTAATAAGCGCCTGTTCTTCCGCATCATCCATGCCGCCGTAGTGCACTTTGCCCATGTCGACGCCGTGGCCGATGATTTCGTCACCGCGTTCATTGATTTTGTTGATTAGGTACGGATACCGTTCCGCCACCTTGGAGTTTACGGCTGCTGAGGCTTTTAGGCCGTGCTTGTTTAGCACTTTCCAGATGCGATGAATGCCAATTCGGTTGCCGTAATCTCGCGTCGTGTAGTGGCGAAGATCGGGGTAGGGGGTGACCATTCCGCCGGGCGCTTTAAACGGCTTCGCCGGTTGGTCGAGTGGGAAAAACTCGAGAGAATAGCTGATCCACAACGCGAGCTTGGACCCGTTTGGCCAAGTGACATTGGGGCGTCTGTCGAGCATCGAGAAGTCATAGAGGTCGTGGTCCATGCCAGCGCGACGGTTGGGGTATTCTAAGTAGTCTTTGTCTAGGGTCATGACTTAGCCTCCCTTCCGTGCGGCAATATCGGCGGCGCAGGCATCGTAATAATTTTCGTAATAGTACTCGGCGATTTCGCGGCCAGTGGCGACCCAGACATCTTCCTTGGCGTGTCCTGTGATGTACTCAAGCGCTTCTTCGAACCCTTTGATTCTATGGGGATGACCGACAGCATAAGCGTGAAGCGGAATGCACATCACATTGCCGCAGTCCGCGCCCTCAATGAGCATTTGGTCAAATTGATCTTTGATCATTTGGCCATACCGACGAGGCGTACCGAGGTAGGCGTTGTAGACAATGATGTCGTTGATTTCCAAAGAGTAGGGCATGGAAATCAAGCGCCCGCTTTTAACGTTAATGGGCTGCGGCATATCGTCTTGGAACAGATCGCAGCTGTATAGAAAGCCGTACTCAGCCAGAAGATCAATCGTGCGCTCTGTGTGCGTTAGCGCAGGTGCCAAATAGCCAGCGAGCTTTTGTCCTGTCGCTTTCATGACGGACTCTAAACTGTCTTCTAAGATGGCGCGCTCTTGCGCTTCATCCATTTCGTAGGAGTAGCGCGTGTTGTAAATGCCGTGCGAGAAGAATTCCCAGTCACGCTCTTTGGCTTCTTCAATCAATTCCGGATGGTGATCGATCAACCCGATGTTGAGCGAAACCGAGCCACGGACGTTGTATTTGTCCATAACATCCATCACGCGCCGATGACCGGCACGGTTGCCGTAGTCACGGCTGGCAGCCATCAATACGTCGGGGCTCGGCCGTGGCCATGCTTTGCGCAAAGGATTGACCGGCGGGTTGAGTTCGTAGAACTCGATATTGGGGGCGACCCAAAAGGCAACTTTTGCCCCGTTTGGCCAAGTAATTTTCGGACGACCTTCGTAAGGCCAGTAATCATAGAGTTCAAGATCGGGCTTCACGCACCCCTCCTCATATTAACGTGATGAATGAATAGCTTTGCTCGCCGGTCAGTTTTGACTTTGCAGCCAGGTCTTGACCGTATCAACGGATTCAACGTCGCAGTACTTGAGCAGAAGGTCCGTCAGGTTTGCAAAGTGATAGCTCTCATGTTTGTCGGCGACGCACTCTTCAATAACGGTGGTGCGATACCCACGGGACAAACTGTCAACGCCCATGGCACGCACGCAGCCGGACGTCGAACCACCCGTAATCAAAAGCGTATCAATTTGGTGATAGATCAGAAGCGATTGCAGGTTCGTTTCAAAGAACGGTGACGGCATCTTCTTATCCATGATGATGTCGCTGTCTTTGATATCGAGGCGGTCATCAAATTCAGATCGCTCGGAGCCATACTTGATGTTCTGCAAGCTATCGGGCGTATCGGTGCGCGTGCCCCAAACGCCGGCGTCCTCGCCAGATTCTACATAGGCAACGTAGGTCCAAACCACCGGCCAGTTGTTGGCGCGGACTAACGCGGCCACTTCGTTGACGTACTGCAACTGATTTGGATCAGTCTCATAGGCGGTCTTGAAAAGATCCTGCCGCGTATAGGCCTTTTGAATATCGATGTTGATCATTGCGGCTTTTTTGCCGAAGCCGAACTTCGCGCGCGCTGGATTGGCTTGTACGTCTTCGTAGAGCTGACGAGCTGTCTTGTCTGACATCTCCATAGTGATGCATCCCTTTTACCATGTATGGCGTGCGTTGTTTTTATCGCCGCAGTTCGCGGCCTTCTTAAGAGCAAGAATAGCGGTGAGTCTCAGGGAATCAAACCGTCCAGATAGGAAAGGTGTGTCCTTGGATATTGCCTTGTTCGCGGCGCGAAGCCGCTATTCTGCGGCTTTTTTGACGCCTGGGTCGTAACGCTTGCCGCTTTCCAGCAAGTCGGAGGTGCCCAGAAGGTTGTTTAGGCCGTCAAAATCGAACATCCGGTCCCGCACTTGAGCTGTGGACCCGTCTTCTTTGAGGGCTCGGAGGTAGTCTTGCCCTGCCTTGGCGATGATTCGCACCATGGCGCCGGGGAAGATCACGAACTTGAAGCCCAAATCGCCAAGATCGTTGGCGGATGAAACTGGGGTTTTTCCGCCTTCCACCATATTCGCGAGTAAGGGGACCCGGCCAGCGAATCGCTCACCAATGGTCTTCATCTGTTCCAGAGACCGTGGCGCCTCAATAAACAGCATGTCTGCTCCGGCTTCTACATAGGCCTCCGCGCGTTCTAGGGCACACTCAAAACCTTCGACCGCAATGGCGTCGGTGCGCCCGACGATGACGGTGTTCTCATCCAAGCGTGCGTCTAAGGCGGCTTTAATTTTTCCAGTCATTTCGTCTGTGGAAATCAATGTCTTGCCGTCGAGGTGCCCGCAGCGCTTTGGCATCGTCTGGTCTTCAAGCTGAATACCGGATGCGCCGGCGCGTTCAAACATGCGCATGGTGCGTTGTGTATTCAGCGCATTGCCAAAGCCTGTGTCGGCATCGACGACAAACGGAATTTCAATGCGGTCGCGAATTTTGGAAATGGTATCCGCAACTTCTGTACAGGTGGTGAGTCCGATGTCTGAGCGACCGAGCCTGGAATAGGCGATGCTGGCTCCGCCAACATAAGCGCAATCGAAACCGGCCTGTTCTACCATCAGACCTGTCAGGCCGTCGTACATGCCAGGGGCCACGATCGTTTCAGGTCCGGCGAGGAGGTCTCTTAGGCGTTTTGCGTGACTCATTTTGGCATCGCTCCTGTCTTAAGTTCCCCGGCATCAATTTTCTTTTTGAGGTACGGCATCAACCCGCCCACGGAGATCATCTCCATGAGATGTTCTGGGATTGGGGAGACCGTATAACTCTTACCGGTGGTCTTGTTTTCGACTGTACCCGCTATGGCATCAACGGTGACTTCATCTTTTGGATTGATTTCGTCCGCTTCTGGGAAGATCAACGCAGGTACGCCGAAGTTCAGCATATTGCGGTAGAAGATGCGGGCATAGGACTTGGCCAGAATTGCGCCGACTTCCATATGAGCAAAAGACAGAGCCGCCTGTTCACGGGCAGAGCCAACGCCGAACGCACGGCCTGCGACAACAATGTCGCCGGGTTGCACGTTGGGTGCGAAATCAGGATCAATTGCTTCTAAGCAATGACTGGCCATGACGTCTACCGACTCTTTGAAATAGATGCCGGGTGCCATCACATCAGAATTGACCTCGTCTCCGAAAACCCAGGCCTTGCCTGTAACCGCGCTCACGACAACATCTCCCGCGGATCGACGATATGGCCGGCGACGGCGGCAGCGGCGACGGTATAGGGTGAGCCGAGATAAACAAATGACTCGTTAGACCCCATCCGGCCTTGGAAATTGCGGTTGGTCGATGAGATGCAGACTTCCCCTTCTGCAATGATGCCTGCGCCTAGTCCTGCGCAGGCGCCACAGCCAGAGGGTAAGAGCATGCCGCCCGCCTCGGTAATGGTGGCAAGCGTCCCGTCCGCCGCCGCTTCCTTCATGATTTTCTTCGACGATGGGGCAACCATCAAACGGGTGCCAGATTTAACCTGGCGTCCTTTAAGGACAGAGGCGACCATGTGCAGGTCGGTCAGCTTGGCGCCGACACACGCTCCGATGTAGGCCTGATCCACATGAATTTGGTCTTTTTCGTAGTCTTGTGCAGGCGCAGAGTTGGATGGTTTGTGCGGTGCTGCCACCTGGGGCGCCAGCGTGCTGGCGTCAAAGGTATGTTCTGCACAGAACGTGGCGTCGTCGTCGCTGCGCCACTCTAGGGCATCAGCGGCGGGTTCTGTCCCGCCCGCCCGAATGGCTTCCAGAGTAGTCTCGTCCGGCGCGATAAGGCCCGTCTCGGCGCCCAACTCAGCAGCCATATTGGTTAGCACCATGCGCTCCATCATCGACATGTTGCGGATGGTTTCGCCGCCGTATTCAACAACTTTGAACGCGTTCTCCATGCCCAGTTCACGCGCGAGTAACAACATGATGTCTTTGGCTGCGACACCAGGACCGAAAGATCCGGACCAATCGACCTTGATGGTTTCCGGCACGACCGACCAGATGTCGCCCGTCACTACAACGCCGCTCATTTCAATAGCGCCAAAGCCAGCCATGTAGCACCCGAAAGCACCACCCATGGTCGAATGGCTGTCGCCGCCACAGGCAAACATGCCCGGCTGCAGGTGGCCGTTCTCAGCCATCAGGACATGGCAAATGCCTTCCATGTCGTAGAAGTGTTTGATGTCGAATTTTTTAACAAAGTCGCGCGTTAGTTTCAGGATGGCCGCGCTCTGGGGGTCAGCAGCGGGGACGAAGTGATCAGCGACAACGACAACTTTCTCATTGTCATAGACGCCAACACCAAGCTGTTCGAGCCGGGGCCAAATTTTTCGGGGTCCGCCAGAATCGAGAATCATCGCCAGATCAACGGCGCACGTCACGATTTCTCCGGGCGTTACCGATTCTTTTCCAGAGGCCCGCGCCATTATTTTTTGTATTAGTGTCTCGCCCATAACGTCCCTGCTTTTTGTCTTTCGTGCCCGACCATAAGCCCTTCGTTCCTTTGGACCAACAGCAAGGGCCCATCAAATAGCCAGCTAGTAAACACGACGAACGCCATGTTGCCCCGAGTTCTTTTAAAATGACGGGTTGAACGCGGCTTTGTTTCGAATTTGCTTGAGATCAAAGCCTAGAGGTCCATATTTCCTAGTATAAATAATGTGCATATACGCTCCATTTGAAAGCTGAGCCCGCTATGAGTAGTTCCGTTCCTCTGCCACCGCCCTATGACTGCTTGAGCCGTCATTCGCTTCTACCAGAGCCGAGTCATGATGATTCTGCGCGGATGAACTTCCTCGCCAATATGAATGTCCACATTGGTGCGATTTTGTTTCCGAGTGTCTCGACATCATACGAAGCAAAAGTGAAGCCCAGTTTTGAAAAAGAGCATGGTCGCGAGCCAGGATCTGCTGTCGAAGTACGTGACGCCATGAAAAGTGACACGGCCTTTCAGACGTGGTCGGCATTGCGACGCAACACCCAGGAGGCACGCCAACAGGTCGGCCGGTCTTTTGTATACAAGCAGCTCGATACATTGGTTGACCGAGCAAAAACAATAAATGCTGGCAGCAATCGATTGCGTTTGGACGAGTCTGTTGAGATTCCCCGTTACCTTTCGGCAGCCGACAACCATCTTATGCCTGGTAGCTATTACACTGAGGTCGTGCCCGACGATATATCGGCTCCGGCCAACTATGAATCCGGCCATTACACCACTGTTGCCGGTGGCACAGGCCCGAAAAGTGATTTGGTCGGCCGCACGATGGCTGAGTGGCTCAAAGATAACCACCCTGACTTTTCACCGAAGCGCATCGTAGATATCGGCGCTGGCGCTGGCTTCAATACGATACCGCTTGCCGAAGCCTATCCCGATGCTGAGGTCTGGGTCGTTGATGTGGCCGCGCCGATGCTGCGATATGGCCATGCCCGAGCGAAAGAGATGGGCGTTGAAAATGTGATCTTCCAGCAGGCTGATGCTGAGACTGTGGACATAGAAGACGGGTCTGTCGATTTGGTCATTTCGGCGATGTTTTTCCATGAGACCTCGACCAAGGCCATGGCTGTGCTTCTCAAGAAGACACGCGCGATGCTTAAGCCAGGCGGCCTGATGCTGCATATGGAGCAGCCCAACTTTGATCCCGACACCACGCCGTTTGAAAAATTCGTGCGGGATTGGGACTGCTGGTACAACGCCGAGCCGTTTTGGGCAAAGCTGCATACTATTGATGTTATTGACGAAATGGTCGCGGCTGGCTTTGACCGTGAGGAAACATTCGAAACGTCACAGCCGATAGACCGTTATGACCCCACTTATCCTGAATGGGCTGGGTCCTTTAGCCGTCATGCGCATGAGGCCAAAATGCGCGAAGGCGCGGAAAAGCCGAATCCAAAAAAATCCGGCGGCATGTACATGTTTGGGGCGACCAAACAACAATAAGAGCAAGGTTGCGGTTGTGAGCAGACCGCGATCCCCGCTAAAGTACGGCCACACAAAATCAACCTGTGGGCTTGGCTACATGCAGTCTGCAGGATGACAGCACGTAAAGGGTAGTAATCATGGCTGCTGACGCATCGGCAGGGGAGCAATCTGTGTCCCACGCGACCAAATGGGGAAAGTTCAATTGGGAAGATCCGTTTCTTCTTGAAGATCAGTTCACAGAAGAAGAACGCATGGTGCGCGATACCGCTCGCGCTTACGCCCAGGACAAATTGTTACCCCGCGTGATCCAAGCCTATCGCGAGGAATCCTTTGATCCAGATTTGTATCCAGAAATGGGGGCCCTTGGCCTACTCGGTTCTGTTGCGCCAGAAGCATATGGTGGATCTGCGTTAAGCCACGTGGCGTATGGGCTGATTGCGCGCGAGCTTGAGAAAGTCGACTCTGGCTATCGGTCGATGGTCAGCGTCCAGTCCTCGCTCGTGATCTATCCTATCTCTGCTTATGGCACTGAAGAGCAACGCCAAAAGTACCTCCCGGGATTGATCAAGGGTGAGTTGATCGGCAGCTTCGGGTTGACTGAGCCTGACTCCGGATCTGACCCAGGCAGTATGACAACTAAGGCCGTGAAGACGGACAGCGGTTATGTCCTCAACGGGACAAAATCCTGGATTTCAAATTCACCGGTCGCAGACGTTTTTGTCATTTGGGCTAAAACGGAAGATGGCGCCATTCGGGGCTTCGTTCTCGAGAAGGGCATGAAAGGCCTTTCCGCACCCAAAATCGAAGGCAAACTTAGTTTGCGAGCGTCGACTACGGGGCAGGTTGTGATGGAGGATGTTGAGGTTGGCGACGATGCGCTGATGCCCAATGTTCAAGGCCTCAAAGGCCCATTCGGCTGTCTCAACAAGGCGCGTTTCGGCATCGCCTGGGGCACCATGGGGGCTGCAGAAGCCTGTTGGCACGCGGCGCGGCAGTACACGCTCGACCGTAAACAATTCGGCAAACCACTTGCGCAAACCCAGCTTATCCAAAAGAAACTTGCAGACATGCAAACGGAAATCACACTTGGCCTGACAGCAGCTTTGCACGTCGGTCGCAAGGTTGATGCGGGGACCTGTGCGCCTGAAGATATCTCGCTGATCAAACGCAACAACGCTGGCAAAGCGCTCGACATTGCGCGCATGGCGCGGGACATGCACGGCGGCAATGGAATCGTCGACGAGTACCATGTGATGCGCCACTCTATGAATTTAGAAACCGTGAATACCTATGAAGGAACGCATGATGTTCACGCGCTCATTCTTGGTCGCGCGCAAACAGGCCTGCAGGCATTCTTTTAGGAGTTGGGAATGAAATTCGCTTTTATATGTACAGACGACGGTAATCAGGACGAAACGCGTTCTCGCCACTTGATTGAGCACTTGCGCTACGTCGAGAGTGTGCTCGACAAGGTCGTTATTGCGGGGCCTTGTGCGCCATCCGATGAAAGTGATGATCGTCAGTTTCAGGGCTCGCTTATGGTGTACCAAGCCGATAATGAAGCGGAGGCGCAAGCTCTGTTCGATGCGGATCCTTACGTTAAAAACGGTGTCTGGAAAAAAGTGCGTGTGATGCCGTTTGCACCCGTCGCCGGAAGGTTAATCGGTGGCAAAACCTGGCGAATCGAAGACGAAAAAATGGTTCGCGCCGAGCCCCATGGGCTCTAAGATAGATGAGCCACACGGGCTTTAGACTGAAGCGGCCTCAAGGTCAGTAAACGATAATAAAAATTGCACACTCTGGGAGTACCCTCATGAACGTCGACCCCTCTGCGAAGAACGACCGATTGGTTGAAACGCTGACCGAAATTCTCGGCGCCGATCAGGTCATTACGGATGAGGCGGAGCGCGCCTTTTATGCGACGGATGTTTACTCCGTTGGCAACACTCCCAGCGTTGCGATCAAGCCGACCGACAAGGGTAAGCTCGCACTGGCCGTTGCCGCGGCAAACAAAGAAGGTTACGCGGTCGTGCCCCGTGGTGGCGGTATGTCTTACACGGGCGGCTATCGCCCCGTGCGCGAAGATACCGTGACGGTCGATATGCGGGCGTTGAACAAGATCATCGAGGTCAATGAAGAAGACCTCTACATCACGGTCGAAGCTGGTGTGACCTGGCAACAAATTTATGAAGAACTGAAGCCGCGCGGCTTGCGCTTGCCGTTCTTCGGTACATTCTCTGGGTCTGTAGCGACGATCGGTGGCGGGTTATCCAACGGTGCGTTGTTTATGGGCACTGGTCGCTACGGAACATCGGCAGAGATTGTTCAGTGTATGGAAGTCGTGTTGGCTGACGGGACACTCCTTAAGACTGGCCAACCCGGGTTCAAAAATGTGGAAAAACCCTTCTACCGAACCTACGGACCCGACCTCACTGGATTGTTTGTCCATGATGCTGGGGCACTTGGTTTCAAAGTGCAGGCGACCTTTAGAATGATTCGCCCACCTGCGATTACAGACTTTGCGTCATTCTGTTTCCCCGATATGGAATCCACGGCAAAAGCGTTGTCGGAAGTTGCTCGCACTGGCGCTGCCGAAGAAGCTTATGTGTTTGATCCGGGCTCAACCAAAAAGAACATGGCCGCTGCTGATATTGTCGATGACATCAAAACTCTTGGCGCTGTGGTTAAAGGTCAGTCTGGTTGGCTTAAGGGTTTAGTCGAAGGGGCTAAACTTGTCGTCGCCGGTCGCGACTTTATGGAGGAAGGCGCCTTCTCGATGCATATTGTTGTATCGGGCAATTGTCGCGCTGCAACAGATACTGATCTGGAAACAATTCGGGCCGCCACGGCAAAGTTCGGTGGCGAGGAAATTCCAAATTCTATTCCTAAGGCCGTGCGGGCTGATCCGTTCAAGCCGCTCAATGGTATCCTTGGTCCAGATGGCGATCGCTGGGCTGCGCTGAATGCTAAGCTTGGTCACTCTGGTGCCATTGCCTTGATGCAAGAAACAGAAGCTTTGCTCGACTCGTATCAAGAGAAGATGGATGCCTGTGGTGTGTTCATGACACGGCTGATGATCGCTATTGGCCAGAATTTCTTTTCCTACGAGCCCGTCTTTCACTGGTTTGATGAATGGTATCCTGTGCACAAGCAGACACCGGAGCCGAGTCATCTCAAAAAGCTGAAAGAGCCAGAAAAGAACCCTGAAGCTGAAGCGCTTGTTGAGGAAATGCGGGAAAAAGTTGTGGCTATCTTTAGCAAGCATGGCGCGGCGTCGAACCAAATCGGCAAGACGTATCCGTACTTTGATTCCATGTTACCTGAAACGGCTAAAGTTATGGGTGGCATTAAAAACCTGCTCGACCCGGAGGGTACGGTCAATCCAGGCGCGCTCGGTTTTCCAGAGCGTTAAAACTGAAGCCAGCGGCTATTAGTCGTTCTGTAGTTTGTTGAGAGCCCGCCGGACCGCTCGCCCAGCGGCATAAGCGCGATCGTCTTCTTTCACGATTTGCTTGGCTTCCTCAATGACGCCACGCGCCGCTTTGGTCGCCATCTCTCGAGCCCTAGGGTCGGAGGCAACTTTTTGAGTCACGTAACGTGTGAGTTGACGGAATAGAATTGACATGGCGGCACAGTATCTAATTTGTGCATCTTTCGCCAGGCAAGACCGAAGAGCGCATAGGAGAATAATATGGACCAACGCATTAACCTTATTACGCTTGGCGTAACAGACATGATGCGCAGCCGAACGTTGCGATCGCCTGATCGTAAGCCGCTTTAGCCACCCACCCTTTGTCGAGCAGGTCCTTTTGCCGGGTCAGGTTGGCTTTTTGGTTTTCGTAGTTCGCTTGCGCAGACTGTAGTTGCGAGCGCGCCGATGTGGCGCTGATCTGATAGGGCTCAGGGTCCATTGTCGCGAGCACTTGGCCACGCTCGACCTGGTCGCCTTGGTTGACGACGACCGTTTGCATGGTGCCGCCAATCGGGAAGCTGAGGGAGGATGTATCTGAAGATGCGATACTCCCGGAATAGCGCCGTGTTTCGCCACCAGCGGGTTCGCTCACATAAAAGGGTTTAATCGCCCGCACGCGTTCCAGCGGCGGCGGAACCTCTTCGCTGCACGCGGTTAAGACGAACACGGACAACAGGAGGGTGTGTAATCTCCGATGAATCTTCGGCACGATCTTTATCCCTGCTTTTTATACGGTGACGGTTACAGTGGTCTTTACCCTGTCCTAGTATGTACGCTCGAACAACCCAAAGTTCATGAAACAAAGATTGTAAAACGGACGCCTCATGCGGGATTTACACCCAACCGATACGCACCTCAAACGCACCACCATTCTCGTCAATGATTGCGCACGCTCTATCGCTTTCTATCGCGATGTCATCGGCATGACCGAGTACTACAATCAGACCATGTCTGTGGGCGGCAAGATCATCCCCGCTGGTGAGCCTGGCGCAGAGGTGCATTTGGGAATCATGGAGGGCAACCGATCAGATATCGCTAAGCTCGGTATTCTTGAGTGGACTGGCCCACGCCTACCAGAGAACACAGGCTTCGCAGACCGTACTCGCCTGGGTATTGGCGACACGGTTCTTGTTTGTGAGACACCGGATATGGATCCGCTAATTAAGCGCCTGGAAGCATCCCCGGATTGTCGCATTCATTGCCCGCCACACGATTGGTCCGTGCCTACGCCAGACGGTAAAGGCCAGATCGAAATGACCACACTGTCGTTCTTTGATCCCGATGGGTTTTTCTATGAGGTTAATCACAAACGCAACGCGCCCAACATTGAAGCGTTCGGCATCAAGCGCACCACGCTGATTGTTCGCGACATTCAGAAGTCCGTCGACTTCTATAAAAATGTCATGGGCATGAAGGTCTGGTACGACCAAGAGATGCCAGTCGGTGGCGAGGTCCTTCCTGCGGGCCAACCCGGCGCTCAGGTTCGCGTTGCCATCATGCAAGGCAACGATTCAGACGTCGGGATGCTCGGCCTTATGCAATATCTAGACCCTGCCATAGATGACCCAGGCCCTTATCCAAAAACCATCGGCATCGGCACGGCCATGTTTGTCGCCAGCGCTGAAAACGTCAACGACATCAATCGTCGCATGATCGAGGTTGGGGATACGTATAATCACACCATCCATTGCGAGCCGGATCACGATGAAGTGCCTGGTGCGGACGGTAAAACCATACAGTTGACCACCATGTCGTTCTTTGACCCCGATGGATATTTCTACGAACTCAACACCCGAAAAGAGGTGGACTAGCCATGACCGAATCCCTCTCCGATATTATTCTTAAACGCACCACGCTCATCGTCCGTGATGCCGACCGTATGAAAGAGTTCTACGAAGAGGTTCTCGGGTGGAAACTCTCGTACAGCTCGGAAATGGAACTGTCCGGTGGCATTATTCCCTGCGGCAAGCCGGGCGACCGGGTGAAGCTGTATATGATGGAAGGCGTTGACCCAGAGATCGCCAAAATCGGTTTGCTTGAATGGCTTGATCCCAAGTTGCCTGACCCAGGCCCGCCCACACATCGGCTTGGCATCGGCAACATCGTGTTGGTCGCCGATGTCCCCGACATGGATGCGCTGATGGAAAAGGTCGAAGCGTTCCCCGGGGCCAAGGTCCACTTCGCGCCGGAAGACGGCACCTTCCCTGATCCCAGGGGCGAGGGCACCATAGAATTTTCAAACGCTGCGATGTTTGATCCGGAAGGGTTCTTTTACGAACTCTATTACCGCTACAACCGGCCCAATCCAGATCAGTTCCTGATTCGGCGCACCACGAGCATCGTGCGCGACATTGATAAAACCCTCGACTTTCTCACCGACACCTTGGGCCTGTCCAAAATTCAAGACTCGACCATGGACCTGGAAGGCATGCTTGCCGCTGGCAAGGCAGGCGACACCGTCCGGTTTGCTGTGTGTAAGGCCCAGCATGACTACTACGGCATGGCCGCCGGTTTGCAGTTCCTTAAAGACCCACTGGATGATCCCGGCGATGCGACGTGGATGCCGGGCATCGGCTCTGCCGTGTTCGTGGCCGGCACGGACAACGCTGCGGCGCTATTCGAGAAGGTCAAAGCGTCCGGTGTCACAATCACGCGCGAGCTGTTCAGTCGCACCGTGCCCAAAACCGGTGGGCAAGACGAAACCAAAATGCATTCCTTGGGTTTTCAAGACCACGATGGTTTTGTTTGGGAAGTGAATCAGCGGGAGGACTAAGTGTCCGGCTTCGATCTCACAGTCGTTTTATATGTGTTGGCCATCTACGCGGCTGCGGTCTTAAGCCCAGGGCCGAACTTCGCTGTCGTATCACGCTTGTCTGTTCAAGGTCGGCGGCGCGCGGCCTTTGGGGTGATTGCGGGCGTCGCTATTACCAGTACTTTCTATGCGGTTCTATCCATGGCGGGCCTTGCTGTGGTGCTCAATCAAATCAGTTGGTTAGCCCGAGGAGTCCAAATCGGCGGCGGACTGTTTCTTGTCTATCTCGGGATCAGCGCCTGGCGTTCCGCAGCTAAAGGTGTCGAACCCGAGGTTATTGAGTCGAGATTTGACGTCACGCCGCGCGAATTTCTATCTGGGTTCCGACTTGGGGCGGTTGTGTCGTTGTCCAACCCCAAGTCGATTGTCTTTTTTACCAGCCTCTATGCGGCGGCGATTCCGTTCGACGCCGCGATGAGTACCAAGGCCGCAATACTTCTTGGCGGGTTTTCCTTGGAGGTCTCATGGTACAGTTTCGCGGTGCTCGTGCTATCAACGCGCCACATGCGCGCTGCTTATACACGCTGGTCCGCCTGGATCGAACGTAGCATTGGCACCGTCCTTGCGTATTTTGGTCTTCGCTTAATTCTGGACCGGACATAAGCGCGCTCATCGCTTCTGCCTCCGCTGCATTTCCTTATCGACAGCTTTGATTCGTTTGCCGAAGGATTTGTCACGGGCGCGGCGCTCCGCCACAGACAGGCTGTTGAAGTCACTTTCGACTTTGAGTTTGCGATAGCGGGCCACGCGATCTGCTCCCAGCGCGTCTGCGTCCACTGCGGCGCGCACGGCGCAGCCGGGTTCTGTCTCGTGTTGGCAGTCTGAGAATTTGCATGAGCCGGCGAGGTCAAGGATGTCGCTATAGAAGTCGCTAATGCCGTCTTCCACGTCAGCCATTTGCAATTCGCGCATGCCCGGAGTGTCGAGCAGCCAGCCGCCCACCTCCAATCGATGTAGTGTACGTCCGCTGGTGGTGTGTCGGCCCTTGGCATCGTCTTCACGAATATCGCCCACGTCTTGAATTTCAGTACCGGCGAGGGAGTTGACGAGGGTTGATTTCCCGACACCAGACGATCCAATGAGGGCCACCGTTTGTCCCACCTCGCACCAGGGTTTAAGGGTGGCTACGGCCTCGGGGTCACGGGCGTCGATACACTCCACAACTAGACCCGGCTGTAATTGTTCTGCCGCGCGGCGTAGATCTGTTGTGTCGTCTATGAGGTCTGCTTTGGTCAGAACAATCACGGGCGTTGATCCTGCTTCCTGAGCGAGAATCAGATATCGCTCTAACCGGGCAAGATTAAAGTCTTTGTTGCAGGACGAAACGATGAACACGGTGTCCACGTTGGCCGCTATCAATTGCATTTTGGCTTCTGGGCCAGCCGCGCGTCTTTGGAACAGGCTATGGCGATCGAGCAGTCGAAGCACCGCGTGGGTCGCCGCGTCGAGAAGCACCCAATCACCAACGGTCACGGGGGTCTCTTCTGAAAGCGTTGCGGGCTCTCGCACCCGCCCTTCGAAATCAGGAGAAGACACATCCCATTCGCCTCGGTGCACCGCAACGATGCGGGCGGGGGTGGTGTCGTTAAGGTCCTCTAAAGACAGCTGTGATTGGAAAAAAGTCGACCAGCCGAAGGCGGTCAAGTCAGGTGATAAAGTCATGTCAGGGTATCCCAGTCAAAAAAAGCACAAGCATCCGCTGCCGGGCAAACCGGTGCGGGATGGCATTCAAAACTGACCAGGACTGGCGCACCCAAAAGCACGCAGGCTGATGAAAGCCTAGACGAGGGGGGAGCTTTCCCGGTCAGCCGAGTGGGACACAGTCGTTGTCATAAAAAAGTTCCTCTGCTGAATGGTTCAAATAACACTAGAGGTATACGCAACAGTCCCTATCCTCTTCAAGGGAATTAACAAAACGCGGTTTTCTTAATGTCTGGACAAGCAATCTGTATCGAAGCGTTTTCTTTGGGCGGGTTGGACTTTCCTCCAAACAGCATGAGAACGTGAAGCAGGGTGAGATGATCACGGGCGTCAATCACATCACACTATCGGTTAGAGATTTAGAGCAGTCGCTCGCGTTCTATGTCGATGTGCTCGGATGCGCAAAGGTTGCCGAAACCCTAAAGGGGTATTACTTGCGCGCGGGCGATTTATGGCTCGTTCTAGAAGTTGACGAGCATGTGCGCAGCGGACCACTCCCTGAATATACTCACGTCGCATTCTCCGTGCGACAAGAAGACTACGAAGATATGGCGAGTAGAATTCGCGCGGCAGGCGCCGAGATATTCAAAGAGAATAAATCCGAGGGACAGTCGTTGTACTTTTTAGACCCCACTGGTCACCGCTTGGAGATCCATGTCGGCGACCTAACTTCTCGCTTAGCCGCTATGGCTGCGCACCCTGCAACTGCACCGAAGTCCGACAAATTATGATCAAACTTTACGACTCCGCACTCTCTGGCAATTCCCACAAGGTGCGCATGATGCTTGGCTTTCTCGACCTTGATCATGAGATCGTTCCTGTGAACTGGGCAACTGGCGAAATGAAAGAGGCATGGTTCACGGATATCAACCCACGTGCGCAGCTCCCGTGTTTGGATGATAACGGCACGGTGGTCTGGGATAGCCAAGCGATTCTTGTTTATCTCGCGCGTCACTATGATGAGTCTGGTTTGTGGTTTCCGGACGACCCTATGCTCATGACTAAGGTTGTTCAGTGGCTCATGATGGCCAATGAAGAGATCGCCGCTCTGGCGTGGGCCCGTGTCACGGTTTTGATGAAGCAGCCGCGTGATAAGCTTGAGGAGCTACAGAGCAAAGGCAAGGCCGGGCTTAAAGTGCTCGATGATGCCTTAGCCGATGGGCCGTGGCTGGCAGGTACAGATTATCCGACCATTGGTGACATCGCGTGTTTTCCTTATGCGGGCATGGCCGAACAGGGAGAGGTTGATCTGTCGGCCTATCCAAGTGTCCAAGCGTGGATTGCGCGCATCAAAGCCTTGCCCAAGTACGCGGCGATGCCTGGGCTGTAACGGGCGCATTTACGTCACCTGCTGAACAAACGACCGGTCCCC
The DNA here is from genome assembly GCA_943787205.1 of uncultured Rhodospirillaceae bacterium. Taxonomy (GTDB): domain Bacteria; phylum Pseudomonadota; class Alphaproteobacteria; order Rhodospirillales; family Rhodospirillaceae; genus WLXB01. Next base: position 237,295 of record CALSLN010000001.1, read on the forward strand.
TTCCTCCAAGTCTCGAGTCCATGCAGGATGGCGGATACGATGAGTGTACCGCGACAAATTGAGGGGGATTTCTCATGCGCTATACAGCTGCGTGTTTGACGGATGGATGCAAACCAACCGGTACTGGGTGGAGTCAAACGATCTCTGATCTCGTGTCAGATTACGATGATCTTAAGCTCGTTGTATTGCCGCAATTTCCTGTCTCTGCAGACCTCGATGCGTCCCACTTTATTCCAAGTGCAAAGGACCATGGCTTACACATTGCGGGTGCCGTGGGCTCTATTGCTTTTTTGTTGTCGCCCGACGGCAAAGACCTTCTCGCCGATGTGGCTGACACTTATGCGGTGGCGAAGTCTTCCATCGGCGACCTCGCTGTTGTCGTTGGAGATGAGGTGCGGCACCACGAAGTCGTGCGTGGGCATGTTTTAGCCGGGGCTGAGATCGTTCTCAATCCAACCCGAGAAAGACCCGATGCATTATCTGAGGCGCGTGAATTGGCCCGCTCTGCCCGCGCCTATGAAAACCTTGCAACTGTGTTGGTCGCTTCAGCCGGCGGTGAGTCCGGAGTGTGGGATTGTCACGGTGAAGTTCTGGTGACTGCTGGATCTGAAACAGATGCGATCGCAACGAAGATCGACCTAGAAACCATACGTATGGCACGGACAGTGCCCATGCTGAATTTCCCAGCACAACTGCGCACCAAGTTATATGCGGTGGAGTATGACAAGGCTGCGGCTCGCGCCAAAGACTGGGCGACTGAACCGGCCGCCCCCATTGCGCCGTACCAGATTCTTATCGCCCAATCGCATATCACAACGGTTCCGACAGTTGAGCAGGCCGATGACGTCATCTCGGCGAACCTGGATCGAAGTCTCGGTCTTGCTGGCAAATTTGCCATGCAGCCGGGTATCAAACTTGTCGTGTTTCCCGAGTATTGGATGACCGGGGCGGCCTTTGGAAAATCGGTTGATGATTTTTGGCCGAAGGTTGGCATTCAGATGAACGGACCACATTTCGCTCGACTGCAGGAGTTCGCGTCTAAGGTTGGGTCTTATGTTGGCGGTGCGATTTTTGAATATGATCCGGATTGGCCACGCCGCTGGTTTAACACAGCTTTTATTATCAATCCGTCAGGCGACGTTATTCTCAAATATCGCAAGCTTCAGTGCGGCGACATCAATGGGCTGCTGAACAACACTACGCCGGGCAATGTCTACTCAGAGTACGTGCAACGCTACGGCGAAGATGGCTTGTTCCCCGTGGTCGATACAGACATCGGCCGTCTTGCAGCGTGCATTTGTTATGACACCAATTTTCCAGAGCTATGGCGGTCGCTCACATTGCGCGGCGCCGAGCTGGTCGTCTATCCCACCGGTGAGCCCCATAATGGCCATCGCACGGCATGGGATTTAGCTAAGCGCGCCCATGCAGCGGAGAATCAAATTTATATCGCGAGTGCCAATGCGGGGTGCGAAGCCGTTGCGCCAGACGCGCCAACAACCTTCTTCCATCGCGGTTATTCCAAGCTCATCGGCCCAGATGGACGGGCTGTTGCGGTGGCCGATACAGGCGGTGAGGTGCCGCTGGTCGCCAAGGTCGATATTGAGGCACTGCGCCGTGCGCGTCGTGACGCTGACTTGTCTGTCATGGACAAAGTTGATTTCGAGGCCGCTGCGACGATGTATCGCTCTCACGACGGCTTGCCTTTGGATTGGGCGTTAGAGAATCCAACGGAACGGGCGGATGAGGGAATAAAAGTCGTGATTGAAACCATGGCGCGCTATCGCGAAACGGGTGTCTATCGCGCGCCCTCAAAAGCCGCTTAACCAATTTCAATTTCTATAAATAGGAACCATTACAATGGCGAAACAAAAACCAGTACTAGAACGCCGCGAGATACTAGCGGCTATTGCCATGGGGGGTGCAGCGACCGCCGCTGTGACGATGGGCAGCGCCATGCCAGCGCAAGCGTCTGTCAGCAAGATCGAAGGTGCGAGTCTGACCGGGCCATACCTTAATCTCACCGACAAAACCGGCAACATGATTGCTGCTGCACGTCTCAACGGAAATATCGACCCCAATAAGTCTCGCTTCGGCTGGTACGACGGTATCGTTATGGGCGTAGCCCCTGGTGGGCCGTTAAAAAATATCTGTGGTTTCCGTGGTTTCGGGGCGACCAAGTTGGTGCCGCTCACGGATGGGCCGGGATGGCAAAAACTGCATCGCGAAGTGGGGTATTACTACGACCTCGCCACGGGCGAAATCATGGAAGAAATGGAAAACCCGTACACGCAAGAAAAGGTGCGCGTTGTTCATGTGGCTAACGATCCGTTCAATACGAAGTACGAAGAGTACTTTCCATTGCCGCCCAACTACGGCGGTTTGAACAGTGACGACGTCGAACGCAAACCATACCTTAAGCCGTGGCGTGTGGAAGGCGACCGTCTGATGTTAGAGGATCATATCCACCTCTATTACAAGAACGCCCTCGATCCGAAGAAATGGGTGCGTGAAAGTTCCGGCCCGATGAACCGCGTGTCCGAGATGTTCCTGCACGTGATTTCTTTGGATGATATGCAGAATGAAGAGCTGACAGCTGTGCGGGATTACGGATCATGGAATCGCGTAACACCATGGCTGCCATGGATGCTTATGGGCCAAGCGCCAGGTCATTGTGTTTACAACTGTCTAACAGCCGGTGGTGTTGAGACGGTCGATGAGTTGCCGCCAAATATTGTTGAGTACACGGCGAAGAATTTTCCGAAATATCTCGAGCCACCAGCAACGTTTGAAGAGCCGAGCCTGTCCAGCCTTGAGATGTATGCGCTTGAGCAAGAACCAGTCGAGCCGGGCGGTAGCTAAGGTTTAGCTCTGTTCTAAAATAGCCGCGTAACGCTTACGCCGGGGGAACAAAATCACCGCAGCCAAGGCTGTGATGATACCCCCGGCAATGAGCGGCGGACCAAACCCATACAGTTCTGCAAAAGACCCAAGAATCAAAGCGCCTAACGCTTGGCCACCAGCGATGACCGTGTACCAAACACTGAGGGCGCGCCCGCGATAGGAATCGTCGACCGCGGTTTGCACTAAGGTTTGAGATGTCGTGCCCAAGGCGACGCCAAACAATCCCAGAACACCGATCATAACGTAGGCCAGGACTTCTACATGTGTTGCGGCAAACCCAGCTGTGGCTACGCCTGTAAACAGGGTTGCAATGATGGTGATGCGTGTTAGGCCGCGAGCGCCCGAGCGCTGTGCCATGTATACGCCCGTGAATACCGCGGCAATTCCCATGGTCGCGGTGAAGGTGGCCAGCATCTCCGGCCCACCGCCGTAATAGGTATCGATGATCCCCGGCAACAAGTGCTGAAGCGGCAAAGCTAGGAGGCACGCGACACCCCATAATCCAAGCAGCGGACCAAGGGCTGGGTGGCGACCCATGTAGCGCCATCCTTCGACAAGGTCAGAGAGGATGCCGCTACTCTCACTTTCTTTCTTTTCAAATTTCGGAATTTTCAGGGCGAGTAAGGCGAAGATTACGGCCATATAGCTCACCGCATTAATGCCAAACGCGGGTGCGATGCCGAGGGTTGAGATAACCACACCGGCGATAGCGGGCCCGGCAATCCGCGTCGTATTGAACGACACGGCCGTGATGGCGATCGCTGATGTGTAGTCTTGTTTGTCGAGTAGAGATGGAATCAGAGTCAGTCGTGCGGTTTGCACAAGCGGGTAAATAACACCGCCGATCATGGCGAGAACAAAAATAAGCTCCGGCGTTGCCCACCCTAACGCGGTCACCGTACACAGGGTAACGGCTTGTAAGCACGCCAACGCTTGTCCGATGACGGCGAGGAGGCGTCGGTCAAACCTGTCGGCGAGGGCGCCGGTAATCGGAGTGACGATAATGGTCGGTAGAAATTCAGCAACGGCGATTGCGCCTAGCCAAGTGCCTGATCCCGTGAGTTCCCAGACCAGCCAGCCTTGGGCCAAGCGCTGAATCCATGTACCGACTAAGGAGACAAAGTTCCCGGCTGTATAGATCGCAAAATTACGGTTGGAGAATACGCGCCGTGTGGCGGAAAAATCAGGGATTAGCGAGGCCATTTGTCTTTATGGCATGCACGGGTGCCGACGTCGCTAGTCGATTAATCTTCACTCGCATCCCGCGCTGCAAAGTCCGCTTTAGCATCTAGAACCAAATCGTAGAGTTCTTGAGCCCGCCCGCCGGCTGCCTCGATTAGCGCTTGATGTGTCGACCGCCCAATCCTTTTCCAGGTGGCGAGCTGTTGCGGTGTGGGTTCGATAACAGTTACGTGCTGGGCCGCAGCTAGCATGCTTTCTTCCTCGTCGCGGAGGACGTCTCCCGAGGCATTCGCAGAAGGATGGGACCGCATAACCATGTCTTGCTGCGCTGCCGTTAGCGTTTCGTACCATTGTTTATTCGCGACCAAAGCAATGAGAGAGGGTGTGTGCCGTGTGCGTGTCAGGTACGGGGCTTCGTGAGACGTTCCGCTGATATTGTAGACGTGGGTGTTCGTTTCACCGGCCTCAATGAGCCCCGTTTGTAGCGCTGTAACCACCTCAGTTGATGCGACCTGAAAGGTGTCTGCGCCGAGTGCTTGAACAAAGAGTTGAGAGGCAGGGTCGATCAAAGCGCGAAAGCGCATGTCGATCGTATCCGACGGCATGTAAATTGGTGTCTTGGCATAGATGCCATGCCATGCCGCACCATAGAGTCGAAGCCCAACGACTCCGTGTTCCTCAAGCAGAATATTGATAAACGGTGCAACGACGGTTTCGTATATGAAATCGATCTCGGCCCAGGAGTCGAAAAGATAAGGTGCGTTGAGGACAGTTAGTTCAGGGACGGCGGTCGAGATGGATTGTCCGCCGACACCAGCAATTTGAATGCGTCCGCGGCGCATGGCGTAGAAGACGGATTCATCGGATCCAATTTCTCCCCGTACCAGAAGTTTTACATCGAATGGGGCGTCTGGCCCACCGCCCAGTCGGTTGCTCATTTGCGTGTAAAACTGATCGGCGCTGAGAATGGGAGATGATACGGCACCGATGGTCATCGGAATTTTATCTGCCGCTGACACACCATGGCAGGTCAGAAGGAGCAGGCTCGCAAATGTGTATCGAATGCGGCTCCAGATTTTCAAAACCCACCTCGTATTATGATTTTACAGTCCCAGACATCCTGGGTTCATGCGACCCTGCGGGTCAAGGTGTGCTTTGAGGGCATTGAGTGTCGCTCGTACCACTGGGCTCCGGCTTTCGAGGTAGGGGTAGACCCGACCGATTTGGAGGTGGGTGCCCCCTAAAGCTCGGTAAACGTCAATCATACCCTCGCGAATTTGTTTAACGGCGGCTCTTGCCTCTTTGTCCGCTGGATAGCGCGGTTTCTGATCCAGAGAACTGGCTGGCAAATAACTCTCGACGAGATTTGACCGTTCGTCCCTCCAATACAAATTGGGTTCGACAAGAATTCCAGATGGGCCTGCAGGAACGGTCGTGATAGCCCAGGCGAGTCCATGGCGGTTAATCAGGGTTTGATGATCGTCCATGAAGCTGTCCAAATTCTTGAGCAAAGCCTTGAACCGCGAATGTGGAACGATGCCGTGCATGGGAATCCAAAGCTCGCCGTTGTGACCTAAGATAAGGTTTGGGTCTGGAAAGGGGGTGCCACGGGTTACCTTTGGCACGCTTGCCTCGATCGCCGTGCCTTCTTTACCCAAAATTTCTTCTGCGGCTTTTAGGCGGGACTCTGCATCGTCTTCGTCGCGACCATCTATAGCGACATGAATGGAGTATCCAATGGTCTCGAGATATTTCCGCCCTGCGGCGGCAACCTTAAGCGCCTGTTTCAATCCAGCACCGAGTGTCTTTTCTGATTTCGCAACACCACAGAGAAGTTTGAGGCCATCTTTCATCGTGGCATAGGTGGTTCGCATCGTCGTGAATCCTGGATCAAACCCAAAACACTCCGAAACGAGTTGGTGGCGTGCGACCTCGCTTAGCGCCTCACAAAACGCGTCCGTTGATGTGTATTCGTAGGCGGCGTAACACGTCGCGCCTGGGCGATGAATGAGTTGCAGTGTCGCAGCAGATTTAATGCCAAGGGCGCCGCAATCACCAACAAAGAGTCCGGTCAAATCTGGGCCGTAGTGGCGTAAGAATGGCGACGGCGATTGATCGTTGCCGCCTGATCCTGTTTTTATGACACTGCCATTGGCGATCACCACGTCTAAACCGATGACGGTTTGTCCGGCAAATCCGTACTGTCCTGATCCGTAATTGATTCCGTTCTGCGAGAGTGTTGCGCCGACGGTGGCATATTTACCGGAGCCTGTGCCCCAGAATGGCGTCCGTAAGTTACGTCTTGCAAGGGCCGCATCTAAGGCCGCCCATGTCACGCCCGCTTCAACCGTGACGAACATATCGTCTTCGTTGATTTCTAGAATGCGGTTCAAGCGCCGTGTGTCGACCATGACGACATCGGATTGATCGGCTACGTATCCAGCAGAATATGACAAGCCTCCACCGCGAGGGACGACGGAAAGACCAGCGCCTGTGATTGCCTTTATTGCACCGGCCAGTTGGTTCGTTGTGCCTGGGCTGATGACGGCCGCGGGTGGTGTGCCCTCATAAAACAAGTCGGCAGAAAATAACGCGAGGGATTTTTCGTCCGTGAGAACGTGCTCCGCACCCATGGTGTCGGCCAAGGCAGAAAAGATCGTTTCTGTCTGTTCACGTATCATATTAAATCTCAGGTTGTGGCCGAACGGTGTATAATGGTAGCGACTAAAACTATCTTTATAGAAAGATAAACCTTAGGGCCTGACTTGAAATCCTTCAACAGTCTGGCCCCAGAACAAGGCGCGCTATGAGCGAAAGAGATCTCGTCGATACCCTGGTTGATCAATGGTCTGAGGAGATGCCGCGATTTAACAGTGGCGCTAAAGGTCTTGTTTATCGCCTCGCATACCTCAACGAGCGTTACATGGCGGCCATGCAGAGCAGGCTTCGCAAACAGGGCCTGACCGTTGGCTCTTATGGTGTGTTGGCGTGTCTCCGTCGGGGGGGGGATGAACCCTATGCGATGTCACCGACTGCAATTTTTAAAGCGCTATCGCTGAGCTCGGGTGGTGTGTCCAACCTGCTCGAGAAGATGGAGAAAGATCGCCTGATTAAACGGTCTGCGGACCCGACTGATCGCCGTGGTGTCTTGGTCAAACTCACCACGCGCGGCCAAGTGATCGCCGACGAAGCTGCGGCACTCGAGTCTGCCGCAGAAGATGCTTTTATCGCCGACATATCTGATGCAGAACTGGGAACGCTAAACACGCTCTTGCGTCGCACTCTGATTCAGCTGGATGGTGGCGCAACGGATGAAGGCGACGACTAAGGCGGACTCAATCCGTCGGTTCAAAAACCTCTAGAAAATATCCGTCCGGATCTTGCGCCATAAACAGTCGTGCGGGAATGAAATCACCGTTCTCATCGCCGAGGTTGCGAGCCTCTGCCACCGGCATAAGAATGCTTCCGCCTAACTCTTCAACGGCTTTGGCGGCAGCTTTTGCATCGGAGGTCGAAAGAACAAGGGCGACGCTACCGATGCCGAGGCGTTTCACGTCATGGCTCGGTTCGGGAAGAGGAGGGTCCCGCATTTCCATCAACCCAAGCATCCCGACCAGTGCATTCTCGCCCTTCAGAATCACGAAGCGCCCATTACCCTTATGCGGTTCGGGCCCCACGGGAAACAAGGGCACACGGTCCATGTCGACGATCAATTCCGCATACTCGGTCAGGCCAAACACACCCTGATAAAACGCCAGTGAACGATCCATGTCGCGCACCAACACTGTGGCTCTACGTAGAGTGCTCGTAACCTGTGTCATTTTTAGGGTCTCCTCGGTCTTACCAGCTAGAGCGGACACCCGCCACAATTGCCGAAACAGCTCGCAAGGCCAAAACCCGCATCGGATCAGCTCTCCAAGAAATTGAGAACGGCGAGGGCTCTGGCAGCCTGATCGGCTGGGCGGTCTACTGTTGTACCGTTTGACAGTGCGCTCGCTGCATCGTCGGCCCATTGGTATCGAACGTCATCGTCAGTTTTAAAGACGAGTGTTGGCGCTGAGATTTGGCCCAACGCTGTGCGCCCATCGGCACTGAGTGCAGCGGCAATCGCATCACCTGCACGATCCGATTGTTTTAACGTGTCGACCAATCGTGTGTGTAGAGTCTGTGGGTCAATGTCGGGCGTGATTTTCCGTGTGGCGCTAATGCCACCATCGTACCATGGCCATTGAACAGATTGATCACGCAGCATATGCCAGCCGCGATGAAGGTGCGTCCCATCCATCTGCAATCGCAAATCAGGCATGTAATTAACTTTCATCTCTGCGCACAGGTCTGCGTCTGGCAGGGCGACTCCATCGAGAACAAGACGATTCACACGAGCGCCCGCTTGAATTGCGGAAGTCAAAGCAATCGGTGTGCTGAGACCGTTGGCAACGAGGTCGAACTTATCCAGTCCAAGCGCATCCGCTGCGGCAATCACCGCGGAAGCGTAACTTGCAGCATCTGCTGTTTCCAGCGCATCTGAATCGTTGCAGCCTGGTAAATCCAATCCGAACGCGACGCGGCCCCGGCCCAGAGATTTCAAGTAGGTTTCGTCAGCCCGTGCGCTTCCTGGTAAATCATGCAGGAAGACAACTGGCGTGCCGTCTCCATGTCCGGCGCGGCGCACCAGAATTTGACCGTGGCCCGTATCGACGTAGCCACGGGTCACCATGCCTCCGCCCAACGGATTCTCTAAAGGGTTTGGTGGCGAGAAGTCTCCAGCACCATCGAAGTCTGCATGCTCGGTGAAAATTTCGCCCAACCGTTTTTTCCAGGCGTCTCTGTCTGGCGATAGGCGCTCGATGCTACTGCCCTCCGGTAAGGGGTCAGGGAGAGCATCAAGGAAAGCGTAGAGCACGTCATCTTCTCTAGCCATGAAGACGCAGCGTGACGAAAGGGTTGGCACAACCGGAACCGCTTTGTAGCGCATTGCAGCAGAGTAGGCGTCTGAGAAATTTGGCCCGGCCATGAAAAGATCCATGCTGTAATCTTGCATGTACTTTGTATCGCGTTGCGCCATCGGCAATCGTGTTGCTTTACTCTTTGCAAACCACGGGAACCACCGCTGAAAATCACGCACACGCGTCCATTCTTCGGCGAGGTAGCTCCCCGTCGCCGTTACTTTGAACGGACTCATGTAGCTGTTGATAAAGGCATGATCCGTATCGCCGGTTGGAAGCGATAAGCCGTCCATAATCGCAACAGCGACGCGATCGGGGTGGCTGGCTGCAAATTCCAGAAGAATTTTGGAACTGGTGTGAAAGCCATAGACCGGGCAGCGCTCAACGCCAAAGCTCAAAACCGTCTCTGCTAAAGCGTTCGCAAAATCAGCGATCTCAGGTCGTGGATCAGACGGGAGGGCCGTGGAGTTGCCGTATCCCGGGGTATCGATCGCAATGGTGGTGAAGCGGTCAGAAAAGTGCTCAACCAACGGCGCATGGAGAACAGATGACCGAGGTGAATCGTGGAGCAAAATGATGGGTGGGCCGGAACCGGCTGCGCGATAGTGAACCTGGCCGGCCCCAACGTTGACGAATCCCTTGCGGATTTTTGCTGACATAGTCTGTTCTCCTAAAAACGAAGGGGAGAGACTAGCCTTCTCCTTCGCGCGGCGCGAGTGTCACTTTTCGGCGGTGTTCGTCGGCAGCGCACAAGGCTAATACGGCAGCGTCGAGTCGTAATCAGGCAAAAGCCTGTCGGCCATCCCCTCCGGCAGGAAGGGCTGGTATGGCGCGTTCCACTGAACGGGGTGGGGGTCTTCAGACCAATCGGTTGTGAGGGGCCCGCCTTTACACCGGAACAGGCCGAGAGATCCGGTCTTTGTGCCAACGGGCCCATGCGGAATTCCAGGTGGGCGCCAAAAATAAGCACCCGTCTTGAGCACGCCCATAGGCATGTGCATTTCGCCCGACAGAATGAAAACTTCTTCGACGACTGGGTGGGTCTCTAACCGATTGACCTCGCCAGTCATGCCGGTTTCATCAATGTCGAGAAGCCAGGTTGTGTCGCCTGTGTTTGGGTCTTTGCGTAGGCCGAGGCGCTTTACGCCGGGGGCCATAACTTTAGGGTCTGTTGCGCTACCCCATTCGACGGACTTTGTCGGGATACGTTGCACCAAATTTGTGCCGTTGTAGAAACCATTTGGCGCTGGTCCTGCGACCCGATTGTGGGGGCCTTCAAAGAACGTCATCACGTCTGCGCCGGATTCACTAGTTATGGAGTGTCGTGGGTATCCCGCCGGGAGGTAGGCATAGTCGCCTTCTCCGTAAGACTCACCGTTCATCACCAATGTTCCAGACAGGACGTAAAACTCTTCATCACTGTCTAGGTAATGCTCTTGGTCTAGAGACCAGCCTGCGGGATAGCGCAGGATAGTGGTTACGGCTTTAGAGTTCGCGTCGTGGCTCAGAGGTTTGGCTTCTGCTCCTGGGCGAGACGTGTCGTCGTCTAAGGTGCGCCAACCGACAGCCTGGGCCTGAATAAACTCAATGTGTGGGCGGGCCATGGTGGTGCGGTTCCTTATGCGTTGTCTTCGGGTGTGTCGTGTCCCTCAAGGACCGTGCGGGTTTCGCGTACGCCTCTGAACAAACGCCGTATCAATTGCTCTCTATTCTCGCGCCGCTCGTTCCATGTCGGTTCGTCTGGCTCCCAGTTTTCAATGTCAGCGCGGCTCACCGTGCCTTTTTCATCGAGAACGCGCTCAATGGTATCGAAGCGGTCCGTTAGAACAGAGACCTCCGTCGCCAGAGCAATAATCATGGAATGCATTTGATCCATATTAGGATCGTCAAAATACTGTGGCCGCTTTCCCTTGGAGGGGCGCGGTGTCGCAATTTTATCAGTCATTGATCAATCGTCTATTAGGCGCGCTTGGTCACATGGACGTACCATGCTTTTCCACCGCCCCGGGTTGAGCCCATGAATTTTTTATTTTGCACTTCGACTGCACCAGTCAACTGATTGGCTTCGGCGATGCCGGGTCCGGTGCCAGACCAGTAATCCTCAGGGCTAAATCCGGCTTTGTCGGCAACTTCCGCGAAGTCTAGTTCGTGAACAGTGCCCCAGAAGGGCTCATTGTTATTGTAGGTATCCCAGTCTCGAATGAATTGTGTCCAAGGGTCTTCTCCCTCGTATGGAGGAAGTTCTGACATGAGGAACACACCGCCCGGTTTAAGAACGCGATGCACTTCTTTAAAGACGTTGTAAACCGCGCTGCGTGACATCTCATGGAATGAGGCTGGGCAGTTAACGAAGTCAAAACTGTTGTCTTCAAAGTTTAAGTCTTCGCCACTCATTTGATGAAAGTGGATTGGGACACCAAGGCTCTCCGCTCGCGCGTGACCGTAACGTAAAACGGCAGCGCCGACGTCAATGGCGTGCATCTCCGCATTAGGGAAGCCCATTTTCAAACCGGTCGTTGAGCCACCGGCGGTGCATCCAATCTCTAGGATTTTTTGCGGCTTCAGGTCGGGGAAGCAGCGGGCGAACATCATTGCTGTTGCTTTGCCTATGCCGTCCATGCGGGGACCAAATAGGCCCTGCGTGTAGATAAACGCGCCTTTGTCGTAGAGCGCTCCCGCTGTGACGTCGTCCTTGCACAGATCACCAGAATATCCGCCCGGCATGCAGTGATGATCATTCTCGGCAACGTAGGATGGGATAACAAAGTCGGGATCGAGATGGAGGGACCCGATGGTGTCACCCTCGCGAATGGTCTTCGCTGTTTCGATCAAGTCAGGCAGTTGGCGCTGAATCGTATCGTCGACCGAATTCCACATCATTTCTTGCACAGTGCGCTGGAATGAGCTGGTCATCTGGTAGTAAGGGTCGGCGACCATTGCCTTGCGAATTTCGTGACGGGTTTCTGGGTCTCGGCCTTTTTCGGCACGAATACGCGGCAGAACACGACGTTGGTACGCCGCCGCATTACCCGGCGTTATTTCGTTGAGAACATGCTTGCCGAGTTGGTTCAAAAAATCTTGCCGGGCTTGCTCGCTTAAAGATGATTGCGGCAGTACGGCGTGACGCTCTTGCTGAAGCATGCTGTCCTCCAGAGGTTTACAGTCCTTTACACTACTACCGCGCAATCCCGTTGGCAAAGCGCCTGGGTGCGCCGACTCGGCCCAGGTCTGGTCCGAGGTTTTGAGCCGTTTCAAACACAACGCGTTGTGCCGCCGAGTCGTCACAACTGATAGGCGGTCTGCGACTCGTCGTGACAGGTGCAAGCGGCTTTCTTTACAAAAATATACACGGCGGTTCTTGATCGCGCAGGTGACGGTAATACGATTTTTAACAATATAAACGGCCTTCTGGGGGTAAGGGTTTTGGTCTTCGATCTCAATAGATTTGTTAGGGACTGCGAACAAGCGGGTGGTGAACTCAATTGCGCTGACTATGTCACGGCGCGCCTTCGCTATGAGTTAAGCGCGCCTGTCTCCATGGCAGCGGCGCTACCGCACTACAGTGATGAAGAGATTTGCCTTCACGCAGACGACAACATCACCGTTTTTCTAATTCAATTGAGTCCCAACCTTCGGTACCCCCCCGCACAATCACAATATGGCGACAACGATAGCTCTATGCAGCGGGACGGAGTCGGCGGCCTACTTTAAATTACGACAGGGCAAGCCGGTCGCAACTGTCACCCGAACCTATACGGCGGGAGACATCGTGTTTTTGCCGGCGGATGCGATTCACGCTGTCGGAAATCCAGGTGTAGAGCGATCTGTTGCTCTTCACGTTTACTATGGCAATTTGCCAGCGATGAAGCGCAATTTGTGGGATACGGACAGCGGTGAAACGTTACCCTTCACCGATGAGAATTACTTCCGTTTGGCGCAACCGTTAGACCCAGCCAAGTCCTATGTGCCGCCAGAGCAAACCCAATGGGCTGAAAGAGCCTCTGCGTAAGGCTTTAGGCTAGGGCGTTCGCACGCTCAAGCGAGTCCATCAGAGACGATTCCCTGAGAAATTTATGCACGGCCTTTTTATCATTGATGGTCGCTTGCATGCCTTTGAGCGTTTCTAGTCGCCGACCGTGGTCTTTTTCGCGATGCCGTTTGTGGTTGGCATCAGACGTCTTTTGGATGTCGGCACTGGCTGCGTGATGTCGCTGCCGGGCATAGAGGTCGAGCAGGGCATCTTCACCGCCCCCCCAGACCTTGATCAACTTGTCTGTCAGATTAAAGGCGTCGTGAACGCCACCGTTCATACCAAAGCCTCCGGACGGGCTGTTGAGGTGGGCTGCATCGCCCGCCAGGAGTATGCGACCAACTCGCATCTTTTCGACCAGTCGACGGTGAACGCTATACAGCCGCGCTGTAATGATCTCGAATGGGCCGCCATTCGGCACGATACGGGCCAACCGACCCTGGATCTCGTCATCTGCTAAAGCTGCCGCATCGTCCATGTCAGGCGACGGAGAATAGCCGACGCGCCACATATCTTTGGTGTGAAACATGCTGAAAGACCATCCGTTGGCCCAGAAATAGTTGACCCCACAGAGATCAGCGATGTGTTCCTCAAAAGCAAAGGGCGTGCCAATAGAAATGGAGACGGTCGGGTAGGTTTCTCCCTCGAATCCTAAGCCGAGGCCCTTGCGCACAACACTGCTCGCGCCATCGGCGCCGATCAGCCAGCGGCCGTGAAGAGTGGTCTTCTCGCCGTCAATTTCTGCGTCAACGGTCACCCCGTCTTCATCTTGACGAACGCGCAAGGCTTTCGCGTTGAAGAGCAAGGCGCCGGGAAGTTCGGCGTCGAGCATCTTGGCGGCTTCTTTTACTAAGTGCAGCTGTTCGCATTGTAGCCGGTAGGGGTGGTTCGTCTCATTCGCCAACACGCCCAAGTCAAAAACGGCCCGCTCGCCTGTTTCAAACATGCCGTACTGCCATGTCCGGGCTGGTCGACCCAATGCAACCAGGCGCTCGCCTAGACCCAACTCATCCAAAAGATCAACGGTTGGGGGGTGAAAGGTCGACGCCCGTGGTTCCGCGTGAGGTTCTCCCGCTGCTTCCAGCACGACAACCGGGATGCCTGCCCGCACCAGCCGGAGGGCCGCAACGAGTCCAACAGGTCCAGCACCGACAATGATAACGCGGTCGTGATTTGCAGCGTCTAAATCTTCCAAGAGTTTCTTATCTCCCTATACCTCGCCCACGACTCTGTGAATGACGGTTAGCGGACAATGTCAAAATATTATGAGATACTCTACCAAAGTTTGTTGGCTCAAGATGTATGGAAGCTCCGTCGTGCTTTTTGCTCGTTTTCTAAAACCGCTTATGAAGCGCGGAACCTTAGTCATTATTGATCACAAGGGTGTCCGTCATGATGTTGGGACTGGGTCTGACCCAAAGGTCACGGTGACTTTTCATGACCCGCAACTCGGGACCAAGCTCTTCATTAATCCTGCACTCTATGCCGGCGAAGGGTATATGGACGGCACGCTCACAATTGAAGACGGTGACCTGTTCGACATGCTCGATTTGGTGATGTCTAATATACGTGCAACGCACGGCCATTGGGCTGCGCGCATGCTGAAATCGATTGAGCGTTTTGGTGGTTTGCTGCGGACTTACAATCCTGTGTCTCGATCCGCGAATAATGTCGCCCACCACTATGATTTGTCCTCCACCCTGTACGAGCGATTCCTCGATGAGGATATGCAGTACTCGATGGCGTACTACAAATCCCACAACGACACTTTGGAGCAGGCGCAGCGTCAAAAAGTGGATCATGTCGCGGCCAAGCTTCGCCTTTAGCCCGGCATGACAGTGCTTGACGTGGGTTGCGGTTGGGGTGGCTTAGGGCTGGGTCTGCATGAGCGGTATGGCGTCAATGTCACTGGTATCAGCTTGTCGGAAGAGCAGCTGAAAGTCGCCAATCGCCGCGCTCAAGAGGCTGGCGTTACAGAGTCGGTGCAGTTTCTGTATCAGGATTATCGCGAGGTTGAGGGCACATTTGACCGCATTGTTTCGGTCGGCATGTTCGAACACGTTGGTCTGCCGATGTACGGCACATTCTTTAAAACCATGCGTGAGCGCTTGGCCGACGATGGGGTTGCGGTGTTGCATACTATTGGTCGCGCCGATGGCCCTGGTGCCTCTGATTCTTGGACTTTGAAATATATCTTCCCCGGCGGATACGCGCCGGCTTTGTCGGAAATCGTGCCGCATGTTGAAAGGGCTGGATTCTACATCACCGATGTTGAAACTCTGCGTCTCCACTACGCTTACACATTGCGGGAGTGGCGACGTCGGTTTATGGAACACCGCGACGAAATGGAAAAAATATATGACGCGCGCTTTTGCCGCATGTGGGAGTTCTTTTTAGCCAGCGCGGAGTCTAGTTTTCATCACGCTTACCACGTTAATTTTCACATTCAGATGAGCCCCGACCTTGAGGCTTTGCCGCTGACTCGGGATTACATGTACGCGGGCGCGTAAGAGATATTACTTCGCGCTGAAAATGAGCAAGGTTCCACAGGCATCCGTGGGGTTGACCCACAAGTCGCCATTTTCGTGGTCGTGCACCGTTACGCCCGCCTCTTTGATAGCGGCACGTGTCGTCTCTAAATTCTCGACGCGCATCGTAAAGCCCGCGAACGCTGGGCTTGTCATGTCGTCGAAGATGCCAAATTGATCGGCTAACTCCTTCGGATTTAAGAAGCTCAGCGTCTGATGGCCGAACGATAGGCTGTGCGGTGTACGTCCCGTGACGCCTGGGTAAGCCTCAAATCGTTTTAACGACTCTGCCGGACTGTCACTTAATATCGTTACACCAGTGACTCCGAGGGCGCCATTTGGGTGGCCGTTCTCTGGTGGCTGAAATACGAGCTCTGGGGTGATCTGTTCAACCAAACAAACGAAGCCTTCGTTTCCCAGCGCATCCGGTGCTTTAAACCATTTAAACGCCGCGTCGCCATGATGCGTGCCGTAGGTTACATGGCGGCCTGCATCCTGCACCGCGGGAACGTCTAGGCCATGGGACTCCAGCGCGGAATGACTCGCCACGGCGTCATCGCTTCCCAGCGCCAGAATGTGAAGGCCTTTACGCCGTTTGAGCCAGGGTGCGAGATGGTGGGCCGGGTCTGTGCTCGTGACCCCTGACAACTCGACATAACTGTCTGCAAAGATGAGGTGCGCCGAGTCTTGCCCTAGGGGCGTCGGTTGCCCATCGACCATGCCCATCAGCGGCACTGGCTCCGTCGGTGAGAAACCGAGGCGCACGTATGCGTCAATCATGATGGTGATATCGCGCCCAACCACACCGAGGTGGTCAATCGCTGCGCTTTGAAATTGTGGGGCCGACTTCATGGATGATAGGTGCCATACTTATCCCAGTGTTGGGAAGCCCGTTCGTTAGAGTAACGGGTCACAAATGAGGGAGCGCAGACATGAAAACCGACGTTCGATATCCTGACTACATTGGCATTTCCGATGTTAGTTCTCAGTCCTTTGAGCAAATGCGGGTTGAAGGGTATTTCGATGGTCAGACATCGATCATGTACGACGAGCCAGAAGGGTTTGATATTGGGGACCCGCCTGATTTGCAGGGTCGGTCACGTGGGTGGAGCCCCGTTCACGCGCAACTTTCAGCCTTAGCGGCCTGCACGTCCATAACTGTGCGGGTGGTCGCGCGAGACCAAGGTTTCAAATACGCCGGCATCCGCACAGACGTTCGATCCCTGATCGATATTAGGGGGTTCTTTTTTGATCTGCATCTGCAGCCTCAGTACGAGCAGCTCAATTTTGATCTCTACGTTGATAGCAAAGAAAAAGTTGAACGGGTTAAGGAGCTGGCCCGTGAAACCGATCGCCGCTGTCCGCAAATTGGCCTTTTCCGCATGGCGAAAATTCCAATGGTCATGAGTTGGTATCGCGAAGGCGGCAAGAAGCCTCTGTTTGAAGAGCGTTTTCATATGGGGCGAGCTGCAACGCCAGAAGACAAGCTGGTCGAGAAACAAAAGAAAATAGAAGCCCGTGAGGCGAAGGCAGCCAAAAAGAAGAAGTAGACTCACCTACACTTTATGGCGATTTTCTGTGCCGTGATGTAGAACTTGGCTACCAAGAATGACCGCGAAGAGAGACGTTATGTCTGGCGATGCAATTTACCTCGATAAGTCTGGCCCGCATGCTGTGCTGCGTCTCAATCGGCCTGAAAAACGCAATGCGCTGAATCTCGATATGTGGCGGCGCATGATTGATCTGTTGGCTGAGGCGGAAGCTGATCCAGATGTGCGCCTTCTTATCGTTGCCGGCGAAGGGCGGGCTTTTGCCGCTGGCGCTGACATCGACGAAATGAAGGCTGTGTTTGAAAGCCCAGAAACGGCTACGACCATTGCAGAGGTCACGTATGAGTCTCAAAAGGCGTTGCACCGCTTCCCTAAGCCCACGATTGCGATGATTCGTGGGGCTTGCGTGGGTGGCGGGTGCGGCATTGCCCTGTGTTGCGATCTTCGTTTTGCCGATAGCAGTGCGAAAATTGGTATTACGCCTGGCAAGCTCGGGCTGATTTATAGTCTCGCGGATACCAAGCGCTTGGTTGATGCGGTTGGTGCCTCCACGGCAAAGGATATTCTTTATACGGGCCGCATCATCGGCGCAGATGAAGCACACAAGCTTGGGCTTCTTGATCGGCTCGTCGAAGAGGGTGAGCTGGAATCCGAAGTGCAAACCTTTGCGGATCAGATTTGCGCCGCGTCGCAATTCTCAGCCGAATCGACCAAAAAGATCGCCCACATGATTCTTGATGGTGTGGGTGATGATACCTCCGACACACGCGACCTTTTCGTCGACGCTTTTTCTGGTGAAGACTTCCGCGAAGGGTTTGAAGCATTTACTGAAAAACGAACCCCCGACTTCAGCAAACGCTGAAGCGACGGGCTGCACCAGAGGCGCTTGTGTCAACGCAAAGCGATAATTCTTTTGAAGCCGGGATCGCGGCTATTCGCGATGGGCGCGCCGAAGAGGCCAAGCAACACTTCCGCGACGATCTTACGGCACGGCCGGACCACGCGCCTACGCTCTACAATTTAGGCGTTCTTGAATACCAATCTGGAGACTCCGCCGACGCTGAACAGTTGCTCCGTAAAGCGGCTGAGACGCGGCCGGATCATGTCGGCACGCGGTCTGTCCTTGCGGCGGTTCTCGTTGATCTCAAGCAGTTGGATGACGCGATCACCCAAGCGATGGCGATTACGCAAATTGCAGGTGCGGATGCTGCGGCTCTCAATACCGCCGGTCAAGTTTTGGCATTGGTCGGTCAAACTGCCCGCGCAGAATCGGCCTATGCGCAGGCCTTGGTGCAAGACGCGCTGTATCGACCAGCGGCGCTTGCCTTGGTCGACCTTTTTGTAGGGCGTCGCGCTTTTGAACAGGCGCGAGACGTCTGCGATAACGCTCTCGCAGGCCACCCCACTGATCAGGACATCCATCTCAGACGGGCCCAAGCCTTGTGGGAGGCCGGCGAGACCCGTGCGGCACGTGATGCCCTGCTCGACCTTTTGGATTTTGCGCCCGACCATATGACCGCCCACCACAATTTAGCGCTCTTTGCGGACAAGCCCGATCCGCATGCAACGCTTGATCGCCTGACCTCCTTGCTCGGCGAGGGTGTGCTTGACGGACCGGATACAGCTAAGGCTTGGTTTACACTCGCAAACGTCTTCTCGACGACGAATGAACCCGAGAACGCGCTCGCCTGTTTCTCTGAAGGCAACCGCGTGCGCGCCAAGCAGGCAACGCCATCGCATGCGACGTCTATTGCGGCTTTCGAACGCCATGTTGCGTCCGTTATCAAAAGCCCGCTTCCGGCCATGCAGCAAGAAGAGTCAGGACGACCAACACCATTGGTTATTACGGGTCCGTCGCGTTCGGGAAAATCGCTGCTGCAATCTTGGTTGTCGGCGCATCCAGATATTGCCGTAGCCGATGAGGTTGGATTGCTGCCTAAGCTTGCAGAGATGGATGTTGCGTCTGATGCTGCTCACTTGCAGGCCGCTGCAGACCAGTACCGCAATACGCTCGCTTCGCTGGCCGGTGACGCGCGATATGTCATCGATACGCACCCTACAAACGCGCTCTACCTTGACCTTCTTCTCCAGCTTTGCCCTGACGCCAAGATTATTCAGATGCAGCGTGACCCTCTTGATCTCGCTGTTAGTATTTTCGCGCGGAATTTTGTGACAGGGGGGCATTGGGCCGATACCTGGGCGGGCATTGCTAACCGAATAAAATGTTACGGCCGTCTGCAAGCGCACTACGCTCCTTGGGCGCCTGTTATTGCGACGGTTCAGTATGAAGGCCTTGTCGCCGATCCAGACCCAATGCTGTCTCAAATCGTGGCGGCTCTTGCGCTGGATAACCCGCCATCCAGTCCACAGGAAAACGGCGCACAAGGCGCGTTGCGTCCCATGCCTTGGGCAAGCTTTGCAAGCCGGTCGGCAGCGCGCACTGAATCTATCGGATTGTGGAAGCCGTTCGCACCTTGGCTCGGTCGTTTTGCTAATGCCTATGGTCGGGCGACACTCAAGGGCGAAGACGCAATTCCGACAGAAGACAAAGCACCCCAAAGTGACGTTGTAACGGCGCTGAACACGTTCAAAGCCGGACAAACCATAAAAGGTGTAAATCAAACTGCCTTAGCAAAGGTGCCTGCTTATCATGCCGTTTTAGCCCACGAAGCGGAGCGTGATGAGAAGTGGGATGAGACTGTATTGGCCCGCTGGCGCGCGGTTTCGTGTCGGCCGTTTACCCATCAGGTGCGGCACCATGCTGACGCACTTGATCAAACGCTCTCGCGGTCGCCTG
The DNA here is from genome assembly GCA_943787205.1 of uncultured Rhodospirillaceae bacterium. Classification (GTDB taxonomy): domain Bacteria; phylum Pseudomonadota; class Alphaproteobacteria; order Rhodospirillales; family Rhodospirillaceae; genus WLXB01. Next base: position 257,232 of record CALSLN010000001.1, read on the forward strand.
CCCACAAGCAATTGGCCCAGTTGCATCAAGATGTCTCATCGCGCTGGACTGATTATCAAGAGGCGTCGGATATGCGCTTTGGCGACTTCGGCTTGCCCTATCAAAGCTGTGACGCCGCCATGATTGTGGGAAGTCGAGATACCGACGTACGCGCGATAGCATATGACTTAGAAGCCCTATGTGGCGGACAACGTGTTCTTGATCTCGGGTGCAATACTGGTTTTCTGGCGCTCGCCGCCGCACCTGTCGCGCATACCGTGGTTGGGGTCGAGCATGAACAAGCGCTGGTCGATATTGGATCGTTGGTGAGTCGCTTTCTGAAGGCTGAGACCGTCTCATTGCACTGTGCTGATGCAACAGCCTACCAGAGCGCGGATCCGTTCAATGTCGTTATTGCTGCTGCGGTGCATGGTTGGATGGCTATGCCTCTGGCAGAATTAGGGCGGCGTTTTGCCGAACTTACGACACCCGGCGGTGCAATCTTGTTTGAGAGCCAAGGGCAGCGGTCGACGACTGTTGTTGAAGACGAATTTCATGAAAAGGTAAAGGAGGTTGCTGCTGCGGGGTTCGATGTCGAACGACAGGGCGCCCTGTGCGATGATCGCGTCAATAAACGGGCCTTTGTGATTTTGAGAAAGCGCAGCTGATGGCCTCTCGCGGATATTGTGATTACGTTCTTGATATTTTGTCTCACATGGATGGCATCACATCGCGCGGCATGTTTGGGGGTTTTGGCCTCTACAAGAGCGGCGTGATGTTCGCGCTGATTGCTGATGATGTTTTGTATTACAAGGTCGGCCCGGCCAACATCGCTGACTACGAAGATGCGGGCTCTGAACCGTTTACCTACTCTGGCAAAAACAAACCGATCAAAATGTCGTACTGGCAAGTGCCCGAAGATGTTTTAGAAGATCAAGATGATCTGACGGAGTGGACTCGTAAGGCATGCGAGGTCGCCCTTAAAGCTAAGAAGCCTAAGGCGAAACCTAAGGCTAAAGCCAAGGCCAAAAAGTAGGCGGGCCTTGGCGCGACGACGTCACGCCTTTCGTTAAGTGGTCAACCCTTCGCTGACAAGGTCGCTTGGACCCTATTAAAGCACTCGCGCATTCAATAGAATTTGACCTTCATTCTACAGGGTTAACGAGCCTGAAATTACTCTAGCGATAGTGAAAGAACGATGTCCGGACCGGATGCCACCCCACAGATTAGCGCAGCCCACTCGATCGTTGATCATGAGCAACTCGGCGCTTACATCCGTGCGCGGTACGACCTCGGTGCCGATGCGTACTGTGAATTGATCCACCGTGGTATGAACGACGTCTATAAAGTTCGTGACGGGGACACATTGATTGCGTGTCGTGTCTGGCGAACCGAGTGGCGCTCATTTGACGATGTTGAGTACGAACTCGGATTCCTGGAACACTTAGATAAAGCAAATATCCGCGTTGCAAATGTCATAAGGACTAAAACCGACCAGCCTTACTTTGCGGTTAATGCGCCCGAAGGTCCGCGTGCCGTTGCCTTGTTTTCCTGGGCAAATGGCGGGAAGTTCGGTGATAAGCCAAGCGTTGAAGCGGCGTTCCAGATTGGTGCTCAATTTGCTCGGATGCATGCAGAGGGCGCGCACTACAAACCGACAAGGACACGCCGAACAAACCTTTTATCTGACTACATTGACAATCTGCCCCATCTGAAAAAATTAGTCTCAGACAGGCCCAAAGATGTTGCCCTCTACGAGCGCATTGCCGCCACTTTGTACGAAGCTGTGCAGGCGATAGCTGACCGAGACCTTCCGTTTGGTCCGGGGCATGGTGACTTCCACTTCAATAATGTCCACGTCGATTCCTCAGGCGATATTACCCTGCTTGATTTTGACAACAGCGGTGAAGACTATTTCATCCAAGACATCGCATGTTTTGTATGGGCGAATGCCTATGGCAAGTTCGACAACAAATACGCCCAAGATTTTTTAGATGGGTACGCGTCAGAACGGCCGCTCACTCGTGACGAATTAGATTTACTGCCACTGTTCCTGTTGGCAAAGGAGTTCCGCCTGATCTCTGGATTCGCGAAGAACGTCAATCAGATCGGTCATTTTCCCTTGCGATTCCGAAGCCTGAACTGGTTTGCTGACTCTCTGTGCGACCGAGCGACGGCGCTTGGTCTCATTTGAATTTGAATGGGCTGCGCTTTTTTACTGGCAGCTGCGCAGGCACACTACTCGTCGTAAGGCTCGATGCGGTCGACTTGCGTCATTTCAATGACCCAGCCATCCGGGTCTTGTAGAAACATGATCCATCCGAATTTTTTGCCGTTTACAGAATTTGATGTGTACGCGCGCGGTCCGTCGAGAATATTGGCACCTTGCGCCTTGGCGTTCTCATAAGCGGTCTGAATGTCATCCGTGACAATCACCAAGACCGCATCCGATGTACCGATTGTTTTGTCGTCTGGATCGCGGGTCCAAGGTAGTGCTGGGTTGTCGAATTCTAGGAGTCCGATCATCGCCCAGTCCGGGTGTTGTCCTGAGAGAATCACAATACGTGACGTCGTAGATTTCTTGTTAAGGGGCATGCCGACGGAGCCGTTGGGGTCACGTGGGCCGGCGCGGTCGAGCCAGGGTGAAAAGCCAATGCCCTTATAAAAAGCGATGGACCGTTCAATATCGGACACCAAAAGTGTTGTGCGCTTAACAACCGATTCAACGGCTTGTGCGGGTGAAGCAAGTATCGCTCCGACAGTGAAGCCCACGATCGCCAGTGTGTGTGCCCAACGTTGCGTCATGCTTTGCGCCTCCCCGATTCTATGCGTCGTGTTACTCGGCGTCTTCCGGTTGCTGCGCTGCGAACGCTGCTTTGCCCTCTTGCACCAAGTCCCAGATCATCTGTGCGTCACCGCCGACCGAATCGATGAGGCGGCGAGACACGGGTGCAACGGCGTCCTTCCACCTCTTGCGCTGCTCTTCAGCAATGCGGTGCGTGGTGAATCCCCATTTTTCCTGCTCATCAAGAAAGGTCTTCCATTCGTCACGAGTCCACTGCCGACCGTCATTCACATCAACAAACGATTCCAACAGAATGCGTTTTTGCTCTTCTGGCCGTCTATCGATCCAGCTTTTTTTCATAACGATGATCGATGTGGCGAAGGAATGGTCGGTCAGTGTTATGTGTTTTGCCTCACCGGATATGCCCGTTGGGACATACATGATGATGGCGCTTTCTCCGGAATCGACTAGTCCTGTTTGAAGCCCGGTCACGATGTCCATAAAGCCGAGGGGTATGGCATCCGCGCCAATGGCTTCCGCAAATAGTCGTGCGGACTCACTGGATGACGTCCTAAAGCGCATGCCTTGCGCTGCTGTTGGCGCTAGGATGGGGGTTTTGCCATAAATTTGGTTGAAGCCAATTTCGTCCCATTGAATGAGGTGGACGTCCTGCTCGGCCAGCAGCTTTGAGTATGCGGCAAACAGATAGTTATCCATGATGAAGTCGGCTTCGGCGTAGTTGTCGAACAGAAACGGCGTGTACAGCATCGCCATTTCGGGCACGACGGTCGTGGTTGCCAAGCCAGACCAATTGGCGACCTGGATGCGGCCTCGGCGAATGCCATTCACAAGAATGTCTTCAGAGCCCAGTTCGCCATAGATCAGCATGCGCATTTCTAAGTCTGGGTCTCCGGCTGCTTCAACGTTGGCCTGGTAGGTCAGCCATTTTTTGTCGCCTGCCGTGTCCTTCACGCCGGTTCCGCCGACGGTAACCGTAACGGCAAGAGCGTCTAAAGGGGAAAGCGCGAGAAGGATTAAGCCCAACAGTGCAGTGAAACGATGAAGAGTGTGCATAAGGATCCTGTGCGAGTTTGTTATGGGCACAGCATAGCGGGCGCTGAGCCCGTTGGGAACGACAGGCACAATGCGCGTAAAAGCGCTCAGAATTATGGCAACGTTAAGTGGTCAAACGAGGCACTTATTGTTCGCGGATGTAATCGCCTTCGAATTTCTTCAGGTCATCATCGATCTCATACCAATCCGGTTTTGATGCCGTATGGATATGGAGCGTCGGCCGTATTTTTGGATCGTCGTCTAAGGCGGAGGCTGCGATGACATACTCATTGCCGGTTGCCATATCACCCAGCGACGTGCCGCATGCCTTGCAAAAGCAGCGCTCAAACTTTGCGTCTGACCCGGCTTTGAATTTAGCGATCTCACCTTGTCCTTCGGTCACCAAAAGGTCCTCGGCTTTCCCGATCAGAACTGCGGAAAATACGCCCGCCGCTTTGCGGCATCGTGAACAATGGCAATAGCTTAATGAATATGGTTCGCCCGAAATTTGGAATTTCACTTTTCCACAGAGGCAGCTTCCGTTGATCATTCCATGTCCAATCTTTTGGCTTTCAATGCCACGGAACATATCGTGAACATTTGTCGTTCGCAATAGGTGACTACTCGGCAGGTTGGGGTGCGGGACGACCGAATCCGAGGCTGGCCTTCAGTCCATCGGCTTGAATCATCGCCAATGCCGGGACGAGCAGCAATTGCACCGCCGTTCCGAACAACACACCAAATCCGATACTGCATGCGACGGGCACGAGGAACTGGGCTTGGATGCTGCGTTCAATGATCAAAGGAAACACACCCAAGAATGTGGTGAGGGCGGTCAACATGATTGGCCGGAAGCGCGACTTGGCACCATCAATGATGGCTACGCGAGGGGCTTTTCCGTTCGTCCGTTCTTCGTTGATGAAGTCCATCATTACCAACGCCCCGTTCACGATCACGCCGGCCAAACCAACGATTCCAAAGATGCCGGGTAATGTCAGATTGATGCCTAAAATGAGGTGGCCAAGGATGGCGCCAATCGCGCCAAAGGGAATGGCCGCCATAATAATGATGGGCTGGACATAAGACCGAAAGGCGATCGCCAGAAGCGCATAAATTGCGAAGAGCGACATCACAAAATTGCTCGCAAGAACGGGCAGTGTGCGGCGTTGCTCGCGCTGTTCGCCACCGAAGTCATACTTTAGGCCCGGCAGTTGTTGCGCCAGTTGAGGCAAGATGTTCGCTTCTAACTCAGCCGTGACTTCCTGACCCGTGATGGAGGCATTGTCGACGTTCGCGGTAATGGCAACGATGCGGCGGCCGTTACGGCGCTTGATCATCGATGGACTCAGTCCTTCACTGAGGTCGGCGACGGCCCCTAAGGGCACAAATCCGCTGCCGGGTATCTGAACCCGATACTCTTTCAAATCGGCGATTGAGTTCCGTTGATCTTTGGGTAGGCGAACATAGACGCGGACTTCTTCGCGACCGCGTTGCACCCGCAGAGACTCAGCTCCGAAGAACGCCGCTCTTACTTGTTGCGCGAGGCTTTCTAATGTTAGCCCGTACACGCGGGCTTGCGGCTTGAGGCGCACTTCGATTTCTCGCTTGCCCTCATCCATGTCGTTGCGCACATCAAAGACACCGGCAATTTTCTGAAGATCAGTCTGCACCGAGTCTACCGCACGGCTGAGGGTGTCGGGCGAGTCCGCTGAAATCTCAACTTGGACCGGCTCGCCGAGATTGAACAATTGCGAGGAAAAGAACAGTCGGCTCATGCCTGGTGGTTCGCCAACCGCTTCGCGCCAAAGGTCTTGAAAGTCTTGCGCTGGGAAATCACGGAGCTCCGGGTCCAGCAATTCCAAGACGACCGAAGCTTTGTTCGCGTCGGGAAGAATGCTCACGCCGCCGAACGGGGGCGCGGCAAAATCTTGGCTTCCAACAAGCACGTAGGCGGCAGATACGAGTGGCTCACTGTCGTCGGGAAGACGGGTTTGCAATTCTGCTTCGACTTCCCGCCCGATGCGTAAAATGTGCTCGGCCATCTCCTCGGTTTGAGCCAACGGTGTGCCGGGCTTAAGTTCCATGCTCGCAGTGACGTAGCGGCCCTCAACGACAGGGAAGAATTGGACTTTGACATAACCGCCCGCGACAAAACCAAAGGACAGCATGATCATGGCAACGGCTGAAGCGACGACCACCCACGGGTGCCCGGTGACAAAGCGCAGCGCCCGATCCAGTGGGCCGTTCACGAACAAGGCTAAGCGACTTGAGAACACGGCTTGTATGGCTTGAATGCGGTTGAGCAGTGACCCTGGTTTGGTCGGCTCACTAAACTTCTGGTGAGACAAGTGGTACGGCAAAATCAGCATGGCTTCGGCCAAGGACAACAGCAGAAGGATGATTACGACGGTCGGCATCTGACCGAGAAATTTGCCGCTGACGCCGGGCACTAATAACAGTGGAGAGAACGCTGCAATTGTGGTTGCGACGGCAAAGAGTACGGGGACAGATACCCGTTGTGCGCCGCGGATCGCCGCTTCTAACGGATCACCCCCTTTTGCATTCTCCGTGTAAATATTCTCGCCAATGACAATGGCATCGTCGACGACAATGCCGATGGCGAGGATAAAGCCAAACAGAGCGATTTGGTTAATCGTATTGTCGATCCCGTTGATCACGCCAATGGCTGCGATAAACGCAACGAGGATGCCCAGCGAAGTCCATAAGGCAAGGCGGATATCAAGGAAGAGCGCCAATGTGACGACGACGAGAATGAGTCCCAAAGCGCCATTCTTCAAAAGTAGACTTAAGCGACTATCAAGCTCTTCGGCATCGTTGCGCCAGATGATGACTTCCGTTTCCGGCGGCAACATCGGCGTCAATTCTTCTTCTAAGTACGTGTTAACCACGTCCACGACCGTCAACACTTGCTCATCGCCGGTGCGGAAGACCTTTACAAAAGCAGCCGGGCGACCGTCGAACAAGCTTATGAGGTCTTGGTCGCGAAACCCGTCCTCCACTTTCGCGATGTCCCGAAGTTTGACTTGCGCGCCGTTGCGTCCCGTTAAAACAACAATTTCACCAAAGTCTTTTCTGTCGTAGTTGCGGCCTAGCGTCCGGAGCACCACGTCTTCGTTGACGGATTCAATTTCGCCACCGGGAAGGTCTAGGCTTTCCTGGCGGACCGTGTTGGCAAGTTCAGGGAGCGAGAGATCGTAGGCTCGTAGTGTGGCGTTATCGACTTCAATGGATACTTCGTAGTCGCGTACCGACGCCACTTCGATGATCGAAATATCGTCACTCAGTGTTAGGTCGTCTTTGACCTTGTTGGCCAATTCCTTCAGCGCCCGCTCGTCAATGTCGCCGACGATAGCAATTTCGATCACCCGCTGGCGGTTCGTGGACTCCCGGACTTCTGGTTTTTCTGCCCCGGCCGGAAACGTTGTAATGCGATCAATCTCAGCTTTGATTTCGTCCAGCTTGCTGGCGCTGTCTTCACCAATGGCCAGTTCAACGGAAACCGTGCCGCGGTTTTCAATGGCCGTTGACGTGATGTCCTGTAAACCATCGATGCCGTCAACACGCTCTTCGATCCGCTGCAGGATGGATTCTTCAATCTCCGCAGGCGACGCCCCCAGGTACTCGACCTCGATCGCAATGGTATCCAGCTTGAGTTCGGGAAAGACCTCCACAGGAATGGTGAAGGCATTAAGAATGCCGGTCGCGACCATGAAGATCATCAGCAAATTGGCTGCGACCCCGTGGCGTGTCATCCATTCGATTAAGGTTCTCATGTGTCAGGGCTCACTGTTCGGAGTCATCGACAAGAACTTGCACTTCAAGCCCTGCTGTTGCGTATGCGAGGTCGCTGACGACGACGCGTCCGCCTTCTTTGAGGGATGAGCTACGCACAGCGATGAACGTGTCTTGATCTTGAATAACGTCAACGGCGACGACGTCGAGGGTGTTGTCGTCTTTCACCAGCCACAGTGTGTCGTCATTGCGAAGCGCAGTCCGTGGAACCAGGGCGTAGGTTAAGTTGAGACCTTCAATCTCGATTCCGGCGTAGGTTCCGCTTAAGAAGGGGGGCGGATCAATAACGCTGTCGGTTTTTTCATCGCCAACCTGTTGGCCGCGCCGTGTTGGGTTAGGAATGCGCACGACCACGTCGATGGTGCGGGTGTCAGGATCGATCCCAGCTTCCACACGGTCCACATAGCCGTCCCATGCGTAGAGGTTGCCACGATAGGGCAGGGTCGCTGTGGCGCGCGGCCGTGTTGTGAGTGTGTCATCCCATAACCCTGGAATGAGCGACGCTTCAGCATCTGTGAACGGCACAACAATTTCAAAAATATCCGTGGCGAAGATGCGGGCGATTTCTGCACCTGATTGGACGATGGACCCAACGTCGACACTTTCCGAAAACACTTGGCCATCAAACGGCGCAACAATATTGGTCCGCTCTAGGTCAATGGCGCGCATGGCGATCAGGGCATCTAAGCCTGCGATCTGCGCCCGGGCGCGATCTCTTTGATTGAGCGTTTCGTCGCGCCGTCGCTCGCTGGCGGCGCCACTCTTGGTCAATTTTTGGTCGCGTTCTAATTGTCTTTCCGCGAAGGCGAGATCGGCTTGGCGTGCGGCGCGGTCGGCTTGGGCTTGGTCGAGGGCGGCGCGATAGGTGCGGGGGTCAATTTGCAAAAGCGAGTCGCCGGCTTTGAATCGTCCGCCGGTCACGAGGGCGGGACCCGTTTCGGAAATCTCGCCGGAGACCTGAGCAATGACGGTGACTTGAGCGCGTGGTCGCACCGGGCCATTTCCGCGCACTGGCAGGGGGCCGGTTTGAAGGTCGAGAGAGATAACTTCAACCAGCGGGGCCCGGCTGTCGCGGGCCACCTGAACCGGCTCGCTTGCCAACACCTGCAACAGAATAAATCCTAAAATGCCTGCGGCCAGAATGCCGGCTGCCACCAAGCCCCATTTACTGCTGGGTTCTGGGCTCAGGCTCAGATCCTTTGTGTCGGGCGCCGAGGTTGGCGCAACACTGTCGTCCATCGTTGTCCCTTTCGTTCCATCAGCACTTGCTGACTGACTAGTTAGTCAGTAAAATAGGCCTTGTCGCTCAAAAGGCAATGGGAAATCTGGGTTTATGTCGGTACCAGCCGCTCAAAAGAAAGGGATACGCGCCGCTCAAAAAGAGGCGCGCCCGAAGGAAATCGTGGAGTCGGCGCTCGCGATTTTTGCCCGGGATGGTTTTGCAGGCACTCGGTTGGAAGATGTGGCTGAACGCGTTGGCATTAGCAAAGGCACCATTTATCTGTACTTCGACAATAAAGAAGAACTGTTCAAAGCCTGTGTCCGTGAAACCGTTGGAGCCCATATTCAGCAAACCATGCAGATGGCGGCGACCTTTGAGGGCTCCACGTCGGACCTCTTGCGCGAAATTTTCCGCCGCGTGAGCGCCACTCTGTCCAAGCCTGGTTACCGGACCATTCTGATTTTGCTCATTTCAGAAGGGCAACGTTTTCCAGAACTCGTCAGCTTCTATCATTCGGAAATGATTGGGCCGGGCATTGAAGGTCTGCGCGCAGTGATTAAGCGCGGTGTCGCAAGTGGCGAGTTTCGCGATACTGGCTTGTCAGACTTTCCCATGATGCTCATGAGTCCGGTCATCGCCTCTGTCATCTGGACGCATTTGTTTAGCAAAGTGGGTGACTTTGATTTTAACGCCGCTTTGCAAACCCACCTGGATACGATGATGGATGGCCTTAAGGCTTAGGCGCTATGTGCCATCACCGTCCAGGTGAATCCGTCCGGTGCCACAAACGAAAACGTTGGCGTGCCGAATTCATTCTTGAGAATTTCACTCACCTGGCTCGCGTGTGATGCGCTGACACGGGTATGCATGGCCGCAATATCTTTCACCCTGACGGAGTAGAGTGAGTAGCCAAGGTTGCCCGGCTGAGATCGCGCCAGTCGGTCGTCTGGAGTCTCGGGTGATCGCATAAGAAAGCAGCGCAATCGACCCGGCAGGTGTTCCGTGTAGTCGTCTCCCGCTTTCGGGTCATCGAAATCAACTTCCGAAAAACTCTCGCCCGGTGTCAGTTCAAACATGTCGCTGGCCATGCGGCCGGGTTGATAGGTGATGTCAGCTTGGTGGTAGCGCTTAAAGCCGATGACCTCTTCGTAGAAGTCAAAGACAGAAAGGTCATCCCCCTGGATGACGATAGCCATGTGGCAGCCTTCGGTCACGCGCAAGGGTGCCGCTTCATTAATCGTCCCGTATTTCGGAACAGAAAAATTCATCCGCGTCATGGCGACAAACTGTGCTTCTGGCTGAAACATCAAAACGTCGCCAGAGACAGGTACGTTTTCTTCGAAGGGCTTTTTCTCGGTCGCTGGTTTCGCCAGATTAAAATTGTAATGGGGTCCGACCAGGTGAATTGGTTTGCCCTGCATGCGCAAAATCTCACCATGCGCATAGGCATTGGCAATGTTGTCAGTGCGATGGACAGACCATCGGCAGCCATGAGTGCGTAGAGGCGCCATCTGTAAGCCTGGCCCCGTTGGGGTGTCCCATTGCATGAGGCGGATTAAGCCAGCGGTAGCGTCTTGATGCAGCATGCGGACGCAGGTCACGGCAGAGTCGACACCATAGAGAGCATTGGCTTCATTGGCGTTCAGTGTGCCGGTTGGCCCGGGCCGATAGCCGCAGGACTGCCAAAAGATTTTAGCAGCCTCCATGTCTGTGACTCCGACCCCGATGTCGTAGATACCACCAATCAAACCTGTGTCGTGTGTGCTCATCTGTCTCTCCCTCGCGCGACTGTGCGGCTCACGGGCACGAAGTTCAAGGACTCTGCCTTGACACCGTATGTGCTGACCGCTCTGCTGCACACTTGGAGTATAAGGCGCGTATGGTTTTTCCAGTTATTCATTCAACACTCGACCCGAGAGCTTTGGAGCGCGAGCTTGTCGCACGATATGACTTGGCGCAGCCTGTGCATTGCCAGCTGATTAACCGCGCTAACAATGATTTTTACGAGGTTCAGGCTGGCAGTGATCGCTACGCCCTGCGTGTCGCTAAGGCAGACTTCCGAACGCGTGAAGCGTACACCTACGAAGCAGCCTACGTGCATCACCTCCACACCAAAGGTTGTCAGGTGCCTGCTCCGGTCCGAGCCAATGACGGTAGTCTATTCTTTGAGGTCGAGGCCCCGGAAGGAATTCGGACTCTGACCCTTATGCATTGGCTCGACGGTAAAACGTTCACGGAGGCAATGTCTGCTGACGATGCTGCAGAGGTTGGCGGATCCCTCGCTACGATACACAATGCCGGTGCTGACTTTTCGTCGGAGTCTGCGCGTGTCATTACCGCGACCAACATGCTTGATGAGCGCATACCCCATTTGCTGGGCATGCTTGAGTCTGACCCCGAAGATCATGATTTCTATGTGATGGCGACCGAGGCGGTCAAAGCGGCTTATGAGAAGCTAGGCCCACTAAACTTACCTCGTGGTCCGGTACACGGTGATTTTCAGTTCGCCAACGTGATGCGTACAGTCGACGGTTCGCTCGCGGCTCTAGATTTCGATTCCTGCGGCGTGGGGTTGCTGATTGAAGATGTATTTACCTTCGTGTGGCGCAGCGACATGGAAATTAAAGATGAATCCATCAACACCGCATTTATTGATGGCTACAAAGAAGAGCGTCCGCTGATGGACGGAGAACTGAACAATCTTGGGCTGTTTCGGGTGACCCGAGATTTGGTGATGTCATCCACCTTTGCCATTTTGATCAACCGCGTTGGGCCGGTGCCAGGATTTGACGGAGATTTCGGACCCTTCACCGCTTTGGCGCGAAAGCATTTGTCAGATGCTGGCTTGGCCTAAGGGCGCGACATGACCTTTCCCGTCAGCCAGTCGGTTTTGGATTCTGATGCGCTGGCGTCAGAGTTAGCAAAGCAATATGGCTTCAAGGGGGCAGTCCGGTGTCGGCTGCTCAGCCGAGGCATGAACGATATCTATCGCATTGAGCACGCGAACGGCCCTCATGCGTTAAAAGTCGCGCGGACGGGAAAGAGCAACGACGACGAATTCGCTTACGAACAGGCCTATGTGAATCATCTCTCAGAGAATGGGATTGAAGTCCCCAACGCGATTCCCTTGGCCGATGGGTCTTTGTTTTTCTCTGTCGATGCGCCTGAAGGAAAACGCCAGGTTGTCATGATGCGTTGGCTTGAAGGCCAGCCCTACGACATTTTTGTTAATGAGGAAGATGCCCATCGGCTTGGCGCGTTCCTTGCTGACATCCATCACGCCTCTAAGGATTTCAAAACCCCGCATAAGAAGATCGTGAGATCTGAGCCCAAGATGGCTGAACGCTTACCGTACTTGCTAGATATGGTGCGGGACCGCCCTGATGACCACGCCTATTTAGAGCGCGCGGGGGCGACGGTATTAGAGCGTATGGCGGCCCTTGATCCCGCGACGGTTCCGTCTGGTGCGTGTCATGGTGATTTGCAATGCGCGAATGCGATGCAGTTGGAGTCTGGCGCATTGGCGGTCTTTGATTTCTCTGATTGCGGGATCGACCCTCTGGCCAAAGACATCGCCGCCTTTTATTGGCGCAACGATTTTGAAGGGCGGCCCGAAACGGTCAATCAGGCCTTCGTGGCCGGCTATGAGTCGGTCAGGCCGTTGTCGCCTGATGAGAAAGCGGCGCAACCACTCTTTCGATTGCTGCGGCATTTTCTAATTACGTCGACCATGGCGCAGTACGTTAATCGCATTGGCCCGGTGCCCGGCTTCGATAAAAACATCGAGTATTATATGGATATGATCCGCAGATACGGCGAGCAGGCGAGCGTTTCTTAATAGCCCTCCTGAATATTCACGACCGACAGCATTTTGTCCCCGGCGACGTAGCGCCTCAGATTCTCTCGGAACAACATGAAGCGCGCTTCCTGCCCCGCCCCGTTGAAGCTGGAAATATGGGGGGTGATGAGCAGGTTGGGTGCATCCCATAGCGGGTGGTCACGGGGCATGGGTTCTGGGTCTTGCACGTCCAGACCTGCTCCAGCGATGGCTCCATTTTCCAGCGCGGCAATCAAATCCTCCGTCACGGCGCTACCACCTCGACCCACATTAATAAACAGAGCCGTCGATTTCATGCGTGCAAAAAAGTCTGCATCAAATAAATCAGTCGTCGCATCTGTAAGCGGCAATGCGTTGACGATAACATCGGCTTGGGCGGCCAACGCGGGTAGCTCATCTGATAATCCGACATAGTCAACGTAGTCAGGGCCTTCGCGGCTGGAGTTGCGCGTGGCGATCACTTTCATGCCAAGCCCACTGGCAAGGCGTGCGGTTTGGGTGCCGATTCCGCCCAAGCCCGCGATAAGCATGGTCTTTGTATCTAGCGTCCACAATTGATTCGGTGGCACTGCCATGCGATCCCATTTTTGTTCAGCTTGGGCGGCAGCGTAATGGTCGAGTCCACGAGAGAAATACAACACCATCGCCATGACGTGCTCAGCAATTTGCGGACCTGAGATGCGTTGAGTGTTGGTGACAACGTAATCACCCTGCATGACTTTGGGAATCGTCACGCAGGACGCGACGCCCGCGAATAGCAATTGCATCCAGTGAATGTTTGGCCCTGCTTGCAATAGGCCAGTGCTGCAAAAGCCAAGGGCTGCGGTAATGGTCTCTGGATGTTCTGCCGCGACCTTCGTTGCCTCTCGCATGTTACGCGCTGGGTATAGGGTGACGGTATCTGGAACGACTTCTTGGTACCAAGCCAGGCGGTCTGCATCGCTGGCCATTACGATCACTGCTTCTGGTGGCGTCCAGCCGGGCATGTCTCGTGCTGCCATCGCGCTTTCTTTTAGGCCAAGCCTGGCAATCATTTTTTCTGCTGTTGTGTCGGCCTGTGCCATGTTCGGTTCTGCGCTGAACACGGCGATAGCGCTCAGCAGGCTTAGGGCTGCGGCCAGGGGGGAGGTGCGCAGGGTCGTGATACCCAGGAACGGCATTTTCATTTTGAGACTCCGGAAGGATCGAGCGCGTGATCCGCCCACCATACCGGTGTGATTGTTGAGAGGCCATACAACGATGACCGGAGAGGCTTTGAAATGCCACTACGAAAGCGCAATCAGGAATAGAGCCGAGTTATTTAAGGGGTATTAAACTCAATACCCTTTGTCGATATCCACGACGGAAAGCATCTTCTCACCGGCGACATAACGCCGCAGGTTTTCGCGTAAGACGATCCAGTGCATTTCTCGTCCCGAGTCATAAAGACTTTGGGTGTGAGGTGTGATCAAAAGATTGGGCGTGTCCCATAGCAGATGATCTCTTGGAAGTGGTTCTGTGTCTTGCACGTCCAGACTCGCGCCTGCAATGGTGCCACTCTTTAGTGCGGCAACAATATCTTCTGTTACCACTGTTCCGCCGCGCCCCACATTGAGGAACAAAGTGGTCGGTTTCATTTGGGCAAAAAGCGCGGCGTCAAAAATACCGCGTGTTGCTTCCGTCAGGGGCATAGCGTTGACCACCACATCGGCCTGGGCCGCTAAGTCTGGAAGTTCGTGGGCAAGGCCGACGTAGTCTACAAAGTCGGGTCCTTCGCGGCTGGTATTACGTGTGGCGATAACGCGCATGCCGAGGGCGTCAGCAAGGCGCGCAATTTCTGTACCGATTCCGCCTAGGCCTGCAATGAACATCGTCTTGGTGTTGATGGCCCAAAGCTCATTTGCGGGAACAGCAAAGCTGTTCCATGTGCGCTCGGCCTGCGCCGCAGAATAGTGGTCCAGGCCACGGGAAAAATAGAGCATCGTGGCGATGACATATTCAGCGATCTGTGGGCCTGCGAGATGCTGCGTGTTGGTGACGATGTAATCGCCTTCAGCAACCTCAGGAATGGCTATGCATTGTGATACGCCTGCGCCGAAGCTTTGCATCCAACGGATGTTGGGTCCGGCGTGGACAATGTCAGAGTTGCAGAACCCGACGGCCGCTTGCACATCCTGCGCATTGCGGGCGGCGATCTGAACAGCCTCGTAGTCGTCGCCAGCGGGCAATAGAGCTATGGAGTCTGGTAAGACCTCTTGGTACCAAGCGAGACGATCTGGTCCGTCGACTTTGACGACCACCGCCTCTGGTGCGCGCCAGCCTGGCATCTCTCTCATAGGCTGATCGCTCTCTTCCAGGGCAAGGCGTTGAATAACGTCTTGGGCCGTTAGTTCGGCATAAGTGGTAGAGGGAATGGCTGGCAAAACTGTCGTCATGACGGCAAAAAAGAGCACAACTCTAATACAGCTCATAGGAGAACCCCATAATAAGAGACCGCTGAACAGGTATTATCAGAACTCTTCTATAGGTTGATAATAACCATATGTTCTTCGACCACATGCAAATTAAACAATGGTTAAATTTGCGAGAAATGCAGGTTTTCTTCTTTAAAGTGTAATCTAAGATGATGTTGACGGCGGTCCGCGCGGAGGCAGAACTTGCCCAAACCCTATTAAAACTGCCAAAAATTCACAGAGTGTGGAGTCTTTCGGGGCAATACTCGTTCATATATGGGGTTAAGGCGCTGAACTAAAAGGATAAAATTCTCAAAAAGGGCTCGTGCATGGGCTCGTTCCGAGCAAAAACGGCGCCCCGTTTTTTGGCAAATTATTCTCTTCGCCTATTAGTCGTGACGACGACTGACGTTAAAGGCTATCGGTGAGCTCGACTAACTCGTAGTGGGTCTGCATGTAGCCATCGACCTGACCTTTGAGAAACACGTAGTCGCCATCTGTCGTCGTCCAGACGTTATAGATGGGGTGCTCGTCCGGCAGGCCCTCGACCGCCACGAATTGAAAGTGATGCGCCTGAAACGTGCCTGCGCCCACCGTGATCTCTTCATCGCCAACGTAAATCACCGTTGGTTTCGCTTCCGAGATGTAAGGGCCTGTCGCGCCCCGATGATCCGTTGAGGATATCAGTTGTACGAAGGTTTGCTTTTCGCCGGGCTTTGTTAGGTCAACGCCCGCGCAGACCCAGCCATCATTTTGAATGGCGTGGCCGCCGAACCCAGGACACGTGCCTGTATAAGGAACCCGTTGTGACATGCGGCCTTCCAATGCGGTTACGGTTTCACATTCGGCAACGCCGTCTGCGAAGCGAAACCACCCTGAGCCACGGAACTCATCGCCGACAGTAATGCGAACAAAAGCATCAATCGGCGAGAAGTCAGCCTTGGCGGTGTAATGCACAAAGCGCAGCACGCTCGGGCGGTCATCAATTTCACCATGGGACATCAAAGATCGTCGACCATCGGCATGGCGTGTCATTGTCCAGCGTTCTCGGCCACGTTCTTCGTTCATGCGGTCAGCTTTTTTCGACGTGTAAAGCAGACGGCCGGTGCGGGTGGTGTGATCGCGCTGGTGATATTCTTTTGTCATGGTTAGCCCACCGTTTTTTCAAATTCCATTAATTCGTAATGTGTCTGCATGTACCCAGCGACGCCGCCTTTGAGGAACGTGTAGTCGCCATCAGCCGTGGTGTAGACCTGATACGGCGGGTGTTCTTCTGGCAGATCGTTGTTGGTTGGAACTTGGAAGTGGTGCGCATCGAAGGTGCCAGCGCCGACCGTGATTTTCTCGTCCCCGAGATATTCCATATCGAGACGAAGCGGGTACAGCATCGGGCCTGTCGCGCCCCGGTGATCGGGTGAGCACAGGAGCAACTCATCAACGCTTTGAATGCCAGGGCCCCTTGCTCAAGTCGTAATGGGCGAAGTGCCAGCTGTCACAGGCAATGGCATGGTTTTGAAAGGATTTCAGTGGTCCGTGTTTGTGCGTCATCTTTTGTGAAACGCGACCTTCCAAAGAGGTGAAGGTTTCGCACTCGGTGTAGTCGTCATACATCTTGAACCAGCCGGTACCCATGAACTTGTCGGCGACGGTTAGACGAACGAAGCAATCTTGGGGCATCCAGTCCTTGTCGATTGTGTAGGTCGCGTCGCGCATCACAGAGGGCCGATCATCAATTTCCGTGTGCACACCGATGGTGCGTCCGCCATCGCCATACTTGGTTATGGTGTAAAACTCACGACCGCGTTCCTGATCCATCCGTTCTGGCTTCTTAGACGTGTAGCCAATGACTCCCCGAACGACGGTGTGTTCAATCTGGGTGATGGGCAAGTTTGGATCAGTGTTTGTCATGTGGTCCCCTGTGCGTAGGCGCGCTGATATTGATTGATTATGACTGCCATCATACGCTCGCGGGTCTCGTTGTCCACGTCACAGGCGGTAGAAAATGGGCTTGCATCGAGCCACTTGGCGGTCGAGATTTGATGCCCGCTTGAGGGTGCCATGTTCCTGCGTCACTACTCGATGGTATCGTTATAGGAAGGATTCAGGATGCTTCGATTGTTCACCGTTCTTGCGTGCTTGGCTCAGTGTGTTTGGGTCAGTCCTCATGCCAATGCAGAGCCGCTGAAAGGCCGGGCTGCCGGGAGCGTGCCCAAGGGCTCGGTCTGGGATGAGCACTGGCAGTTCCGCAAAAGCGTGCTCCTAGCCAGCCCAGAAGAAGTTGAGTTTGAATACTTCATCTACGGCGAGCTTGGGAACGAAGAAGCGATGGTCAATAGTCTGCGTCGCGATCGGGTGCAGGTTTCCTCATCTTCGTTATGGGGTCTGTCCTCGACCGTTCCTGAAGCAGCTGTATTGTCTTTGCCCTATCTGTTCGAAAGCAGGGAAGAGGCGGATTATTTTTATGATTGCTGCGCCGGCGAGACTATCCGGCCGTACCTAGAGGCCATCGACATCGCATTTCTCGGGTGGTCGGAAGCCGGGTGGACGGGGTTCTACGGTCCGAAAGGGTATGCTGATCCTGCTGCTGTGAGCGGTGAGAAGCTGCGCACGCCATCAACGCCATCTGTTGCCGTATTCTTCCAGGCCCTTGATGTGGATACGGTCTTTCTTGGTATCCAGGATGTCGTCCCTGCGTTGCAAACGGGCATGGTCGAAGGCGGTGCGTCTAGTTTGCCCTGGTACGTCAACGCCTTCAAAGATCACGCGCCTCATTACACCCTGACCGGTCATCACTATGAGACGACTGTCATTATGGCATCGAAGAAATGGCTAGATACTGCAACACCCTCCCAGAATGCAGTTCTTGATCGGGCCTTTAAGGTCTTCCCTAGTCAACGCGTTGGTGTGCGCGCTGATGCTGAAGAAAAGATTGCTGGCCTGCGTAAGGACGGTGCCTTTGTTTACGATCTAACCGATGATCAACGCGCGCGCTGGATCGACGCAGCTCACGCCGTCCATCCTGCAATCCTCAGAGATATCGGGGGCGATGCCGAAGCGATCTACGCGCAAGTGCTGGCCGCCAAGGCTGAATTTAAAGCGCGCCGTGATCAGGACTGATGAGAGCTTATGACTGATGATCCATTAATTACACGGGTCGCGGCGCTCAGAGTATTCGTCGCAAATATGGACAAGGCCGTAAGGTTTTATCGGGACACGCTTGGCTTGCCGCTATCGGGTCAGACTCCCGACTCCGCTGTTTTTACACCCAAGGATATCGACTTTATTGTTGAGCGCGCCAATCCGGCAGACCCGGAAGGCCAAGACATGATCGCTCGTTTTACGGCGCTCTCGTTTGAGGTGGCGGACTGTAGCGCTGCGGTTGGCCTTTTGACCGGAAAGAGCGTGCAGTTCCTTGGCCCGGCCCAAAAACAGTCTTGGGGTGGAACGATAGCCCACTTTCTTGACCCGGACGGTAATGTTTTGACGTTGGTTGAGTACCCAAATGGGCAGTAAGCCGCGCTATAAATCTTGCATCCAAACAAGGGTGGTCGCGCATCTATGGGGTGTAGGGGCCGTTTAGGGCGAGACGTAAACTAAGGAGTATTGTTGATGAAATGGATTTTAATTGTAGCCGCGTTGGCACCAGGCAGTGATGAAAAAGGCGTAGATGCCCTGACACTGCAAACCATTGTTTTCGGCTCGGAGGCCTCGTGCGAAGCGGCGCGCTCAGGCGTGATCCGGCAAGTTGAAGAAGTTATGGAACCGGACTTGATTAAGAAGTTCGTGACTGCAGAAATTCGCAAGAATGGAGATATCCCAAACCCTGATGCGTTCGCCGATTTGCTTCTCGGGCGGGTCAGTGCGAGCTGTTATCGCGCGGACTAGTTTTTAAGGCCGGGGTCTGGCGTTGATGAAAGAAACCTCATCAACGGCTAGGCACTGGAGGAGGGAAGGGCTATTGGCTGTGCGCTAAACCGTTGATGAGGCGAGAGAATTAGGGGGGATATGTTTAGGGACGTTATGGTGCTCCTTTAAGTCTGTGGCTACGCTGTTGTAACGCTGCAGACTCTACTCAGCCCAAGAGACAGAAGACAGTGTGCGTTGGTATATCGCGTTGACTCAAAGGGATAAGACCTACCTAGAAGTGTTAGGTCGGTCCGGGTGTTGGTCGAGCGCTTAGCGCTCGAAGGCTGAGCCGATACGTAAGGCGGTGGCTTCTTCCCGCTTCGGCGTTACAACTTGCAGACCGAGCGGCAAGCCATCTTCTGTTTTACCCATCGGAACCGACAGCGCAGGACATCCAGCGTAGTTGGCGAAGGCTGTGAAGGTCGTGATGGTTCTTGGCATGGCGGCGTCGAAGGAAAAAGCGGGAACCGGTGTTGTCGGTGTTACAAGCGCATCCATGCTCGAAAACAAGCGGCGCGCGACGGGTCGAACCTGTTCGATAATGCGCAACGCCTTGGCAAGTTTTGGTGCAGATTGTGCCAGACCAAAATCTATTCCAGATCGAAAGAGCTCAGTGAATCCACCCGGGTTGTCATCCAACATATTCATGTGAATGTTGGCTAGGTCGGCTTCGATGAGCAGTATAGCCTTTGGGCGGACGAACGCAGGGTCGTATCCGTCCCAAGTGACAGCTTCTAACGTCGCGCCAAGGTCGCGCAGTCGATCAACTGATTTCGAGTAGGCCACCGACACGGCAGGGTCGATCGTATCCACATTTATTTTGTTGAGGTCTGTAAAGTAACCAATCTTGAGTCCTGCTAGAGACTCGGATGTGTCGCGTGCGGCTGAAAAATTGGTCGGCCCGTGTCGCCCTGCGGGATCATCTGCGTCAAACCCGGCCATGGCTGTGAGCATCAAGGTGAGATCTTCACAAGACCGCGCCATCGGCCCGACATGATCTAGTGCGTAAGCCAAAGGCATGACACCGCGCGTGCTCACTAAGCCGTATGTCGGCTTTAAACCTGCAATGCCGCAGAAGGACGCAGGGATGCGTACGGACCCAAGTGTGTCTGTTCCCAGAGCGCCAGCGCATAAGCCGGCAGCCAGGGCGGCGCCCGAACCGCCCGACGATCCGCCGGGCGTAAAGCCAGGCTTGTGAGGGTTCTGGCAGTAACCATAAGCTTCGTTCGCTGTGGTGGCGCCGTGCGCCCCCTCATGCATATTGAGCTTGCCGAGTATAACGGCGCCGGCGTCGCGCAAACGTCGCACAACATCGGCATCTTGATCTGGGATGGTTTTGCGATAAGCCTCTATGCCGCCCGTTGTTGGGACACCAGCAACGTCAATGTTGTCTTTGAGGGCGATGGGTACGCCATCTAGCGGGCTTCGGGTTTTGTTCTTTGCTCGGCGGTCATCCGACGCAGCAGCTTCTTTGAGGGCGGACTCGTCCAGCACAGTAATGAAGGCGTTGAGTGCGGCATTCTCTGCGTCAATGCGATTCAGATACGTCTCAGTTGCTGTGACCGATGTGGTTTCCTCGGCATCGAACGCGCGCGCTAAACCCGCAATACCCAGGCCAACATTATCGACAGTCATGGAGCAACCTATTTACTTTGGGAGCGCTTTTCTCACGCCTTTGGTTGTCCATAGCACACTGTCGGCGGCATGACGTCGCCAATCGACAAACCGTTCTGGAACCTCAACGATTTGGATGAGCCGTGGCGAGTCGTTTGCTGAGAAAGAGCAGTGGGCTGCAAGGAGCGCCATCTGGTCCAGACACCATAGTGCTGAGCCGTTGTTTTCGAAGTGTAGAATGTAAGCGGCGACCATATCGATAAACGCCAGCGCTCCGGAGGTTGGCATGAGGGTCAGAAAACCGCCGCATACGCGCTGTGGCAATAGTATTTCTTCGGCTTGATACCGGAGGGCGACGTCAAAGTCGGGTAAGGATGTTTTCGCGGCGGCGACATCTTTCTTAACCACAGAATCCATATCAATCAGGATAAGCGGTCGGTCCATTGTCCGCATAAAAGAGGCCGCGCGAAGGAACCGTCGTGTCGTGAAGGTCACACGCGTTGCGTTCGGTTCGTTTTCCCAAGTCATAGTGTGAACCGGCAGGTCGTTGGGTAACGCTGGCGGGGCTCCGTCAGCGTCAGGGATAATCACATGAATATGAATATCAGTGCCGGTCGATTGCGCATTGACTGAGCGAATGAGGTCAGGCGCAAACCGCTGGACGTAGGCTGGATCGCCAGACGCAATAATCAGTGGTACGCCCATCCCTGAGGGCGATGTTCCTTGGAGCGCCGGTAACGCGGATAAATCGAGGCCGTCTGCCGCAGTTATTAGGTCGTCGCCATACAAACAGTTGGCTGCATCTTTTGCGATTTCATAGGCTTGGTCTGGTTCGCCGAGGTCGAGGTGAACCGAGGCTTTCATAAGTGCGGTCAGTTTGCCGTCTTCTTCAGATTCTAGAGCCGCCGTGCGGAACTTTTCGGCGTCAGAAGGCTTCTGCAGTACGTCACAAGTGCGGGCTAAGAGGCAGAGCGCTTTGACGTGGCCTTGCTTCCAGTTCACAGCTTGGCGCAAAATCGATTCCGCTTCCTGCATCCGATCCAGATCAAATAATACCTCGGCTAAGGTGACCGCTCCGGCAGGGTCTGATGAGTCCGTGACGTAGCGGCGATAACTGTCCGCCGCATCTGAAAGCTGGCCGCTATCTCTCAGGGCATGACCAAGCTGTAGGCGCACGGCTGGGCGACAGTTGGGGAGTCCAGCCGCTTGGCGCAGCAATGACACCGCCGTTTTGTAATCTCGCTTTTTGATCGCGCGCAGGCCTAGATATTCTAAGGCCATTGGCTCTTCGGGTTTTGCTTTAAGAAGCTTCTCGAAGACAGCAGCAGCCCCGTCTTCGTCACCTTTTTGGTGAAGGGCCATCGCGTGGCCGACAACTTCCTTTATGGACGGCATGGCAACAAACTCTCGAGTCAATCTACTGTGCTGATGTCCGTGTCTCGCGCACAAAACTCAGCGGTATAACAATGGATTATCCCGCAAAGCGTGATCTTAACTCTAGCGCCTAACGCGTGTATAGATATGAAATCCTAGTCAGATCAACCAAAGCGTTCGTCGCTGAGTCGTTTGGCCTTCTGGCGCGTATCGATTTCGGTAAATTTGGTCAGGTCGCCCGGTTTGTGAAACTCCACAGGCATCTCCACGCCGATGCGCGATTTGATCAACGTCTTAAAGGCCTGTTCCAAATCTGGAGATGGATCGGCCGTGATTTCTGCCATGACAATCATGTCGTCGCGGCCCTGGGCATCCCGCACCGCACGGCAGAAGTATTCGCCATTAAACTCGGGTCGCTCCAAAAGGACGCCGCCGATCCCATGGGGAAAAACGTTGATGCCGCGCAGCTTCACCATATTGTCAGATCGGCCAAAGATGCCTTGCATGCGTTTGAACACCAGGCCGGTGTCATTGGCGCCTGTATGAAAAGCCGACACGTCGTGCGTGTTAAAACGGATCATCGGGTAGAGGTCATCTTTAAACAGGACGGTGTCTATAACATCGCCTTGCTCGCCGTCGGGGAGAAGTGCACCCGTATCTACATCTGCGATTTCTATGTAGTGAGCATCTTCCCACACATGCATGCCAGTGTGGTCCGGCCCCTCAGCACAGATCGCCCCCGTGTCACCCACGCCATACCAGTCGAACGTCTCTGCGCCGCCCCACAAGCGGGAAATTTCGTCTCGGTCCTCGCGACCAAAGTGGCCGGAAATCATACGAATGGGAATGTCTTTGCCAGGCTCTAAACCTTCTTCTGCAGCGACGGCAGCCAGCTTGCGCAGGTAATCAACAAAGCCGACGATCACCGTGACCTGGAAACGGTTCATGTTATGGACTTGTTGCACCGAGCGTGTTTCCACACCGGTGCCTGCAGAGCAGAAAATCGCATTGGTAAAGTGGATCACCGCTTCGCGCATGTAGTGCCCGGCGTTGACCATGCCGTGCCCATAAATCGAATGGACGACGTCCGACCCTTTCATGCCCTGAAATAAGTAGGCACGTGCGACGAGAAGGTTTTGCATCTCACGGGTCTTGGGACTGAATAACAGCACCTGCGGCGTGCCTGTCGTGCCCGACGTGGTGTGCATCACCGCATGTAAATGATTGTCGTCGGAAAAGTCCGTACCGGAGAAATCTCCAAAAGGTGGGTTGGCCGCAATAGACTCCATCAAATCGGCTTTACCGAAGGGTGGAATTTTTTCAATGTCGTCCAGCGACGTGATGTCGCTTGTTTCCAAGCCAACCTTGCCCCAGTGGCGTTGGTAGAAGGGTACTTGCCAGGCACGATCCACGCACTTCATGAAGCGTTGATTTTGCAACGCGCGCAATTCATCGCGACTCATGGCTGTAAATGTCGGAATGAAGTCATCGCCGATGGGGTGATCGGTTAGCATCTGGTCGATGTCAAAACCGGCGAAGTAAGGGGGGGCGCGTTACCATAGGGAATTTTCAGACTTAATATGAACGGGGCAGGCCAAGTACGTTCTGGCCGAGGTAGGCCAGGATCAGATTGGTGGAGACTGGTGCGACCTGATAGAGACGTGTTTCGCGGAATTTGCGTTCGATGTCGTACTCCTCTGCGAAGGCAAAGCCACCAAAGGTTTGAACACACATCTCGGCTGCTTCCCATGAGGCTTCAGATGCCAACATTTTTCCCATGTTAGCTTCTTCCGCGCATTTCTCTCCCGCATCAAACTTGGCAGTGGCCTCTTTCACCATAAGGGCAGCCGCGCGGTAGGATGCGTAAGCGCGGGCAATAGGAAACTGAACGCCTTGATTCTTGCCGATTGGAGATCCGAACACATGGCGCTCGTTGGCGTAGTCTGTAGCCTTCTTAATGAACCACTGTGCGTCGCCAATGCATTCCGACGCGATGAGCGTGCGCTCTGCGTTCATGCCGTCGAGGATATAACGAAACCCTTTGCCTTCTTCGCCGATTAAATTCCCGACAGGGACTTTGACGTCGTCAAAAAAGACTTCGGTCGTGGCGTGGTTCATCATTGTGCGGATTGGGCGGATGGTCATGCCATCTTTCAGGGCGTCGCGCATATCGACCATAAAGACGGAGAGGCCGTCGCCTTTTTTAGCGACTTGCTCCTTCGGCGTTGTGCGTGCGAGCAGGACCATAAAGTCAGAATGTTCGGCGCGGCTGGTCCAGATTTTTTGCCCGTTGATAACGTAGTGATCGCCGGTTTTTACGGCCGTGGTTTGTAACGACAAAGTATCTGTGCCGGATGTTGGCTCGGTCACACCAAAGGCTTGCAGTCTAATTTCGCCAGAGGCAACTTTTGGCAGCCATGCTGATTTCTGCTCGTCGCTTCCGTGTTTCAGCACGGTTCCCATGGTGTACATCTGGGCATGGATGGCACCAGCATTGCAGCCGTTCTTGTGAATTTCTTCGAGAATAGCGCAGGCAACGGTGAGCCCTAAGCCTGAGCCGCCATATTCTTCTGGAATCAGGGCTGCCATGAACCCGGATTCGGTCATCGCTGTCACGAAGGCAGTCGGGTACTCACGTTTTTCGTCCAGCGCGCGCCAATACTCGCCAGGAAAATCCTGGCATAGGGCGCGTACGGAATCACGAATGGCTTCAAGTTCGTCTTCGGATAGGGCCTGTGCGGCGTTGTCGTCCCGCATAATGGGGCTCCTTGAGGCTATAAAACGTATATTTCGAGCGTCACTTTAGTCATGGCGCAGGCAAGCGCAACGGGCAAGGCATAGCTGCACGCAGGGCGGTCGCGCTGAGATTATGGGGTTGCGGCTTGATAGCCCATATGGCGAGCTTCAGGTCTGGCGCCATGCCCGAGGCTTAAGGTGGCCTGTATGGTCGAGCCTTAATCAGGATTTGGAGGGGTTTATGAAGAAAACTTGGAAAACATCACTCACACTGGCTGCGACTGCAGTTTTTATGGCGGGGGTTTCTACCGCCGCCAACGCGCACGTCATCATCGAGGGCTTCGAAGGCCGTGCGAATTATAACGAGTTTCTAACCTTGATGGTGCCGCACGGATGCGGGCCGCTCGACACGACGGAAATTCGGATGAAGATTCCGGCCTCCGTGCCCTTGTTCGCGCCTGAAGAAAAGGATGGCTGGGAAACTGAATTGATCATGCGCACATTAGATGAGCCGATTAAGCGGGGTCGACAAACAATTACTGAAGTGTACGACGAAGTGATTTGGCGCGGAAACTTACCGACGCTTCATCTTGGTGTGTTCAAATTCTTGGCGCGGATCACCGGGTCTGCCGGGTCTGTGGTTCCGTTCAAGCTCATTCAAACCTGTGGTGAAAAAGAAGATCGATGGGTTGATGTGGTAGGGGACGGCGAACCCGGGTGGAAGATGTGGGCTTTAGAAGCGCCTGCTCCCTTTGTCGTCGTTGTCGAAGGCGATGGTCCTCAACTCGGTGCGTCTATGAAAGATATTGGTGCTGAGCGCCAACGTCTCGGCCAAGGCGCCGGACGCGAATAACCTGTTAGGGTAGCGGGCTTACCCCAACGACGATGGGGTGAAGCCCGATGAATCCGGTATAGAGCAAGGCTACAACACCCCAGCGCCAGTCCATCCCGGGCAAGGCGCTGGGCCGCCAACTGACCAGGTGTGTGTGCTGTGCTTTGTGCCTCCAGGTCTCAGCGCCCCAAGTCCGCTTGCGCCGCTTGTCGAGTGTAAACATTCCGACAACGCTAAACAGGGCAGCGAATCCAAATACTAATATCGCGGCGATGGATCCGTTCGGCGGAATGTGAGCTGCCGCCCAGAGCGTTAATCCCAAAAGAAGGGGGTGACGTGTTATGGCCAGCAAGCCAGGAGACTCTGGACTAAAGCCTTCTGGGTTGATGGGGATTGAAAATGGGTTCGGCGTTGTTAGGCCAAAGACCAAAAACACACATGCCGGAATCATGATGATCGCGGTGATCCACATGGACGTTTTGGTCATCGTCCAAAGTTCGATGTACGGCGCTGCAACGAGGGCTAGAACGACCCAGATTATCGTCGCGAGAGACACGAGAGAGTACGCAACGAGATAGCCCCGCTCGCCAAGCAAAGCAACGCAACGCGCCCGCACCGGCCTCAGGGCGGGGATGCTGTGCGTTAGTAAAAAGGCGCCAAGGGCCGCAGCGAGATGACTAAGGCTGCCGGTCATGGGTTCTTCTTTTTACGACCCAGGCCTTGAACTAGTACCCAGCTTTTTCTTCGACGTTGTTGTCACGGCCCATGACCAAGACTGTGCGTTCGTACGTGCAAATGACGTCTTTATTCTGATTAAAGCCGGTGGTTTTGACTTTGACGATCCCCTGACCGGGACGTGATTTACTTGGCCTGGTCGAAAGCACTTCCGACTCAGCATAAATCGTATCGCCCGCATAAACAGGATGCGGCAACATGATGTCGGTCCAGCCAAGGTTAGCGATGGCCTTTTGACTGATATCCGAAACGCTCATGCCGGTAATAATCGCCAGCGTTAGCGTGGAAACGATAAGGGGTTGCCCGAACTCCGTGTGCTTGGCGTACTCAGCGTCGAAATGAACAGGGTGGCTGTTCATGGTCAAAGTCGTGAAC
The DNA here is from genome assembly GCA_943787205.1 of uncultured Rhodospirillaceae bacterium. Classification (GTDB taxonomy): domain Bacteria; phylum Pseudomonadota; class Alphaproteobacteria; order Rhodospirillales; family Rhodospirillaceae; genus WLXB01. Next base: position 283,926 of record CALSLN010000001.1, read on the forward strand.
CAAATGTTATCCGTCATTGTGACGGTACGACCCGGACGGTGTTCGTAGATATCTCCAACTTTGAAATCTTCGAAATAGCGCCCGCCGCGTTCGCGGTATCGGTTTTCTCCAACCTTGGCGGCTTCAACGACCATGGTGTGCTCCTAAGCTTTATGTTGAGAGTAAGATTAGACGGGCGCCGGAACCTGTGCAGCGTAGGCGTCGGCAATCTGTTTGCGGGTGGCGAACCACACTTCGTCTTTTGCGGTGGCGTGAGCCAGAAAATTCTCTAACGCTTTCATGCGTCCCGGTCGCCCGACGATGCGCAAGTGGACACCTGCAGACATCATTTTATTGGGGGACTCAGCGCACTCTGCATAGAGCCAATCGAATGTATCGATGAGATATTTTTCCCACTGGTCCGGCGTATACGCAGGGTCCATCCACATTTTCATGTCATTGGTATCAAGGGCGTAGGGCGAAATCAGTATGGGTTTGCCATCGACGACATCCCAGCGGGGCGTGTCATCGGAGTAGTCGTCCATATGATAGGTGTAGCCTTCTTCGGCCAGCAGGCGGCGCGTGTTTTCTGTCAGAACATAGCGTGAGAGCCAGCCCGACGGGCGCATGCCGCAGGTTTTTTCGATGGAGTCCGCGGCGTTACGAATAAAGTCGCGCTCCATATCTTCCTTCATCCAGTGCTGATGGGCCCAGCGGTGCCCGTGGGCGCAGACTTCGTGACCGTCAGCAATGATTTCTTTGGCGAGGTCAGGGGCGCGTTCGAGGGCCAATGCAGCCGCAGTAAACGTCGCAGTGACGCCATAGTCACGGAGTAATCTCATAACCCGGGGCGCACCAGCGCGAATGCCATACTGGTAATTGGACTCGTTGCCGAGATTACGGCCCTTGCTCATGATGACTTGGAGTTCATCGACAGGCTCAGGAGCGCGGTCTCCATCGGCGATGCTTTCTTCGGCCCCCTCTTCAACGTTTACGACAAGAGAGACGGCGATGCGTTTGTCATCGGGCCAGGAAAAATTGGGTTGGGACATGTCTAGTGATACTCCTCGCCGCCGGAAACATTCATAGCCTCGGCAGTTATATAGTCAGCCTGATCGGAACACAGGAAGGCGCATGCCTTGGCGATATCATCGACTAAACCAACGCGCCCCATGGGGATGCGTGCGCGCATGCCATCAAGATATTCTTCTTCCGTTTTGCCTTGCGCCTTTGACATGAAGTCGTTTTGCCATGCGCCGAGGCCGGTGGTTACATGGTTGGGGCAAATCGCATTCACGGTAATTTTGTGCGGCGCAAGTTCGATGCCCGCGACGCGGGTTAAACCGACGAGACCGTGTTTCGATGATGTGTAAGCTGCGGTGTTTCCGAAGCCAGACTTTGCGGCCTGACTTGCAATATTAACGATTCGACCGCCATCACCTTGCTTGATCATCTGTTTTGCCGCGTGTTTTATTCCGAAGAAACACCCTCGCAAGTTGACACCTAGAACGGCATCCCATTGTTCTTGAGTCATTTCAATGAGCGGGCCAAAAAGATAGCCAATGCCTGCGTTGTTAATCAGAAAATCTACGCGGCCATAGGTTTCAACGGCGAATGCTATGAGGCCCTCGACTTCCGCTTCTATCAACATATCGGCGGCGTAGCCCGTGGCATCACCGCCCTGGGCCTTAATGGCGTCGACGACTTGGTCAATTTCGTCGGACGTGCCGACGCCATGCTTCGGCGCGATCTCTCCTTTGATCTTGCCAATATCATGGATCACAACCTTGCAGCCTTCTTGGGCCAGTCTCATGGCCATGGCTTCGCCGAGGCCCTGTGGGCGGCCAGCTCCAGTGATGACGGCGACTTTGCCGTTAAGATCGTACATGTGTCGCTCCTGTTGGTGGGCTTAGAAGGGTTGCCATAGACCAATGGCGCCGGCGATGGCGACCAAACCCCAGATGCTGAAGATGGGGATGCGTGTAATGTAAAGAGCGCGCTTCATCTGAGCCAGGTCTTCGGGCGTTTCGCCTTGGTTCATGACACGCCCAAATGCAGGGCCGAAGGGCTTCATGGTATAGCGCGAGGCGATACCGCAAAACACGGTGCCCGCCCAAATCAGCATTTTAGTTGCTAGCCAGTTGTCCTGGGTAACGCCTGTACCCATCAAAGACATGATTCCTATTACAGTGATGGCAATAGCGATGACCCAACGCATCGGTAAGTCGACTCTACGAATCCAAGCAGTTTTTTCAGGTCCCCCGGTGTTGAGGAAGAGCGTCAACACGATGTAAATCCAAACCAAGGCGACCGCCCAAATGATCCACAGCCACATGCTGTTCAAGTCAAACCACCGCATGCTTCCCATGGAGAAGCCGAGGGCTATGACCAAAGGCATGCAGACTCTTGGGAATTGGTCGAGCCAATGCATGACTTTCCGTACATAGGTGCGGGCTTCTTTAGTGAGGCCTGGTTTGATCAATATGCCCGAGGAGTAATAAACCCCCAGGTCGCCGCCGAGCCAATACACAAAGCACAAAAGGTGTAACAGCAGTAAAACTTGATATAGATCGACAACCACGATCTTTCCCCCCGGACGTTCCTGGTGCACTGGTTTGTGCGCTTCCCTGCCGGGGGTATAGCATCCCACATTGGGGAGGACCAAGGTGCTCAGAGTTTGTTGCCTTATTTTTAGTAGTTTGGCTTGGTCGATGGCGGTCCACGCGGAGCCACTGATCACGGGCTGCGATCGCCTCGCTGCGAATCCGCCAGATCCAGATCGCGTCACTATCGGTGTTGCGAGAGAAGACGTCGATATTCCCGCAGCGATCGCGTCCTGTCGGCTTGCTCGGGCGTCCCATCCAGAGGTCGCCCGGCTTTCCTATCAACTTGGTCGTGTCCTGTTTTACGATGGACAAACAGAGCGAGCGTTAGCGGCTTTCGGCCAGGCAATCGACCAAGATTATCGGCAGGCTAAGTTTTTGGTGGGGCTGATTATGACCCGGGGTTACGAAGGCATTCGAGAAGACATTTGCCGAGTCGAGGCGTTGTGGCGGTCATCTGCCCATCAAAATCACAGTAATGCTCAAGTCAGCTATGTGTCTTTCGCGACGGGTGGCCGCTTTGACTCCTGCTCGGAGCGGGCTTCTATTGCGGATATGAATGCTTTTCTCGATGGTGCAGAGGTGCAACTGGGGTACGTGGGTGGTTTGCTCATTGCCAAGCTACGCGCAGACCTGGAAAACTAGTCACGAACACAAGGCGCACTGCGCCACAAGGAGGAATGACATGCGAATGGCTGCAGCAACGATAACTTTTGTAGTCTCAGTAATCTTAGGTCTGACGTCTGGGGCCTTCGCGGCACCTGACCCTGAAGCAGTAACGGAATGTGATCGGCTGGCGTCCCACGGCTCCGATCCAGAGCGTGTCTCACCCGGCGTGAGTCAATCAGCGATGCGCAAGGCGGCTGCTATATCTGCGTGCTTGGCTGATACGGATTTACAGCCAGAAAACCGGCGCCTGAGATATCTCCTCGGTCGCGCCTATTTTTATTCGGGTCGTGCAGACGATGCTATGCCACATTTGATTTACTCTGCGAACGCCGGTCACCGTCAATCTCAATTCGTGTTGGGTTATATCTATGATGGTGGATTGCAAGGCGTTGAACAGGATCGCTGTAGTGCGGAATCGTTATGGCTAAGGTCGGCCCGGCAAGGCCGTTTTGCAGCCTTGGTGAGCTACCCCCACCATGTTGTGCGTGGTCAGTTTGACGCTTGTGATGTAAGCGCTAGCCTTGATGAAATGGCTGGTTTTTTAGAAACGGCTAAAGGCATGGCGTCGGATTACTATCGCCGCACATGGACGGCGGACGTGACACAAGATTTTGAAGTTTACCGTAAAGGACGAAAATAATGAGACACTTGGCATTGATGACGGCACTCATAGCATTTGCATACTCGGGTGCGGCCTCGGCGGAAGGGGATTTCATCACTGAATGTGATGCGTTGGTTTCCCATCCGGAAGATCCAGATCGTATTGCGCCTGGTGTTGGCGACGTCCTGTTGTTGGCCGGCAAAGCAGCGTGTGAAGCGGCCGTTGCCGAAGACCCAGAAAACCGGCGCTTGCGGTATCAGTTGGGCCGCGTGCTTTTTTATGGCGGTGAGACAACCGAGTCCCTGCCACACCTTGAGTTCGCTGCTGAAGAAGGCTCTAAGCAGGCACAGTTCGTGCTTGGCTACATCATTGATGAGGCGCTGCAAGGCATCACGAGAGACGCTTGTAAGGTTGAGGATTTATGGGTGCGGTCTGCGCGCCAAGGTCGCTTCGCCGCTCGCGTGAGTTATCCGCGTAATGTTGCGCTTGGTAAATTCGATGGCTGCGATATTCAGGCAAACCCATCTGAGATCAATAGCTTTATCGAAGCCGCCCGCGGTCAAGCCGACGGCTATTACCAAGGTTTGCTAGTCGCAGAAGTGGCCGCCACTTACGCTGCATCTGACCATGCAAAATAGAAGCGTTCTGAGCGCTGTGCTTGAGGGCCTTGCTGCCCTCAAGCGTTGCGCCGGAGTGGGGCTCATCGCCGTCGGTGTTTTTTGCACGAACACCGCTATCGCCAAAGATGATGCAACCACCTGCGACCTCCTCGCTGCTCATCCACAGGATCCAGATCGCATAGTCGACGGTGTTCCAACGTCCGTTGTTGATCAACTTGCCGCCATCGCTGCCTGTGAGGCTGGGTTGGTTGCTGAGCCAGGTCATCCACGGCTGACCTACCAATTGGCGCGCGTGTATTTTTATAATGGGCGTAGCGCCGATGCTGTGAAGACGATGGAGAAAGCCGCTGCGGCAGGGTACCGGCAAGCTCAGTTTGTCATGGGAGCCCTCATTTCCAACAATCGACCCGATGCCTCCGGTGATATGTGTGACGCCGAATTTTGGTGGGCTAAGTCGGCTATGGCGGGGCGACTGGCAGCACAGGTTTCCTATGTCCGGCATGTCACAAAAGGTTTATTTGACGCGTGTGCTCTTCACGCCGATGAAGACGATATGGCATCCTTCTTAGAAAATGTCCGGGCTACCGGTGGCGGGGATTACTATCTTCGCCTCTTGGTTTCGGATCTAACAGAAGATCTAAGGGCTTATCGAGACCGCTAAAAAAGCGATAGAGTACGCTGAGCCAAATCATAAATAATCAAACAATTCCGAATACGGGGATCGCATGACCGACACAAACACACAAATTCAACTTGCCCGCCAACCCGATGGGGAGCCTCAAATCAGCGACTTCCAGGTCGCGGAAACTGAAATTCCAACGGCTGGTCCAGGTGAGTTTCTTGCGCGCAACATTTATCTCTCGCTTGATCCGTATATGCGCGGGGCTATCTCTGGTCGCCACATGGGGCATAGCCGCTCGAACCAAGGCGACCTCATTGGCGGGCGCTGCGTGGCTCAAGTGGTAGAGTCGAAACATGCGGACTATGCAGAGGGCGATTACATCGTCATCGAGTCCGGTTGGCAAAAGTTCGTTGTGTCAAATGGTGGTGCTAAAGACCAAGTGCGCAAACTTGATCCCAATGGCGGCCCCTTGTCTGCCGCGCTCGGTGTTTTAGGCATGCCAGGCTTAACCGCATGGGCTGGTGTTGAACGGCTTGCCTCTCCGGGGTTGGGGGATACGTTTGTCGTGACAGCAGCGGCTGGCCCTGTTGGCGGAACGGCGGGGCAGCTTGCTAAGGCGAAGGGGTGCCGCGCCGTTGGTATTGCTGGCTCCGATGAGAAGTGCCGTATCGTTGTCGAAGAGTATGGGTTCGATGCGTGCGTGAACTACAAGAAAGACAATTGGGAAGAAGACCTCAAGGCCGCCTGTCCTGATGGCATTGATGTTTACTTCGATAACGTTGGTGGCCCGATTCTGGATACCATCACGCAACAACTGAACCTGTACGGAAAGATCGTACTGTGTGGTTTGGTCTCCCAGTATAATCGCAGTGGCGATGGGGATTTTCACGGCCACAATATGGGGCCATTCGTGGGCAAACGCGCGCAGCTTCTTGGGCTCGTTGTGTATGATTACTACGACCAAATAGATGCATTTTTAAAAGCGGCTGTGCCTCTCGTTAAGGCCGGAAAGCTGAACTTCCACGAGGACCGTGCCGAAGGCTTGGAAAACACACCCGCTCATTTTGCCAAGTTAATGAGTGGCAAAAACGTCGGTAAAGCGATGGTCACGATCGGGCCAGAGAAAAGCTAAGAAGCGGGCTACGGTCGTGGCGATGAATCTTCAAGTGCAATTGGTGCAGCAACGAGATGGCATGCTTGATGCCAGCGATTTTCGATTCGTTGAAGTGCCGTTGCCGCGTCCTGCCCCTGGGCAGATGCTAGTCCGAACAGTCTATCTCTCACTGGACCCTTACGTCCGTAAAGCCATTCGCGGTGATCACCCAGGCCATGAGGCCCTGGTAGACGGTGATGTGATTTATGGGCGGAGTGTGTGTCGTGTCATTCGCAGTCATGACGACGAATACAAGGCTGGAGATTACGTCGTTGCGGAAACGGGGGTGGCAGCAGCATGCGGTTATCGACGCAACCAAAATTGTCCAACGGGTCAACCCTGCAGCAGGCCCTCTTTCAACGGCGGTTGGGCCCTTAGGGATGCCGGGGCTCACTGCATGGGGATCTGTAGAACACATTGGGTTGCCAACGCTTGGGGAGACGCTAGTCGTTTCTGCTGCGGCGGGGCCTGTCGGTGGCTGCGTTGGTCAGCTTGCGAAGCTTCGTGGGGCGCGGGTGATTGGCCTCGCGGGCTCCGCAGAGAAGTGTGATTTGGTCACTAAAACCTACGGGTTTGACGCTTGCATTAACTACAAGGAGTCCGACTGGGAAGAGCAATTGAAGACGGCATGCCCAGTTGGAATCGACGTTTATCATGACAACGTTGGTGGCTCATTTTTGATGGCGATGGCCAAGCACCTATCTCTGTATGCCCGGGTCGTCATGTGTGGCCGGCCGGCTGACTATCACTCTGATAAATTTGATGGCGTCGGCCTTGGGCCGTTTATTGGGCGTCGCGCGAAACTCTGTGGCCTGGTGGTGTATGACTACAACGATGATCTAGAGCGATACGTAAGTTTAGCCTCCTCCTGGATGCGTGAAGGAAAGCTCAAGATCAAAGAAGATCGCGTGAATGGGTTGGAAAATGCACCGCAGCTTTTTCTAAAACTCATGCGTGGCGAGAACGTCGGAAAAGCAATTGTTGCAGTCGGCCCAGAGAAAGCGTGACGCAATTTTGTATCAAGACTTAAAATTATAAGGGAGTTGAATTATGACGATTTATGTAATTGGACAAGCGCGCGTCACAGACCCAGCAGGGTTCAAAAAGTACTCAGAAACGGTTGCAGGGTTAGCCGAGCAGTTTGGTGGAAAGTTGATCGGTGCTGGAGGGCCGGACGAAAAAACACTAATCGAAGGGGATCAATTTGATGAAGGCCGTGTTGTTATTTTTGAGTACCCGTCACTAGAGGCTTATCAGCAGTACGTTGCATCTGAAAAGTATCAAGAAGGCAAAGGGTATCGCCTAGACTCTGGAACGCTCGATGTTTGCGTGATCCCGGCTGTTGGAAAATAGGCGGGCCTCAGACCGAGCGTTAGGCTGTTGCGACCACGTTCAGGGAAATCGGTTCTCCAAGGAACGTTTTTTCGCTTGAGTCCGTAAAAAGGCCGAATGATTTTACTTTGCTCGCACCGTAGAACCCCGCAGCAGCGAGGTTTTGCATGAGAATTTCAAAATTCAATCCTGTCTTATGGAAGTCGTAGGGGTCAATTTGCCCACCGAACATCATCCACATCACGAAACTACGTTGCTTAAAGTCTAAGTCTGGGCGAATGAAAAATCGGCATAAAACATCCAGGTCGGGCACGCTAATCATAAGCTTTCCGCTTGGTTGTAGGACGCGCCGAATGCCGCGCAATGTCTTAATAAGTTCCCCGTTGTGTGACAGGTGTTCTAGAACGTGCGAGCAGTAAACAGCTTTGCAGCTTCCATCTGGAAATAGGGATAAGTCTGAGCATTCGGCGACAAAGTCGACGGCAGCGCTATCAAGGCTATCGAGAATGTACCACCCATCCCGTTTTTCTCTGCCGCCAATGTGCAATTTAATCGGAGTTTGGAGCGAGACGGTGTTGCCTGATTTATCGACAAGTGCATCTTGAGTTTGTGCGATCGACATTTTTAAAATCGAGTCTTTTTTCTAAGCGGTCAAAAATAAATCTAATTTAGCGCCAGCATCATCGCGGCTCTAAGGGTGTGGGATCAAGTTTTGATCCGCTGACGAAGCCACGGCACGCTCCGACGTCGACCGGTTTATCTGCCAACTTCCAGGCAATAATGTTTTTGAAGCCCGCGGCTGCGACCATATTGCCAAGACAGTTTAGTGTTGGGGCCCACCAGTTTGTGGAGTTGTGGCCGTAATTGTCGCCTGGGTAAAACTCCATCACCATTTGTTTTCCAGGGTAACCAAAATTGAGGCCGCCCTTGTATGGGCTGAAGTCATCCAAGATGGCGCTCTCGACAAAAATCGTTCCGCCGCAAAGGGCAGATAATTTGTCTAGAGCCAGAAGGGGGTATCTCAGGTGATAGAGCGTTCCGAAGAAAAAGATGACGTCGAACGACCCCAATTCTTCCGGTGAGATGTCGTATACCGTCATCTCTAATCGTTTGCAGACCGCATCCGAATACCCGAACGCATCGCGACAAACATCAAACGTATCCCATGCTGTTCGCTGTAGTCCGTCTTTGCCGAGGTGATCGGAGAAATCATCAATAGCGACAACTTCTTTAGCGCCTCGTTTTAGGGCTTCAAAAGCCCAGTAGCCATCCCAGGAGCCGACGTCCAGGACCCGTTTGCCCTCCAGGCTTTCTGGGATGCCATAGCTTTCAGTCGAGAGAGGCGCCCAGCCCGGCGTTGTAACGCCGTGGGGCAGTTCTATGCGATGGTACCAGTAATCAAAGGCATCCACCTTGGATTGTATGTCTGCTTTTTACACGTGCTCGGCCTAATCAATGAGGAAAAGTGATAGCCAGGGCACAAACATCACAACAATAAGACACATCAACATCAGTATGATGAACGGGATCACGCCCTTGACGATTGTTAAGAAATCTTCACGGAATGCTCCCATGGCGATGATGATGTTAAGGCCCATGGGCGGCGTCAGGTAACCAATTTCAAGGTTCACAATCATCATGATACCGAAGTGAATTGTGTCCATGCCATAGTCCGCTGCCATTGGCGGCAGTAACGGGCTGAGGATCAGAATTGCAGCACCGATGTCTAGGAACAGGCCAACGGCTAAGAGGAGCAAGTTGGTCATGAGCAGGAACAAGAGTTTTGAATCGATGAAGAGTGTCATCACTTCGACGATCTTGCCGGGTATCTGCTCGTAGGTCATGAACACATTCAGGGAGAGCGCAATGGCAAGAATTGGGAACAGGCTCCCCATCAGTGTCGATGTGTCACCGACAACGCGCCAAACCAACTGGCCAGCCTCTTTAAGGGTGCCCCCTAATTCTGAGAAACGACCCGTTATCAAATGCATTAAGCCGTGATTGTGAGCCAGAATTTCAACGGCTAGAGCCGTCAGCACGGCAACGGCCGCAGATTCAGTTGGCGTAAAGTATCCAGAATAAATGCCACCCAAAATGACGACGGGTGTCATGAGAGCGAATATGGCACCCTTGAACGTGCTCCAAATTTCACCGCCGTCCCAGATTGCGCCTCTCTTGGACCAATTGACTGTCATTGCGTAAAGACTCAGCACGATCAGGAGTAGGGCCGCTGGACCTGTTCCGGCGAGGAATAGGTCGGCGATAGATTTCTGTGTCATCACGCCATACAGGATCAGAGGTATTGATGGCGGGATGATAATTCCAAGCGTTCCGCCGGCGCAGAGCATGCCGATCGAAAATGGGCGCGAGTAGCCTTCTTGGATGAGGGCCGGGTACATAATTGAGCCAACCGCCAGTAACGTAACAGCGGATGACCCGGAAATTGCTGCGAACACGCCGCAAGACAACAAACCTGCGATGGCGAGGCCACCTGGTATGGGTTTGGTTAAAGATCGCATGAGCAGAATGAGGCGCTCAGCGATTGAACCCTGAGACATGATTGAGCCAGCAAGAATATAGAGCGGGATAGAAAGGAGAACTTCTCGATTCGATGCGTCCCACATGTCGTAGACGACGTTCATCAACTCGCCGCCACCCCAGAAATAGTAGGCCCAGAATGTTGCGACGCCGAGGATGACAATAATGTTCATCCGCAAGATCAAGAGTGAGATGAGAATGATCGCGAGCAGAAGACCGTTCATCGGTTGGTTTCCTGCTGATAGTCCTGCTCGCCGTCTGTGATGCCCTTTGCTTCTTTATCTGTAGCGACTTCAACGCCCTCAACGGATTCTGGTGGAAGCGGGCGGAGATCAATAAAGATGCCATACAAAGTGTGGCGCACGGCGACCAGGCCAAAGCCCATGACGATTACGCCTTGAACCGGCCAAATCGGCCACCGCAAGACGGCAGAGACGTCATCGAGTTCGAAGCTTTCGACGGATACACCAAATGCGATGTAGGACATAAAGTAACAGAAGGCTGCAAAACCAAACTCGCCGATTCGATTGGCGAGCCGATCCCATCGGCGGAGTATGATGTCGGCGAATTTTGGCCGAAAGTGAGATCCGTTTGCTGAGGCAAGTGACACGCCCATGTAAGCGACCACGATCATGCCAACGACGCCGACCTGTGGCGCGCCAAACCAGCCTGAGCCAGTGAACTCGCGACGCAGCACATCCCCCATCAATGCTCCGGCCATCACCATAAAGGCGATAAAGCACAGGCTTTGCTCAAAGATGCGGAGGTAGTGCAAAAAGGCCTTTGCAGTGCGCAAGGCAAGTCCCCAAAACGATGACAGTGTTATGACTTGGCTTGCATCTTATCCACTGCGCGCAGGGTTGCAACCGATTGACGCCACCCCATGATCTTTTCGAAGCGCAGACCGTTATTCCGCGACCGAAGTGCGGGCGGCGAAGGCCCGTTTACCCTCGAGGATGGCGGCGTAGACTTTCTCTGCGTCGCCGCCTATTTCATCTAGAATCGCGCGATGAGACGGTGCTGTCGCGGTAACCCACTGGCTGCGCTGGTCAGAGGTGAGGGAATGGACGTTCATGCCGCGTGAGACGAGGTCCGTTCTCAAACTCTTGATCAACTCACGAATATCGGCTCGTGCGGGGCCAATTGGATAGAAGGCGCCTCTGATCTCTCCCTGCTGTTCAGCGCTCAAGCTATCCCACCACTGCTTGTTCGCCATCTGTATGCCCTGATCGTAGGACTGCTGTGTTTCTGTTACGTCCGTCGCGAAATCAGACAGCGCATAATAAAAGAAAACCATGCTTGCGAGGCCACCATCGACCAAGCCGGTCTGCAATGCTGGTGCAATATCTGCCGTGCCAAGTGGGATCGAGTCTGCGCCAACGGATTGGAGAAAGGCTTGCGCCGCAAAGTTGGGTGACCCGCGAATCTTCATGCCGTCTGCATCGGTTGGCGTTAAGATGGGCTTGGTCGCATACAAGTTACTCCAGCCCACTTCAGACCATTCCAGAAACACGAGGCCGCGGTCAGCGAGAAAATTTGTGAACAGTGTTTGCAAGTAATTGTCGAACACGAAGTCCACTTCTTCAGTCGACTCAAAGAGGAAAGGAATCATTGGGACTGCAGATTCTGGAACAATTCCAGCCAAGCCCCACATGGTGATGCCGCCAATTTGAATTCGGTTGCGTCGCAAAGCGGTCAGCATTTGCTCTTCGGTGCCGACTTCACCGCGGATGAAATATTCCAGCTCTACGGATGGGGCGTCCTGGATCTTTGCTTTGAAATAATCCCATTGATGATCCCAGGGAGAATTGACCTGAGCTAAAGCAGTCACCTTGCCGCGCGCAATATCGTCGGCGACGGCTGGGCTGGCGAGGGCTAGGAGTCCAAGCAACACGATCAATCGGCCCATCTGTATCTCCCTGTATGATGGATCACGCCTTAGCATTAAGAACCAAAGCGGCTAGAGTGTGGCACTCTTTAATTACCGCATATAGGCCTATGACTCGCATTTTTACCCGTCTCTTCGCGATCTTGATCGTTGCCCTATACCCTTTTGTTGGGCAGACCGAAGAATCAGCCGACCAAGACCTGGAAACGCTCTTAAGTTGGCTTCAGGGCACCTATTCGAATCAAGCGCAAATCGATAGCGGTGCGTTAGAGGCAGACACAGATCTTTTGTTTCCTGTTTTTCAGAAAATCGACATCCCGGCTTTTGGGCGCCATGTCGTTTATCTGCAATGGCCAATCGGTGCGCCTGACGGGCGTTTACAACGTCAGAGAATATGGGTTTTTGAACGCGGGCCGAACGGGCTCGTCATGGATTTCTTTACATTGAAAGAGCCTGGTCGTTGGCTCAATGCGCATCTCAAACCGGAGTCTGTGCGCGGCATGACCAAGGCAGATACGATTGGGTATCCACGAACGTGCCTTTTGCCGGTTCGGCGAATGGGCGATGTTTTTACAGCCAGCATCCCATCGACATGCGAAATCGTGTCCCAAGGCACTAAGATATCCATGACCCTTCAGTCACACATCAAAATTTCAGAAAATGAAATGACCTATCGAGAAGGTGGGCGACGGGGTGATGGCACGTTGGTCTTCAAGGTGCCCGCGTCGACGCAGTATCAATTCGTCAAAGTAAAAGATTAGTAGGGTTAAGAGTCGCCCGCGACCTATGGATCTTCCATTGGTTTTACGTAGGGGCCGGAGTGCGGCTTAGTATGCCAGACAACGGCACAGAAAAAGCTGTGCGATATCGCAAAGAACAGCCACACAGGCCAGGGTGGAAGAGCACCAAGCAGAACGGTGGTCATCATAAGTAAAATGATCCCAACGGCTACGGTCATCCATAGGATAACACGTTTGCGGTTCATGGGGGTGTTGCTTGTTTGAGGCATGCTGGATAATACCGCTCAAGAGATTGTTATCCAAGACCTTGCTTTAAGGCTGACAGTCCCGCCTCAGTCGCTAGAATGCGACCAACCAAAAGCGGAAGGGATTGCAATGATTGATCTGTACTACTGGCCTACGCCCAATGGTCATAAGGTTCCCATCATGTTGGAAGAGTGCGGACTCGAGTATGAGGTCCACGGCATCAACATGTTGAAGGGGGATCAATTCGATGAGGCGTTTCTCAAAATAAATCCCAACAATAAAATACCGGCCATTGTTGATCGTGACGGTCCGAGCGGCCAACCGTATACCGTGTTTGAATCAGGCGCGATCCTTCTCTATCTGGCCGACAAGACAAAAAAATTCATTCCGGAAGACCCGGCGGGTCGGTTCGATACGATCCAGTGGCTGTTCTTTCAAATGGCCAACGTAGGCCCCATGTTCGGCCAGTGTGGACACTTTCTTCAATATGCGCCGGAGCGTATTCAATACGGTATTGATCGCTATCAGGGTGAAACCAAACGCTTGTACCGGGTGATGGATAAGCGCCTTGGCGAGGTTGAGTATCTTGCTGGCGATTACTCTATCGCCGATATGGCGACTTATCCTTGGGTTAAGATCAATCACTTCCACGAAATCGATATGGATGAGTATCCCAACGTCAAACGGTGGCGTGAAGATGTTGGGTCGCGGCCAAGTGTGGTTGCGGGCTGCGCTGTTCTGGAAGATGTCATGAAGCTCGGTGGTCCAGATGACGAGGCTTTCGATAACCTGTTCAATAAACAGAACGAAGACCGGAGGTAGATGTCGTGATTCTCGATCGCGATCGATCGCAGCTCATCATTGTTGACGTGCAAGAACGTCTCGTGCCCGCTATGCACGAAAGCGACCGCATGATTGATAAATGTGCGTTGCTCATGCGCGGCGCGGCGGAATTGGGCGTGCCCATCATCGTTTCAGAGCAGTACCGCAAGGGCCTTGGCCCGACGGTGCCGCAGTTGGATGCGCTTAAGGGCGAAGCCGTCGTTCGAGAGAAAATGCATTTCTCCTGCTCAGAGGATCCGGACATTCTTGCAGATGTATCAAACTTAGCGAATGCGGGGCGTCGTCAAATGGTGATTGCTGGCATAGAAGCGCACGTTTGTGTGCTGCAATCCGCGTTGGGATTTAAGAAAGCCGGATTCGATGTTTACGTCGCGATGGATGCAGCCGCGTCGCGCCTGCAGTCTAGCGTCGACCTAGCGCGAGACCGGCTTTCGGCGAACCGGGTTACACCCGTTAATGCAGAAATGGTGCTTTTCGAGTGGCTGAATGTTTCTGGCACGCCCGAGTTCAAAGCCATCAGCAAACTGGTTAAATAGCCGCTTAGAATAAATGATCTAGGGCTCTGTTGGGTCCTTAATGCGGATCGTAAATCCAGCTTCCGTGAGGCGGCTGATGACCAGCTGGGCGTGCGCCTCATCCCGCGTTTCGATTGTAATGTTGAGTCGCGCCGCGCTCGCAGAAAGATCCATGGCGAAACGCGTGTGCGCCACCTCAAGAACGTTCGCACCTAGGTCTGCGCAAATCCCAGCAACCGCATTCAACTGTCCTGGTTTGTCTGGCATTGCGATGGAGAGAGTCAAAACTTGCCCTAGTCGGACCAAGTCGCGCATGAGTACGGACGACAACATGCGTGCATCGATATTGCCCCCTGACAGAACCAGTCCAACGCGTTTGCCAGCGAAGAGGTCTGGGTGCTCGATGAGGGCGGCTAAGCTTGACGCGCCCGCGCCTTCTGCCACGACTTTGTCGCGGGATAGAAACATCGAGACAGCGCGCTCCATGCTCGTTTCAGATACGGTCACGACGTCTTTGACGTGTTCCTGAATTAGCGGCAACGGCCGCGTACCAATTGTTCTGACTGCAATGCCTTCACCGAGTGTCGACCCCTCGCACGGAAGATTAGACTGTTTGAGTGCGTTGGTCAGCGATGGGTATAGTTCCGGCTCTACCCCGATAATATCTACGCTTGGTTTTAGACCTTTAGCCGCGACCGCACTTCCCGCAATCATGCCGCCGCCGCCAACCGGAATGACCAAGACGTCGAGGTCTGGGTCGTCTTCAATCATCTCCAGGCCAATCGTGCCCTGACCAGCCACCACGTCTATGTCGTCATAGGGATGTACAAACGTGAAGCCGTGTTGAATTGCCAGTTCTCGCGCATGGTTTTCCGCGCCTTCGAGCGTATCGCCTTCCAGTTCAACCTTGGCGCCATACTCTTTGGTTTTGCGCACTTTGACGAATGGTGTGCCCTTTGGCATGACGATTGTGGCTGGAATGTTGAGGCGTTGTGCTTGATAGGCAACGCCTTGCGCATGGTTGCCCGCAGACATCGCAACGACGCCGTTTGCACGTTCTTCATCGTTCAATTTTGCCAGGCGTGATAATGCCCCGCGCGCTTTAAAAGCGCCTGTGTGTTGAAGGTTTTCGTACTTCACGACGACGGTGGTGCTGAGGCGGCGTGATAAGGCTTCGGATTCTAAACAGGGTGTTCGCCTAACCCCGCCCTTGATGCGTTCGGCCGCCGCTCTGACGTCTGATAGGGACAGGCTCACGATGTCACCTCATAGGCAGGGTAAGTAGAGTGATTATCTTTTAAACTGTGGGGGACCATGATCGTCGGTCTCATTGGAAAACATAGACAGGTGATACAAGCGCACGGGAAAAGCCCGGATCTCCTTAGAGAACCGGGATGGTAATTCGGGCGATGATGCGCATGACGATCATTCTGTTGGCTTAGCAGTATGGCTTAATGCCGTCCAGTGAGGAGTCCTCCTAGGTCTGCCATAGTCCTTGCGGACGTTGGGGGTGGCGTATAGGACAGAAAGGTAACCTGAGCTTGAGGACGTGTTGATGACCGGGGTCTCGACGACAGAAAACCGCTCTTTCGGGATCGGTCTAATGATCAGCGCCATGTTCACGATGACGGCAATGGATGCTGCTGTGAAATGGGCGGTCGCTGACTATAGTCTTCAGCAGGTCAATTTTATTCGCAGCATTGCTGCAATGCTCGTGCTTGCGCCGTTGATCTGGAAGAGTGGCGGTCTCCGTGCCCTCCACACCACCCGGCCTCTCGTTCACGTGTGGCGCACCTCGTTAATGATCATCATTAGTTATACGTGGTTCTTTGCCTTGGGCCGTATGAAGCTTGCTGACATCGGCGCAATCGTCATGGTGTCTCCCCTCATGATCACGGCGCTCTCGGCTCAGTTGCTTGGCGAGAAGGTTGGGTTGAGGCGGTGGATTGCTGTGGGCATTGGGTTTGCCGGTATGTTGATGATTGTTCGTCCGGGTGCCGGTGTGTTCCAGCCTATTGCTTTGATCGCCGTTGCCGTTGCGTTTGGCTACGCCCTGCTCATCCTCTCGAACCGAGCGAATCGTGAGAAAGAAAGTCTTGCCGCGATGACGTATTACCCGTTGATCGGGATTTTCGTTGTTTCCGGATTGTTCTCGCCCATCGGCTGGGTGCAACCAACCGCCGTCGCCTGGGGTGCCATGATTTTCGTTGGTCTTTGCGCGGGGATTGGCCACCTATGTTTAACGCTGGCCTTTCGTTACGCGTCGCCGCCTGTTTTAGCACCACTAGAATATACGGGGCTGATTTGGGCAGTCTTGTTCGGTTATTGGTTCTTTGACGAACTTCCGGATCAGTGGACTGTCGCTGGCATGATAACGATCGCTGGGGCCGGCGTGTTTGTTGTTTATCGCGAGGCGTCGTTATCTGGTGTGCCGGTATCGGACACACCGGCAGCAAAGGCAGACCTACCAGATTGAATGAGGTCGTACAGCGCTGCCGTTTCGCCGCCAATTTCATCAATTAACATGCGGTGTGTGGCTGAGGCAGCTTTCTTCCAGGTGGCTCTTTCAGTCGCAGATAGAGTGATGATCGTGGCGCCTTTTGATTCTGAGAACGTTAGAGCGTCAACGCCTTCTTCTCTGACGTCGGATCGAACGACCGCGGTCGCGGCGATTCCGCCCATGACCAAGTCTTGGTTATGTTTGTCTAAGCCATCGAACCACTTCTTGTTTGCAAAGACGGCTCCCGGATTGAGGCCATGCCGGGTCAATGTGATGTACGGTGCCAGATCGTACAGCGCGACCGTACGATACATTGATGTGTTGGTCGCGCCGCCCGAGAGTAGCCCAGTTTGAAGGCCTGGAACCAAGTCTGCGAATGGTAGTTGTGCGACGTCGGCTCCCGCTTCTTGTAAGAATATACGTGCAGCTGCGCCACCCGCTGCCCGCATCCGCATCCCTTTGATGTCTTCCGGAACACGCACGGGCGTTTGAGAAAAAACGTTAAACCAACCAGAATCGATCCACTGAATAAAATGTAGGTCTCGCTCTGAAAATAGTTTTTTCACCTTCTCTAGAATGAAGGTATCGAGAACGAAATCAGCCTCTTCGAAAGAGTCGAAGAGATAAGGCGCCATCAATAGGCTCATCTCTGGAACAGCCGCAGAGGTTCCTGGCGTGCTGAGCATGGAAACTTGATTCCTGCCGCGACGGACGGTGGCGCTCATGCTTTCTTCGCTACCAACCTGCCCGTCAATCAGCAGGACCACGTCAGCCGTCCCAACCCAACCCTCTTCCAAGCGTTTTTCAGTCGCGAGAAATTTGTTTCTGAGTTGGCCTTCACCTGGAACGAGCGAAACCATATTGATGGTTTCGGCCGAGAGGTCTTTGCTAGAAACGGACGTTGCTAGAAGGAAAATGCCAATGAGGAGTCTAGACATCTGACTCACTTTTGGGCGCTAACCACCAAATAGCTGCTGACAGGCTTGTCGTCGCTTGCCTTACCGATGAATTGCGGTTCGGCATCTCCAAGCGTCACGTTCTCTTTGGAAAACCCAGCTTGAGTACAGATGCCGACAAAGTCTTCGTCTTGAACGGTGCCGAGATACGGTTCGTTATTATTTATGGACATCCAATCGGAATAGTATTTGTCAAAGGGCTTGTTTGGCGTGATGCCATCCATATGAATCATCAGCCCGCCGGGTGCGAGAAGGCGGTGGCACTCTTTGAAGACCGCCCGTATCGCGCGCCGAGACGTTTCGTGCAAAACAGCGTGTGATACGATGAGATCGAAACTGCCATCTTCAAAATTCGTATGCTCCGCATTTTGTTGCGAGAAATGCACCTCTTTCTCCATCGCAACCGCGCGGGCATGGCCATACCTGAGGCATGTTGCTGCCACGTCGATGGCATGAATTTCGGCGTCGGGGTAAAGGTCGCAATACGGAAGCGTGGAGTGGCCAACCGTGCATCCTATGTCGAGAATACGTTTCGGGCCGATTTCGCCAAAGTGATCGCGCAACCAAGCTGTCAGTGTGAATCCCATGTCATCCAGGTTGGGGCCGAGGCCACCCATCGCGTACAGACGGAACGTGCGGTCAAACTCCGCGCCAGCGAAGACGTCATCGTCGATCATTTGCTGGTGGTAGCTGCCTGGTTTGCAATGCATGTCTACGGAAGACAAATAGGGTGGCACGTCTACGCTATCATCCAGCGTCAATGACCCTAGTTTCCCGCGCAGTGATTTGGCGCGCTCTATGAGATCCGGCAATTGTCTCTCAATGCTCGGGCCGACTGTGTCGTAGAGCATTTCTTGCGTCGTGCGCATCAATGAGCTCCACCAGCGATTATGCGGCTCATCTTCGAGAGCAATACGCATTTCGCGTCGGGGTGGGCATTCTCCGTCGGCATATTTTGAAAGGACCTTTTCCTTCAAGATTGCTTCGTTGCCGCCGTGAAAATTGCGTGTGCTGAATACCCGAAGCGTTTTAATGAAACTCTGTGCGCTTTGTTCGTCGTGTGTGGCATCTGCGAACATGGCGTGGTCTGAATTGTTGCGCATTACGGGCATCCCTTTGATCATCTTTTCAGGTGACACTGTCACCAAGCCTGTAGTCATAATACAATAGTATCACAGTATAATTCAAAGGTCGGTCAAACCGACCAGGGTGAGGAGGATTTCAGTATGGCCGGAGCAAAAAAACCGCGGCAACGCACGGCAAAGGGGCGGCGGCCGTTCTTCCTTGAGACCGCAGATTCAGACAAACTTTTATCGATGATCACGGCTTTGGTCGGTGAAATGTCCGTGCTCAAGGATCGCGTTGACACCCACGAACGCTTGGCAGCAGCGGGCAAGGTGGCTACCCCGGAAGAAATTGAAGGGTATCGGCCGGATGATACGGTGGAAGACGAACGTGAAGCAGGGCGGGCCGATATGTTAGATCGCGTGTTCCGCATTATTTCTGCCGCAAATGATCCAATCGTCGCCTCTGACGCAGAGTATGATTCCTTGGTGGACCGCTTTGCGAATGACGACAAAGAGTCTTAGCCGCTAGGGCATCTGTCGCGCGTAGGCTTCTCTGCCCACGATGATGAGACCCATAATCTCTTGAGCCTTGCCGCCGATTTCATCAACGAGTGCGCGCTGATTAGGTTGAGCAACGTCCCTAAATCTTTGTCGCTGGTCACCGGATAACTCGTGAACTTGAGCGCCGATCTCGGCAAGGTGGGCTTCTTCATCGCGCAGCATATCAACAGCCATGCCGCGTTGTGCGGACTCTGGACCAAAGCTCGTCGCGATGATGTCTTGGTTTTCCTGAGAGAGGCGCTCGTACCAACGCCGATTAACAATGCTAAATCCAAACTGTCGGGCATGGCGCGTGCGGGTCATGTGTTGTGCGTATTCGGCTTCTCCGCCACTGGCGTAGAGAACCAAGCTGGACTCACCACCCTCAACCAAACTTGTCTGTAGGCTTGAAACCAATTCTGTTCGTTGGATGTGAATGACGTCTGCACCGATAGCCTGCAAAAAGAGAATGGACGCTGTCGACTGTAATGACCGCATGCGATACCCGGCAGTATCAGCTGGTGTCAGTAACGGTTTTCCACCGTATATGTTGAGCCATCCGACATCTTGCCAATTCAGGATAACGAATCCTTTATCTTCGGCGAGCGCTGCGTAGGGCTCCTTGAGATAGTTATCCACAACGAAATGCACTTCTTCGAGGCTATCGAACAGGAACGGTGCCGTAAGAAGCCCGAATTCCGGTACAACCCGCGACATACCCGAATCGCTAAAACTGGAGACGTGAACGCGGCCCCGCAGTAGAGACGGCATTCGACTTTCTTCACCGCCAGTCTCACCGCGGATCAGCATGCGTAGACGCAATTTACCGTTTGAACGGGCAAGAACCGCTTTCTCGTAATCGAGCCAGATGCGCTCGCCAATATCTCCCGGGAAGGTCGCAGCACCGACGGTGCCAACGTAACCGTCCTCCGCACCTTCACTTGGAATTGACATGGCCAGAACGATCCAGAACACGATGCCAATTCCGATGTACCAGGTAAATGAGCGCATAGTTTAACCGTAGGGCTGAGTGTTGTTATTGCGAAACTGAGACGGGTGATCTTGGCATGGGGTGATGAGCGTCTACAATGGACCTTAATCAATCACACTGTGTGATGGTGTCGGATGGCATCATAAACGTCAGGAATTTTGGAGAGATGCATGCAAGTTAGGGCCGCGGTGCTGCGCGAAATGGGGGCAAAAGCCCCTTATGCAGAAAGTAAGCCTCTTAAGATTGAAACCTTAGAGCTCGATCCGCCGGGGCCAGGTGAGTTGCTGGTTCAAGTCAAAGCGGCAGGTCTTTGTCACTCTGACTTGTCGGTTATCAACGGAAGTCGACCCCGGCCAACGCCGATGGCGCTAGGGCATGAAGCCGCTGGCGTGGTCAAAGAGGTGGGCGCGGGCGTGACCCGTTTCAACGTCGGTGAACACGTTGTGCTCGTGTTTGTTCCTAGTTGTGGCCATTGCGTTCCCTGTGCGGAGGGTCGTCCTGCTCTATGCGAGCCCGGTGCGGCGGCTAACGTTGCTGGCACTCTGGTGTCCGGTGAGCGACGCCTCCATGTCGATGACGGCGATGTGCACCATCACTTGGGTGTTTCAGCGTTCGCAGATCATGCAGTCGTCAGCGAAACCTCCTGTGTCAAAGTGGACCCCAGTCTGACCTTCGAAGAAGCAGCGTTGTTTGGATGTGCTGTTATCACGGGGGTTGGCGCTGTCTTGAACACGGCAAAAGTTACACCGGGGTCTCGTGTCGCCGTGATTGGTTTGGGTGGCGTGGGCTTGAATGCTTTGCTTGGTGCTGTACTTGCTGGTGCTAAGCAAATCGTCGCTGTCGACCTACGAGATGACAAGCTTGATCTCGCGCGGCAACTCGGTGCGACAGATGCTGTGAATGCCAACGACGAAAACGCGATTGCGGCGATTAGAGATCTGACGGGTGGCGGCGTTGATTATGCATTTGAGATGGCTGGGTCTGTTCCGGCGTTGGAATTAGCCTGGGCGATCACCGCGCGTGGCGGTGAAACCATTACAGCGGGTCTGCCCCATCCAGACAAGCGCATGAGTTTGCCGCCTGTTCAGCTGGTTGCAGAGGAGCGTTCGCTGAAGGGGAGCTATCTTGGGAGTTGTGTGCCGGTTCGCGATATCCCGACATACATAGACTTGTATAAAGAAGGGAAGCTTCCTGTGGATCGCCTGATGTCAGACCGCATCGCGCTTGACGATATCAATGCAGCTTTCGACCGGCTGGCTGCAGGTGAAACTGTGCGTCAAGTCATCGTCTTTGACTAATAGTACCCGTTCGCGGAAGGGATAGGCATGCTGCTAAACAAAGCTCGTGCATACGAGATTATGGATAAACACGGCCTCGATGGTCTCGTCGCTGTAAACCAAATCAACATCTACTACCTGACGGATTATTGGGGTCCGTTGATGCGAATGCGGCGTATGTTTTTCAATTATGCGGTGCTGCCGAGAAACGAAGACGCGCCGGCGGCCTTGGTCGAAACAGCGGTAGGTCTTCTCCGGCTTTTCGAAGACAAGTCATTGACGTGGGTTCCTAATGTCTGTGGGTATACCCACCCTATCTACTCTGATCGCCGTGACTTTGACCCAGACGTTGAAGAACCCGAAGCGGTGCAAGAGGGAATTCGATGGCCAGTCACCGACGGTCCCTTGTCGGATTCCGACGAAGATTATTTAAAGTATGCGGAAGATTTTAAAGGGCAGTACTCGGTCAATCCGCTCTATGCACTCAAGAAGGCGCTTAAAGATGCGGGGATGGAAAAGGCAAAGGTTGGCATCGATGACCCTCGCGTGATCGATTGGCTCAATGGTATCGGATTGCCTGATCTCACGGGCGTTGAGGCGACGACGATTTTCCGCGAGATCCGGATGGTCAAGACGCCAGACGAGCTTCAGATTCTTCGAGATGCAGCGGCCATGAATGAAGTGGCCGTCGATGCCGCTGTTTCATCCCTGCATGTTGGGATGGAACAGAGCGAGTTGGAAATTGTTTACAACACGGAGCTCGCGAAACGCGGTGGGCGCGGCGTGTATCTATCGACAGGGTCCATGGGGCGGCGGAAATCCCAAGTCAAAGAAGGACAGCTCATCACCTTTGATGGGCTGTGTGAGTACAAACACTACCATGGTGACATGGGTCGCACTGCAATTTGTGGTGAGCCGACAGATAAGATGCTCGAACGAAACCGGATTATGCGCAAAGGCTGCGAAATTGCCTATGACATGATCAAGCCGGGCGTTAAGGGGCGTGAGATGACGGTGCGTGTCATCGAAGAGATGCGCAAAATGGGATTCCCTGGTTTCTTTATTTGCACGCCTCATTCTGTTGGTCTTGAGCATACGGACCATCCACTTCCCATTGGGCCAATGTTACCGGGATCGCAGGGCGAGTTCGTTTTTGAAGAGAATATGGTGTTCACCGTAGACATGCCCTACTACGAAGTGGGTTGGGGCAACATGCACTTAGAAGATACGGTGCGGGTATCTGCGGATGGCTGCGACCCCTTTAACAGTTGTGAAGTTGGTTTGCGCATTGTGCCCCCACAAGGCGGTAGCGTGACGATTGCGACGGCATAAACGAAAATTGAGACGGACACGTGGTAGCTCAGAAAAAAAAGAAACAGACCTCTAAGACCAATCGCATGAATGGTGGGGAGGTCATTGCAACCGCCTTGGCGGGCTACGGTGTGCGCACGGTCGCGTGTCTATCGGGGACGGCCCACACCCACCTTCTTTTTGCCTTTGAGAATAATGACATTGGTATCGTGTCGGGTCGTCATGAAACGGCAACGGTTGCCGTGGCGGATGGATATGCGCGTGTGGCCGGTCGGCTCGGTGTGGCGTTGATAAAAGCCGATCAGGGTTTGCCCAATGCCATGTCCGGAATTATCACCGCCAATCAAGCGTGTTCACCGGTTGTTGTGTTGGTTTCTATGTTGCCTGACCCAAAGCGCGAAGCGGCAGATGAATGGCCTAACGATTGGCTTGATATGGTTAAGCCATACGCGAAATGGGTCCGTAGTGTTCCGGCGGCTGATCGACTGGAAGAATTTGTCCATGCGGCAGCACGTCATGCCCTAACCGGGCGCCCTGGCGTTGCAGTGCTTGGTATTCCGCAGCACTTCGAAGCTGAAGCCATTGAGGTTTCCAAGTCATACACACCTGTCGTGGCCGATCCTCCAGCGCCCAATACGGGCTCAATTGAACGCGCGGCTGATATCTTGGCGAAAGCCACGCGACCGATGATCCTAGTTGGGAGTGGAGCGGCTTTGTCAGAGGCGGGCCCTGCGCTTCGCAAGTTATCAAAAGCGTTCAAATACCCAGTTTTAGCGAATGCCCTTGGGCGCGGCTTGGTGCCAGAGGATATGACGCTCGGCTTTTCGTGGCCCTTGGCGCAGGTTGCCGCTAAAGACGCCGATGTTGTTGTCGTCGTTGGCCTGCGCATGACAGAGCGTATGGGCTACGGATTAGCGCCGCGGTTTAACGGCGACGCCAAGTTTATTCAGATTGATGTGGAAGCGGAAGAAATCGGTCGGAATCGTGTTGTTGATGCTCCGGTCTGCGGCGATGCTCGGTTATCGATCGAAGCCCTACACAGGGCGCTGAAAAAGCGGAAAGTGTCGCCAAAGGGAAACCCGATATGGGTCAACAAGGCGCTCAAGGTTCGACTCTCGCGCATTGAGGAACTCGGTAAGGGCGATGACGGTCCGGTTCATCCGTATCGTATTGGGCGAGACCTCATGAGCCTTATGCCAGCCAACGCCATTTACGTTGGTGACGGTGCCGATGTGCAGAACTGGATGCATGCTGTTCTTCGAATTCGATCTGATCGTGGATTTATGGATCACTACCCTCTCGGCTCTATGGGAATTGGTACGCCGCTGGCAATTGGGGCTGCAGCTGCAGCGCGTGACATTGCAAAGGAAAACCGTACTGAGCCGCGCCCGGTTGTTTTGGTTACCGGCGACGGCGCGTTTGGATTCTATGCGGCTGAATTTAATGCCGCCGCGCTCGCAGACCTGAAAATTGTCTGCATTATTTCCAATGATGGAGCATGGGGAACGGAAAAGCATGGCCAACTCAATGCGGTTGGCAGATCGATCAACTGCGAGCTTGGCCAATGGGATTACCACCTGGTTGGTCAGATGTTCGGCGGACATGGTGAAAAAGTTGTCTCCCCTCAAGATGTCAAACCTGCACTCCAGCGGGCCTTTGATGCGGATACGTTCTCTGTAATCAATGTCTTAACGGATCCGATGGCTGGTCTCGTGCGCAAGCAAGACCCGCGGGTTCAGACCGTCGCGTTCGAAGACTTGGTTTCCAGTTTAAAAACTCATCACACACCGGATGTCGCGTAATCGCGCCTTAGAGCCGAACAAAGGACTGCACCATGCCAGCTAAAACGAACCGGATGACCGGTGCTCAATTGATGATGCGAGCCCTTAAGAAGCATGACCTAACAACCGCATTTTGCTTGGCGGGTACGGCTCATGGTCCTTTGTTGATGGAAATCGCGAAAGAGAAAATCAATATTATTTCTGGGCGCAATGAGTCGGCAACGGTTGGTGAAGCGGACGGGTACGCCCGTGTTACAGGCAAACTCGGGTTGGCGTTGATTAACGCTGAGCATGGGTTGCCCAATGCCATGACGGGTATTTTGACCGCGAATGAAGCGTGTTCACCTGTGTTGGTCTTGCTGACCATGCCGTATGGCAACCGGGCAGATGCGCAAGGTGGTTATCCATCCAATGTTTTGGAAATGGTTTCGCCCTTTGCCAAATACTGTCAGCTCGTGCCCGACGTCAATCGCCTCCAGGAATATATCGAAGTAGCAGCGCGGCATGCCTTGTCGGGGCGCCCAGGCGTGGCGGTGCTTGGCATTCCCAACGGATTCCAAACTCAAGCTGTCGAATACGCCGAGGGTATCAACCCTGGGCTCACGGTTGCACCTGCACCAGAGCCGGATACAGACGCGATTATTGAAGCGGCGGAACTCATTGCAAAAGCGAAGCGGCCACTGATTCTTGCCGGGTCCGGTGCTGCGTTATCTGGTGCCGGTGCAGCGCTGCGTAAAATTACGAAGGCATATAACATTCCCATTTTTGCGAATGCGTTGGGCCGAGGTCTTGTTCCAGAAGATGACAAGCTCAGTTATTCTTGGCCGTTGGCAAATATGTCTGCTGCACCTGCTGATGTGGTTGTCGTCCTTGGCATGCGATTGATGCAGCGTATGGCTTATGGCTTGGCACCGCGGTTCGATAAGAAAGCGAAATTTATCCAGATTGATATAGAGGCGGAAGAAATTGGTCGCAATCGACCGATCCACCTCCCCATCGTTAGCGATGCGCGCCGTGCTATCGAGCTGTTGCATATGGCTCTGCGTAAATTAAAAGCTAAGCCTAAAGCCAATCCGGCTTGGATTAATAAGGGCCTTAAGCCGCGCCTTAAGCGGATCAATGAGTTAGCGACGAGCCCAAAGGGCGGCCCAATTCAGGCGTTTGATATGGCGCGTGCCGTGACCGCTCAGATGCCGAAGAACGCTATCTACGCTGGTGATGGTGCCGACACCCAAAACTGGATGCATGGCTTTTTGAGAGTTCGCACGGAACGATCATTTCTAGACCACTACCCCGTCGGCTGCATGGGAACGGCCTTGCCGCTCGCCGTCGGTGCGGCGGCAGCAGCAAAAGAAGAGGCGGAGCAAAGCGGTAAAAAGGCGCGGCCAGTTGTTCTTGTATCCGGCGATGGCGCGTTTGGATTCTATTGCAGTGAAATCAACGGGGCCGTCCAGGCAAAGCTTCCTCTGATTATCGTGATTTGTAACGATGGCGCTTGGGGCACAGAGAAGCACGGGCAGATTTTGCAACTCGGTAATGTTGTCAATTGCGAGCTCGGTCACAATGATTATCAGTTGATAGGTGAGGCTTATGGTGCGCTTGGACTGAAAGTTGACGATCCAGCTGAGTTGGATTCAACAATGAAAAAAGCATTCAAAGCGGTCGCCAATGGCCCGGTCGTCGTAAACGTCATTGTCGATAACATGGCGGGCCTAGTGCGCAAGAAAGAACCGCTTATTCAAACCATTGCGTTTAGCGACCTACTCGCAGGGCAAAAAGCGCAATACGACTTGGATTAGTCGTTGGCGCTAAAACCAAGCTGAGGCCAAGACCCAAAAAATTCCAACAGGGCAGACGAAGCGAACGAGGAACCGCCAGGTCTTAAACACCGCATCGCTCATCCCTAGCTCTTTGGTAAGAACGTCCGACTTCATCCACCAACCGGCAAAGATCGCGATAAGCATGCCGCCGAGCGGTAACAGTGCTTGTCCCGTAATGTAGTCGATAAGGTCCAGGATGCCGGTGGTTGCGAATCTCTCCGTGAAGCCCAGGATATAGACCTCTGACCATACGCTTGTGGATAGAGCTGATCCGACGCCAACAACCCAAATCGTAGACCCGATTAACAGTGTCGCGCCGCAGCGTGTCCACCCACTGCGTTCTTCTAACCAAGAGACTGGGACCTCAAGAAGAGAAATGGCGGACGTGAGGGCGGCGAATGCCAGTAAGACGAAGAAGGCTGTACCGATCACCGCTCCCCCAGTCATTTGGCCAAACGCAAGGGGTAGGGTGACAAACACAAGGCCTGGGCCGGCTGCCGGGTCCAGGCCGTTGGCAAAAACGATCGGGAAAATTGCGAGACCCGCGAGAATCGCAACCAGTGTGTCGGCAATTGCAATCATCACGCAGGCGCGGGGCAGCGGTATGTCGTCTGGCAAATAGGCACCGTAGGTGAACATGATTCCTATGCCGACACCGATAGAGAAAAAGGCTTGGCCAATTGCAGCCAAAACTACGTCTGCAGTTATTTTGCTAAAATCTGGAGCGAACAGAAACGAAAGCCCTGCGGCAAAATCACCGGCTGCGATTGCGTAGCCGACGATCACCAGTAGCATAACAAAAAGCGCGGGCATCATGATGCTGACGGCGCGCTCCAGACCAGATTTGATACCTTGAGCGACTATGCCGACTGTAACGGCGACGAAAACAGTGTGCCAAAACAGGACAGCTGCGGGGTTTCCTAACAGGGCATCAAAATCTGCGCTAACCGCTGCCGCATCCATACCGGTAAAGGAGCCGGATATGGTTTTTGGAACGTAAGCGATAACCCAGCCACCGATGACACTATAAAATGACAGAATCAGAAAAGCTGCCGCGACGCCAAACCATCCAACGATACCCCAGTTATGGGAGGCCCCCACTTCGGCTGCAGCCTTTTGCATGGAAACGGGTGCGCTCATGTGACCGTGACGCCCAATCATCGTCTCTGAAAGAAGGACGGGTATTGCGATAAGAACCACAGCTGCGAGGTAGATTAGGACAAAGGCACCGCCGCCGTTTGTGCCGGTCATGTAGGGGAATCGCCAAATATTTCCGAGTCCAACAGCCGCGCCCACAGCCGCCATTAAGAAGGTTGTTCGTGAAGACCAGGATTCGTGTTTGAACGCCATGGTGGGTGCTTCCTGTTTCATTGAACCGTGTGTCGTCAATGTTAGTTGATTTGCTAAGCGGGCAGAACCTCGGAAAGAGACTGCAAAACCCGCTCAGCTGTCGGGGCAGGCGCATAGTGTTCCCTGGCCCAGGCTTGACCAGCCGCGGCAATCGCTGACCATTCGTCGCGGCGGTCCCCAATTGCGTCTGCCGATGCGGACAGATTTTCTAAGTCGATGGGAATGTAGTGAGTCCAAGCCTTAGGCATTATGGGTAGATTGAAGCCAGAGTTTTCAAAATCGAGATGGACCGCGACGCATCCGGCCGCCATCGCTTCCCAAAACCGCCAACTGTCCCAGCGTAAAACCGCAGATGATGCGTGGGTAAACGTATGGTGAGCGAACACCTCAGGTTGGTTTTTTTCAAACCAGTTATTTTTGCCGATCGGGCTATAGAACTCCCCGCCATAAGCCAGGCACACGGCTGTACGCATGAGGGCCTGGGTGTACTCTTTATGGTCTAGGTTTGCCTTGGTTATGGGCATCTTTGCCTGAAGGGCTGGGATGAACGCCATGTCCAACATGGCCCGCACGCCCTGTTGCAGAGTTGGTCTGAACGTCTCAATTGCAATTTGATCTCTATCCGCCATGGCTTGGCCACTAATGTTTGCCAACCAGTTCGTGAGACCAAAGGCGATTGGAACTCAGTTGCCGGGCTTAACGGCGTTTATGCTGTCATGGGCTGCGAATAAGATGTGTGGCTCAGGAACAGAACAAAATGCGCTGACATCGCTTGTTGTTATGTAGGCCACCGGTGCCGGGTCCACGCCCTCGAACGGAATGAATGCGTTGTTAGTTGAGATATCGACCAGATACGCTGAGAATCCAGTTAGGGGTTCTGCATTTAGCTCTTTTAGGTCTACTCGTCTCAACGGCATAGAGACCGGCCGCGACGTCAACGTCGTAGCATTGGTTTTTACCGGTATACCTAAGTCCAGCAGACCTTCTATGAGGC
Source organism: uncultured Rhodospirillaceae bacterium (assembly GCA_943787205.1). Lineage (GTDB taxonomy): Bacteria > Pseudomonadota > Alphaproteobacteria > Rhodospirillales > Rhodospirillaceae > WLXB01. Next base: position 312,862 of record CALSLN010000001.1, read on the forward strand.
AGCCTGAAAAATGCGTCAGAGTCTGGTCTGGCGCATAAATGTATATGCCCCGAGCAAATTGTTTTTTTAGATCAAGCACGGATTTCCTCGAGCTCTTGATGGCGTCCTGTCTTGTATCCTGCACCATTGTTGAGCGCTGGAAAACCCAACGTGTCGGGGGTGGCCTGTTTACGGACGCGCCAGCGCGCCGTCTCGTAGGGCAGATTCCGTCAAGTCATATCGAGATAGGCAATAACAACTGAGCACTAAGGTCACAGTCGGAATAATCATTGCAATGTCTATGGCCATCAATGCCTGGGTAGATTGTTGAGCTTGCACGCCGCCCTGCGCTTCGACCCATCCCATCGTGCCAAGAAGTATCCCAAGAAGGGCTGGGCCAAATGCAAAAGATACTTTTTCTATGGTTGTGTATACGCCCGCAAAAATTCCTTCGCGGCGTAACCCTGTGCGCTGGAAGTCATGCTCAATGGTGTCAGGGAGTAGGGATTGGCCAATCAATAGAAGGCCGCCAGCACCTAAGCCGGTAAAGACCGCGCGCAAGTTGATGTGCCAATTTGGATCGATCGCTTCGCCAAAGACCCACGAAATCGAAACAACTGCAAAAATAGTCGACGCCATGTAGTAGCACCGCGTCTTGCCATATTTCCTGCTTAGGAAGACCCAGGCTGGCTGTGAAGCCATCGTTGCACCAGCTTGAAACAGGTAATAGGTGCCAAGATATGCATATGACACGTCCAGAATGCGGGTGAAGAGCAAGGGGAGGGCCGCGATAAAAATCGAAAACCCAAACAGCTGCGTAAACTTCACCATTAGAAGTGTAAAAAATGGTTTGTTGCCGATCACTAACTTCACTTGATCAGAAAATGTGTGGTTGTGCTCAGTGTTGCGTGTGGTGAATTTGGCGTCATGAGTCGACCAAAAGCAGATCGTACAAATCGCAATGATGGCGACTCCAACGACCACCGACATAACAGAGTGACCAAATAGGCCGCCGCCGTACTCCGCAATAATGACGGGTCCAATGACAGAAGACAGGAGTTGCCCACCTGCAATGGCGCTAACGCGAAATGACATCAAAGATGTTCGTTCGTGGTAGCTGTCCGTCATTTCTGCCGGCATGGTCAAATAGGGAACATTGAAGACTGTGTAGGCCGTTGCGTTTAGTAGTAGGGCTACAAAAACATAAATGAGTGTTGTGTTCTGATTTTCAAATGTTGGCACCGTGAAAATCATGATGAAGGATAGGCCGGCCAGCAATCCACCTAGCATCAAGTATGGGCGTCTCCGCCCCCAACGACTTTTGGTGCGATCACTCAAAATCCCCATTAGTGGGTCGGTCACCGCATCATAGATCTTGGAGACGAGGATAAGGGCTCCGGCCGTTACCGCGGGGATGCCAACGAACTCGATAAGGAACGTGAGGAGCAGCAAACTCACTGCATTGAACATGGCTGACATGGATAGGCTGCCGAGGCCCCACCCCATGCGTAATCGCAACGACATAGAATTGATCGAACGTGCGGTGTCAGCCATGTGCTCGGTCCAACGTTATGAAGGGTCAGTCAGATAGAAAATCTTGATCGACATTAGAGGCGTAGTACTTTTGTAAATGGAGCATAGGGGCAGCAGGTGCTTCCACATAGTGGCAGATCAACCATCTTTCATCACGTTTTCTAAACAGAGCAGTGACGCGGCTATCGATGCCGAACAAATGGTCAAAGCCCTTAATCTGCCCGTTCCAGTGCATTTGATACAAAGCGACGACTAGATCAGGTCCGGCAAGCTTTGCATTGACGTCCCAAACGCGCATGGAGCATCGGTCCAATCGGGTCTTGGCGTTGGCGTAATAGGCAGCAAGCTTATCCCACCCAATAATCGGCTCTTTAATTTCTTGCGGCAGAAAGTAAGGCTCGGCCTCTTCTGGGTCCCACAACTCTTGTATGGCGGGTTGGTCCATCCTGTTCCAGCACTCGCACAGGGCCGCTAAGGTTTCTTTCACGCCGTCGATATTTGTGTTTGCCATGGGTGTTCCTCGTCACAGTCGGCCTAGAGTGTTCCACAGGTGGCTGATTGAGGCGAATGCGTTCTTGTTGCCTTGCCATGCGTATTAGGAAAACATGACGGAGAGCAAACTGATGTTGAGATAAAGCCATGAAGAAATGCGACACGCTTCTGTTGGGCACCGTGGTCACCATGAATGCGGATCGAGTCGCGTATCTTGACGGATATGTCGCCATAGAAGGCGGGCGCATCGTGGCCGTCGGCAAGGGCAAAGATTGTGACTATGAGGCTGAAGACACTCAGGGTGGTGACGGCCATATCGTCATTCCAGGCTTAGTTAACGTTCATGGCCATTTGGTTCAGGGCTGTATCCGCAGCATGGCAGAGGGAACCACCTTCGAGGAACGTTTGTTCGGCTTCTACTACCCAATGGCGGGTGCGTGTGACGAAGAACGGTCATATGCTTCCGCATTACCTCCGATACTTGATCTGGTGCGGCGTGGCGTGACGACTACGGCTGATGATCACTTTACTCATATTCATAAACGCTCCATCGATGGTGTACTCCGGGCCGTGCGCGACTCTGGTATGCGGTGTCGCATGGCACGCTTAATACTCAGCGACCCCGACAACGCACCCGATGGTTTTAGGGAAGATCTGGACGTCGGTCTGGCTGAAACTGAGCGGGTTAAAACTGAATGGGAAAATGATTTTACGGCGGTTACTGCATCGACCATCGGCATAACGTATTGCACGCCAGATGAGTTTAAAGAAATTTGGCAGTGGACAGTCGACAATGACCGTCAGTTCGATATTCACGCGCCGTCTGTGCTTGATACAAAATATTTAAGCGAACGTCGCGGCTGGGAAGGTGGATCGTTCGAGTGGATGGATCATGAAGGCATGTTGGGGCCGAATGTCATCGCGGCGCATGCCCAAAATTTACGGCCGGGTGAAGCTGAACTTATTCGTGATCGTGGCGCTCGGATTGCCCTCGTGCCAGACATGGAACAGGTCCTCGGCTTGGTGGATTTTGATTCTCGTAAATTTCTTGATGCCGGTGTGACCTGTGGCATCGGTCTGGATGGGCCTGTGGTTGCTTACGGTCATGATCTCTGGACAGCGCTTCGTGCATTCTTGACCGCGCAACGACTGGGAGATCAACATCGCAAGCAGATGGGAGACTCTAACGAGCATTGGACAGGCTATGAGATGCTCTTTGGAAGTGCCGAGTTGGCGCTCGAACTTGCAACAATAGGCGGTGCGCGAGCGCTCAATATGGACGACAAGATCGGCTCTCTGGAAGTTGGTAAAGACGCAGATATCGTTCTTATTGACCGCCGCGGAGAGACGCAGATGTCACCACCTGCCGCACTCATCCCAAACCTCGTTTATGGCAACGGCCCATCTCCGGATGCTGTTAAGCGCGTCATGGTGCGTGGCAAAACAGTGGTGGAGAATGGCGAGCACGTTTCGCTCAATCGGTACGACGCCGTTGCGGCTTCTGACGAGTTGCAGAGTACATTGCTCCAAGAAGTTGGGGCACAGAAGTTTGTCCGTATGCGTTCGCCTTATACGTGGGTCGACGGATAGGAACGTTAGCGCTAGAACGGTTCAATCTCCCGTCCTCAAAGGATAAGAATTAATGCCACCGAAACGTAATCCGCTTAAACTCAATGCGCTCCAATTGAAAACGCTCACAATAATTCAGGCCTTAACAGAATCGGATGAGGCAAATTCTGAGGAACGGCCAATACCGATGCTACCGCCGGCACATGGTAATCATTTTCATGTTGGGCCCCATCTCGTAATGGGCAGTGATGCGACTGGCCTTCATAACGCCGCCGTTTGGGCAGCGCTCAACCGCAAGGGGTTGGTCATTGGTCAGCCGCCTGGCCATTCCTCGTTAACGGCTGCTGGTATTGCCTATGAAACGGGCATGGCTGAGAAAATTCTAAACGCGCACGATCACTAGTTATTTAAGGGTGCCCGTTCACCATAGGGTGAGCGTGTGGTCCAGCACTGGCTGCACAGTTGCAACGCTTCCTATACCGCCTCACAGTACTTGGTCTGGGCCAAAAAGATGGAGCAGTATTGCGTGAGAAACTTCAGTTTACGGTCAATCTTCGCAGGATTTATGCTGGCTGGCATGGTGGTGCACGGCGCATTCGCACAAGATCGAGCGTTACGCATTGCGGTCGAAAGCCGACCACCTGCTTACGGAAATCCATACACGCAGGCGATGCCGAGCATCTTGCATACGCTCTTCCCAGTTTTTGATGCCTTAACGCAGCTTGGTGCTGCCGGTGAGGTTCTGCCCAATCTCGCTGACTCTTATGAACGCATTGATGACCTGACTTGGCGTTTCGCTCTCCGTTCCGACGTTACGTTTGCCAATGGTGAGGCGTTTAATGCGACATCCATAAAGAGCAATCTCGACTACCTTTTAAGTGATGCCGGTCAAACGACCTACGCCGCCTCACTCATCCCAACGGTCGATCGTGTGGAGGTGGAAAGCGAGTTCTCGCTTCTCGTCGTTACCAAAACGCGCGATGCAATTTTGCCGCGCCGCATGAGCACGATTGCTGCAGTTCCGCCAAAGGCTTGGGAAAACCTCGGTCCGACAGAGTTTGGTTTGTCTCCGATTGGGTCCGGCCCCTATCAAATCACGGACTGGGGTGAGTCTGATGGCGTGTTGGACTATGAAGCCTTCGAAAAGAGTTGGCGGGGCCCGCCTGGTATTGCTCGTGTTGAGGCGATCATCCAAGCAGAAGGTGTGGCCCGAAGTCAGGCGCTCCTCTCAGGTCAAATCGATATGGCAATGAATGCAGCAATCGATGAACTCGACTACCTGTCAGCTTCGGGCTTTACCGTTGAATCCGTAGTGACGCCCGTGGTCGGTTCATTGGCATTTTCAAATCAAGACTCTGAATCGCCCTTTGCTGATGTTCGTGTGCGCCAAGCGTTTAATTATGCAATTGACCGGGACGCTATCGCCAAATTTATTTACGCGGGGTTCGTTGAGCCAACAGGGCAGGGCACTACGGCAGGAGTTTATGGTCACAATCCCGACGTTGCATCGTATCCTTATGATGTTGAGCGTGCACGGAACCTCATGGCCGACGCCGGCTATGGTGACGGTCTGCAACTGCGCGCGCGTGTGACGCCAGGCCCACCTGTTTTGAGCATCTTGTATCAAAAGGTCGCTCAGGACTTGGCCGCTATCGGTGTGAAGCTTGATATACAATTTGCACAAGGGCCCAGCTGGCTTCAGATGTGGTTCTCGGGCGATTGGAAAGACGCGGACCTCATTTCATCCGCGTGGTCGAACACGACGTTCATGGACGCGGCCCGTGGCTTTGAAGCCTATTCCTGTCTGAGGCCAAACCCGTTTTTTTGTGAGCCAAGCCTCGTCGAGTCAATCGAGTTGGTGGCCGGTGAGTTTGACGAGAGTATTCGGTTAGCCATGCTGCAAGACCTTTCCATGAAGATGCATGACCTGGCGCCCGTCCTTTACTTATTCCCAACCACGAATAACCTTGTCTACTCATCTGATGTTACGGGGCTCGAATTTATTGGTATTCGGGCGCAACTTGATCGGATGCATTTCGTCGAGCAATAAAAAAAGGGGCGGCACTAGGCCACCCCTTCTTCACATCAATATGGGCTAGCTTATTTTGCCATAGCTTCTTGCTGTGACGCTTCGCCGCGTGCTTGTTCGGGTGTCCACTCCCAAGGGTACTGTTTCTTTTCTGGGGCGCGAATAACCAAGAATGGTGCCGGAGTTGCCGTCGCCGTCATAAAGGCCCAAGTCTTTTTGGCGAACTCAGGGTCATTGATGTCGAGCGCCGTCTCTGGGAGATCGACATAGGGGTCAGTGCTATCTTCGCAGACAGTGATGTTCTGAACATGGAAGACTTTGCCTGGCTCATCCGGAAGTGTCATGCGGAATTTGAATGGGTACCAAGCACTTGCGGTCATAGCTTTAACTGGGTTCTTCCAAATAATTTCACCAACGACTTCGTTGATGGAGCGCCCGTGGGCCATGATCGGTGTCTCTAACGTGCGCATCTTGTATTCGATGTCCCATGCCGGATCGAACGCAGCTTTAGCATCGGTGACACCGTCTGGAACTCTGATGCGCAGGCCAATCGGGGGGCTGCTCTTGCAGCCGTGATTGACGCTCAGAACCATCGGTGTGGAGTAACCAGCATAGCCTTCTTTAATGTCGAGGGCGTTGTGGGCGCTTGCAGGTGTGGAGGCACCGAAGGCAAGGCCTACGATAGCTGCGGTTGCGAATAGTGCGTTCTTGATCATCTCATTGCTCCCTGGGAATAGGTGTAAACTCTACTGCGGCTCTTGTTCGGAGTCGCCATTGGTCTTGTGGGGATGATAGCAGTTTCTCGATATCTCATCGAGTCCCTCTGAAATCGCCGGGTTTTCAGGCTAATTTGCGGTGAAGCGCATAGCTTAAGGTGAACCGCTATGGTATCCGAGCGGCCTTATGTTGACCTTACAAGATATTACGGTTCGGCTCGGCGGGAATGTTATTCTTGATCGTGCATCGGCAGCCATCCCTCCCAAAAGCCGTGTTGGCTTAATCGGTCGCAATGGAGCCGGAAAATCAACCCTCCTTAAGGTCATGACCGGCCAGATTGAGCCGGATGGGGGTACGTTTAAGCATCCCAATGGCACCCGTATTGGTTACCTCGCCCAAGACGCGCCTAGCGGCTCAGTAACCCCTATTGAGACAGTGCTTGCCGCAGACCAGGAACGGCTGGCGCTGTTGGAGGAAGCTGAGACGGCAGAAGATCCAAACCGTATCGCTGACATCCATGAGCGCTTGACCGTTATTGATGCCCATGGAGCGCCTGCGCGCGCAGCGCGTATTCTTGCTGGCTTAGGGTTTGATGAGGCGACTCAGAATCAGGCGGTGGACTCGTTCTCTGGCGGGTGGCGCATGCGTGTCGCCTTGGGCGCATTGTTGTTTTCTGAGCCAGACCTTTTGCTTCTTGATGAACCCTCGAACCATTTGGACCTTGAGGCAGAAATCTGGTTGGAATCGTTCCTCAAAACCTATCCTGCGACGCTCGTTGTTGTCAGTCACGAACGCGACCTTTTGAATACGGTTGTTGACCATATTCTTCATGTTCAAAGTGGTCAGTCGACGCTCTATGCGGGTAACTACGACTCTTTTGAGCGGCAAAGACGGGAGCGCCAAGCGCAAGTTGAATCGATGCGCGTGAAGCAGGAAGGTAAACGGAAAGAACTGCAGGCGTACGTTGATCGCTGGCGCTACAAGGCCCATACGGCGAAGCAGGCCCAAAGTAGAATGAAGGCGCTCGCGCGTATGGAACCCATTGCAGCTGCCGCTGAGGACCCAACGCTGAGTTTTGATTTTCCTAGTCCCGACGAGCTGCGGCCACCCCTTATTTCGCTGGAAGATGCTGAGGTCGGTTATGTCGCGGGTACACCGGTTCTCTCTAATCTGAATCTACGGATCGATCCTGACGACCGCATCGCCTTCGTCGGTCGAAATGGCAATGGTAAGACGACGTTGGCGCGGTTGCTGTCTGGCCATCTGAAGCCATTCCAAGGTGACGTCGGTGTCAGCACGAAGCTGCGTGTCGGGTATTTTGCACAACACCAAATCGAGGATTTGGTTTCTGATCAAACGCCAATTCAACATATGGCCCGCGTTATGACCGATGCCAAGCCTGGCGCCGTGCGAGCGCAACTCGGGCGGTTTGGGTTTTCGGGCGACATGGCCAATCGAGACGTTGGACGGTTGTCTGGTGGTGAACGGGCTCGTTTGGCTTTGGCGCTCATAACCCGTGATGCACCGCACATTCTTTTGCTTGATGAACCGACGAATCACCTTGATGTCGACGCACGGGAAGCGCTTGTGCAGGCCCTCAATGCGTACAGCGGTGCGGTCATTATTGTGAGTCACGATCGCCACCTTCTTGAACTGACGGCCGACCGTTTGGTCTATGTGGCTGATGGTACGGCCAAAGAGTTCTGTGGGACACTGGATGATTATCAGGATTTAGTCATTGGGCGCGGCAAAGGTAATGGCAAGAGCGCGCCGTCAGAGTCGAACAAGGATGGTTCGGGTGCAGAAAAGCCGATCAATAAGAAAGAGCAGCGTCGACTTGCCGCTCAGAAAAGAGATCAAACGAAATCTTTACGCCGTGATGTTTCTGAAGCCGAGGCTGTGATGGCCAAGTTGTCTGAGCGCCGCAAGGTGATCGACCACGCCCTTTTCAAACCGGATGACGCTGCGGCCGAGTTCCAGAACAAACCAACGTCCGATCTAATGAAGGCCAGGGCTGATGCCGAACGGGATTTGTCTGTCGCTGAGGCGCGCTGGCTCAAGGCGAGCGAGGCCTTGGAGCGAGCGAATGTCTGATAATCTGAGCCAGGGCCGCTGTTGACCTTTCGCGCTTATTGCCTCTCACTACACCCTAGAAAAATTCATCCGGGGGGATATGGTTCATGACGGGTATGCAGATTGTGTATTGGCTCGCTGTTCTTGGCGTATTTGCTGGTCTTTTCTGGCTTGGTTCATCAAAAGGCGTCACGCTTTGGGTGCGTGTCTTAACCGCTCTAGTTGTCGGTATTTTGTTTGGTCTGTTTTTTGGTGATTTGGTTGAATCGACCAAATGGGTCGGTGATCTGTTCGTTCGTTTGATCAGAATGCTGGTTGTCCCACTTATCTTTACGACATTAGTGGCGGGGCTGCTGTCCATGGGAGATCCCAAGAAGCTTGGGTCCATTGGCGGCAAAGCAATGGCTTTGTATATGATGACCACCGCGGTCGCGATTAGCATCGGGCTTTTCCTTGGTGTTCTCTTTCAGCCGGGCGTCGGTGTTGAGCTTGCCGCCGTGTCGACCCGTGAAATTCAGCCCGCCGCCGATGTTGTAGAACGGTTTCTCGGCATCATACCGACCAACCCTGTTGCTGCGCTGGCCGAAGGAGACGTGCTGGCAATCATCGTCTTTGCCCTTTTGTTTGGCACCGGTATCGTCATGGCCGGTGAGAAAGGCCGCGCCGCAGGAGATGCGATCTCTGCAGCGGCAGAGGCTATGCTCAAAGTAGCTCACATTGTTATGGAGTTAGCGCCCTACGGCGTTTTTGCTTTGGTCGCCTGGGTTGCTGGTACGCTTGGGACTGAAACTATATTCAAGCTTCTGACCCTTGTTGTTGTCGTGTATGCGGCGTGCATCATACATGCAGGTTTGGTGTATGGCGGTCTCATCAAGGTATTGCTCAAGCTTCCGGTCGTGCGCTTCTTCCGTGGCATTATCGATGCTCAGGCTGTGGCGTATTCCACCGCCTCTAGCTCGGCCACATTGCCGGTCACAATGACCTGCGTTGAAGAAAATCTCGGCGTTAAACAATCCGTGGCCTCGTCTGTTCTTCCGCTCGGTGCGACCATCAACATGGACGGTACGGCGCTCTACTTAGGTGTGGTTGCAGTTTTCTCTGCACAGGCGTTCGGCATTGATCTGGTTGCCATGGATTATGTCATGATCGCTGTCACGGTAACGTTGGCATCCATCGGAACGGCGGGCGTACCTTCAGCGTCGTTATTTCTCTTGTCCACCATATTACCGGTCATTGGTATTTCCGTGGAGCAAACTGCTCTCATCGTGGGGCTTATTCTTCCCATTGACCGTATCCTTGATATGGCGCGCACCACCGTCAATGTGAGTGGCGATGCCGCAGTTGCTGTTGTGGTAGCTAAGTTTGAAGGTGAGCTAGATGAAGAAAAATTCAGAGAAGTTGCTGTGGTATAGTTGCGCCTCTTCTAGTTCGCGCCCACGAATCTGATCCGGAGAACGGTTCGACATGGCTGTCCAATTGATCGAAGGCCCCCTTATTTGCAGCTCACATCTTGATGTGCATCGCCGCGTGTTTTGTGACGGCTTCAATATGGAAGAAGTGTCAGCACAGTCCTTCGATCAGGCCTCTACGGTAAGGCTCTTTGGTGTACCCGGGCGCACATCCGAGGTTGTTGGGTTGCGCACGCCGGGTGTTCCTTTTGGTGTGCGTTTGGTGCGGTTCTCTCCTGACTCCGAAACTGTCATCCGGGATGAGTCCAAGGGGCACGACGCACATGCGGCCCTAAGGTGATCGACTTTTATTCACCGGATTTTGACGCGGCGATTGATCACCTTGAGAACAAAGGTTTTAAAGTCAGAGATGCCGTCGCTGAATATGAAAATGGCCACGGCCTCATCAAGGAAGCTCATATGTGGGGGCCTGACTCTGTTGTCTGTGCCGTTATTGCTGGGCCGCATGACTATTTGAAGCAAACGGTCACCGTATCAGACCGACTATTTTCGGAGCCCCATAGCATCGCAGGTCCGGTCACGGATCAAAATGCGGCGGTTGCATTTTATCGCAATGGCCCAGGCCTCGGTGTTGTCTCATCTTACGGCCTAGACGATGAAACATTCGATGCTTTGGTCGGCGGGGAGCAACGTATTCATCTCAGCGCACAAAATGTTGGGATGTCTGTCTCGACACCGTACTTCGGTATTATTCACTACGGCTTGCCTATTTCTTCGTACGGTTCACTAACGGATATTGCGAAATTTCCGAGTCGAGGTTTGATTGGCGCTACTTTGCTAGTGACTGACATTGAATCAATAGTGGAGCAGAGTGTGTCCGCTGGAGGGTCTGTTCAGGCGGCTCAGTCCAAGATCAATCTGAAGCCTTATGGCGACGTCGAGAGTGCCATCATCGTGTCACCGTTCGGCACGTCGCTGCACCTCGTTCAAGTCGCATGAGAAAGTAAACTAAGGTCGGCGCTAGCGCCGTGAATTCGTTCTCTAAGCTGACCTCTGTTTTGTTGACGTGATTGATATACCTCAACGCCAGCCTGCGCCTTATCTGTCAAACAAAGATAACCTGTGACCCAGTAAAGCTATCTGCTTTGTGGGGCAGTCTGGCTTTGACATGACTAAGGGGTGGGGAATTGACTATGGAAACCTATAGGACAACATTTTCGATTCGCCGGCTTTGGCAGATTTTTATCGTCGGTATGATTGTTATGTTCGGCGTTCTGTTGTTTCTCGGGCGAGAAATTTATCAGCTTGCACCGCCTATACCCGCCAAAATTCAAACCGATTCTGGCGCCGTCATTTATACGCGTGCAGATATCGACCAAGGCCAAAACGTCTGGCAATCACTTGGCGGTATGCAGCAAGGCTCCATATGGGGGCATGGCAGTTACCTTGCGCCGGATTGGAGTGCTGACTGGTTGCAACGTGAGGCCAATGCTCTTCTAAAGCTGCTTCCCTCTCCAGAGTCAGGCGACCCAACATCGGGCGCAGACATCCAGCTCGAAATGCGCAAAGTGCTGCTTCGCGCTGAGATGCGGGAAAATACCTATCAGCCAGAAACGGATACGGTCACGGTTAGCACAAACCGTGCGCAGGCCATTGCTACAGTTGGGCAGCACTATAGGCGTTTGTTCCAGGGTAGCGATGCGGAGGCCATGGCGCTTCGCAAACAGTATGCTTTTCCCATAGACAATCTTTTGACCGATGCAGAAGCGAAAGCGCTAAACGCATTCTTCTTCTGGTCGTCATGGAGTGCTGTTACCGAGCGTCCTAACGATGACATCACATATACGAGCAACTGGCCTCATGAGCCATTGGTTGGCAACACGCCAGCGGCTGGCCTGTTTATGTGGAGCATGATTTCGGTCGTGTTGCTGCTCGCTGGAATTGGTGCGTTGGTTTGGTACTACGCTCGAGAATATGACGTCTGGCGTGCCGACATGGAACCAGAAGCCGGCTACGCAGAATCAGATTTGATGGCCGAGGCGACAATCACACCGTCAATGCGGGCCACGGCGAAGTATTTTTGGCTCGTTGTTGTATTGATTCTGGTTCAAGTTCTTTTAGGCGTGGTAACGGCGCATTATGCGGTTGAAGGCCAGGGTATCTATGGTCTGCCATTTGCAGAGTACTTCCCTTATTCCGTAACCCGCACATGGCACACGCAGTTGGCGGTGTATTGGATCGCAACCGCGTGGCTCGGCACGGGTCTCTACATCGGGCCTTTGCTGTCGGGTCATGAGCCGAAGTTTCAACGCTTTGGTGTCAATTTTTTATTCATTAGTTTGTTGATCATCGTGGTCGGATCGTTTGCCGGGGAATGGGCAGCAGTTCACCGATTCATCGATAACATGACAGTCAATTTCTGGTTCGGCCATCAGGGCTACGAATATGTCGACCTGGGACGCTTCTGGCAGATTTATCTCTTTATCGGATTATTGCTCTGGGTTGCCCTCGTGCTTCGTGCCCTGGCGCCGATTCTGAAGGATAAAAATGAAGGGTCGTTGATCTACCTGGTTGTCCTGGCGACGATTTCGATCGGTCTTTTGTATGGTGCCGGTTTGATGTGGGGTCAGAATACGCATATCAGCATCGTAGAGTATTGGCGTTGGTGGGTTGTCCATCTTTGGGTTGAGGGTGTGTTCGAGGTTTTTGCGACCGCGATTATTTCAACCGTGTTTGTTCGTATGGGCTTGCTCCGGGTGTCCGTTGCAACGGTTATGGTCCTGTTTGCGACCATTATTTTCCTCGGCGGCGGTGTTTTAGGCACATTCCACCATTTGTATTTTTCGGGAACTCCAGTATCGGTCATTGCAATTGGGGCAACGTTCTCAGCCCTCGAAGTGGTGCCGCTAACCGTCGTTGGGTTTGAGGCTTACAATCATTCGAAGATTGAAAAAAATGCCCAATGGCAAGAGACCTATCATTGGCCGTTCATGTTTTTTGCGGCTGTGCTGTTTTGGAACCTTGTTGGCGCTGGCCTCTTCGGGTTCATGATCAATCCCCCGCTTGCGCTGTATTACATGCAGGGCCTTAACTCGACGGCGAACCATGGGCATGCGGCCTTGTTTGGGGTCTACGGCATGCTCGGTATTGGGCTGATGCTCTATTGTTTCCATGGGCTGACGGATGTGAAGTTGTGGAATCAAAAACTCCTGAAGGTTGCCTTTTGGTCGCTGAATATCGGGTTGGCAATGATGACGTTCTTGTCGCTCCTACCCCAAGGGCTGCTGCAAACTTACGCGAGTTATAAGTATAGCTATGCGTATGCTCGGTCTGCTGAGTTTGTCCACAGCCCGATCATGGAAGCGTTGGTATGGGCGCGAGTGCCTGGTGATATTGTTGTCTCTATCGGCGTCGTCGCTCTTGTCATATTTACCTTTCAAGTATTCACGGGAAAGAGAAGCGAGGCGACCTAAGCCTATACCCATAGATCGAAAGATGTGTTTGCATGTCCAGCGAAATTGAGCGCGCACTACAAAGTACCGCCTGACGCCAAAAAGGCTGTGTGCTCATAAACTTCTGCTGAGAGTGATCTATGGGCCCCATACATGTTGAAGCGCTAAACCTCCGAGAGGTGATGGTTTTCCTTGCTGCAGCCGGTGTTCTCGTACCCCTGGCTCGCCGCTTGAAAATCAGCCCGGTTCTAGGGTTTCTGCTGATCGGTGTACTCATAGGCCCATTTGGGCTTGCCCGTTTTTCAGATTTTATTCCGTGGATTCACTACGTCGTCATAGATGACTTGGAAGGCGTGCGTGCGTTCGCCGAGCTCGGTGTCATATTTCTGCTGTTTATGATTGGTCTTGAGCTATCGCTCGACCGTTTGTGGGCTATGCGGCGAATGGTTTTTGGGCTGGGGGGCTCCCAGGTCTTGGTGACGGGGGCTATCATAACGATGATTGCCTCGATGTTTGGCAATCCTCTGCCAGTTGCCGTTGTTTTGGGGGCGGGGTTTGCTCTTTCGTCCACGGCGATCGGCATGCAGCTGCTTGCTGAAAACCGACGAATAGGCACGACGACAGGACAAACCAGTTTTGCCATTTTGCTGTTTCAAGATATTGCTGTGCTGCCTATCTTGTTTCTTGTCGCCGCGTTTGCGGCTGACGGTACTGACTCTGTAGTTTTCGCTTTTGGTCTCGCCCTTGGGCAGGCATGCGCTGCAGTCGCTATTATTCTGGTTCTCGGTCGTCTGATCATTCGTCCCCTCTTTCGGTTTGTAGGGAGTTCAGCGAACCGAGAAATGTTCATCGCTTTTGTGTTGCTTATCATCGGCGGCACAGCCTTGGTGACTGAACAATTTGGTCTATCGATGGCTCTGGGGGCATTCCTAGCGGGACTTCTTTTTGCGGAAACTGAGTACCGCTACGAAATTGAAGTAGACATTGAGCCATTCAAAGGCCTGTTGCTGGGCTTGTTCTTTGTCTCCATCGGAATGTCTATCGACTTAACGCAGATTGCGGCTAATCCCGCCTGGCTTTTTGCCTCTGTTCTCGGCCTATTTCTCGTTAAAACGCCAGCCATCTATGCCTTGGCTCGTGTATTCGGCAGGCCGCATTCGGCAGCGTTGGAATCCGGCTTCTTGCTTGGACAAGGTGGCGAGTTTGCCTTTCTAATTGTAGCGCTCGCCACCACTTTGGGGTTGATGCCGAATGATACGGCTCAATTTATGCTTATCGTCACCAGTCTTACGATGATCATTACGCCGGGCGTCGCTTATGGAGCACGTCGACTTGCACATCGCATTGAAATTTGGGAAGCGGGACGGGGACAAAGCGAAACAGATCTCCCGTCCGAAATAGCAGATCACGTCATTATCGTTGGGTACGGTCGGGTCGGGCAGATGCTTGGTTCGGTCTTAGACTCTCAGGAATTGATATACGTTGGTCTCGATAATGACACGGCGCTGGTCAATAGTTTTCAGTCCAAGGGCGGCGGTATTTACTTCGGTGATGCAAGTCGACCCGACTTGCTCCGAAAGTTTGGAATCGATCAAGCAAAAGCCTTGGTGGTCACTATGAATAGCGCGCAAGCAGTTGAGCGCGTTGTGACCTCAGCGCGGCGCTATTGGCCAAACCTTCCGATCTATGCGCGGGCTAGAGATACAGCCCATGCAACGCGCCTTATCGGGTGTGGTGCCACACATGTTATCCCCCGAAACATTTGAGGCCAGTTTACAGCTGGGTGAAATGGTCCTGGTTGAGGCCGGTGTTCCGATTCAAGCAGCGAGTCGTATGATCGAAGCTCGCCGCCAAGCGGAACAAGCCCTCATTGATGAACAGAAGGTCGTCGCTTAACCGATATGATTTGATCAAGCCAATGCCGCGCTGGAAATTTTAAAAAGAATCCTGGAAGCGACGAGTAAGCCTGACAATAAGAAAGTCGAGAAATGCTCGCACCTTTGGTGTCGCACCACGATGACTGGGGAACACCGCGTGAAACTCAATAGGTGGAGCCGACCAATCATCGAGAACGCGAACAAGTCGTTTATCGTAATCGCCAGTGTGCAAGTAACCAGGAAGTATCGCGACCCCACCGCCGTCCGCTACCACACTTCTCAACGTCGCGAAGTCGTTGACTATGGCTCGTGGTCTTAACGAAACCTGTTTGCTGATGTCGCCATTTGAAAGCGTCCATTGATTGTTGTCATGCATATCATTCATGACCAAACAATCATGATTCTCGAGATCTTCCGGTTGCTGTGGTGCGCCATGTGCCTCCAGGTATTCCGGGCTGGCGTAAACAAACAACCCGCAATGTCCTAACCCTCGAGCGACCAGGCTTGAATCGACAAGCGCGCCAATTCGAATCACCAAATCAAAACCTTCATCGATGACGTCGACATGCCGGTTCACCAGAATCAGTTCTAACTGCACTTCCGGGTTTTGAGTCATGAACTCTGTGACCAATGGTGCGAGCAGGTATTGGCCGGTCGTGACTGTCGCACTAATCCGAAGAGTGCCCCGAGGAGCCTCCATGGCCTGCTCGACGCAAAGATCGGCGTAGTCGGCTTCGTCGAGCATGCGTCGGCAATGCCTGTAGTAGATATCACCGATCTCCGTGAGGTGAACCTTACGCGTTGTGCGCTCTAGCAAACGCACCCCCAGACGCTTCTCGAGGTTGGCGATTCGCCGGCTGATATTCGACTTTGGCAGCTGAGTTGCGTCTGCTGCCCGCCGTGAATCCGCCGTGCTCTACGACGTAGGTGAAGGCGGCGAGCTCATTCAAGTCTCTGACTAAATTGTCTCTCATATGAAACAGTTTGTTCTATTAGAGGTTATTTATCATATTTATAGAACAACATACCTTGGCCTCCGAGATAGAGACAAGCGCCAATTCGGAGGTGGAGTTTTGGAAATACTGCAAAGAGATGATTTGAAGCGCGGTGGTTTTGCAGGCCTGCGCGAAACCCGGCTGGTAATGGATCAGCGTATTTTTGGCGGCGGTACGCAAAGCGGTGCCTGGGACGGCGTTGGAGGCTTTGTGTATCTGGCGGATGCCCGGTTTTTGCCAAAAGGTGAAACACGGCTTCACGGTCACAAAGAAATCGACGTTATTTCAGTGATGGTGGGAAGGCCGACTCAGCCATGAGGGCTCGCTGGAACATGGTCAGGAAATGGAGAGCCACAACGTCCAGGCACAGCGCGCCGGCGGTGAAGGGTTTCTCTCACAACGAAATCAATCCTGATGATACCGAAAACCGAATGATCCAATTGTGGGTAAAGCCAGAGCGCGCAGGTGAACCCGCAGGCTACAAGTTTTATAGCCCAAAGGAAGGCGAGGTGACCCGCGTGTACGGCGGCTCGACGGATCAGAATGAAACGCTGGATAGTCATACGCTTATCGATGTTGGCCTTCTTGCGGCGGGCAATACCGTAACACTCGATGGCCCCTTCCTCGCGTATGTGACGCGCGGGGTCCGGACACATCAGTGACAGAACTGTCGGCGACGGTGACCTCATTCGAGGGGAAAACCTCGATTTCAATGCGATGGAGCCCACACAACTGATCGTGGTGCACACCGACTAATTCGAACTAAGGAAAAACAGAACATGGCGTACGAACGATTTAATGCCGACAACGCGGCGATGCTACTGATCGATCATCAGGTTGGAACGATTGAGTGGATGCATTCCGCACCGAAGAAAGATGTCATTCGTAATACGTTGGCCCTTGCCAAAACGGCCAAGGAACTAGGTATGCCCGTCGTGCTGACCAGTAGCCAGGAGGATCAAGCTCAGGGATTGCTGTTGCCCGGAACTGATGGAGATCTTGCCAGAGGCCTATGAAAACCGTGTGAAGCGAGGCGGTATTGTCGATGCATTCGACGATCCAAATTTCACCGCTGCCGTAAAAGCCACGGGGCGAAAGAGATTGATCATGGCCGGATTGCTGACCGAGGTGTGTTTAATCTACCCAGCCTTGAACGCGCAAGACGAAGGCTACGACGTGCAAGCGGTTGCGGACGCATCAGGATCGGGTACCAAAATGGGCGGACGAGATCGCTCTTAGTCGCATGCAACAAGCGGGCATCGGTGTTACCAGCACGATTCAGGTCATGTCGGAGTTGGTGTTCAACTGGGCCGAGGGCGCTGGACCAAAAGTTATGCCCGTACTTGGCGAGATTTATGCGGAGCTTGGCGAGTAGTACGATGAAGCTAAGCGCACAAAAGTGCTGAACATTTATTGATATTGTTTATCGCAGCCGGGATGAGTTTTCTCATGCCGGCTATGATGTTTTCCCTAAACGTTGGCGTCGCATCCGATTTGATCGGTTAGGTCGAGCGCCCTATGGAGTTTGGCTGGGGGACGTGGATTCGAACCACGACCGGCGGAGTCAGAGTCCGCAGTTCTACCGTTAAACTATCCCCCACCAGGAGCGGTCTCTGTACACTATAATATAGCGAGACTGTCGGGTTCGCACGAGCTATGTGAAACAAAGCCCCGGCCTGACCCGAAGGCGGCGCATCCTAGTCATTCAGCGCGTGTTTTCAAGTCTTTCGCATCAACGCCCATTTTTAGGCGTTTCCTCGCCTTTAGGCCAACCGATAGGCGGATACGGGGCTTGAGCTCGTTGTTCCTGATCCCTCTGCCCGGCAGGTTGGTTATTTCCAGTTAGGAATTTTTACTTCATGCCTATTCTCTTGGCCGCGGTGGCCATCAACGCGATTCCCGTGAGCTTGGTCGTGCCCATGCTCCCGTTCCTTGGTCAGCGATACGGTGCGTCTGAGTTCGAAGTCGCGCTTCTTTTTACCTTGATGCCGTTGGTCGGCATTTTTGGGAATCCGTTATGGGGGCGATTAAGCGATAGCATTGGACGCCGCCGTGCATTGACATGCACGTTGGGTGGCACAGCCCTTTCATTCATTGCGTTCGCCTTCGCTGATTCACTGACAGCCCTCTATGCCACGCGCGTTCTTCAGGGTGTTTTTCACGGATCTGTTTCGATTGCTCTTGCCTACGTGGTGATTGTGAGTGCGGGGCAAAATCGTGCGAAGGCTATGGGCCAAGTGTTTGGTGCTATGGGGATTGGTCTTGCGATTGGTCCGACCATCGGCGGGTTTTTAATGGGGAGTGATGCCGACACCTTTTCGCAGTTACTGCCGTGCCTGGCTGCTGCAGGCCTGTCTATTTTGGCCGCGACCGGTGTTTTCTTTTTTCTTAAAGAGCCGCAGTCGGAAGAAGACGGCGACACACCCAAGAAGGCGCCACCAAAGGGGTCAATGGGTGGCAAGTTAAAGGCCCTGTTGTCGACGCCAGCCCTGTGGCCATTGATCCTCATGATTTGGATCAGCGGCTTTAAGATGAATGCCGAGCAGTTGGCCTATCCGTATTGGGGTATTTCGGTGGATTGGACGCCGCAGCTCGTGAGCTTTGGGTTCGCGGGTCTCAGTGTTGCTTTTCTGATTACCACGTTCGGTTTGATCGGGCCGATGACCAAACGTTTTGGCGAAGAGAAAACGCTGGCATACGCAGCAACGGTTGATGTCATTGCTTTATGTGGCTTCTTAATGACATCGGGAAGCCCGTTCGCTTGGGCGTGGTTGTTCGTCTTGTCTGTGTCTAGTCCAATGTGGGGAACGGTTCTGATTAGTGTTCTGGCCCGGCATGCGCCCGATGGTATGCAGGGCACCGTCCAAGGTTTGGCGACGTCTACGCAGCTTGCCGGTCGTATCGTTGGGACGCTTCTTGCAGGCGTGGTGCTTCAGGAATTTGGTTTCTTCGGTGTTTATACACTGATGGTTACCCTACTCTTGGTGATCGTTATCCAGGCGGTTCGATTTGTGCGTGCCCTTCCTGACGAACCGGTGCAGCAATCTATGGCTGAATGAGTGTCCATATGGAAGACAATGACCGTCGGTTTTGGCGCCCCTATCCTGGAGTGAAGCGCGGGTTTGTGGATGGTCCCGACGGCCAGCTGCATATGCGGTCTAAGGGGGTGGGCGCGGGCACAGAAACAAGCGTCCCACTTTATTGTATTCATCAAAGCCCGTCTTCAAGCATCGCGATGGCTGCGCTTGTTTCCGCTATGGGCGAGAGTCGGCCCTGTGCTGCCGGTGACACCCCTGGCTTTGGTGACTCAGATCCGCCGCTTCAACCGCCTGAGATTTCAGATTACGCCGACGCTCACGGTACCATCATCGATGCTTTGGATTGGGCTGGCCCTATAGATGTGTTTGGGTTTTTTACCGGCTCAAAGATCGCTGTTGCTTTGGCGCTAGCAAGGCCACAACAGATCAGGCGGATTATTCTGCTGGGCGCACCTTTGTATAGTGACGCAGAGTTGTCAGAGGAACGGGCTACCTATGAGCCTGACGTTTATGATTGGGACGCCAGTCATCTATCGAAATGGTGGTCTCATTTGAAGGCCGGTGCTCCGTCACCGTATCCGTTGTCACTATTCGCCCGTCATTTTGCCGAAATTCAGCGTGGCGGGCCGGATTCTTGGTGGGGCCATAAAGCGGCTTTCAATGTCGATCTGCGTGAGACTCTTCCTCGGCTTGCCCAGCCTACTCTCGTTCTATGCACGGCCGACCCTCAGGGGGAGAAATCTGTTGGTGCGGCTCAGTTGGTGCCTAAGGGGAGGTCTGTCGAATTGCCTTACATGGGCCAGGGCTTGCTGGACCTTCAAACGGACGAGATTTGTAGTCACATTCGTCGGTTCCTGGATGACTAGTCCGTAGTTTCCGCCCTTGCCGCGCCCTGCAACCGAGCGGTACCATGGCGCACAACGATAATTCTGCGCCAGCCTTTGGGTTAATGCAGTTCTATAGAGAGGATTTCCGTGGCCCGTTCGCATTCACGCGAGGGCAAACGGTTGGATGGACCGTTTGATGGGGGGCGCAATCGTCCCGAAGCTGTTCTTGCCGCTGTTGATCTCGGCACGAACAACTGCCGTATGCTTGTGGCCCATCCGCAAGAGCAAGATTTCGCCGTCGTTGATTCCTTTTCAAGGATCACGCGTCTTGGGGAAGGTTTGAGTGCGTCTGGTTTGTTGTCCAAGGCGGCTATGGACCGAACGGTTGAAGCTCTAAAATGCTGTGCTGATAAAATGGATAAGTGTGGCGTCACAGTATCCCGTCATGTCGCGACAGAAGCTTGTCGGCGGGCCGATAATTGCGATGAGTTTATTAACCGTGTCCACGATGAAACCGGCATCGCCCTGGAAATCATATCGGCCAATGAAGAAGCAGGCCTTGCGTTAAAGGGGTGCTCATCGCTCATTGATCCAAGCATTCCCTATGCCGTTATTTTTGATATCGGTGGCGGCAGCACGGAAGTTCTATTCGTTCGTGTTGATGGCGCCAAGGCAATGGAAATTTTAGGCTGTATTTCGATGCCCTTGGGCGTTGTAACCGTCGCGGAAGATTGCGGCGGCGGCGATTTATGCGAGCGCACTTACGAAGAAGTAGCAATCAGGGTTGAGCGGCTGCTGAATCCATTTGAGCAACAGCATGATATCCGGGCGCGCATTTCGGCCGGAGAAACTCAAATGATTGGTACGTCGGGCACGGTGACGACCCTTGGTGGTATTCACCTTGGGCTGCCCCGATATGACCGTACGGTTGTCGATGGCATCACATTGGATTTCGAGACACTCATTGGACACAGCCGATCTCTCTGTCACATGAGTTTGCAACAACGCGCTGCAGAACCCTGCATCGGTTGGCAACGTGCAGATTTAGTGCTCGGTGGTTGCGCGATCCTTGAAGCGATATGCCGTTTATGGCCGGTCGGTCAATTGCGTGTGGCAGACAGAGGGCTGCGCGAAGGAATGTTGATGGACATGCTGCACGCTACGTCTTATCAGGCGTCGGTACCTTCATCTGTTTCCGTAGGCTAGGACCGGCGCGATATGACAAAAAAGCAAGGGTCGTCATCCGCCTCTGGAAACGGCAGCGGGCGCGGACTCAGTGTTAGGGTGAAAACGGCGAAGGGGCGTAAGTCTTCGTCAACGCGCTGGCTGAAACGCCAACTCAATGACCCATACGTTCGTCAGGCGCAGGCCGCTGGGTATAGGTCTCGTGCTGCCTTCAAGCTTATTGATCTCGATGAGAGATTCAAATTCCTTAAAAAGGGCGCGCGCGTGATCGACCTGGGTGCTGCGCCGGGCGGTTGGACCCAGATCGCGGTTGATCGCGTCGGACCAAAAGGTCAGGTCGTGGCCCTTGATATTCGAGAATGGGAAGAGGTCGCGGGCGCAACCTGCATGACCTTCGATTTTATGGATATGGATGCTCCAGACCGGCTCAAAGAGGCGCTCGGCGGGCCGGTCGATGTCGTTCTCTCAGACATGGCAGCCCCGGCGATGGGGCATTCCCAAACGGATCACCTGCGCATTGTCGCCTTGATGGAAGCAGCCTGGGCCTTCGCTGAAGAGGTGCTTGCTCCTGGTGGGGCCTTCGTTTGCAAGGTCTTTCAGGGTGGCACCGAGGGGGCATTGCTCAAGTCCATGAAGACTCGGTGCACCAAAGTGGCGCATGCCAAGCCTCCGTCGAGCCGTAAGGAATCGGCAGAAATGTACGTGGTTGCCATGGGATTCAAAGAATAGTCATTTAGGCGCCGCCGGTGCCTTGAGGGGCACAGAGAAGTATGCGATAACCCGCCAACTTTTCGAGGGTCTGCCGTATGAAATTCGCCGAAGCATATACGTTTGATGACGTGCTTCTGGTGCCCGGCGCCTCCTCTGTGCTCCCAAACCAAGCAAACACGTCGACACGTCTGACCAAGACGATCACGCTCGGTATCCCGCTTATTTCGGCTGCGATGGATACCGTGACCGAGCACCGTTTGGCTATTGCTATGGCCCAAGCTGGCGGCATTGGCGTGATCCACAAGAATTTAAGCGTTGCGGATCAGGCATCTGAGGTGCGGAAGGTCAAAAAGTTTGAATCGGGCATGGTCGTTGACCCGGTCACGATCTATCCAGACCAAACCTTGAGCGATGCTTTGGGGTTGATGGCCGAGTTTAAAATTTCGGGCATTCCGGTTGTTGAGCGTGATTCAGGTAAGTTGGTTGGTGTTTTGACCAATAGAGACGTGCGATTTGCGTCTAATCCCACGGAACCTGTCAGCCAGCTGATGACCAAAGAGAACCTGGTTACGGTGCCGGAAACGGTAGATCGGGACGAAGCGAAACGTCTGTTGCATCGCCACCGTATCGAAAAACTATTGGTTGTGGATGACGCATACCGCTGTATCGGTCTAGTGACCGTGAAGGATATGGAAAAGGCGCAAGCCCATCCTGATGCCTCGAAAGATGATCAAGGTCGCCTGCGCGTCGCTGCGGCCACGGGCGTTGGTGACGAAGGGCTCGCGCGAGCCGAGGCATTGATCGACGTTGGTGTTGATGTTGTTGTCGTCGATACAGCTCACGGACACTCCGAGGGTGTGCTGTCAGCAGTCGAAGTGATTAAGAAGAAAAGCAACCACGCCCAAGTGATTGCCGGAAATGTTGCCACCCCTGAAGGGGCGAAAGCCCTGATTGATGCCGGTGCGGATGCCGTCAAAGTTGGTATCGGACCTGGGTCGATTTGCACCACGCGCATTGTCGCTGGTGTGGGTGTGCCACAGCTGACGGCCATCATGGAGGTTGCTGAGGAAGCTGCAAAGGCGGGCATTCCTGTTGTTGCCGACGGTGGTATTAAACAATCGGGCGACATCGCGAAGGCCATCGCGGGTGGTGCAGATTGCCTCATGATCGGGTCGCTGTTGGCCGGAACTGAAGAAAGTCCGGGCGATGTGATTTTGTTCCAGGGCCGGACGTATAAAGGCTATCGCGGCATGGGATCGCTTGGGGCTATGGCCCGGGGATCTGCCGACCGATACTTCCAACAAGATGTCGCCGACAATATGAAGTTGGTGCCGGAAGGTGTTGAAGGGCGCGTGCCTTATAAGGGCCCCGTTCAACCTGTCGTGCATCAGTTGGTGGGTGGCCTCAAAGCCGCGATGGGATACACCGGCAACGCGACAGTTGCGGATATGCAAAGTAACTGCGTCTTCCGTCGCATCACGGCATCAGGGTTCCGCGAGAGCCATGTGCACGATGTGGCAATCACACAAGAACCGCCTAACTACCGGATCAATTTTGACTAGGCCGGCTCTTGCCCCGGTTTGGATCTCCCGCTTATGACGCCCGCTGCACGCCTCCAAGCTGCCGTTGAAGTCTTATCGGCCATGGATGCTGATTCGGCTGCTGGTGATGGCGTCGTGCGAAGCTATTTCCGCATGCGGCGCTACATCGGATCAAAAGATCGCCGCGATATTTCTAGCCGCCTCTGGCGCACCGTAAGAACGCGCAGTCGGCTTGGATGGCGTCTCGGCCAAGACGAGCCAACGACTCGTCTTCTCGTGTTCGCAGATAGTGTCCTTAACGAGGGCCAAGAATTGTCGACCATTGATGGGCTGTGCACCGGCGAGGGATATGCGCCCGCGATATTGGATGAGGCAGAACGGGGGGCTCTTAAGGAAGCGTCGTCTCGCTCGCTCGATGATATGCCGTCCCATGTGGCGACTGAGTGCCCCGACTGGCTATGGCCCTATTTTACAGATTTGTTCGGTGATCAGGCCGAGAATGAACTCATGGCTTTGTCTGAGGAAGCGCCTGTCGACCTTCGCGTGAATACGCTTAAAGGAGACCGGGTCGCTGCTGCGACAGCGCTAGAAGCTGAAGACCTGAAGGTCAAAAAGACTGAGTGGTCCCCCATCGGCTTGCGCATGTCGGAGCGCACTATTCTGGGAAACAGTAAGGCCTTTCAAGAGGGGCTCGTAGAGGTTCAGGATGAGGGGTCTCAACTTGCATCCCTGTTGGTCGATGTCCGGCCAGATCACGATGTCCTTGATCTTTGCGCTGGCGGCGGCGGCAAAACACTGGCGATGGCCGCGGCTATGGGCGGTCATGGCCGGATCGTTGCCACGGATAATGAGCCCCGCCGTTTAAACCGATCTAAGCAGCGCCTTAAACGCGCTGGCGTGTTTTCTGTGACGACGCGCGTCCTCGACCCAGAGAATACGAATTGGCTGCATAAGCGCAGAAAGAGTTTTGATCGCGTGCTTGTTGATGCGCCGTGCTCGGGAACGGGCGCGTGGCGCAGAAGCCCTGATGCGCGCTGGCGGCTCACGCCAAAAGACCTCAGTAAATATATCGAAGAGCAAGATGTTTTGCTGACCCAAGGTGGGCGCATGGTTAAGCCAGGTGGTCGTCTCGTCTATGTGACCTGCTCTTTGCTGCGGCAGGAAAATGAAGACCGCATCGAGCATTTTCTCGAACGCCATGAACATTTCCGATCTTTGTCGGTCGGAGACATCTGGAAGGTTGTGCTCGGGACGCGGTATCCCGGACGTGGGAAGTTCTTGCGCCTGTCTCCGCGTCGTCATCAAACTGATGGATTTTTC
This sequence comes from uncultured Rhodospirillaceae bacterium, assembly GCA_943787205.1. Lineage (GTDB taxonomy): Bacteria > Pseudomonadota > Alphaproteobacteria > Rhodospirillales > Rhodospirillaceae > WLXB01. The sequence continues at coordinate 337,609 of CALSLN010000001.1, forward strand.
ATTGCCATCCTTCAACGCAAGGCCGAAGGCTAGGCTCGTTTTTACCCCTCTACTCATGAAGTGCTTTTATGACTGATCGTATTCTCATCATCGACTTCGGGTCTCAAGTGACTCAGTTGATCGCTCGGCGCGTGCGCGAAAGCGGTGTCTATTCTGAGGTGCATCCGTTCAATAAGGTCACAGAAGACAGCATTCGAGATTTCGATCCGCGCGGCGTTATTCTGTCCGGCGGCCCGGCCTCTGTCATCGGCGATGATACGCCCCGGGCGCCTCAAGGCCTGTTCGAGATGGGCTTACCCGTCCTTGGAATTTGTTACGGCCAGCAGACTATGGTTGCTCAATTGGGTGGGCAGGTTGAAGACGCCGATCATCGTGAATTTGGCCGGGCCTTCGTTGATGTTACGACTGGCTGCACATTGTTTGATGGTGTTTGGGCCAAAGGTGACCGCGAGCAAGTGTGGATGAGTCACGGTGATCGCGTGAATGCGTTACCTGATGGTTTTAATGCCGTCGGGACGTCTGACGGAGCGCCGTTCGCGGCGATCGCGGATGAAGCGCGCAAGTTCTATGGCGTGCAGTTCCATCCAGAAGTGGTTCATACCCCGCAGGGCGCAGCACTGATCGAGAACTTCACCCATAAAATCTGTGGTGCGGCCGGAGATTGGACGATGGCCGCGTTCAAGGATCAGGCTATTGCTGCAGTGCGAGCCCAGGTTGGTGAAGGTCGGGTGATCTGTGGGCTTTCGGGCGGTGTTGATTCCTCGGTTGTGGCTGCGTTGCTGCATGAAGCTATTGGTGATCAGCTAACCTGTGTTCTGGTAGATCATGGCTTGATGCGGGCCGGCGAGACTGAGCAAGTGATCGAAGTGTTCCGCGACCAATTCAATATCAATCTCGTTTTAAACGACGCAGAAGACCTGTTCCTCGGTAAGCTTGCGGGAAAAACGGACCCGGAAGAGAAGCGCAAAATTATCGGCGCAACGTTCATTGATGTCTTCGAAGCGGAAGCCAAAAAAGTTGGCGGTGCAGATTTCCTGGCACAAGGCACCCTCTATCCTGATGTGATCGAGAGTGTGTCGTTCGCGGGTGGGCCGAGCGTTACGATTAAATCTCATCACAATGTTGGTGGTTTACCGGACCGAATGAACATGGATTTGGTCGAGCCCTTGCGAGAGTTGTTCAAAGATGAGGTTCGGAATCTCGGGCGTGAGTTGGGACTGCCAGACACGATGGTCGGGCGGCATCCGTTCCCAGGGCCAGGTTTAGCCATCCGCATTCCAGGGCAAGAAATCACCAAAGAAAGACTAGATACGTTGCGTAAAGCAGACGCGATTTATCTTGAAGAGATTAGAAACGCTGGTCTTTACGATGCGATCTGGCAGGCCTTTGCGGTGTTGCTTCCGGTGCGCACGGTGGGTGTGATGGGCGACAGCCGATCCTATGACTATGCTTTGGCTCTAAGGGCTGTGACCTCAACCGATGGCATGACGGCGGACTACTTCCACTTCGATATGGAGTTCTTGGGCCGCGTGGCTAACCGCATCATCAATGAAGTCAAAGGCGTCAATCGCGTGACCTATGACGTCACGTCGAAGCCTCCCGGCACGATTGAGTGGGAATAAAATAGGGGATGAGGTTGATGCGCACAAAAATACAGCGCGTCGATAGCGATGTTGGAAATACCTAAAACCCTTTGATTCCAAATAATTCAGCACGACGACGGCCCATGCGTGGGCAGGCTGCATAAAAAGGTTCTCAGCGGGAATTATCTGGCCAGTACACGCCAGGCCAGATATATTTGCTTCGATAAGTTTACAGCTTATGGGGGCAATATGAATTTCGGTCAGGCCATATCAACTTGTATGGGAAAGTACGCGACCTTCTCCGGGCGCGCTTCGAGAAGCGAATATTGGTGGTTCTATCTTTTTTGTCTTTTGATGTCCTGGGGTGCCTCACTGGTTGGCGCGACAACGAGCATGGAAGGCGGCGCAGATATTATGAGCGGTATAGTTTCTATTGCTCTAATACTTCCTACCATCGCTGCAGCAGCGAGGCGTTTGCATGACACAGGTCGTAGTGGGTGGTGGCAACTTTTGATCATCACGATTATCGGTATTATCCCGCTGATTATCTGGATGGCCTCTAGGGGCAGTCAGGAAGAGAACGAATATGGTGCCGCGATTATTCTAGACGTGAGTGAGTAAAAACATCAAAAACGCCAAAAAACCGGCTTTGCCTCGTGTGAAACACGAATTTGCGAGGGACAAGCCCATGTACCACAGGGTTTTGAAAATTTGAGTCTTTCGATTCAAAGGCCTGAACGATTTACGAACGAGTATGGGTGAAGGCCGGATCATACGGCGTTGATGTCACATCAAAATGTGTTGACCCATAGCAACATATTCATTGAAAAACGCGCTAGGTCATCGAGGTCGATGCTCGGTCCCCATGCCGGCTGTGATGAACAGGGCGGTTGCTTCTCCTGTAACATCTGCCGTGTGCCAAACCCCTGGTGCGTTGATGGCATATTCGCTTGGGCTCAATGTAATCTGCGTTAGCGACCCATCTGCGTTCTCTTGAATCAGGGTGATGGCGCCGCTGACACAGAGCACAACTTCATCGCCATGCGGGTGCATTTCCCACCCTGTCCAGGATTCGGTGAAGGTGAAGAGGTTGACCAGACGTCCTTCAGCCCCATCGGCGGCGTGCCGAGCCCCATACGCTTCATACCATTCCATACCGCCTGTAAATTCTGGTTCGATTTTGGCAGTTGCTCCCAACCCAATATGAATGGGGTGTTTGTTTAGGTCCGTCGGAGTCATAGGTGCGGGTCCTTGTAATGAAATAAAAACTCTAAGGAAGGTATCGCTGTATCGTGATTTCATCACCGATGCTAATCGACATCAAATCTTCACCCACCTCTAGCGGGCCGTCGTAGGCTTTGCTGGCTTCACGGCGAAGCTCTGACGCAAACGCTTCGCCCGGATCGATGTGATAAAACACCGCTAACTTGGGGTTCACCGCCGCGAAAATTTCACCAGCTTGAGTTGGTGTGGTGTGCACGCTTTCGATGGCCTTAATCACCAGGTAGGGCACGTCAGGGTGGGCAGCGGAGTATGCCTCTGGCGCGAAAGCCTCATGGAACAACACATCGACATCCCGGGTGAAGGCAATCAAATTATCACTAGGCCTGGTGTCGCCGGAGATGGCGAGGGACTTGCCCGCATAGTCTACGCGAAAGCCAAAGGCTGGCTTAACGGGGCCATGGTCCACTTCGAAGGCTATCACCGTGATGCCGTTGCTCGCGTAGATAACCCCTTCCTCAAAATCCGTAGCGTCGATGGTTGCGCCCATGGCGGCGTAGCGGGTGTGCTTGTCGCGGCGGATGGTGATGTCGAAATCAAAGGCATCGACCAGATGGCGGGCCATGTGTGCGGTGCCGTCTGGGCCCCATAGGTGCAGTGGCGTGTTCCGCCGCCCTAGAACCCAGCCGGTGAGGTAGAGGTCCGGCAGGCCAACCACGTGGTCGGAATGGAGGTGAGTGAGAAACACTTTGTCGACGGCGTCGTAGCGGACGGGGATTTGGTTGAGGCGGATGGTGGTGCCACGCCCTGCATCGAACAGTAGTTTTTCGGTGCCCGCTTCAACGAGGATGCTGGCACCGTATTTATCGGGGAGTGGCTCGACATAGCCCGACCCTAGAATGGTGGCCTTGAGAGCGGGCTCGTTCGCGATTAGGTGCGCTGGACTTGTGAGCGCTGCTAGCCATATGAGGCAAGCCGCAAGTGTTCGAGGTGTCGGAGCAAAGGTCATCATGCGCGTCTCTCACGTCATCGCTAGAGTAAGGTGGTTCTCAATGGAGAGTATCCGTGAATACAGTAACCGAGGCCGCGACCACGAACACAAAAAAGACGGCGGATGCGGTTGGCGCTATAACTGAAGACGTCGAGTACCGAACGAGTGCAAATGGCGCCTTATGAGTGATGACGAAAGAAAGCCCGGTGTGGATATGGGCGTTGATCTGGACGCCAATCTCGACGAGGCGACAGTGGCCCGCCGTGACCTATTGGCGGGAACGGCCGCCGCCATGGCGAGCGTGGTTTTAGCGCCGACCCTATTGGGTGCTGGAGAGGCGAAAGCAAAACCTGACACCTCTCTGGATTTCAAAGAACTCAAACATGGCGTGGACGAAACCCACCATGTTGCCAAGGGGTTCAAAGCTGATGTGTTGATCCGCTGGGGCGACCCTTTGTTTGCCGATTCCCCTGTTTTTAAGCCGAGTGACTTGACGTCTCAGGGCCAAGCCAAACAGTTTGGCTACAACTGTGACTTCATTGGCTATTTTCCGCTGCCGCTTGGCTCAGATAGTTCCGATCACGGTTTGCTTTGCGTGAACCATGAGTACACGACCAACAGCTTGATGTTTGATGATGTGTCGCGCGGCTCACCCTATCCGTCGCCAACACAGCGACATACGGATGTCGAAATGGCAGCGCACGGCCACACAGTTGTTGAAGTGAAGCGGCAGCGTGACGGACAGTGGGATTATATCCAGGACAGTCCGTACAACCGTCGCATCATGGCGTCAGAAACACGGGATGCATTTGTCCGGTCCAGCCGCTGGTCATGACCGCTTCAAAACCAGTGCAGACCCAACCGGCCGATCTGCGATAGGCACGTTGAACAACTGTGCTGGTGGGCAAACACCTTGGGGAACCTGTTTGATCGCAGAGGAAAATATCCATCTTTATTTCTCTGGTGACCCACGCGGTGGCGGTGAGGCGGGTAATCATTTGGCTATGGGGATCAACCAAGATCGGCGTTACTCGTGGAGCAAGCCACCTTGATCGATTTGATGTTGAGAAAGAGCCGCATGAGCCCAATCGTTTTGGCTGGGTGGTTGAGTATGATCCCTACGATCCAGAGTCCGTTCCGGTAAAGCGAACGGCACTCGGTCGGTTCCGTCATGAAGGTGCGACAGCCGTCGTTAGCAAAGATGGTCGCGTTGTCGTCTATAGCGGCGACGATCAAATGTTCCAGTATATTTATAAGTTCGTGTCTGCGGGTGTTTACGATCCGAGCAACCGAGACAACAATCGCGACCTTCTCGATGAGGGCATTTTATATGTCGCTCGGTTCGAGGAGGACGGCACATTGATTTGGTTGCCCTTAGTCTGGGGGGCCGGTTCTCTGACCGTTGAGAATGGTTTTGCAGATCAAGCAGATGTCTTGATCGAGACGCGCCGGGCGGCCTCTTTCATGGGTGCAACACCCATGGACCGGCCCGAGGACGTGGAAACCAATCTGGTCACCGGGTCTGTGTTTGTGGCCTTGACGAAGAACCGATTCCGTCGGGAGTTCCGCACTGATGCGGCCAACCCACGCTCTCGTAATCGCGCTGGGCACATCATTGAGATGGTGCCCCCAGGCGGCGAGGGTGCTGATGCAGATCACACCGCAACAACATTCTCTTGGTCTGTGTTCTTGCAAGCGGGTGATCCGAGAGACCCTAAATCCGGTGCGCAGTATCATGCAGATGTGAGCAAGAATGGCTGGCTGGCGAACCCAGACAACCTCTCCTTCGACCCTAAGGGACGGTTATGGATTGCGACGGATGGTGCATCTGACTTTGATACGGCCGATGGTGTCTGGGCGACGGAGGTGAGGGGCACAGCGCGGGCGTTGACCAAGTATTTCTTCAAGTGTCCTGTCGGTGCAGAGCTCAGTGGGCCGGCTTTTACTCCAGACGGCGAGACGTTGTTTTGTTCCGTCCAGCACCCCGCCGAAGGATCAACCTTTGATAAGCCGAGTACGCGGTGGCCGGATTTCGAAGAGGACGTGCCGCCTCGCCCGTCCGTGGTTGCCATTACCCGTAAAGGCGGCGGTGCGATCAGCTAGGCTCTAATCCTAGGCGGAGTCCCAGGATTCCTACTGTTGTGGTGGGTTTCGGACTGATTTCGCCCAGATTTCTGGCGATTCCAGTTGAATAAGGCCGGAAAACCTCCGATATATCCGGCACAGTTAAGGCGCATAGTGTCGCCTGAAGATTGACCGGAGATCTCTATGTACCGCGAAGAAAAAGCATCTGGCGAAGCTGGCCTACCGGCCATTGATAGCTTTGCCCAACCCACTCATGACGAGGCGACGCGCCAAGGGTTTGTGGCGCAGATGCGTAAGGTCATTATGACGGACATGGCCCAAGACATGCGTGCGGTTTACGATGGGGCCGTTGAACCATCTGTGAAAGCAAAGACCGGCGATGCGCCTGCCGATGCGATTGCGGTTCGTAAAGCGATGGAGCCGAATAGCTTCTATCGGTTTTGGTCTTCCATGCGATTCAATGCTCAAGAAATGGTTTGGGGTTCTGTGCTCGACGAGGTCGAACGTGAATTGCCAGAGATGATTGATGCGGCCGAGCAGGCGGCAAAGGTTTCTCCAGCTGGTGGCACGTTACGCCTCAATCCAGAACTGGATATTCCAAAGGCTGTGAGTTCACTTGATATTCATTTGATGCCGGGCTGTTTTCATACGGAGTTCGTGGAAGACGATATTGCGGTTGGTGCGATTTATGCCCGCGGCACCCAGGTGTTTTCTGGTGGTCTCAGAAAAACAAAAAATCCAGGTAAGGGCGGTGTAGCGGATTCGATCGCTCATTACCTGCGTCTCAAATACCCAAACTTCAAGCCGAAGCGTATTCTCGACCTAGGGTGCACTATTGGGTCGAACCTCTCCCCATTCCAGGCGGCCTTCCCCGACGCCGAACTTTATGGCGTCGATGTCGGTGCACCTGTGCTGCGGTATGGCCATGCTCGTGCTGAGTCCCGTGGCATCACGGCGCACTTCTCACAACAAAATGCAGAGTCCATGGACTTTGAAGACGACTCTTTTGATCTCGTGGTCTCTAGCTTCTTCTTCCATGAGATTGCCGTGCCCTCGACCAAGAAGATTCTGGCCGAGGTTAATCGCGTTTTGGCGCCAGGCGGTGTGACGATTCATATGGAGTTGCCACCTGCAGAGGCGATGGACCCGTACTACAACTTCTTTCTGGACTGGGACGCGTACCACAATCACGAGCCCCACTATGCGGCCTTCCGCAAGCAAGACCCGGTTGCGCTGCTAGAAGAAGCGGGCTTTGCGCCAGAAACATGCGGCCTGGTTCGCATTCCAGATCGTGGCGGCCTGACCGATGATGAGTTCGCCGCCTTTGCCCGTGGCGAGTCGGACGCCCCACAGCACAGTAACTTCTCAAGCTACTATCTGTTCGGTGCCGGAAAGTAACGCCACATCTCCGTTGATTATGTGGGTGGTGGAGCAGATACTTTAAGGCAACACGAGGATACCATTGGAGTGTAGCCATGAACGCCATCCGCGATATCGACAGCCTTGTTGACCCTACTCATGACGAGTTAGCCCGCCAGGGCTTTGTCTCACGCTTGCGTAAGCACATCATGAAAGATGTGGCTGACACTATGCGTGACTCTTATGACGTGAAGGTTAAGCCTACGTTTGTGTCGGACCATGGCCGAGAGCCAGAGACTGGTGAGGAAGTGCGCGATGCCATTGAAGGTAATCTGACGTATCGAGTTTGGAGCAGTCTGCGTTACAACGCCCAAGAGATGGTTTGGGAGTCCGTGCGCGAAGAAGTCGAGCGACAGTTGCCCGAGATGATCTCCATTGCCGACCAGGCGTCACATTCTAATTCTCACGGCGGATCGTTGACGCTCGACCCTGATCTAAAAATGCCCGACTACGTCGATACGATGGACGTTCACCTTATGCCCGGCTGCTGGCAGGACGAGCATACCGATGGTGATGTAGCCCAGGGTGCGATTTATGCCCACGGTGGGCTGGTGTTCCGTGGCTCTTTATTGCCCAGCAAAACGCGGAGCGGTGTGGCGGCATCGGTCAGCAAGTGGCT
>CALSLN010000002.1 GCA_943787205.1 uncultured Rhodospirillaceae bacterium
TGGTGTACTTATCCTGGCCAGATTGGTCCTGCCACTTACGAGTTTGGAGTTGCCCACAGATGTAGACCTTGGACCCCTTCTTCAGATAGCTCTCAGCGATGCCCGCGAGATTGCCGAAAATGACAACACGGTGCCACTCGGTCTTCTCTTTGCGCTCCCCAGTATTCTTGTCTTTCCAATTTTCCGACGTCGCCAACGTGAGATTGGCTACCTTATTGCCGTTTTGCATGGTGCGAACTTCAGGATCTTTACCAAGATTACCGATTAGAATGACTTTGTTGACGCTTCCAGCCATTGCCGAAACTCCTTTGAATTCAATATTTGTCACACGATACCCAGCACAGTGACGGAGGCAAGCTTTATGCTGTGCTTATGAGGCGTTTTCATCACTATATGTGGACAGTGTGGATAACCTGGCCTTGTAACATGAAAGAAGTTGCTCCCCGTTTCCCCCCTGGTGTTTAATCTTAGTCAATGGGTACGGCGACCCAAGCTGATACAAATCAGATGCGCTGATACTTTAGGGTTTAGGGACCTGCACAAACATGGATACGACCTCCCCTCGGCTTAATGCGGATGAGGCAGCCTCTCGTGGTGAGCTTGAAATTGAGCTCAAGCTTACGACAAGCCCCGGAAACCTCTCGAAACTTCTCTCTTACGCTGGAAAACTAAACGCGACCGACGGAGAAAAGCCGAAAACAGCTCAGATCATCTCGACCTATTTCGATACCGAAGACCGCCGGTTACGAAAACGTGGCCTTACCCTTCGCGTTCGCCAAAAAGGTGGACATAGAGAGCAGACCGTTAAAAGCGCCGGCACAAGCTCATCTGGCATGTTTGCTCGGCAAGAATGGACTGTGCCACTCAACGGCAAAACACCCGATCTATCGCTGATCAATGATCCGGATATACGCAACCGGATGGGGCTTATTCTCGATCAGGAATTAAAGCCATTGTTCAAGACAAGCGTGAAGCGAACCACACTTGTTGTCGATCATTCGGTGTCTCCAGGAGATACGGCACGTGTGGAGCTTGCCTTTGATCAAGGGCGTGTCGTCTCTGGAAAGAAATCAGAACAGATTTGCGAACTGGAGTTAGAGCTCGTCGAAGGCACGACGACAGCATTACTCGACTTAGCCAAGCTTCTCGCAAACCGCACGCACACGGTTCTGAGTCTCGGAAGCAAGGTTTCAAGAGGCTTTCACCTGTCAGAAGGAACTCATCCCGAAGCGGTACTCGCTTCAAAAACACCCTTATCCAAGCGGCTCTCCATTGAAGACGCCATGATCCATATCTTCCGTCCGTCTCTAACCCAGCTGTTGGCTAATCGTGCTGCCGCTGTCTGTGGCAAAGATATAGAAGGCGTACATCAGGCACGCGTGGCGATCAGACGTATTCTATCAGCTTTCATCGTATTCAAAGACCATCTCAAAGGTCCGCAGATAGATCACATAAAGACGGAAGTTCGGTGGCTTATTGATACGCTCGGAGAGGCCCGCGACATCGATGTCTTTATTGATGAAGTCCTCAGCGTGGTAGCATTGGACAGACCAAAAGATGCAGATATTCGCGCTGTCCTGAAAGTCGCGACTAAAGCGCAGAACGCGGCGTATCGAAAAGTCAGAAGCGCCCTCTCCTCAAAGCGCTATACAGCGGCGATGCTGGAGATGTCGGCATGGATTGAACATCGCTCATGGCGAAGCCATACATCCGAGAAGCAGCTTAGTGGGCCAATCAAGGGAATCTCGGGCAAACTCCTATCGAAGCGACATAACAAAGTTCTAAAAATTGGAAAAAACTTTGCAAAGATCCCCAGCGCAGATCGTCACTGCATACGCATCGCTCTGAAAAAGACGCGCTATGCATCAGAGTTCTTTGCATCCCTATACTCTGACGCTCGGACGAAGCCCTACATCACATCGATGAAACAATTACAGACAGCGTTAGGCGCCGCAAACGATGTCGCCACGGCTGAAACTCTATCCGCTACACTCGTCAAACAAGTTCGTCGTGGCACAAAAGAAGCAGAAGCCGTTAGCTTCGGCGTTGGAAAGGTTCTTGGCTGGCATACACGAGCCGCATCAGAAGCAAACGAAAATGTCGTCGCGCTTTGGAATAACTTTGCCAAGAGCCACCCGTTCTGGCTCGCGAAATAGAAGCAGGACTACAACACACAATGCTCTCAGTACTTGTCGCCAATCCCAAAGGAGGCTGCGGTAAATCAACGGTCGCCACAAACCTGGCAGCCGCCTTTGCCAATGGCGGGCTAAAGACAGCCATCGCAGATGTTGATCCACAAAAGAGTTCCCTCACCTGGCTAAAATTGCGCCCAAAGAGCGCGGCAAAAATTTCGGGGCTAAATTGGCTTAAAAACGAAGGCGATACCGTTAAAGGCCTTCAGCGCTTGGTCATCGATGTCGGCGCCGGTATTCGGAAACAGCATTTTGATGCCCTGCTTAAAGCCGCAGACATGGTGGTCATGCCTATTCTACCGTCCGTATTCGACGAACAATCAGCAAGTACATTTCTAGAGAAAATCGATACCATTAAGCCTATCCGCAAAGGCCGAAAGCCGGTTGCCATTGTCGGCAACCGTATGCGCTCCAGCACCCGCGCAGCGGCTCGGTTAGAGGAATTTTTAGATAATGTTGGCCACCCCGTTGTGACCCGCCTCGCCGACAGAAGCGCCTATAGCGAAATGGCAAGCCAAGGTCTCTCGATCTTTGACCGCCCCGGCTCCTATTCAGACCTCATCTCCTCAGACTGGGTTCCTTTGATTAGCTTCATTGAGAACCAAGCAGACTGAGCATCACTTACTCAAGGACCACACAATGATTGATCGTCGACACGCGTTAGCCGGCATAGCTGCAGCTTCCGGAGCAGCAGCATTGAGTCATTCAGCCCAAGCATCTGATGGCAAACAGGCTGCTTCCTCGCCGTTGACTCTCGATGCTCCGATGATTGGCCCGCGCATGAATCGCGCACAAGCGATCAAGGTTATGGATCAACTCGGCTTAGACGCTTTGATCCTTGGCTCTGGCATCAATGTGTATCACGCAACAGGATACTGGCCGCTCACAGATCGCATGGGGCACGCCCCAAGTACGCTTGCTATTGTCACACGGAGCGACGAGCAACCCCTGTCCGTGGTGCTATCGAGCTTCACCTATTACTACCAACTGGCCGATGTCCATCGCACCCAAGATTATCCCGCATACACATACACCGGACCGACTGGACAGATAGATGACAACGGCGAACCCGTGGCCGCACCTGTGATGGTATTTCGGGACCGTAAAGAAGTGCCCCTAGACGCCGTTGAATCTCATCGCGCCAGCCTTGCTTATGCAGCAGAACAAGACGTCGGCGCATGGGCTGGCGCTAAATACGCCATGGCAAAGGCGTTGAAGGACGTGGGGCTCCTTAACGGCAAAATCGCTATCGATCACCCAAACGTTAGAGCGCTCGTCGAAGAAGCAGCACCGAATGCATCCCTAACAAATGCAGATACCGCGCTGCGTCGTATTCGGCCAATCAAGTCCGACATTGAAATCGCGCTCATGCGCCAGGCCTCTCTCGCGAACACAGAAGCCACTCTTGCCGCGGTGCAAACGGTGCGGGCTGGTGCAACCTACCGGGAATTGAGATCAACGTTTTATGCCGAGGCCGCACGACGCGAAAATCGTGGCGTCTTTCTCGTTATCGATCGCGTCAGTTCAGACCTCTACGACGCTCCGTTTGAAAATGGCCAAGCCTTTCTCATTGATGCCGTCAGTGAGTATCAAGGATACCATGGCGACTACGGCCGAACCGTCTTCATCGGCGAACCGGCTAAGGCTATGAAAGATGCGACAGACGCCATGGGGCAAGCCTGGAGCGAAGTTCAGCATCAGCTCAAACCTGGTATGCTGTTCTCAGAGATCATGACCCTTGGCCGATCGATGCTCAAAAAGATGGGTGTGAATTACACCGTGTCATTCACACCGCATAGTGTCGGCCTCTATCACACCGATCACGTCGGTATGGCGGGCGCAGCAGCCTTTCGTGAAGACCCTGTGCTTGAAAAAGGCATGATCATCAGTGTCGACTGCCCACTGCTTGAAGCTGGCGTCGGTGGCTCAGCGCACCTTGAAGATTTAACGCTGATTACCGAAGACGGCGCTGAACCTATTCACGACATCGGCAATCAAACCATCCTGGTTTAGCGCAACAAAAAAGGGCGTCCCGCGGGACGCCCTTTTCGTAACTCAAACTAACTAAAGTCTAGAAGTTGAATGTTGTCCGCACACCAAGCTGGCGCTTGTTCGGCAATTGAGCCTGACCAGCGTTTTCCAGAATAAACGTGAATGGTGGTGGGAAGAACGCCACGTTAAGAGAGTTGAAGTCCGTGGTGTTAAACGCCTGCTTCACAGTGTCATCGTTGAACAGATTGTCAGCGAAGGCCACGATGCTCCAGCTATCAGATGTCAAACCAATCCGTAGATCAGCCATCCAATATCCCTGCATCTCGAGGATATTGTCTGATGTGTCATACCGGTTGCTTGAGTACTGAACATCAGTCTCGATCAACCAGTTTACATCGTCAGTAAGAGCTTGCTCGTAGGACATTCCAAGGTTCAGAGAATGCTTGGCAACATCTTCCAAACGATTGCCCGTGCGATCAACTTCACAGCTGAGCCTTGTACCAATCGTTACCGGAGTACAATTGCCGACCGCAGTGATGGTTCCAATACCGCTACTGTTGGTCTTGAAATCACCGTATGTGGCATCAATGTAGGAATACCCGAGAGACAGGTTCATACCATCGACCGGTGCCCAAGCCGCATCAAACTCAAGGCCCTTCACTTCCGCAGAAGACGCATTGACCGTCAGCGTACCGACGAGGCCATTATCCAGCAGAATTTGCGAGGATGTTTGCTTGCCTGAGAAGTCTTCGTAGTAAGCAGCGGCATTGATGATGACTTTACCGTCAGCCCAAGTGGTCTTTGTACCAACTTCGTAGACCCACATGGTTTCACGATCAAAGCCGAACAGATCAGGGTTAAACCCAGATGCACCAGCACCAACCGTGCTTATGCCACCTGGCTTCGCACCCTTAGCGACAGAGCCGTAGAACAGCATGTCTTCATTGGCGGAGTACTCGACCGAGACCCGCGGTGTGAAGAAGCTATCTTCTCCTGTCGCCGGGATACTAGGCGAAGATGCTGGAACAGATGTTGGCGGACCAGCCAAGCCGAACGCATCCACGATACGCGGGCCAGACGGACCAGAGATGAATTGCTCTTCATCCGTATACCGGCCTTCAACGTGGACGGTCAGTTCATCCGTGACATCAAATTCCACCATCGCGAAGGCTGATAGGTGTTTCGTGTCTCGAACCCATTTGTTCGGGTCTTGATCACCAACTAATCTAAAGAACAAACCACAGTTCAGAGCTGGAGCGCCCGGGAACAACTGATTGTTGGTACAGGCAATGTTATTAGAATCCTGATTAACATCTTCGTCCCAATACAAGCCACCAATCATCCAACGTAGACTTTCGTCATCATTGGACTGCAAGCGAATTTCTTCACTGAACAGTTTTGTTTCAGATGCAACGCGGAACAATGTTCCTGCTACTTGGCTCTCAAAGCTCCCTTGACGGTGGTTTTCAGAGGCCTGCGATACATCAGCTTTTGCGTAGTGCGTAGACGATGTGAACGTACCGAAGCCGAGGTCCCAATCTAGGGTGCCTGCAACACGGAAAATTTCGCGCTCACTGCCGCGGAATTCTTTACCCGTAATCGGGTCTTCAGAAATCGTAATGCCCGGCAGATCAGAAGCATCCGGCACTTTACCAGCAAAAACGCCAGCTGAAAGAACAGATGGGCTGATTACGCCATTCCCAGAGAAAGGAATGGTTGGGTAAGCACCCACTGGAACTGGCCGCGTCGTATTCTGACCAATAAAGGCGAAGGCCGACTGACCAAGGTGGTCATCCGTGTATTCCAAACGCGATGTAAACGAAACATCTTCGCTGGCGTTCCAGATGGAGGAGAATGCGAGGCCATAGCCATCGCTGTCACCAACATCGGCACCGGTCACTTCGTTGTCGTAGAAACCATCAAAGTTCCAGACCGAGGCATTCACGCCGATTAGGAATTTGTCTTCAACGATGGGGCCATAGATGCCAACAGAGGCATCAGCCTGACCGCGTTGTCCACCATTGATGGAAACTTTGCCTTCCCATTCGTTGGTTGGCTTCTTGGTCACGTAGTTGATTGCACCAGCAAAGGCTGAACGACCGTACAGGGCACTCTGTGGGCCCTTAACGATTTCAACGCGCTCAAGATCGAACAAGCGAGAGTTAATGAGCAACGAGCCACCGGCCGATTGCACGGACTCACTGGAAACATCAACGCCATCAAGCAGCAGCGCAACGTTAGGACGGCCACGGGACGGAGCCAAACCACGAATGGTGACACGGACATCCTGCGGGAATGTGCCTTGCTCAACCGTCACACCTGAAGTCAGGCGCGCGATGTCTTCAATGCTGTTCAGGCCTTTACGCTCAAGCTGCTCAGCTGAGAACGCTTTAATGACCAGTGGAATATCCTGAATGTTTTCAGACCGTTTACGTGTCGTAACGGTGATTTCCTCAACCGTCAGCTGAGCGAGAGCTGGCGCGGCATCCATGGCCAACATGGCCCCAATAACGCCAAGCGACGCTGCAGTATGTTTAAGATTGAGTCGTGACCTGACGGTCATAAGGTAGTCCTCCCCAGGAGAAGAAAATGTAATGACCGAACAATCAGGGCATTTGTCTAATTTATGAAGCCCAGAGTACGACCATGACCACGAGTTGGACATAGGTTTGTGGCGGTTTAGCTCACTAATTGAGCTGTACCGCATATTTATTCCGGGTGTGTTGCGGCAAAGGCACACTCTTTCCGGACACCGTCCTGTCAGGAGAATGCGTATTTTTCTCCCTCGCCTCGGTTTTATCGTCCCCAATCTGACTCAATCCGTATATCAAGGGCTTCACAATTCCGGTCGTTAATCCGACCCAATTGCCATTCAATCCGAGACGCCTTAAAACAGGGCTCCCCTGAGAACATAAGCAGAACATCGCCGTGAACAAATCCGTCAAACCAAAGAAGTCCGCCCGCACGCCCCTATCTCGAGGCCTCAGCCCGGTCATCAGTGTCCGTGGCGCCCGAGAGCATAACCTCCAGGACATTACCGTTGAGCTCCCACGGGACCAACTCGTTGTAATCACTGGGCTTTCTGGCTCCGGTAAGAGTTCGCTCGCCTTCGATACCATCTACGCAGAGGGCCAACGCCGCTATGTGGAGAGCCTGTCCGCCTACGCCCGCCAGTTCCTGGAACTCATGCAAAAGCCGGATGTGGACTCTATAGACGGTCTCTCGCCCGCCATTTCCATCGAGCAAAAGACCACCAGCCGCAATCCCCGTTCAACCGTAGGTACTGTCACCGAGATCCACGATTATATGCGCCTGCTCTGGGCCCGGGTTGGCGTGCCCTATTCGCCAGCCACTGGATTGCCCATCGAGGCTCAAACCGTCACCCAAATGGTCGACCGGATCATGGCGATGGGCGAAGGCACTCGGCTTTATCTCTTGGCGCCCATCGTGCGCGGCCGCAAAGGCGAATACCGCAAAGAACTGGCCGAGCTTCAGAAGAAGGGCTTCCAGCGCGTCAAAGTCGACGGCACCCTCTATGAAATCGATGAAGTGCCGACGCTCAATAAGAAGCTCAAACACGACATCGAAGTGGTGGTTGATCGCGTTGTCGTCCGCGAAGACCTCCAAAGCCGCCTCGCCGACAGTTTAGAGACCGCCCTCGACCTCACCGATGGCATCGCCTTCGCCGACGACGCCGACACAGACGACGGCAAAAAAGGCCGCACCGTCTTCTCCGCCAAGTTCGCCTGCCCGGTCTCTGGCTTCACCATTGATGAGATCGAGCCTCGGCTGTTCTCCTTTAACAACCCGTTCGGCGCGTGCCCGTCCTGCGATGGCCTTGGCGTCCGCATGACCTTTGATCCAGACCTCATTGTGCCCGACCAAAACAAAACCCTGGCCGAAGGCGCAGTCGCCCCCTGGTCCAATGCCTCACCGCCCTCTCCTTATTATCTGCAAGCCCTCAAGGGCGTGGCAAAAATCCATGGCGCCAAAATCGATACGCCGTGGAAGAAGCTGAACAAGAAAACCCGCGATGCTATTTTCTTCGGCAGTGGCGATGAACCGATCCTGATTAAATTCGGCGACGGCACCCGCAAGTTCGAAACCCGCAAACCCTTCGAAGGCGTCATCAACAACCTCGCCCGCCGTTGGCGCGAAACAGACTCTGCTTGGATCAGAGAAGAACTTTCCAAGTATCAAACCAGCCAGCCCTGCGAAGCGTGCGAAGGTCACCGCCTTAAGCCCGAAGCCCTGGCTGTAAAGATTGATGGCAAACACGTCAGCGAAGTCTCGCTCCTGTCCATCGCCGACGCCCATGCCTGGTTCGAGGCGTTGGAGCCGAAGCTCTCGTCTAAAGACACCGAGATCGCCCGCCGCATCCTGCGCGAGAATTGGCGAACGCTTGGGCTTCCTCAACAACGTCGGCTTGGAATACCTCACCCTCGCCCGCAACTCAGGCACCTTGTCTGGCGGCGAGAGTCAACGCATCCGCCTTGCCTCACAAATCGGCTCCGGCCTCACCGGCGTTTTGTATGTGCTCGATGAGCCGTCCATCGGCTTGCATCAACGCGACAACGAACGCCTGCTACAAACCCTGCGCCGCCTGCGCGACATCGGCAACACCGTCATTGTTGTTGAACACGATGAAGATGCCATTCGCACCGCCGACCATTTGATTGATATGGGCCCCGGCGCGGGTGTGCACGGCGGCCATGTCGTCGCGCAAGGCACCCCCGCCAAGGTAATGCAGAGCAAGAAGTCGCTCACCGCTGCATACCTCACTGGCATCAAAAGCATTCCCCTGCCCGACGAGCGCCGCACCGGCAACGGCAAGGCCATGAAGATCATCGGCGCAGAAACCAACAACCTGCAACAGGTCGATGCCACCTTCCCGCTCGGCACCTTTACCTGTGTCACCGGTGTGTCCGGCGGCGGTAAGTCATCGTTAGTGTTGGAGACCCTCTACAAAGCCCTCGCCAAAACTCTACACGGCGCACGCGCCATCCCCGGCCCACACAAAAAAATCGACGGGCTGACCTTAATCGACAAAATCGTCGACATCGATCAAAGCCCCATCGGCCGCACCCCGCGGTCTAACCCCGCCACTTACACCGGCGCGTTCACGCCTATTCGCGATTGGTTTGCCGAACTGCCCGAATCCAAAGCGCGCGGCTACAAGCCGGGGCGCTTCTCCTTCAACGTCAAAGGCGGACGCTGCGAAGCCTGCCAGGGCGATGGCCTCATTAAAATCGAGATGCACTTCCTGCCCGATGTCTACGTCACCTGCGATGTCTGCAACGGCCAGCGCTATAACCGCGAGACCCTCGACATTAAGTTCAAGGGCAAGTCCGTCGCCGACGTCCTCGACATGACCGTCGAAGAAGGCGTCGACTTCTTTAAAGCCGTGCCCGGTATCCGCGATAAAATGGTGCTGCTACAACAGGTCGGGTTGGATTACATCCGCCTCGGCCAGCAAGCCACCACCCTCTCCGGCGGCGAAGCCCAACGGGTGAAACTGGCGAAAGAACTCTCCAAGCGCGCCACCGGCCGCACGCTGTATATCCTCGATGAACCGACCACCGGCTTGCACTTTGAAGATGTGCGCAAGTTACTCGAGGTCCTCCATCATCTGGTCGACCAAGGCAACACCGTCATCGTCATCGAACATAATCTCGAAGTCATCAAAACCGCCGACCACATCATCGACATCGGCCCCGAAGGCGGCGCCGGCGGCGGCCACATCGTCGCCACAGGCACACCGGAAGACGTCGCCAAGGTAAAGGCCAGCTATACGGGCCAATACTTGAAGGGTGTGCTGAAGGGGAAAACGAGAAAGTGACCAGACCTACGGGCCCAGTCATCTCCACTACCATCACGCGCGCATTTGACTAAGCCACTTTATCGTCGGCTTGAAGAAACAAAGCGCTGTCGATAATGCCGTGCTCCTCGTCACTCAACAAACGATCATCGGGCGTCACTTCCACGTCCGTCATAAACTTCATGACAGCGTGGCGGCGCACATCGATCGGATAAAAATGACCGGGCGTTTTTACGTCAGACTTTGCGGCCCGCGCTTGGTCGCGCGAGTCGAGAACGGGGTCAACCCGCGATCCGTGCATCGGTACAAATCTAAGCATGGCATTTTCCCTGTGCGATTGCTTTCCAACAATGGAAAACACCACCCGCCCGGCCAGCATGTGAGAGGCTCGGCGCGCGCCCCGCTAGGCCGTCTTGCGACTAAGCCGCTTGATCGGCATGGTGGTTAAACAACACACTGTCGATGATGCCCTGCACGTCATCACTCATTAATCGATCATCAAGTGTGAGGCCTGCTTCTGCTAGGAACTTCATACCCGCGGCGCGGCGTGCATCAGTAGAGAAGCGTTGTGCGCGCGTTTGTAAGTCTGCAGTTGAGTCTAGGGTTGCGACCACTGTTGCCTCGCGTGCTTTGAGCAAGGGGTCGGTCAGCGATCCATCTGCATTTACAAGTCTAATCATGGCGTTTCCTCTGAGCTGTTGAATTGCCCAGTGAATCTAGGAAAGCTTCCTACACTCCGCCATGTTGCGAACGTATAGGGGGCTGATTCTTTAGTATTAGACTCTTGCGGTTGAATTGGCCCTTGCGCTTTGACACCACACCACAGATCAGCACTCGGGCGTGGCGCTCGAAGCCAGCCTCACAAAGCCCTACAGCTCCATATCCAACTTGTACTTTTTAGAGGCCGCGTCCCATTCCGCGTCGTCTTCGGCGGTCTCGCCGTAGTACTTAAAGAACGTAATCACATGGCCGTCCGGGTCGATGATGCCCATTTCCATATAGCGCAGGCGCGGCGCGTTTTCCCGCTCGGGCACAATGGCAATGCTCGGCCCAATGATTTCGCCACCGAAGGCTTCGGCCCGCGCGTGAATGCCGAGAATGTCACTGGCTTCAAACAGGATGGTGGTGACGCGCGGGTTTTGCGGCACAACAAACGGCTTGTTCACTTCGCGCAAGGCAATGCCGCGTGTTTCGTTTGAGGTGTTTAATTGCGCAATGCGGCGGCGCGTTCCCTCTTCCGTATTAAACAGCTCATTGCCGATGGTGGTTTGATCAACGCTATAGACCTGATCGACCGCATACACTTCCAACCCAATGACGTTTTCATAAAAATCGAGTGAACGTTTCAGGTCGGTAACAAACAGCAGCGAGCGCTTGAGGCGCAGCTCAACGCCCTTAAGCTTTCCCTCAGACGGATTTTGGTTCCGCGTTCCATCCGGAATAAACGGCGCAGGTTCGTAATTTGGATCGTCGTCAGCCGGCATGTAATCTTGTCCCACACTTGCAAAAGAATAACTCATCAACAGCACGGCCAAGATGCCGCTAAGCCAATGTCTGACTTGTTTCATCATTGCACCCGCTCCTGTTGATCCCACAATCATCTCACGATTATATCACTACAAAGTGTAGGCTTGTTATCACAAGAAAGACAGCGAGCCGGGTATTGGGCCGTGAACCAGACCCTTTGCTCAAACTAGGCTTGGTGTTGCACCAGCGCCGAGAGCTTGGCGATGGTAGGGCCGCGCACGTCATTGAACAGCCAGTCGCTCAGCGTCGCCATCACGCGCGGTAAAAACAAAACCAAGCCAGAGGCCAACAGAGAAAGGCCAATCACCACAGCATCACTCTGGGTCATCCGTCCTTGGGCAATAACAATCCCACCACTGATCACTTCCATCCCCATGGCAAAGAGCCACAGGTATAGAAACCACTGACCGATACCGTATGTGGGAATGCGCAGCCCAAAGCCTCCTAGCGTATAGGCTGCAACGGCAACCGGCTGGCCATTGAGAGTCCGAAACTCTCCCCTAAGGCCGAACTGTCGCCCAACCTTCACCATAAGCTTTGAAGCGTTCGTGCGCAGATCACCAAGGCGAGCGCCCGGAACATAAAAGTGACCCCCGCGTAACTCTGCGCCTTTGCTAAACAACTGAAGGAAACTCTCTGGGTTCACCGTGGACAGGTCGCCGCCGCGAATAACACCGCGTTCCATGTGGCCGTCCGCGTAGATGGTGTAGCCCTTTGGCCCCATAAACATTGCTTCGAACCAAAGTCTAAAACTATTGAGTAACGTTACCATTGCTGTGACAGTACCATGCCTTCGCGCATTGCTCGCCGTATATCCGATATAGATTTTTAAAAACCCGACACAACTCGTCCGCCTTCTTTGGGGAAACTGAACATGAAAACGACCGCCACCTTAGTGACAGCCCTCCTGCTCACCACATCACTCCCCGCTCTCGCACAGGAGCCGACCGGTGTACCAGAAATTCCGCCGCGTCCTGCTAAGGGAGAGATGTCGTTCTTCGTCACCAGCGAAGGCATGGGCGATGGCGCGAATCTCGGTGGCTTGTCCGGAGCCGATGCCCATTGTCAAAGCCTGGCCGAGGCCTCAGGCGCTGATGGCGCAGCCGGCAAAACATGGCGCGCCTATCTCAGCACCCAGAAGGATGGCGATACGGCGGCCATCAACGCACGAGATCGCATTGGCAATGGCCCCTGGTACAACGCCAAAGGTGTACGCATTGCCAAAGGCCAGAGTGACCTTCATGGCGATACATTAGATGAAGCCCGCCACGGCAACATTCTCAACATAAACACGGCATTGACGGAAACCGGAGAGAAAGTCCCCGGCGAAGTGAAGATCGTTGGGCAAGATGGCGCGCGTAATCAGCATGATATTTTAACTGGAACCCGCATCGATGGTCGCGCCTTTACAGATACGCTGGACCGCACCTGCCGCAATTGGACAACCAGCAGCGAAAGCGGCAGCGCTAATGTGGGCCACCATGATCGCCTGACCAGTTTCACCAGCATGTCGTGGGTCTCTACTCATGCCAGCATCGGCTGTAGCCAAGACAACCTGATCGCGACCGGCGGCGCTGGGCAGTTCTATTGCTTCGCCGCCGACTAGGGCCAATCACTATGAAAATGTTTCAAACCTATCTCGCCGCGTTCGTTCTTGCTTTTGTTAGCAATCTGGCGCTCGCACAATCCAACACCGGCGTTCTTGTTGTTGGTGGCACCGGTCAATTGGGCTCCTACCACGTCAAGCAACTCTCAGCCGCTGGCGAGCGCGTGATCGTGCTGGCGCGGTCCACATCGTCTTTTGATCGCATTGAAGGCAGCGACTATGAGGTTGTGGTTGCAGACTTAATGGACGCTGATGCTGTAATCGCAGCAGTGATGAAAGCAAAGCCGGCCGTCATCATCGATGCCTCCAACGCGCCAGGTATTCGCATGGACGATGGCGATAGTTTTTACTGGCGCTCTATTCTCACCCTCACCAAGGCGGCAAAAGCCGCAGGCGTCACACAAGTCATTCGCCATAGCGCCCGAGGCGCGCGCGAGATACTGACCGTCCTGCCCGCTCAATTCAAAGACGACCCTCGTATCATCAATTACTTCCGCGACGTGGCCCGGGCAGAGATCGCCCTGGAGCACAGTGGCCAGACGTACACAATTATCCTCAATAGTAATTTGCCGCCAGAGCCCGCTATAGCAACTGGCAACGGGACGCTAGACGCTGATGTCACCATCGATGATGGCATCACCCGTGCCGACTTGGCAGCCGTCACCAACACCTGCATCTTGAATCAGGCGTGCTACGGCAAACGCCTCAATGGGATTGATCCAACCCTGGCACGCTAACGCCCCGTTCTAAGGATATATCGTGCGCGCTCTCAATGTTTTTATATCCTTATTTGGAACCTATAGAACCAACGTCGGGATAAGCGACCAACACCCTGCGTTGGATCAGAAGTTAGACGACTCTGACATCGGGTTGAACTTGACCTACATCCCTCAAAGCCGGATCGAGTCCGAAAACGGTCGCGCTGTTCTCGTCACAGAATTGGGCGGGATTGAGTCCCTCTTTTTAGCACCCGTTGTTGTGCTTCTGATGAGCGATCCGATTCTCGCTGAAATACCAAACCCTGCCGTGTTCATCGTTGGACTATTGGCTCTGCTGTTACCGCGCGCCATCGGCCACCTGCGTCATCAACAAGCGCTTAAAAAACTCGTATAGCCGCCAGGCCCCCGCACGCGACAAATAGATTATTTTCGTATCCGCCGTTGTCGCCACCAAACTTCCCGTCTATGAAACGTACACCTCAAACGCTTTTCTGAATCGGAACAGCCGCGATGGACTTTAATCAGGTCAAATATTTTCTTGCCCTTGCCGAGACGCTGAACTTCACGCGCGCGGCGGAGCAATCCAACGTGTCGCAACCTGCGCTGACGCAAGGCATCAAAAGGCTTGAAGAGGAATTGGGTGGCCCACTCATCACCCGCGAGGGTCGTTACACGCAACTCACGGTGCTCGGACTTTCTCTGCATAGCCACTTCGAGCAAATCAATCGCACACGACACCTGGTAAACAAGACCGCAAAATAAGTCGTCACGGGCGAAAGCGCAGAATTAAACATCGGCATCATGTGCACCATTGGCCCGGGCATGCTTGGCGGATTGTTCGACGCCTTCCGAAGACAGCATCCGAAGACCTCTGTCACCTTCCACGACACGATTCCCGATGCCATCCCTAACCTCTTGCTCACTGGGGCTTTGGACGGCGTGTTTTGCTCTCGCCCCGGGCCACCTCATACCGGCATTCGCTATCACGCGCTATTCGAAGAATCCGTAGTTGTCGCTTTTCCGTTGGGGCATCCGTTGTCCAAAAAAGAGTCTGTCACCCTGGCTGAGATTGCACCCCATCCCTATATCGACCGCCTCCATTGTGAGTTTCGGCAAAGCGCCATCGACTACTACAGCGAAAGTAATTTGAATCTGAATGTGGTGTTCAGCAGCGAGCGAGATGATTGGATTGAAGGTCTCATCAAAGCAGGCGCGGGCGTTGCGATCGTCCCCCAGCATTCAATTTTGGGCGCTGATTTAGAGTATCGGCCGATCGTGAACCCCGCGATATCGCGCACCATCGAATTGGCGATCGCAGCAGATGAAGACATTTCACCGGCCTTGAGTTTTCTGATCAAAGCAGCAGGAGCCTATGGCTGGCCATCATAAGCACTGCTTATCGTCAGGCAGCAAATAGCAATTTCACAGGCTGTGTTGCGCCAACTAGGGTCCGCCCATCTGCGAACCTAAAGTTGGAGATTTCAAGCCATGACCAAAATACTTTCGCCAGCACGCCTCGTCGGGCTCATTGCCCTGGGCGTAATCTTGCAAGCGGTCGCCATCGGTGCGGCAAGCGCAGAGAGCTTTTTCAAATTTAAGAACGGCCAGCTCGAACGCCCCACAGGCTATCGCGAATGGGTTTATGTCGGCACTCCCGTCACCCCGAATGATATGAACGACGGTGCTGCAGCGTTTCCTGAGCATCACAATGTCTACATCGATCCAGACAGTTGGAAGCACTGGAAGAAGACAGGTGAATTTCGGGATGGCACCATCCTAATGAAGGAACTGGTTTCTGTTGGGTCCAAGGCAGCCGTTAGCGGTGCCGGATATTTTCAAGGTGACTTCATTGGCCTAGAAGCTACGATCAAGAGTAAAAAGCACTTTAAGGATGAGCCGGGCAACTGGGCGTACTTCAGTTTCTCAACACCGGACCATAAAACTCTAAAAGAAAAAGCGAACGCTTTTCCTACTGAAAGTTGCAACGCGTGTCATGCAGCAGCAGCGGCCGATGACTTTGTCTTCACTCAATATTACCCGGTGCTCAGCCAAGGCAAAGCGGCTGGCAAAGATGCCATCGGTGGCCGCAAGTCCGATCTCACCCCTCTCATGGGAATGGGCGAATAACATGCGCGGCATAGAAGATACTCTTGCCGGTTTGGCATTGATCGCGTGGGTCGGGCTTATAGGCTCCCCAGCTTGGAGTGATGACACCTTCTCACCGTACGTAGATGAGTCGGGCGCGATCAGTTTCCCCGAGGATTTTAGGACAACCATGGTGCACCTTGGCTCCTGGTTTGTCCCCTCGGGGGACGCCAGTGGCTTTCATGATGTTTATACGGAAAAGGAAACCGTCGAAGCTTTTCGAGAGACCGGAAAATTTCCTGACGGCGCAACCTTGGTGAAAGAACTGCGTGCATCAGAAACCGGCAACTACACGACCGGGTCAGGCATCAGCTACGAAACCGATGGTTTGAAGCAATGGTTCGTGATGATCAAAGACAGAGAAGGCCGTTTCAAAGGCAATAAACTATGGGGCGAAGGCTGGGGTTGGGCTCTGTACAAGCCCGATGACCGAACCAAAAATGTCGCCTCAAACTTCCGTTCGGATTGCCTAGGCTGCCATATCCCCGCGAAGAAGAAAGATTGGATTTACACCGAGGCTTATCCGATTTTGAAAGAGTAATTGGGCGCGTGGTGAGGATAAGCCCCCGTCCTCACCCGTTCTCTTCATCAGGCGATTTAGAAATATCGCGAATGCCAAACAGATGAGCCAAAACCGATTGCTCGATCAAGTCACCCTCCCGCGCCCGTTCGCACATTACCCATCGATCGACGGGCCTGACATCACTGTAGCGTAGCAGACGAGATAAGCTCGCTCCGATTTGTTTGAGCAGTGTGCTTTCTTCGTCCGGTGCATCTGCCGGCAGGTCTGGATTTGGGTTAGACATAATTGGGACCACCAACTCTATTCGATTAAAAACAATAAACACACCATACGCCCGCTCTCTTCCCAGTCGCTATGATGCATAGGGATATCAACCTGCGCGTTGGTATTAGGATCCGAGTTTGAAGTGCTTAAGTGCGCCACGCACGATAGGCTGCGCCTTCGGCAACCAGTCGAACTGGACTGTATCCGCTTAAAGCATAGAGCATCGAAGATGCTCTTATTGGTTTGCGAACCACGGCTCTAGACGTGCGCGACATAATGCGCCAGGCCCGCCATGGAACGTAAGTTATATAGTCTCGCCGACCCGAAGATGCCTCTGATGACTCATCCTTCGGCGTACCGCCTGGTGGCGTAAAAGTTGCCCCTTCAAGGCCCGCAGGTGTATCTGACATCACGCCGCCTCTTCGACATCGTCACAGAATACGCCATCGCCGCATAAATACGCGTCCACAGAATCCTGAATCTCTTCAACCGTGAACGGCACATCAAAACCGAGCCCGAAATCTTCAAAGAATTTTTGGCGCACGGTGTTGCGTGCTGCCGCGGCCACAGCGGATTCTGACTCTGCGACGCTAGCGCCCGAACTCACCTGCTCTGGTGCGTCCATTTGGGCAACGCCGTCGGTTTTCCGTCTGTCGGTCTCTGGGGGCGTTTGCTTTGGCACGCGTGTCTCCGGTAAAAATTAATTTACCAAATTTACGGGTGTCGCCTACGCTCTGCCACTGAGCATAGAGATAGTCGTCCAGCGCTTTCGTATATGTCGTTTCGTATGTGGTGTCGTGCGGCTTAGCCGCCGCAGGCATCCTTAAACGCACCATCAAGGATGGTCGTCCAACTCCCTTTATACCCGGCGCGTAAGCCGAGTGCTTTGTCACCGAAGACGTGCCAGTTGCTCTGGCTCAGGTCGAGGCGTGTCCGTCCATCACCCAAATCAGCAAACTTCAGTTCAACCAAACTCCGGCCCATTACTTTTTCGCCTGGCGTCGGAATATGAAATTCCATACTCAGGTCCGTGCTCGGGTTGAAGGTCAGGAAGCTGCCCCACAGGTGCTCGTCGCCGCCGGATCCAACTTCGAGAATAACACCGCCTTTTTGGGCCTGGACGCGAATGGCTTTCGCCGTGCCGCCGGCAATGGCCGATGCGCTGTATTTAGCCAATGGCCACCAGGAATCCATTTTCGCCACAAAGATCGAAAACGCTTTGTCGCCAGGGCATTTAACCACGACTGTTTTGGTCAATGGGTCTAGCGGCGGTGGGTCTTTACTCAGCGGCATAAGAGAAATGGCCTTCGGTTGCCAATCGGGCAGTGAACTATCACGGATTGTATGCCGCAACAGGCCCACCTATAGCAACGCTCAATAAACGAGAGGGTTCGCTCTATTTCAGCAAATTCCTGGCGTGTTTATCTATCGGCGCCTTAGGGTCTGCCTTAAGCGGCCGTATCTGGGCCACCATCAAACCAATCATCGGACTCAAAACCATCGTCATTATCACCGTACAGGTAGGCATCGACCGCCCGCTGCAGCGTATCCTGACGCTTGGCCCGATGGGTATCGATCCAGCGATCGGTGCGTAGCCGATAGGCCGCCTGGAAAGAGATCACGTTGGTGGTGTCATAGCCCTCTTCCTCAAGGCTTAACTCAGTAACGTGTTCATTCAAGGTCATGCTTAAATCGTCCATAGCGTGCGTCCGGTCCTCATAGCTCAGGGCTTCATATGTGATGACGAAACTGTACGCAGGCCTTAGTGAGGCCGCCACTGCGCGAGCGGATATAGGGCCGGTGCTTTGGTATTAGCGGCTCTCATACCAAAGCATGAGGGGTCACAGAGTCCCCAGGAGATTGCAGAGAACGAGGCCCCTTTTCGATCGCGTAACTTTGTATCGCATAGACGAACGAATATTGTGCATGGGCTCGTTCCTCACAAAACAGGCCACTAGAACGCTAAGTCACTGAAAACACGCGAAACCTTTCAAAACCGTAAGGTCCATCCCCGACATCACTCATGCTAAGAAAAGGGCACCGAGCCTTGGGCATACCACTCACCAGCCATCGGCATTGCGACTAGAAAATGAGACCAAGATCATGAAAAGCATACTGAACTATATGAAAGCCGCCGCAGTCGGTGCCCTGCTGACTCAGCCCTTAGGAGCCGCCCCGGCTTCAGCCGCCAACACATCCGCAGGGCTCTACTACGAAACCTGCGGGACCGGCCCAGCCTATGTGGTTTTACTTCATGATGCCTACTTGCACTCCCAGGCCTACGATGACGTCTGGACCGCGCTCTGCAAGGCCGAGGGTGTCACGATTGTACGATACGACCGGCGCGGCTACGGCCAGTCCCCTGCCGCCACGTTCGAGTATTCCGAAACCAATGATCTCGCTGTACTGCTTCGCGACATCGGGGCCGATAAAGCCACAGTTGTCGCTAGTTCCACGAGCACCCAAATTCCCGTCGAGATCGCGTTGCGCTTACCTCAGCTGCTTGAAGGCCTTGTTCTCGTATCTCCTTCAGTCGGTCCCTATCGCTACTCCGGGGCCTATGTTGACCGCCGAAGAGCGCTTCTCAGCCCATTGCAAGAGAACAATATTCCTGAGGTGATCAAACGCCTCGCCGCGGACCCTTACGTCGTATCACCTGCCAACGATGAAGCGCGCGACCGCATGGTTAAGATTCTGGAAGACAACCAGCAAAACCTGGCGATCCGCCAGTGGCGCCAACCACCGTCATTTATTTATGACCGGCTGAATGAAGTGAAAAAGCCAACCCTAATTCTGATTGGCGAGAATGATGATCCAGAGAACATCCGCCATGCCGAGGACGTCGGCAAGGCTATACCCAACGCAATACGTGTATCGGTGAACGATACCGCTCAACTCATGTATCTTGAGCAACCAGACCTATTCGCCAAGCACGTTTTAGATTTTATAGCCGAACAGTGAGGCTGGCGCCCAGTATCGGAAAAATACGAGGATTTTAGTCCTCAAAAACGAAGTAGGTCTCTTCATCTTCCCAGGCGATCTTATCTTCGCTGGGGCGGTTCTCGTTCGCAACGCTTACCGTCTTAACCAGAGAACCAGACGATACAGGCGCATCTAAGGGTTTTGTCTCTGATAAATCAGCGACCAGAGTATCCAAAGCGGCATTCGAAAACTTAGAATCAAGCTGGAACATGTCTCAGTATCCTTATCTCTTCCTCAGAATTGAGCTAAACGTCGCCTGATTCTCTGAATCAATCGTTAAAAGAGGCACTGACAATCGCTTCAAGCCCCCATTCGGTCGCTCAAATTGCAATTAATGGGCTTCACTGAAACGTTAACGCTACCGACAAATAAACCGCATCAACCGTAGGTGTGTAGTGACTTCTGGGTGCACCAAGACCAAGTCATCCATGGGAATTCCTTCATCCCCGGCATAATGATTACCTCGGCTATAACGTTCGGACCTCACCGCGATTTGAACTTACCGATAGGAAAAGCTTAGCCGCCTTTAGGCAGCTATCCGAACACGTTGTAGCGGTTTCATTTTGTCGTTCTTTTTGAGCTTTTCGATTCCGTCGCTAAACGTTTTTGAGGCATCAGTCAGGGCCGTGTGATAGGCATCAAGCGCGTCATGGAGGTCCATCAGGTCCTGGCCTGTGCGATCTGAATCAAAGTGCACACCGACAAATTTATTGTCGTCTTTGTGGCTCATAACAATCTCCGCCGATACCTACACTATTGCTCGATTAGTCCTCGGCGACGAACGCGTAGTCGTCGTCTTCCCACAGTACCTTGTCTAAACTTGAATCTGACAAATCGAGATCAAGTTCGTTAGACATGCTGTATTACATGCCGTCTTCAAAGTCAGACAGGTCAGACACAAGGTCCTCCAAAAGTTCATCTGAAAACGTCGGGTCAAAATGTGTCACTTTGGACCTCCTTACTGGCTGGCCATGGATTTCAAAAACAGATCCTTTACTCTGATGGCCGTACCGTAGGGATGTGCATTTGGTTTCGCTATGGAGCGTGGGGATAAGTGGTCGGTGCATCCGTATGGCTAGACATATACTGTTGAGCAGCCGTATTTTGACCTGGCAAACGCCTGCAGGGAGGGATTTGATTCCATTGCCTGGCGATATGCATCCACTGCAATCCTTGACCTAACCCCTTAGAAAGAGGCATTTTCCAGGATTCTTGATAAGGACCAACGGCGATGTATCTGCTGATCGATAACTATGACAGCTTTACGTACAATCTATGGCACTACCTCGGCGAATTGGGGGCTGAGGTTGATGTAGAGCGGAATGATCAGATTTCTGTAAGTGACGCGATCGCGCGGAAACCAAGCGGTATCATTCTATCGCCTGGTCCCTGCGACCCGGACCGCGCTGGAATCTGCTTAGAAATAGTTTCTGCAGCAGCTGATGCAGGCGTTCCCCTGTTTGGTGTTTGCCTAGGCCATCAAAGCATCGGCCAAGCCTTTGGTGGAAAAATCGTGCGCGCACCGGCGCCCATGCATGGCAAAGTCAGTGCCGTGACTCATAGCGGTCACGCCATGTTCACAGGGATTCCCTCACCCGTCACCGTGACCCGTTATCATTCTCTGATCGTAGAGAGAGACAGCCTACCAGACGTTCTCGAAGTGACAGCGGAAACCGATGATGGCTTGATCATGGCACTGGCCCATAAGTCACTCCCTATTACTGGTGTGCAGTTTCACCCTGAGAGTATCGCTTCGCAATTTGGGCACAGGGTTCTAAGGAACTTCTTAGTCGCGACGGGGCTCGACGCGCCTGACATTCCAGATCGCTCTGTTGCGGCATAGGATCAATCAATGTCTGATTTAAAACCCTTTGTCGCAATAGCCGCAGCCGGTCACGCTTTGACAGAGCAACAAGCTGAAGCCGCATTCGAGACCATCATGTCTGGCGACGCTTCTCCGGTTCAGATCGCGAGTTTCCTAACGGCGCTGGCTGTTCGCGGTGAAACTGTTGCAGAAATCACCGGTGCGGCACGCATTATGCGCGCTAAAGCACTTCCCGTCTCAGCACCAGCTGGCGCGATTGATACCTGCGGAACAGGTGGAAGTGGCTCAGGAAAAGTTAACGTGTCGACCGCTGTGGCGATCGTTGTTGCCAGCTGCGGTGTACCCGTTGCCAAACACGGCAACAGGAAAGCGTCATCGAAATCTGGCACCGCAGACGTTCTCGAGGTCCTGGGTGTTAATTTGAATGCAACGCCGGATGTTGTCGAACGCGCTCTAGCAGATGCAAATATCGGATTCCTTTTTGCACAAAAACATCATAGCGCAATGAAGCACGTCGGCCCCGTCCGCGCCGAGCTCGGCATTCGAACGATATTCAATTTAATAGGCCCACTTTCTAATCCGGCGGGCGCCACGCGCCAGTTGCTCGGTGTGTTTTCCAATGAATGGGTTAATCCACTCGCAGAAACACTAAAGGCACTTGGGTCCGAGAGGGCTTGGGTTGTTCACGGCTCTGATGGTCTGGATGAACTTACAGTGACAGGCCCCTCGTACGTCGCTGACCTAAAAAATGGCACAGTCTCTAATTTTGAAGTGACGCCAGAGGATGCCGGGTTATCTGTGCATCCAGCTGAGTCACTGAAGGGCGGAACGCCGGAAGATAATGCACGGTCATTAACAGATCTGCTTGATGGAGCGCTTGGCGCATACAGAGACATCGTTCTCTTAAATGCAGCGGCAGCACTGATGATTGCGGGTAAAGCTGAAGACCTTAAGGCCGGTGTAAATCTCGCCGCAGCGGCTATTGATGATGGGCACTCGAAATTAACCCTCGCCAAATTTGCAGCCATTACTCAAGGCCAAAGCTAATGGGCAACGTCTTAGATGGGATCTGCGAAGTTCGACGAACACAATACGCTACGATCAAAATAGAACACCCTCTATCCGAGATTGAGGCTAAGGCAAAAGAAGCATCTCCTGTCCGTGGATTTGGACTCTCCCTGTCTCGTGCGTCTGCAACCGGTTATGGTCTGATCGCAGAAATTAAAAAAGCATCACCCTCAGCTGGCTTGATCCGCGCCGACTTTGAGCCTGCAGCACTGGCCAAAGCCTATGAGGCTGGTGGTGCTTCCTGCCTCTCCGTCCTTACTGAGACTGAAAATTTTCAAGGGTCCGATGCATATTTAGAAGCCGCAAGAAACGCGTGCACATTACCTGTACTGCGCAAGGACTTCATGTTGGACCCTTACCAAGTTATTGAAGCTCGCGGGATCGGGGCAGATTGTATTTTGCTTATTCTGGCATGCCTCTCGGATGGACAAGCCCTCGAACTAGAAGCTTGCGCCCTTGATCTTGATATGGATGTTCTCATCGAAGTCCACGATGAAGCAGAATTAGACCGAGCGTTCGCACTTAGGTCAGCCCTCATCGGCGTCAACAATCGCAACCTCAAGACTTTGCAAATCGATATTGCGACGACGGAACGCCTCTCAGCGAAACTGCCCGAAGATAAAGTACTCGTCGCAGAGAGTGGTTTGAAAACCAAAGGTGATCTTTCACGATTGGCTAGCGCTGGTGCACGACGTTTCTTAGTCGGTGAGTCCTTGATGCGCCAAGATGATGTGGAAGCCGCAACACGTGCGCTCCTTTCAGACCCCGTTCCAGCAACAACAGTGGCCGCTTAACATGAGCAAAGATCTCACACACTTTGATGCAGACGGTAATGCCGTGATGGTGGACGTAACGAACAAAAGCGAGACGACACGCGAAGCTGTTGCGGGAGGGTCGGTTACCATGCTTCCAGAGACGCTTTCAGCCATTATGGAGCAAGGAATCAAAAAAGGTGACGTGCTTTCCGTTGCTCAACTCGCCGGCATCATGGGTGCAAAGCGCACCTCAGACCTCATTCCTCTCTGTCATCCACTCGCACTATCCTCCGTCAAAGTAGAGCTCTCCTGCAATCTTGAAAGAAGCGCTGTTGATATAACAGCCACAGCAAAAATAACGGGAAAGACTGGTGTCGAGATGGAAGCTCTGACAGCCGTATCTGTAGCGGCCCTCACTATCTACGACATGTGCAAGGCGATCGACAAAGGGATCCAGCTCACAGACATCCGCTTATTGAAAAAAACAGGTGGTAAGTCCGGCACCTACGAGTCCGCCTGATGATTTCTGTTCAAGAGGCACAAGGGCTCATTCGCGCTGGAGTTAATCCCCTTGGGTCAGAGACAATAGCGCTGTCCAATGCACTGCATCGCGTCCTCGCCGAGGACCCCACAGCTCGTATCGCGCACCCCGCTCATACGATATCCGCGATGGATGGTTATGCCGTCCGTGCTGAAGATGTATCCGCCAACTCTACCACTCTATCCGTGATCGGTGAATCCGCAGCCGGACATCCTTACGCCGGACAGTTGGAAAGCGGCCAAGCCATCCGAATTTTCACAGGCGCCCATGTGCCAAATGGAGCAGACACCGTCGTCATCCAAGAAAACACGGACCGTGATGGCGAGACAGTCATAATAAATGAGATTGAGGCTGGCCGACACATTCGACCGATGGGTCAAGATTTCAGCCACGGTGATACCTTACTCATCTCGCCTGTGCGCATCGAGCCCCGCCACATCGGACTCCTGGCGGCTGGCGATCATCCATGGATTAGCGTTTTCCGGCGTCCACGCGTTGCTATTCTTTCGACCGGCGACGAGATCGTTCTGCCGGGAGAACCAAGAACATCAAATCAAATCGTCAGTGCGAACGGTCCCGCTCTTTCGGCTTTCGTAAAACAAAAAGGCGGTGACCCCATTCACCTTGGCATCGTCAAAGATGACGAAGATGCATTAGTTGCAATTGCGAATGCTGCAAAGAGCTGTGACCTCATCGTATCGTCCGGCGGTGTTTCAGTGGGCGACCGCGATCTCGTTCGCAAGGCATTCGGACAAGCTGGCCTTAACGTTGGCTTTCATAAAATTGCGATGCGGCCAGGCAAACCTTTGATGTTTGGGCATTTAGAGGGCACCCCAATGTTGGGGCTTCCCGGCAACCCAGTTTCTGCGTTGGTCTGCGCTTTGCTATTTCTCGGGCCAGCTCTTGATCGCCTTCAAGGTCTCGCAGGCGATTCACCGAGCACAACTCTTGCCAAGCTCGGTGCTGATCTCAAAGAAAATGGCGGCCGGGAAGATTACATGCGCGCCGTACTTTCATCAGACGGGGACGGCACCATGACAGCAACACCAATTTTTGCTCAAGACTCCAGCATGATCGGAGCTTTGGCAAATTCCAATGCGCTGATCATCCGGCCCATCGGGTCTCCCGCTGCAAAAACAGGAGAGGCCGTCCAAGTAATTCGCCTGGACGGCCTCCTCTAATTCGATTTCAGTAATTTATTAGATGGCTATTACCAACCCGCCTTTTGGCCCACTTTCGATGCGACTTGAAATTGCCGGTCCGATGTCAACGCGACTTGGCCATAACTTTACATAAACTTCTCACTGCTCACACCCGCCGCCTGTAGGCTTGCCATCATCTGTGGAGTGACCTGAGTTTCTATTGGTTGCGCTTGTTGAACCTGTTGCACGGCTGCCGCTTCAGGCTTCTTTTCGTTTCTGTTGTTGATCGCCGACTGCAAAGACCCAATAGTCGACTGAGATCCAGCAGACACCAATGCACTGCTACCAAGGCTTCCGATGGAGCCCATACGCCCCATCATGGCGAAATCATTCATGATTCCAAAGGCTGCTGGAGACGCTGTAGCTGCTGGGACTGCCCCCAGACCACCAGCAGCCTGTAAGCCACCCAGACTTCCAACGGCTCTCGCACGATGCGCAGCGCCTTGCAGCATAACAGCACGCGTTGAAGCTGCTGTCCGATGCTTCACGGTTACGTCGCTCAGCCCTAATCCTCCTGATGAGCCAGCTACGCCTTGCGCCAAAGATGCCGCTTGCGTGAGATCACCAAGGTTAAGCCCCATCCCTGTCGTCTCAGTCGTCAAAGCTTCATTGTAGTTCTGCAAATTGGTATCCATGACTTGTTGCGCGTCGCTCAAGACCATGCTGATCTCAATCATGCCCTTTTGAATTTCTTTGTGCATCTTCTTGGCATTTTTTTTCTTTACGGCGCCGGACTCAAAGTCTGCGACCAACTGGGTATACGCGTCGTCGTAGCACTGTTGCGCCTCTTCTATGCCCTCTGCGCCAGTCTTAATCTTATCGGCATCATCACCCAGTTGCTCTCCATACGCCAAAATACGGTCTGCTGGATCTGGGTAGCTGGATTGCATTTTCTCGGTAAGCGCTGCGGCCGATGCCACATAGCCAGAATATTGCTGCACGGTAGCCGCAGTTTGCGCGACCTTCCCAAGGCCACCAAAACCGCCAAATCCACCAATTTTCCCTAGGGCACCTGCGGCCGAACCGAGTTTGTTTGCAGTCCCGCTAACATCCGCTTTGGGTTCTGGAATCATATCCCGCGCCAGTTCAACCTGCGCGTAACATTCTTTGTAGTACTTCGCCTTCATCTTGGCCTCAGCTCCACTCAGCGGCAAAGCAACGACTGCAGCCATGGCGAGAGTTGAAACAGATAATGTAAGTCTAAGTCTTTGTGAAATACCCATGATTTCACACACTAAATCAATAAATAGATGACGAATTCGATACAGGTATTAGGAGAATGTATCAAGTATCTGGGTGCTCCCAATGCGCCTATGCGTTCATGGCATGAAGACATAAGGCCAGAGAGCAAAACCCCACTGGCAAGAGGTGCTTGACCTTAAAAGAGAACCAAAGTAGAACATTTATGTTTCTACTTTGTTCCTTATGGGGAGAGCGTACATGCTCACTAAAAAGCAGCACCAATTGTTGACCTTCATTCACGCTCGTATGCAAAGCGACGGTGTTGCCCCCTCCTTCGATGAGATGAAACTGGCGCTCAACCTAAAGTCAAAATCTGGCATCCATCGGCTCATTACGGCCCTTGAGGAACGGGGTTTTCTGAGGCGTCTTCCGCACCGCGCGCGCGCCTTAGAAGTCGTCAAACTTCCTGAGAATGCCGAGCCAAGCGTCGAGGCAGGTTCGGAATCTAACGTCATACCTGGCAATTTCAGAAAACCTGAGATTGCTCCGTCTAATGACGCAGATGATTCTGTGCAGCTGCCCTTATACGGAAAGATCGCTGCTGGTATGCCAATTGAAGCATTGCAAGATCCCTCCTCTCATATCGGTGTGCCACCCTCGATGTTAGGCAACGGAGATCACTACGCTCTCACGATCGATGGTGATTCGATGATTGATGCGGGTATCCTCGATGGCGATACCGTTATCATTCAACAGAGTGCCCGGGCCGAGAATGGATCCATCGTTGTCGCCCTCGTGGATGAAGAAGAAGCGACCCTGAAGCGGTTCCGCAGAAAAGGTGAAACGATTGCTCTGGAGCCCGCGAACGCGGATTATGAAACCAGAATTTTCGGGCCGGACCGTGTCCGGGTCCAAGGTAAACTTGTCGGGCTCTTAAGGCGCTATTAATAGCCTCTAAGTACGGAGCTACCGCCAGGTAGGCTTATTCCAAATTCGTTTGCCAGTATGGTCTGAGACACGATCAATTATTGGCCCCTCATCCGTGAGCCATACGGCATGCGCGCCATGCCGCCAGACGTCGAAACGATCAACTCGCAATCCCACCTTGCAAAGGCGCCATGCCGGAACGCGAGCGATCATGACATCAGCCCGACCACAGTCCTCGAATACGGCGGCATCGGTATAAGACAATGCCGCTGTGCCGTTCGCGGTTTGATAAACGCACCCCTCTAAGTCGCATTCCAGTGTTGCTGTACTATCCCAAGAGTCTGATGAGACGCTCCAGTTTTCAGACCAGACGCGACGGGTAAATCCGTCCCGCCGACCCGGCGACATTATGAGGCGCTCATCGTTCCCTTTAACTGCAAAAAGATCAGCAGTCTCATTCACCAGGATATCTGGCGAATAAGCAAGCCAAGGCTGAATAAGTCCAATGCATAGAATTGGAATACCAAGCCACCTGGTAGGCCCGCGCAAAAGACAAATGAGCAAACCG
The DNA here is from genome assembly GCA_943787205.1 of uncultured Rhodospirillaceae bacterium. Lineage (GTDB taxonomy): Bacteria > Pseudomonadota > Alphaproteobacteria > Rhodospirillales > Rhodospirillaceae > WLXB01. The sequence continues at coordinate 27,837 of CALSLN010000002.1, forward strand.
CCAAATGCAACTAAAACCAGCGCCCAGATATTGGCTGATGGCGTTTCAAACGTAGCCCCCGGTAGCCCAGCAACAAATCGCGCGATTGCATCAACAGCATCAATGCCCACGCCCATTGGAATCAACGCTACATGTTCTAAACCTAGCGGCATCAAGATCAACGCAGCTAAACCGCACGGCATCACCCAGAGCCCCATAACTGGACCCGCTAGAAGATTCGCAAGCAACGAATAGCTAGGCACCTTGTGGAAATGGAACGCGGTAAACGGTGCTGTCGCGCCGGTGGCGATGAGGTCGGTCACCAAGACGGCAAAGCAGTACAGAAAAACGGCGTGAAGCGGTTGAAAATTGCCGTACCGATCCCACAGCCGTGATCGAAGCTGTACACGTTCGTAAACTGTGACGAGTGCGATCACCGCTGCGAACGACAACTGAAAACTTGCGCCGACAAGTGCTTCGGGCTGCAGCAGTAAAACGGCAATCGCTGCACAGGCAAGCGTGCGAAGTGATAAAGCCGTGCGGTCGATTAAAACCGCAATAAAGACCACGCTAATCATTATGAATGCGCGCTGAGCTGGAACATTTCCCCCTGAAAGCAAAAGGTAGAAAAACGCAGCGCATAGCGCAGCAACGGCGGCAATCTTTTTGATATCAAAACGTTCAGAGATTGGCATGAAAATTGCGAGAATAAATCTCAAAACTATGAACGCCAGTCCTGCAATTAAGCTCATGTGAAGGCCTGAAATGGCGAGCATGTGAGCAAGCCCAGCCTCACGGTATGCTTCCTGAAGTGTCTCTGGTACTGCGTTGCGTTCTCCAGTTACCAAGGCGCGTGCAATCGCTCCAGACTCATTTGGGAGAGCGGTGGCTATTCGGTCGGCAACACGCGCGCGCATTGCCTTGATGTTATCGAGAAGAGTCATTCGCTCAGAATTGTCGGCCTCTATCGCCTGCCATCTGCCGACGGAGAACCCAACACCACCAAGCTTTTTAAAAAAGCTGTAGCGTTGAAAGTCGAATGCCCCTGGCGCAACGGGCCGTCCTGGAGGGCGAACAATGGCACGCACTTCGATCTTGTCACCAACTCGAGGTATTCCATGGCTCCCAGGCAAGCGAACGCGAATACGATCCGGAGTCTCCGAAAGCCCGAGTGAAGGAATCTCTAACCTATCAAGAGTAACGCGCCATGACGTCTCAATAGCCTCAACCTGGATTGCGGTGCCAATAAATATTTCAGGTCCGATCTCGTCATTGAGTATTGGTGCCGCCACCACATGCGTACGAATTTGCGCGCTTACAAAACCGACTGCGAAAAGGGATATGGCAAGTGCCACTGTGGAAGCAAAGAACCGGTCTCTTTTCCGAGCAACCAAGTATGAGGGAACTGCAACAGCCAAGACTAGAATTGCAACCCAGGCCCAAGGGTCTTGAGGCAGTGAAAAGAAAAAACCGATACCTGCTGCTATGCACACAGGCCACCACAGAATTGCATTTGGAACTTGTCGTAACAGCTCCGTGTGAACCCAATAAACCCATGGCGATGAAGGTCCGTCCGAACCTATCCCGTCATCGTTAGTTCCGATGCCGTCTTCTATCAGCTGTCTTTCGGTGATTTCAGCCACCTGCATGTCCTGTCTCTTTGATATAATATCGCGTTTAGCAGGCCCGTTTCCCTGGAAAGAGCAGTATGCTACAGCGTCCGCCGCAAAGGGTCGCCTACACGGCCCCTATTTCTCTAGTATTGAATGTAAATCCATGACCGTTGTCACCCGTTTTGCTCCGTCGCCCACTGGTTTTCTGCACATTGGTGGTGCTCGAACAGCGCTATTCAACAAGCTTTTCGCTAGACACCACGGTGGCAAATATTTGCTACGCATTGAGGATACCGACAAGAAGCGGTCTACCCAGGACGCAATTGACGCAATTCACGATGCCCTTTCATGGCTGGACTTGGATTGCGATGGTCCCGCGGTTTCCCAGTCGGCTCAGCGAGACAGACATGCCGAAGTCGCCCAGCAATTACTCGACATGGGACATGCTTACAAATGCTACGCGACACCCGAAGAACTGACAGAAATGCGGGCGCAACAAAAGGCGGCAGGGCAAACAACACGATATGATGGGCGTTGGCGAGAACGCGACCCTTCTGAGGCACCGGCTGGTGTTGATCCGGTTATTCGTCTTCGAGCACCTCAGGACGGTGAAACCGTTCTGCAAGACATGGTGCAAGGTGAAGTAACGGTCGCAAACGCCCAACTCGACGACATGATTCTGTTACGCTCGGATGGCTCCCCGACCTACATGCTGTCCGTCGTTGTCGACGATCATGACATGGGAATTACCCACGTTATTCGCGGCGACGACCATTTAACCAATGCCTTCCGTCAGATTCAGCTTTTCAAAGCGATGGGCTGGGAACAGCCGATTTACGGCCACGTGCCACTCATTCATGGCCCGGACGGAGCAAAACTCTCAAAACGTCACGGTGCGCTAGGTGCAGAAGCCTATCGCGATATGGGTTTCCTACCGGAGGCTCTCAGGAATTACCTGCTTCGGCTTGGTTGGGGACACGGAGACGACGAAATCATCTCCGATGAACAGGCCACAGAATGGTTTGACGGCTCAGGTTTGGGCAAGGCGCCTGCCCGGTTTGATACAGCTAAGCTAACAGCACTGAACGCGCACTACCTTAAGACCGCAGAGAACGCACGGTTGGCCGAACTGATTAAGCCTTCTCTGGAGACGCTATCCGGAATTCCGATGAGCGAACTAAGCACAGAGAGGCTGCTGGCAGGTATGGAAAGCCTAAAAGAACGGTCAAAGACACTAAACGAGCTGGCAGATAGCGCAGCGCTTTACGTGCGACCGCGTCCGCTCGAAATGGAGCCAAAAGCAGAGAAAATTCTGAACGATGACGCGCGAGCAGTACTTGCTACGGCGCGAAAAAGTCTTGAGAGCCTTCAACCGTGGACTGCCGATGCTCTAGAAGCATGGGCACGCGAATATGCTGATAACAATGACCTAAAACTGGGTCAGCTTGCGCAACCACTTCGGGCTGCAATCACCGGAAGTAACGTTTCACCGCCAATATTCGAAGTTATTACCATATTTGGTAGAGATGAAAGCCTTTCCAGAATAGCGGATATTTCCGGAAACCACTGATTTATAACGTTTTTTTAACATTCGCGGTTTGGTCGCCAAAATGGTTTCATGCCGCGACCAATTGATCACTGCGCTTGTGCGTATTATAAGCACCGCAGCAAATTCAAAAAAACAAACGGGGCTGGCATACTATGGGAGCCGTCTGCCCGTTGATGGAAAGGACCGCATACCATGGCCAAATCCGTAACCCTCAACGTAGGCGATAAATCCTACGATTTTCCAGTTCTGAGTGGCTCAACAGGGCCTGATGTCGTCGATATCCGTAAGTTCTATGCGGAAACAGGCATGTTCACATACGATCCAGGCTTCACCTCTACGGGGAGTTGTGAATCAGCGATTACATACATTGATGGCGACCAGGGCATGCTTCTGCATCGCGGGTACCCCATCGACGACCTCGCAAAGAACTGCAACTTCGAAGAAGTCGCCTATCTTCTGTTGAACGGCGAACTGCCAGACCAGGCAGAAAAAGATAAGTTCGAGAACGACATCACCTATCACACGATGGTTCACGAACAGATCCACAACTTTTTCTCTGGATTCCGTCGTGATGCCCACCCAATGGCAATCATGTGTGGCGTCGTAGGTGCGTTGTCTGCCTTCTACCACGACAGCCTAGACATCACGAACCCAGATCATCGTCGCATCTCCTCCTATCGCCTCATCGCTAAGATGCCGACGATCGCAGCTTGGGCATACAAGTACTCGCTGGGACAGCCGTTTATCTATCCCCGAAATGATTTGGGATACGCCGAAAACTTCCTTTACATGATGTACGCAACACCATGTGAAGATTACGAAGTTAACCCAATCCTGGCTAAGGCTATGGATCGTATTCTTATCCTTCACGCCGACCATGAACAAAATGCGTCGACATCTACGGTTAGACTTGCCGGATCTTCTGGTGCAAATCCGTTTGCCTGCATTGCTGCAGGTATCGCATCGCTCTGGGGTCCGGCACACGGTGGTGCCAATGAAGCGGTGCTAAACATGCTCAACGAGATTGGCGATCCAAGTCGCGTTGACGAATATGTTAAAAAGGCAAAAGACAAGAACGATCCATTCCGCTTGATGGGTTTCGGGCACCGCGTTTACAAGAACTACGATCCGCGTGCGACAATCTTATCTGAAACATGCAAAGAAGTTCTCGACGAACTCGGCATCAAGGATAATCCGCTTCTCGATATCGCGGTTGCGCTTGAAAAAATTGCACTCGAAGATGAGTACTTCATTGAAAAGAAATTATACCCTAACGTTGATTTCTATTCGGGCATTATTTTCCAAGCGATGGGCATTCCGGTCACTATGTTCACTGCCCTCTTCGCCCTAGCCAGAACAACAGGCTGGATCGCACAGTGGAACGAAATGGTCGAAGACCCACAGCAAAAAATCGGTCGCCCACGTCAGTTATTCACGGGTGAGCCAAAACGGGATTATGTCGAGCTCAACAAACGTTAAGCCGTAATCGCAGACCGAAACTAGAAAAGGCGATACCTTACGGTGTCGCCTTTTTTTGATAGGCGATGGACCCTGAAACAACAACTTGTGCGAACAAACCAATGGTACAAGTAGCATGACGCCTCCTGACCTTTTTGAGCGTCTCATTGAGAACAGCAACGTTATTGCCTGGGACGCTGATCCGCAGACGTTCCAATACAATTATGTGTCACCGTACGCAGAAACATTACTCGGTTATCCAGCTGAACGATGGAAAGAAAGCGGGTTTTGGCAGTCTAAAATCCACCCTGATGACGTTGATCATGCCGTTGGCTTCTGCAAAGCCAGCACAGAGAAACTAGAATCCCATGAGTTCGAATACAGGATGATTTCGTCAACAGGGCGCCACGTCTGGCTGCGCGACATTGCCGCCGTAGAAAGCAGCAACGGCCTACCCACTCGTTTATACGGCATCATGTTCGATATCACGCCTGAGAAGGAAGCGATGCAGGCCCTGGCACAAGCCAGAGATGATGCCCTTCAGGCCGACCGAACCAAAACTCGCTTTCTTGCAAACATTAGCCATGAACTTCGCACGCCGATGAACGCGATTTTAGGATTTACTGATTTTTTAATGAGCCGGGACCAATACGTAAAAAACCAGTCGACCTCGACGAATACCTCGAACTCATTCAGCGATCTGCCACGCACCTCAGCACCCTAATCGATGATCTTCTAGAATTATCGCGTTATGAAATCGGCGTCGATTCTCTGAAATTAGAACCAGTCGATGCTGCAGGTACGGTGGCTGAGTGTTGCGCAATGCTCGACGGTTTAGCATCGACTAAGCAGATTTCCCTCACGACTGACCTACCTATTGGCCCATTAGCGATCCAGGCCGATAAAAAGGCCTTAAAGCAAGTCATCATCAACTTGATTAACAATGCTCTCAAGTTTACCCCACCCGAAGGCCGGATTCACATTACGGCAAGGATGTCTGTCGATTCCATCGAAGGTATAGAACTAATCGTTACGGACTCTGGAATTGGCATGGGTGAAGCCCCTGACGCCATGTCCAGCAACCAAAAGGCCGGTTTATCTGGTTCAACGAAGAGCCAGTACAGGGACGAGAACAGTGGCATGGGTCTCGGGCTATCTATTGTCTCATCTGTACTAAAACTTCATGGGGGCAAAATTCGCTTCACCGACGTAGACGAAGGCGGAACCCGTGCAACAGTATGGCTACCTAGGCATCAATAAGCCGATCACTCAAAGACCGCGCTTTATTACACTGCTCTCTCGGTCGCTGATCGTTCAATTAACGTCCCTATAACCTCAGCAGCCATATCGCTCGGTTTGCGACCTCCGTTCTGAAGCAATCCTAGTGCGTCCTCAAAACATCGGCGCTGAGTCTCCCGCGCTTCATCGTCTGTTAGAAGCCGCTCAATGCGCTCCGCAATCACAGAGCCTTCACATTCCGCCTGCAAACATTCAGGAACAACCTCACGTTTCAGAAGAATATTAATCAAGTTCACAAATTTAGTCTTAGCTAAGAATCTAAATGCAAATGCTGAGAGCCGGCTCACCTTGTAGCAAATCAAATGCGGGACCCCCGCGCGGGCAAGCTCGAGCGTTACGGTCCCAGACGCTGCGATCGCTGCATCAGCGGTTGCATACGCCCCAGCCCTACTGGCTTCATCAATTAGAACATGAGAGGGAACCGGTAAGGTTTCAGCCCAGCCTCTTACGTCTATTTCGACACCACTAACTGTTGGGATGACGACATGCAGGCCATGAATTTTAATCGCCAAAATTCTAAGCGCATCTGCAAACACTGGCGTCAGAGATTTCACTTCCGATTTTCGACTCCCAGGCAAAACCATAAGAACCGGTGCGCTATCCGCGATCTTCAACTCTGATCGAATTTGAGATGTATCGTTTGTTGCCGCGTCATCCTCGATAACCGGGTGACCTACCCACGTCGTCGCCAAACCATGCGCCTCGAACAATGGCGGCTCGAATGGGAAAAGCGTTAGTAAGTGATCTATCCAATGTGCAAGTTGCTTCGCTCGCCCGGGTCGCCAGGCCCATACCTGAGGCGCAACATACCTAACTCTAGGAACAGGGTTTAAGCGCTTGGTCAGAGTTTTATGAACGCGGCCAGTAAAGCCCCAGGAGTCAATCGTGATTAAAATACTAGGCGATTTACTCTCAACATCCTCCACGACTTCTTTGACCCGCCGGAGCACTAAGCCAGCTTTTGGTAAAACTTCAAAAATGCCGAGTATTGCTAGATCGCTAGGGTCGAACAACGACCTCAATCCAGACTGCTCCATTGCATCTCCGCCAACACCAGAAAACTTTATCTCTGAACCAAGTTTAGTGCGTAACGCATCCATCAATTTGGCGCCCAATAAATCACCAGAGGGCTCGAGAGCGACAAGGTAAATAAGTGGCGTGGACGATATTGATGTCACGACGAATCACCGTCTTGGTTTTTTGTTTCGTCCCCGACCCCAACAACAAAAATTCCTCCTTCATCCGCCAATTCAGAAATTATGGAAGGGTCGATTAGGAGTGCACCGCCAGCTTCGACAGCAAGGCCTCCAAAACCATTCGACACACAGGCCGCGACAGTCTCTGGGCCAATCACGGGTAGATCAGCGCGTCGGTCTTGCTGTGGCTTACTGCTCTTAACCAGTATGGGTTTGTCAGCACTGTGTTGATCGACTTCAATCGATTGAATGAGCGCATCAGTTCCGGCCAGACCTTCTCGCGCAATCACCACACCATTTTGAACGACAACAGCCTGGCCAATGTCAGCCCTACCCAGCGCTCTGGCAGCATGAAGCCCTGCTTCAATACTCTTTTGATCTTTTGCGCTGGGGGTTAAACGGCCAACTGGCCCGAGCCGGGCGATGGAGTCAGACAGCACATCGTCAACGCCAATAACTTTGAAACCCTCGCTCTCGATTTCCGCAATCACGAGCCTCAACAGCTTGTCATCCCCGACGGAAGCCGCATTTCTAAAGGCCTTAAGGCCTGTTCTGGCTAGGAATTTAACTGTTCGCCAATCAGGCCTAAGCTCAAACAAATTCGGACGTCGTACTTTACCGGCCATAACCACAGACAAAACACCGTTGTCATGAAACGTCTGAAAGCACGTTCCTGCCTGGCCAATGCGAATTTGGTCTGCAGGCGCTTCTTCTAAACTGTCTGCATGTCCTTCTAGCGCAACGACAGTATAAGGTCGTTTCTGGCTTTGACATTCACTGATAAGAAGCTGAGGTAGCCGACCACCTCCGGCGACAATACCAAGATGCTCTCTAGCGGTTTCGTCCATAACCGTTCACTTCAGCACAGCGCGAATAAACGTCAAATTTCATCAAGCCCCATTACCGTTCGAAGATAACGGCTGGCAAATAGCCCGCGATGAATCAGACCGAATGAAGTCAACAATGTCCATAACACCCGGATGGTCGCTAAAGACATCGGCCACTTCACTGATCCGCTCGGACATATTGCCCCCTTGAGAGAACAGAAGACCATACGCAGTTCTAAGAGATCGAATATCCTCTCTCGAAAACCCACGGCGGCGCAATCCAATCACGTTCAAGCCTGACAGCCGCGCACGATTGCCTTTGACAGACCCATAAGGAATGACATCGCTTTCGACAGCCGAACAGCCACCAATCATTGAGTGTTTACCGACACGAACATATTGGTGGATTCCGGATAGCCCTCCAATGATTGCAAACTCATCGACGACAACATGGCCTCCAAGGGCGACGCTATTCGTCAGGATCACATCATTGGCAACAAGACAGTCATGGGCGACATGGCTTCCAACCATAAAGAGGCAATTGTCACCAATAGACGTCTCCATGCGCCCATGTTCCGTTCCGGGATGCATAGTCACGTGCTCTCTGATCGTATTATTCTTACCGATTAGCAATGTAGATGGCTCACCTTTGTATCGCGCATGCTGAGGCGGCAGCCCCAAACTCACGAATGGGTGAACATTGGTTTTTGCGCCAATTTTTGTATGGCCATCGACGACCACATGGGATTTTAGGACGACGTCATCGTCAATAAAGACATTTGGTCCGATGACACAATATGGTCCGATTTCTGCAGACTCTGATACCTCTGCTTTAGCATCGATAATGGCGGTCGCGTGTATGCTCGCCATGTATCTATTCGTCCATAATCATGGCTGAGTATGTCGAATCCGCAACAACGGTATCGCCAACTTTTGCGACGCCGCTAAACTTCCACACATTTGAGCGTTGACGAACCTTGGTGCACGTGAGTCTCAGTTGATCACCGGGTTCGACAGGCCGACGAAAACGAGCGTTTTCAATCGTCATGAAGTAGACCAGCTTGCCCTCAGACTCCTCGCCAAGACTATCAACGACCAAAACCGCCGCAGTTTGCGCCATGGCTTCAACGATCAAAACCCCTGGCATAACCGGTCTGCTAGGAAAATGACCTTGGAAGAAGGGTTCGTTTATTGTGACGTTCTTAACACCAACGGCACTTTCACCTTTCACAACATCCTCAACCCTATCCACCAATAGAAATGGGTACCGATGAGGAATCATTTCAATAATGCGGTGAATGTCGATGCTGGAATCTGATGCTTGGACTGATTCTCCGTCCATTACGGCTATTCCTTTTCCAATATAGTTGTTTGTTTCGTTATGAAGATTTCTTGCGGGTGGTCAACCGACTCAACGCCGCTACTTCTCTCCAAAACGTCCGAATTGGTTTCGCAGGATACCCCATAACGGCCTGACCAGGAGGAATATCGCGCATAACGCCAGACTTTGCCGCGACTTGGGCCCTTGGGCCAATGGTTACGTGATCAGCCAGCCCCACCTGCCCCGCTAAAACCACATCATTCCCAATTTTGCAGCTTCCAGATATCCCGACCTGGGAAACGACAATGCACCGTTCACCCAACGAAACATTATGCGCAATTTGAACCTGATTATCGATCCGGCATCCCGCACCAATTAACGTATCTTCAAGCGCGCCGCGATCAATCGTCGTATTCGCACCGATTTCCACGTCATTGCCAATTACAACCCGACCAAGCTGAGGAACTTTACGGTGACGGCCTGCAACACTGTCAAAGACAAAGCCAAAGCCATCTTGGCCGATGCAAACGCCAGGAAGAGTGACAACGCCGTCACCAATCAGGCAGACCATGAGCGAGGCATTTGCGCCGATCTGACAATCTTGGCCCACGACGACACCAGCTCCAATGACTGCCCCGGGCCCGATCCTGGTTCGCGCACCGATTTCAGCTTTTGGCCCAACCACAGCTCCGGCCTCAATCACAACGTCTGCGCCCAGTTTCGCTGTGTCGTCAATAAAAGCGCCACTCGGCATCGCTTCAACTTGAGTGATCGCTTCTGGAAGGTTGGGATAGAACGCTTCGGCCGCAACCGCAAAAGCAGCCTGAGGATCTTCAACAATGAGTACAATTGAATTCGAAGGAGCTTTGTCAGCAAGGTCCGCGGTGGTCAAACATGCACCACATGCACTTTCTGCTGCGGCAGTCGCATACTCTGCACCTGCGAGATAACACAAATCATCGGAAGTCGACTGTGTTAAGTCAGCCAAATCGGAGATGGGGAGATCTAAATCCCCATCTCCAGATGGCTTAGCGTCGGTCCAAGCCGCAATTTCTCGGACCCTAAAAGGCCCGGTTCTCTTAAAAAATCGCGGATCAGGCACTTAGCCCTACTCTGCTGCGGCATCACCCTCGGCAGCTACTGCGCCACCTTCAGGGTTTTGCATTTCAACAGAAGGGAGACGCTCGTTCAGAATCTCGAGAACAGGCCGCGTAATATCCATAGAGGGGTCCGCCAATAGGATGACGCCCTGCGGCATGACCATATTAATACCAAGTTCTTGAGCAACCTGGCTTGTGATGCCCATCATCTCTTGATTGATTTGAATAGCAGCCTGCTGAACAACTGCATTTAGGTTTTCAAGCTTAATGCGGCTCTCTTGTTGAGCCGTACCAAACTTTTCCTGAAATGCCTGAGCTTGCTGCTGAAATACTTCAGGAGCCAACACGTTGCGTTGCTGAGTCAAACGTTGCTCTTCCTCACGAAGTTCAGTCTCAAGAACCCTCGCTTCTGTTTGATAGCGTGTCACATATTTATCGCGCTCCAACCGCACACCTTTGTGCGCTAAGGAATCACGCTCAATGATTTGGGTATTAAGAACACCGATAATGGGGCGCGTCTGATTGCTCTGCTGAGCCATAACCGGTGTGGAAAGTGTTGCCGTCGCTGCGGCAATCGCAAGTGTCACGGCACCCGCTAGTGATCGAATAGAATTAGGACTAGTCATTTTCTAAAACCTTTGGCCGAAGTTCACACGGAAACTTTGAGTGATGTCGAAGTCAGCTTCGCGAAGCACATGTGCCCAGTCGATGTTGATCGGACCAACGGGAGATTCCCATTCAATCCCAACACCAACGGACCCACGTATGCGCTTTGACTGCAATATGCCAGCACTCCTGTCTTTCAAACTGGATGGCGCCCCAATAGAGCCCCAATCCGTAAACAATTTTGGTGTAATTCCAATTTCTTCAGGTAGTCCAAGCGGTATCTTAAGTTCAGCCTTGGCAGTGGCAATCCAGTCTCCACCAAGCGCATCACCCGTTAGAATATCGCGAGGGCTAGCACCGAAATCATCAAATCCGCGAAGGTTGTTACCACCAAGCTGGTATCTTTGGAAGATTTTGATGTCTTCCCCGATACCAAGAATATACCCGGTGTTAGCCGTCGCACTAAATATCCAGTCTTCAAAGGGCTCCCAATAATACCCGAGCGCAACGCTAGAACGCACGTACTTCTCAGTACCGCCAAGCCCCGCTAAATCATTGGAAATACTCATGAAATAACCGTCAGTCGGTTCAATGACGTTGTTCCTGCGGTCAATCGCGAAGGTCTGACTGATCTGTGACGTTGTGGTCGTCCCTTCCTGCTCTCGCGTAAATTGCGAGGAAAACTGGTTTACCCCTTCAAGACGGGTCCAGGAGAGCAAGTAAGACAAGCGCTGAAACATGTATTCGTTGTAGTTGAAACCGAGACGAAGCGACCCACCAATGGATTGGCTAATAAAACCAGCTTCATCGATAAAGTCTGTTTCTGTCGCGAACAGATCTGCTCCAGCCGCCAATCTACGATTCAAGAAGTATGGTTCAGTAAAGCCGAGATCGATCTGTGTTTGTTGTTGGGCAAGACTGAAATTAAACCTGAGGTCTTGTCCTTTGCCGAGAAGATTGCGTTCTCTGATGCCAACATCGAATAACGCACCAGAGGCACTGGAGAAACCGATTCCGAACTGCAGTTCCCCGGTGGACTGCTCTTCGACAGTCGCCGTGACAACTGTTCTGTCCGGGTAAACTTCAGATGGAACGTTCTCAACCTCGACCTCTTTAAAATAGCCAAGGTTCTGTAGGCGTTCACGAGAGCGCCTGATACGCGCTGTATTAAAGGCATCCCCCTCAACCAACCGAAACTCTCGTCGAATGACTTTGTCGAGGGTTCTTACATTGCCGGTAATATCAATGCGCTCCACGAAAACCCTCGGGCCCTCTTGAACGTCAAAAATAATATCGATGCTTTGTGTCTCTGTGTTCCGCGCAACACGCGGTCGTACATCAACGAATGCATAGCCAAAAGCGCCGACTAAATCTGTGAAGACATCGACAGTCGATTCAATCTCTTCCGCATTATACCAATCACGGGTCTGAGGAACGATTGCCGCCTCCAGCACACCGGGATCTAGATTTGGAATAGAAACGTCGACTGTCATATCCCCAAACCGATAACGGGGGCCCTCGTCGACCGTAATCGTCATGAAGAAGCTTTTTCGATCCGGCGACAGTTCTGCCACACCAGAGATAACTTCAAAGTCCGCATAGCCCTCGGAAAGATAGAACCGCCTAAGCAATTCTTGGTCGAAGCCCATACGATCTGGATCATAGGTGTCATTGGAGGTTAGAAAACGCCACCACCGTTCTTCTCGTGTCAAAACGATACTGCGGAGATCACCATCAGAGAATTTTTCATTCCCAATAAACGTAATTTTGCGAACGTAAGTCGGGTCTCCTTCATTGATCTCGTAGACAAGATCGACGCGGTTTTGTGGAAGTTCAATAACCTTTGGTTCGACAGTTACCGCGAAACGACCGCTCCTACGGTAAAGATCCAGGATACGTTCAACGTCTTGCTGAACTTTCGTACGTGTATAGACAATACGCGGCCGTAACTGAACTTCAGGTTCCAGCTTGTCATTCTCGAGGCGCTTATTTCCCTCAAAGGTAATGCGGTTGATAATTGGGTTTTCAACGACACGAATAATGAGGATGTCGCCCTGCCGTCCAATACTGACGTCAGCAAAAAGTCCGGTCGCAAATAGGTTCTTTAGCGATCTATCGATAGTGACAGGGTCAAACCGATCCCCCTCACGCACCGACATGTAAGTACGGATCGTAGCCGGCTCAATACGCTGATTGCCTTGCACGGCGATCTGAGCAATGGATCCGCCCAATTGCTGGGCATAGGCGGACGTCGCCATGAGCAGGAAGAAACCTGCACATAGCATTCTAACGATCCAAGATTGACGACTGCCAGTCACTCCGTACATGGCTCCTTATTACCTAATTTCTTCCAGGGCTAGTACAGGAAATACGCCGGTCTCATCGCTACAGTTGCAAGATATCGTTCCACGTCACAAACACCATGAGTGACAGAACGAGTACCAATCCAAATCGTAATCCCCACTCCTGAGCCTGATCAGATAGCGGACGGCCACGCAGTGCTTCGATGGCGTAGAACAACAGGTGTCCGCCGTCAAGCAGCGGCACTGGGAACAGGTTTATGATGCCCAAGTTGATCGATAGGATTGCCATAAAAATAACAAAATTAGCAAAGCCAGATTTCGCCGCCTGACCAGAAAATTTTGCAATCCGGATGGGCCCACCTAAGTCTTCTGTGCCTCGCTCACCCGAGATTATTTGCCCAACAGCGACGAAGGTGCCCTCAACGACGGTATAGGTTTGACTGACCGCCAGACCAAGGGCCGTGACCGGGTTGTGACGCACCATCATTCGCGTCTCACCAGAAGACGCGACGCCAAGAAGCGCCCGCTTCTGCGCGTTCCCAAATGCGTCAGTCTCCTCAACAATGCGGGGAGTAGCGACAATATCCAATATCTGGTCATCGCGCTGAATGGACATCCGCATCGGAGCGCCATTCCCCAGGGGAACGACACGCTGCAGGTCTTCAAACCGGTCGATCACGTCGCCATCAATAGCGAGGATACGATCACCTGCCATGAGCCCCGCCTCCGCAGCGGCACTATTCTCAACGACACTGCCAACGATTGGCTCTGTTACAGGCCGCCCGACTGACATGAACATCACAACGAAAACGAGGATCGCGAAAATGAAATTGACGGCCGGCCCAGCAAACACGATCGCAGACCGCTGACCTAGCGTTTTATACTTAAACGACACTGCCTTCTCTTCTGGTGTCATTTCGCGCTCGACCACTTCTTCATCGTCGTCTTCAGAGTCTTTTGCCCCGGGATTGGCAATATCAGCTTCCCCAAACATCTTCACGTAGCCACCGAGAGGAATCAGACTGAACTTCCAGCGTGTGCCATGACGATCCGTGTAGCCAATAAGCTCTGGACCAAAGCCGATTGAAAAACTCTCGCATTTCACCTTGTTCCATCGCGCAACAAGAAAATGTCCGAGTTCATGTACGAACACCACTACAGAAAGTGCGATGATGAAGTTCACTAATGTGAAGGAAATATCGAGGAATTGATCCAACGCTTTTACGCCCTTTATTCTCTACTCTGCCGCCGACCCAATAGCGCCCCACGCCTTCGCTAATCTTCGCGCTTCCGCGTCGACAGCTAAGACTTCATCCAATGTTGCGGGATGGTCGCTGTGGTACAGGGTCAACGTGTCTTCTACCGTTCTAAGTATGTCCAAAAACCCTATTTCTTCAGCTAAAAAGCGAGCGACGGCAACCTCGTTCGCAGCGTTGAGGATAGTAGGGGCCGCGCCACCAGCCTGTAAAGCCTCACGAGCTACTCTGAGAGCCGGAAAACGTTTAAAATCAGGGGCTTCGAAGGATAATTGTGAAATTTCTGCAAGGTTGAGAGATTCACCAGCCACCTTAATGCGTTCAGGCCAAGAAAGCGCATAAGCAATTGGCGTCTTCATATCTGGCGAACCAAGCTGCGCCAGCACTGAGCCGTCGATATATCCCACTAAACTGTGCACGACAGATTGGGGGTGAACCAAGATTTCTATCTTCTGTTCACCGACCGGGAACAAATGATGCGCTTCAATGAGCTCCAACCCTTTGTTCATCATGGTCGCTGAATCGACCGAAATCTTCTTGCCCATGGACCAATTTGGGTGGGCTACGGCTTGAGCCGGCGTCGCCGCCGCCATCTGTTCAGACGTCCACTCACGAAATGGGCCACCAGACGCCGTTAATATGATCCGCTCTACAGTTTGGGTGTTTTCAGCATCGAAAACCTGAAATATGGCGCTGTGCTCGGAATCTACGGGTAACAAAGTCGTCCCATTTTTCCGCACAGCTTCCATAAAGAGGTCACCAGCACAGACCAGACATTCTTTATTCGCCAGTGCCACGGTCGAACAGTTTTGAACGGCTGCTAACGTCGGCGGCAAACCAGCAGCACCAACGATTGCGGCTAATGCCAAGTCTGATGGCAGTTCTGCAGCAGCGATCAGCGCCTCTGGCCCTGCGGCCACGGTTACTTCTGTATCCTCTAATCCGTCAGCCAACGCCTGATATGCGTTTGGATCGTCAATAACAGCCATTTTCGGCTGAAACTCCCGCGCCTGAGAGATGAGAGCATCAACATTATTACCAGCAGTCAACGCAACGACGTCGAACCGATCTGGATTTTGACGAATAAGGTCGAGGGTATTGACCCCGATCGATCCGGTGGACCCGAGGACAGTAATCCGCTTTGGCGCGGTATTATTTGTCGTCATGGTCAGATTACCAAGACGTCATGCCGCCGCCAAAGGCGGCACAGATTATGGCTGCGAGTGGCGTCGCAGCCCACAAACCGTCAACGCGATCCATGACACCACCATGACCTGGCATCCACGTGCCAGAATCCTTAACCCCGTGAACGCGCTTAAACCGACTTTCCGCAAGATCACCAATCTGGCTTACGACCGAGAGGCTAAGCGCGAATAGAACGCTTTGAAGAGATGATGGGATTCCAAGAGCCGTAGCAAGCGCGACTGCAGTGATGACGGCCGCTAAAGCGCCACCGAGTGCACCAGACCATGTCTTATTAGGGCTAATAGCCGGTGCAAGTTTAGGACCGCCAATCGACCGGCCAGCAAAATAGGCGCCAATGTCAGTCGCCCAAACCACCGCCAAAACCCAGAACACCGTCTCTGCGCCCCCTATTTCGCGCACCGCGATAAGGCAAACGGCCGGTATGCCAGCGTAAAGAAGGCCGGTTTGGGTTGAGGAAAGTCTGGCCCTATTACCCCGTTCATCCGTCGCGAGAAGAACAAGCCAGGCTGCAAAAAGCACCGCCAAGGCCAACGGCATATTCGTCGTCGCCAAACCGATCGCTACGAAAGTGGTCCATAGGGCCAGAACAGCTCTGGGCGGAAACCCTGCCTTTCCAACGATATGGACAAATTCCCAAATCACTGCGGCAGCCATTAAGGCGACAAACAATTGGAAGACGGGAAAACCATAGTAGACGGCGCCTAGGGCTACAGGAGCGATGACGACAGACGTTGCGACCCTAGTCCAAAACATAAATTCTAACCTGCTACCGTTCCGTATCGTCGCTCTCGACCGCGAAACTCAGATATCGCGTGCTCTAAGTGTGCCAAACCGAAGTCCGGCCAGCGCGTATCCGTAAATACAAGCTCCGTATAGGCGAGTTGCCAGAGTAAGAAGTTACTGATGCGCTGCTCGCCCGAGGTGCGTATCAAGAGATCGGGGTCAGGAATATCGCGTGTGTATAGCTTGGCTTCAAAGTCCTGCTCAGTAATGTCCTCAGGCTCTATACGTCCAGCTTTAACGTCTTCTGCCAACTGTTTTGCCACGGACACCAATTCTTGCCGACTGCCGTAGCTCAACGCGATGGTTAAGAACAAGCGCTGGTTCGTGGCTGTGCGGATTTCAGCATCACTGATCATCGACACGGTGTCCTTTGGCAATCGAGATCGATCACCAACGATTTTCAGCTTCACGCCTTCTTCCGCTAATTCGTTGATATTATTCATTAAATAGAATCTGAGAAGAGACATAAGGTCTCGTATCTCGGGTTCTGGGCGCTGCCAGTTTTCCGATGAAAAGCCGAACAGGGTGAGATAGCGAATGCCAAGATCACCAGCCGCACGAATTGTTCTCTTAACCGCCTCTGCACCGCGCTTATGGCCGGCAGAGCGAGGCAATCCTCTGGACTGCGCCCATCGACCATTGCCATCCATAATAATAGCAATGTGCTCTGGGATTGCCCCAGACTCTTCAATCGGTTTGAGGGACAGATCTTTCATTAGACCTGCATGATCTCCTCTTGTTTTTGACTCAAGGCCTCGTCGATCTGCTTGATCAGAGCATCCGTCATCTTCTGAATTACATCTTGATACTGGCGGCTTTCGTCTTCAGACATTTCGCCGTCTTTTTCCATCTTTTTCAGTTGATCGTTGCCGTCCCTACGAACATTGCGTACCGCGATCTTCCCGTCTTCCGCATACTTGCCAGCAACTTTCGTGAGCTCCGCCCGTCGTTCCTCATTTAGCGGAGGAATTGGAACGCGCATCAACTGCCCTTCTACGGCCGGGTTCAAACCGAGATTTGATTCCCGAATGGCCTTTTCGACCGCCTTTGCCTGCCCCTTGTCCCAAACTGACACGGTGAGCATTCGGGGCTCAGGAGCCGCGACGCTAGCGACCTGGTTAAGGGGTATCAAGCTGCCATAAGCATCAACCATAATTGGATCTAGCAAACTGACTGTCGCACGCCCTGTGCGAAGCCCTGAGAACTCTTTTTTTACAACGTCTAGAGTGGCTTCCATCCGATGGTTAATATCTTTCTTTAGACTATCAAAGCCCGCCATTGGTCATTCCTCTTCCGTAATAATGGTAAAGTTCCCCTCACCTTTGAGCACCTGAGTGATAGATCGCTCGCCGTGCATATTGAACACAATGATGGGAATTCCGTTATCCCGAGCCAACGCAATCGCTGACGTATCCATAACTCGTAAATCTTCGGCAAGAACCATGTCAAAAGTCAGGCGATCATATCGTTTCGCACTGGGGTCTTTCTTGGGATCAGCAGAATACACGCCGTCAACCTGTGTGGCCTTTAGTAAGGCGTCACAACTCATCTCGTTCGCTCGAAGCGCCGCTGCTGTATCCGTGGTAAAATATGGGTTGCCCGTACCCGCAGCAAAGATAACCACGCGGCCCTTCTCAAGGTGGCGGTCCGCCCGGCGACGGATATAGGGCTCACACACCGCATCCATGCCGATCGCCGACTGCACGCGGGTCACAACGCCTATGCTCTCAAGCGCATTCTGAACGGCCAAGGCATTAATCACTGTCGCAAGCATGCCCATGTAGTCCGCAGACGTGCGGTCCATGCCTTCTGCGGCAACAGAGACACCGCGGAAAATGTTACCGCCGCCAATAACCAGGCAAACTTGGTAACCCAATGATACAACTGATTTTATATCTTCTGCGATGGCAACAACTGTTGCCTTGTCCAAGCCATAGCTCTCAGGCCCCATAAGGCCTTCGCCGGAAACTTTCACCATTATTCGTTTGTATGCCAACGGTTCGGCCATGGTCCGCTATCACCTCCCCTTGCCGCAGATATACTAAACGGCGGTCATGAATCTCACTTTTAGCCGACAGGCTGCAAAAAAGGGACGGTCTTCCGTCCCTTTCCGCTTAATCATCACCCGAAGGCCAAAGCGTCTGCTATGGCCGGGATCATACACAACTTGGGAGAAAAACGCCCCCCGTTTTCTGCACGCCGCCGACTGTATTTACCGACTAACGACAGTTTTTAGCCGCCAAGCGTATCAGCGACTTCGGAGGCGAAGTCTTTCTCTTCTCGTTCGATACCTTCGCCAAGAGCAAAGCGCACAAAACCAGTCAATTTAACGGGTGAACCTATGTCCGCAGCCGCATCTTCAACGACTTTAGAAACCTTAGATTTGTCTTCAGAGATCACGTAAACCTGCTCAAGAAGAACAACTTCCTCGTAGAACTTGCGCATCCGGCCATCTACCATTTTAGCAATGACTTCGTCCGGACGGCCTGATTCCTTGGCCTGATCCGTCAGAACTTGCCGCTCACGCTCCATAGTGTCAGCGTCAACCTCGTCCGTTGCGAGGAACCTTGGGCTCGCCGCAGCAATATGCATAGCAAGCTGTTTTCCCAACTCTGTCAACTTGCCTGCGTCACCGTCAGACTCAAGACCTATCAGCACACCGATTTTCCCCAGGCCAGGCGTAACGGCAGAGTGAATATAGGATGCGACAACCCCGTTGCTGACCGAAATGCCTTCAGATCGGCGCAAATTCATATTTTCACCGATCGTCGCGATCAAATGCGTAACTTGGTCACCAACATTGCGACCTTCGCCAGGCATATCCAACGCCTTGAGCACATCGAGATCACCGTCAACACTGAGCGCTAGCCCAGTTGCTGCGCTTACAAAGCCTTGAAAGCTTTCGTTACGACCAACAAAGTCTGTTTCAGCATTCACTTCGAGAATCGCACCCTTAGTGCCATCCACAGCAACACCGATAAGACCGTCGGCAGCCACACGACCAGATTTCTTCGCCGCAGCAGAGAGACCCTTCTTTCTCAGCCAATCAACCGCTGCTTCGATGTCACCATCGACTTCTGACAGGGCCTTCTTGCAGTCCATCATTCCAGCGCCAGTTTGCTCTCTGAGCTCTTTAACCAGAGCAGCTGTGATCTGTGCCATCTATTTCGTCCTTATTTATATGTCAGCGTAAACTGGGGCTCACGGCCAGTGTCAAGCACGTGCACTGGTCCGCAGAGCATCCCAAACTTCAAATGTTGAAACCGCCTAGTCTTCTTTTTTAGTGGCAGTTTTCTTGGCCGCTGCCTTTTTGGCGGGAGCCTTCTTAGTTGTCGCTTTCTTAGCTGTCGTTGCCTTCTTAGCGACTGCCTTTTTCTTAACGGCAGCCTTCTTTACAGCCGGTTTCTTTTCAGCAGCTGGCTCTTCGTCCTTGGCAGTTTCAGCGGCAGGAGTTTCAGCGGCAGGAGCTTCAGCGGCAGGAGCTTCAGCAGCTGGCTCTTCCTTGGCAGCCGGCTTAGCCTTCGCTTTAGCTTTAGCCTTTGCTGGCTTTTCCGCAGCTGCGGCTTCTTCCTTAGGCGCGTCTAATTTCTCAGCAGGCGCCTCGTCTTGGGCACCGACATCGACCCCAGCAGCCTTCATTTCATCCTGAATACCCTCAAGAGACGCGTTGGCCATGAGTTCCAGGTATAATTTAATGGCGCGAATAGCGTCATCATTGCCAGGAACTGGGTACTCAATACCACGTGGGTCTGAGTTACTATCCAGAACCGCCACAACGGGAATGTTCAATTTGTTGGCTTCGGCAACTGCAATGTCTTCTTTATTGGTATCAATAATGAAGATCAGATCAGGCACATTGCCCATATCCTTAATGCCACCAAGAGCCAGGTCTAGCTTCGTTTTTTCGCGCTCTAGATTAAGAGCTTCCTTCTTAGTCAAACCGGCCAATCCAGCTTCACTTCCAAACTGCTCTTCAAGGTCCTTCAAACGCTTAATCGACTTAGAAATCGTTTTCCAGTTGGTCAACATACCGCCTAACCAGCGATGGTTGACGTAGTACTGACCACAGCGCTCAGCATATTCTTTTACAAGATCATGGGCCTGGCGCTTGGTTCCAACGAACAGAACCCGTCCGCCGCCCGCAACAACGTCATGCACGGCTTGCATCGCGCGATGAAGCAAAGGCACGGTCTGCTGAAGATCGATGATGTGAATACCGTCACGGACCCCATAAAGGTATGAATCCATTTTCGGATTCCAGCGACGGGTACTGTGGCCAAAGTGGCAGCCAGCTTCAATAAGCTGGCGCATGCTGAATGTAGGCAGCGTCATAAGTCTTTCTCCGGTTGAACCTCCGCAGGGGGTGACCAAGACACATGCCCTGGACCGGAACCGAACACCCGAAACTCCCGAGTGCCGCATCCCTGCGTGTGGAATGCCGCGGGTTCTAAGGGGTTAAGCCCCGATTTGCAAGGGATTTGCGCCAAAATTCCGAATAATCTGGTCCATCAAGGCAAATTACCGTCGCGACGGTCGAGCAAGCCTCTTATTGGGCCAAAATCTCACGAACCTGCGGCTCAATCACCGTCAAACCCGCAGCGCGGCCTTTTGAAATAGCACTTTCCAAGGATTCACCATCAAGGTGAAAGGCACCGATCGCGTATAACGCCCCTACCCGGTTGCCACTGCCACAATGGACAAAAGCAGGTGCCTTTGACTGCGCCAAGGCTTCTCGAAGGCTCAGCACTGTTTCGACATCTAAATTGTCCATTCCTACGGGGATGCTAACGTAGTTAAACCCAAGCGCCTTTGCCTCTTCAGCTTCATCGAACCCAAGGTCTTCTCCGTCACGACGCAAATTGATAATCGTGCCAAACCCGCTTTGCTTGAGGACCGTCAGATCAGCTGCGCTTGGCTGACCACCAGTGACGACACTCCGACCAACAATCTGTGGATTAATGATATCCAGCATCGCCAAATCGCTTTCCGACAACAACGGTGGAGAAGCACAGGCTGCAAGAGAAATAGCCGTAAACAGCGTTAGAAAAACCTGACGTGCAGTCTGCCACTGAGCACTCATGATATTCTCCTATCGAGGCTTAACGTGCCCACATCGGCGCGTTCGAGCATTTGTTGCCAACCGCTGAAACCAGCAACGATGGCGTCCGATAACTCAGTTTGTAGCGATTGACTTCGAGGTACTCTGATAAGGCGACCTCGAATTGAACGCCTGTCCAAGTTCCTGCGCAATCAAACAGCCACTTTAAGGATTCCCTGCCGGACAAGTCGTCGGCATATTTCATCGCCTCCACCATGCCCATGACATGCAGCGCACGGTTTGATGAATCCAACTGGAGATAATCCCGGCCAGACATAGCCGTCGCTGGAGCTATCCCTAGCAGCAGCACTAGAAACCCAAAACATCCTAAACTTAGGTTACGCATCGCTTATCCTATCCGCGAAGAAATCCAACGACCGCGTCAGACCATTCCTCTGGCATCTGGTCGACGACATCCACGCCACCACCCTGCAACACAATAAAGTCGAGATCAGGGCGCATCTTGTTTGCCCACTTGGCGTTCTCGTATATCTGATCGCCGGTGTTCGTGAGAAGAAGTGTGCGGTGCTTAACCTTCGGCAATGCCTCATTATGATTGTATTGGAAGGCAGCATGGTGGCCGTACCAAAACGGGCCTAGCCCAATGAACTTCTCCGCTGTGTAGCGGGTGATCAGCTTTGGATCGACACCTTCGCCGTACATCTTGTAGCGGCCCATAAAGCTACTCTGCACGTGGCTGCCGTCGTGTTCATGCACAAAGTCCTGTTCACTAGTTTTGTTACGCGAAAGGAAGCCGGCGCGCTCCTCGTCTGTCATAGGGAATGGACCGTTGATGACGAGGTTGTTAATCCTCTCAGGGAACTGCAAGGCCACTGCCGTACAAATCATTGCCCCAGTGTGATGGCCGAGTAAGTCGACTTTGTCTAAACCAAGATGATCCAACACAGCCGGAACGGCCGTCGCGTAATCTTCAACGGTTGGCACAAAATCTGGCGGTGCCGATTGACCAAATCCCGGAGTGTCGATCGAGATCGACCGAATACCGCGATTAGCGAGCGGCTCAAGCACACTATCAAACTGGCGCAGCGTCATCGGTGCCTGATGCAACAGAACGAGCGGTAATCCCTGAGGGTCTGGGGGCGAGACATCTTGATAGTGAACCTGCCCAAATGGTCCATCTGCGTAACCACGAGTTACCTTATAAGACCCTGAACTATTCGTATCAGCGGCCCTTGCCCCTCCGCTTTCTATGCCGAGAGCACCCGCCGCGCCTATTGCACTAACAGCTGACACCAACGACCGGCGTGAAATAGTTGTCTTTTGACTGTCGACCATCGGATACCCCTCGTTCAAAATTCAAGGTAACGATAGCACATCAGGAGCGTTCACGAGCCTTATCTGCATTAAAACGCATCCGCAGCATGAGCGTATGCCTTAAGCCTCAATGAGCTTAGAACTGCCGAATGTCCGTAACACCGGGCACGTCTTTGACACGGCCAAGGGTCTGCGGAGAAATCGCATAACGCCCGGGCAGCCCAACTTCGACGACATGCCCGTTTGATCTAGCCACCAAAAGTATTCGGCCATTGCCTTTGCCATCCGCATCGATGATCTCTTTAATTTCATCCACGGGTGTGCCGTCTTTCAACTCGATGCGGAGGTTATCGAGGCGCGCGGCAACGGCTTCATCCAATGGCGTCATCTTGGAAACCATGAGCCTAACTTGATCATCCTCAAGCCGTGCCTCCAAGACGATCAGCATCGGTTCGCCAGATTCCATCAGTTCACGAGATGCAACGAGCACCTCCGAAAAGACAACAGCCTCATAAGACCCTGTCGCATCTGACAACTGAACAAACGCGTACTTATTCCCGCTCTTGCTGATCCGTTCTCTCTTGCTACCCATGATCCCAGCCATTCGGACAGGCGCTCGGCATTCATCAGCAGTCAGGTCATCAAGATGATTGGCAGTAATAACGCCCTGTGCGTGGAGGGTCGCAGCATAGGCGTCGAGTGGATGAGCCGATAAAAAGAAACCAAAAGCCTCGCGTTCTTTATCGAGCCGCTCCATCTGCCGCCAGTCGTCCTTTTGCGGCAACTTAAGGTCGGGCCGGTCTCCCTCACCGCCAAACATGGCGTGTTGATCGGAATTACGGGCCTCCGCGCCCGCCTGGACATGGCGTAGAATACTCTCAGCGCCGGCCATCATCTCGGCACGGTTGCCGTGAAGCGCATCCAAGGCCCCTGCCCTGACAAGGTTTTCAATCATCCGCTTGTTTATGAGTTTGGTATCGAGCCGCCCAGCAAAATCCGCGAGGTCCTTAAACGGTCCACCGTCACCCCGTGCCGCGACCATGCCCTCTATCGCGCCGGCGCCGACATTTTTAATGGCAGCTAAGGCGTATCGCACAGCCCAACTTTCGTCTGGCTTTTGTTCAACCGTAAATCCCACCCCAGAGTGATTCACACTTGGCGGCAAGAGATCGATACCCAACCGTTTGAGCTCAGATTTAAAAGCGTCGAGCTTTTCCGTGTTTTGTATGTCGAGCGTCATCGTCGCGGCCATGAATTCCACAGGGTAATTGGCTTTGAGATACCCAGTTTGGTAGGCAACCAATGCATACGCAGCGGCATGAGATTTATTAAATCCGTATCCCGCAAACTTAGCGATCGTGTCGAAGACTTCAGAGGCTTTCTCTGCCGTCGTATCAAGCTCGGTCGCGCCTTGAACAAACTGCTCTCGTTGAGCGTCCATTTCCGCCTGAATCTTCTTACCCATCGCTCGGCGAAGTAAATCAGCACTACCTAGAGAATACCCGGCCATCTCCTGGGCGGCCTGCATGACCTGCTCTTGATAGATCATGATCCCGTAGGTTTCTTTTAGGATCGGTTCCAAAACCGGATGCATGTATGCAATGTCTTCCCGACCGTTTTTACGCTCAATAAAGCTCGGGATATTGTCCATTGGGCCTGGTCGATACAACGCCACAACAGCGATAATATCTTCAAACACGTCAGGCTTCAGTTTGCGCAACACATCGCGCATACCCGTACTTTCCAATTGAAACACACCGCTCGTATCGCCACGGGAAAGCATGTCAAAAGTCGTCTGATCATCCAAAGGTATCGTCGCGAGATCTATCTCTATGCCTCTATTGGCCAGCAGCTTCACAGCTTGATCTAAAACCGTCAGCGTCTTTAGGCCGAGGAAGTCGAACTTCACCAAACCGGCCTGCTCAACCCATTTCATATTGAACTGCGTAACCGGCATGTCTGAGTGCGGATCACGATACAGCGCAACAAGCTCCGCCAATGGCCTATCACCGATCACAACACCAGCCGCGTGGGTAGACGCGTGGTTGTAAAGGCCTTCTAACTTGAGAGAGATGTCAAAAAGTTGAGCAACGTTCTCGTCCGTATCGCGCAGATTCTTGAGATCAGTTTCTGAATCGATCGCCTCTTGCAGGGTAACGGGGCTCGCCGGATTATTCGGTACCATTTTGCAAATCTTATCGACATATCCGAGCGGCATCTCGAGAACACGACCGACGTTTCTCAAAGCCGCACGCGCTTGTAACTTTCCGAACGTAATGATCTGCGCGACGCGGTCTGTTCCGTATTCCTGCTGAACGTACCTGATGACTTCTTCACGCCGGTCCTGGCAAAAGTCGATATCAAAATCAGGCATCGACACGCGTTCTGGATTAAGAAACCGCTCGAACAGAAGATCAAAGCGCAAGGGATCAAGGTCAGTAATAAGGAGCGACCATGCCACAACAGAGCCAGCCCCCGACCCACGCCCTGGTCCGACCGGAATTCCTTGATCTTTGGCCCATTGAATAAAATCAGCGACGATCAAGAAGTAGCCCGGAAACCCCATATTGGCGATAACGCCAAGTTCATAGTCCAACCGCTCACGATAAGGTTTAGCAACACCTTCTCGGGCCGCCTCATCCATCTCTTCTGTGAAGACATGTTTGAGGAGGCGCCCCTCTAGTCCAGCCTTGGATAACTCTCGAAGGGCTTCTTCTTCCGTGCGCTCACCCACCGTAGGAGAACGGGGAAGAATTGGGTCGCGCCGTTCCACCATGACGGCGCAGCGCTGCGCGATAACCAACGTGTTGTCGATGGCCTCAGGCAGATCCTCAAATAACTCTCGCATCTCTTCAGCAGATTTAAAGCGATGCTCAGGGGTCAGACGTCGCCGATCCGCGATGGAGATGTATGACTTCTCAGCGATGCACAACAACGCATCATGAGCACTAAACATGTCAGCCGTCGAGAACGCAGGCTCATTCGTCGCAACAAGCGGAATATCGTGTGTGTAAGCCAGATCGATCAATCGCGATTCAATCCGCTCTTCAACCGGCAGACCATGGCGTTGAACTTCAATATAGAAGCGATCGTCAAAGATCTTCGCCAGTCGCAGCAAGACATCTTCAGCCTTAGAAAACTGATCTTCACTCAAATGCCGACCGACCGCACCAGACACGCCGCCTGACAGCGCAATGAGTCCGGATGCATGCGCTTCAACGTCAGCCATAGAAACTTGCGGT
Source organism: uncultured Rhodospirillaceae bacterium (assembly GCA_943787205.1). Lineage (GTDB taxonomy): Bacteria > Pseudomonadota > Alphaproteobacteria > Rhodospirillales > Rhodospirillaceae > WLXB01. The sequence continues at coordinate 53,948 of CALSLN010000002.1, forward strand.
GTTTCTCCTGGCGAGGTTTCCAGGAACGCTTGGCTCACCAGTTGCAGAAGGTTCCCATATCCGTCCTCGTCCTGACACAAGAGGACCAACTGGTCTGGCTCAGGAATTTTCAGATTATTTCCAACACGGCCCTCTTCGTCCTCACGCCGCACGGAAAGCTGGCAGCCAACGATGGGCTGTATCCCCTTATCGGCACAAGAAACAGAGAACTCCAATGCGCCAAATAAATTCCGCGTATCCGTCAATGCCACAGCGGGCATTCGAAATTCGGTGCAAAGCTTTACGAGCTCAGGAATCTTAATCGCACCCTCGGCCAGGGAATATGCCGAGTGGGTTCTCAAATGCACAAACGGTGCAAAACCAGGGTTATCTATAACTGCATTCATCAGGCCCTATTGATCCCATTCCTGGCCCTGCGGGGCTAGACCGGAAACATGCTTATCCACAGAAAAGTGGATAGACCTCTGTATAAGTCTAGGGAAAAGGGTTTCGACGCGCGACGGGGATAGCCACGACAACATCACCTGCATGCTCAAAGGTCAGTGTTAGGTCTATGGAATCACCGGCTTTTATCGGTGCCACGAGTCCGGTCAGCATGATGTGGTCACCGCCAGCACGAAACGAGGCGCTTTCGCCTGCTGAAATAGCAAGATCATCCATTGGTCGCATGCGCATCATGCCCCCCTCACCCATGCTTGTCGCATGCATTTCTGCCTTCACCGCAGCGGACGTTTGGATTTTGAGAAGACGGTCATCCTGGTCGCCAATATTCTGAATCGTAAAATAGCCGGCCGTCACGTTTGACTGACCAATGCTTGCCCGGAGCCAAGCCTTCGATATCTCAACGTCAGCCGCAAAGCTTGGCCTCGCGTTCCCCACACCTAGGGCCAAAAGAAAAATCAGAAAGGTGAATAATGATCTCATAACAAACCTGACATAAGCAGCCCTGATCGCATTCGCAAGCAGTTCCATCGTTGCCATGATAGCCGTTTTCACAACAGCCGTGTATTCTGTCGCATAGACATCCGTGACAGCACTTGCCCGACGAACTTAAAAGGCCCGACCTGCTATGTACCGAATGACTTTGGTCTCTATCCTTATGGCATTGGCTCCCCTCTGGTTTCAGCCAGCCTCCGCGCAAAATCCGAACAACGCCGCCTTCGATGCCTTCCAACGTGGCAATTACGAAAATGCCCTACATCTGAGCCAAGCAGGCATTGCACTAGGAAACGCCGACGCATTTTGGTTGCTCGGCCTCATGCACGCATCCGGAACGGGTGTTGAGCGGGACAACCGCCTCGCCCTCGACTATCTCAATTCGGGAGTAGAATCCGGCGCAACCTACGGCCTGACTTTAATGGGTAATATCTATCAGGAAGGCGGCTATGGTATTGAGCGCGATATTGCGCAGGCAGCGCAACTCTATAAGCGCGGCGCCGACAAAGGTTTTGCCGACGCCCAGTGGCTACTCGGTGAGCTCTATCTGAATAGTGACATTGTCGGCATTTCGCCGATCAAGGCCGCAGCTCTTTTTAGTAAGGCCGCCCTACAAGAGCACCCAGAAGCCCTATACTCACTTGCAACGCTTTATAAAACGGGAACGGGCGTAGAGAAGAATTCAGCGGGTGCAAAAGACCTCTTCGCCCTATCCGCTATAGCCGGGAATTCGTCAACTGCTTTACGCCTCGCTGAGATGCTCGACGAAGGAAATGGCATTCCAGCAAATGCCGATGAAGCAGCATTCTATTATGTGATCGCCGCAGAGCTAGGAAACGCTGAAGCGTCGGACGAGGCGAAAAAAATCAGAAAAGCCATGGCCTTTCGGGTCGTCCGGCAGATCGCGTTCGAAAAGCGGATCGATGGCTGGTTTAGCGAGCACGACCACCTTCGAACGCTGACCACTAGCCAATAGTGCTGTTACGACCGATCCCATAAACCTTAGGCGTCGACTAGAACACCATCGTCTAATCTCACGATCCTATCCATACGCTGAGCCAGATCAGGGTTGTGGGTCGCGACCAGCCCCGCCAGTCCATGATCCTTAGAGAGCGTTAGAAGCGCATCAAAAACGCTATCCGCCGTATGAGGATCAAGGTTACCGGTCGGTTCATCAGCCAACAGGAGCGCGGGTTTGTTCGCGAGCGCGCGTGCAATTGCAACACGTTGCTGTTCGCCACCAGACAACAAGCCTGGGCGGTGATCATATCGTTCCGCCAGGCCCAAGCTATCCAGCAATTGCTTCGCACGATCCATGGCATCACCACGAGCAATACCGGCAATCATCTGCGGCACAACGATATTTTCCGCAGCAGAAAATTCAGGCAACAAGTGATGGTATTGATAAACAAAGCCAAGGTGCTTGGACCGCAGTTCCGTCTGGCGATGCTCGCTCAAGCGACTGCACTGCTCTCCAGCGACATAAACCTCGCCGGAATCTGGCTTTTCCAACAGCCCTGCCAAATGCAAGAGCGTCGACTTACCCGAACCAGACGGCCCTACCAAAGCCACGATCTCTCCGGGCATCACCGTCAGGCTTGCACCGCGCAAAACCTCAAGCCGATTGCCACCCTGTTCAAAGGTCCGGTGTACAGCGTCGAGCTTAAGCGCCGCTACACTACTCATAGCGCAGGGCCTCAACGGGATCGGTCTTAGCCGCCCGCCACGACGGGTATATGGTGGCCGCAAAGGATAGTCCGAGTGCCATGAGCACAACAGACACCACTTCACTCCAATCCATCACCGCCGGGATTTGCGAGAGGAAATAAATCTCAGCCGAGAACAACTCCGTCCCGGTCATCTTCTCCAAGACCTGGCGAATGGATTCAATGTTTTCACAAAATAGAACCCCGAGTATGAGGCCTAAAATGGTGCCGGTCACACCGACGCTCGCGCCAGCCAGAAAGAAAACACGCATCACCATGCCCCGCGTCGCGCCCATGGTGCGCAGAATCGCGATGTCTCTACCCTTATCCTTCACCAACATGATCATGCCGGAGATAATGTTGAAGGCCGCGACAATGATGATCAGCGTCAGGATTAAGAACATGACATTCCGCTCGACCTGAAGCGCATTGAAAAATGTCGAATTCGTCTGCTCCCATGAGAGCACCCTCACACCAGGCCCAGAGATATCCATAATCTCCCGCGCAATAAACCGCGCTTGGTCAGGGTCTTCGACCTGGATTTCGATCCCGGTGACGCTACCCGGGTATTTGAAATAGGTCTGTGCCAAACCCAATGGCATAAAAATAATATTTGAATCAAAGTCACTCATACCAACGTCGAACATACCGACGATTGGGTAGTCCTTGAGCCGTGGCGCAGTGCCAAAAGCCGTGACGTTTCCCTTTGGTGAAATCAACGTCAGCGTGTCACCAAGATTGACCCGGAACCGTTCAGCCATGCGCACGCCGATCATGATCCCCTCGCCCCGCGCAAAGGCTGGTAGAGAACCTTGAACGATATTTTCTGAGACAACCGAGCGTGATGCTAAATCTTCGCCGCGAACGCCCCGGACAACAGCGCCAGACGACACTCCGGACGTGGTCACCATCACCTGACCAGTAATCTGCGGCATCGCCGACTGAACACCAGCAACTTCGTTAATTGCGGCAACCCGAACGTCGTAATCCGCTATGGAGTATTCAACGCCGCGAACATCAATATGACCATTAACACCCAGGATACGGTCCATGATGTCTTCGCGATATCCATTCATCACCGCCATCACGATAATCAGGGTCGCGACACCCAACCCAATTCCGAGCAGCGAAAAACCCGCAATAACAGAAACAAACCCTTCCTTGCGCCGGGCGCGCAAATAGCGCCCTGCCATCATGCGCTCGAAAGGGCCAAACATCAGCTTAGGCCAGTGCCAGATTGTGAGCCCGTCAATGTGGACAGCACGCTATCGAGAGATAGGGTTTGACGTTCTCCAGTGGCTCGGCGCTTGAGTTCGACCGTGCCCTCTTTAAGGCCCTTAGGACCAACGATGAGCTGCCAAGGCAAGCCAATCAAATCCATGTTGGAGAACTTCACACCTGCGCGCTCATTGCGGTCGTCGTACAACGTACTCAAGCCAATTTCATTCAACTTGGCGTAAAGATCACCACAGGCTTTATCCGTATCTGCGTCACCGACCTTCAGATTAATAAGGCCAACACGGAACGGCGCAACCGTATCTGGCCAGATAATCCCGTCATCGTCGTGACAGGCTTCGATAATCGCACCAACCAGGCGCGACACACCGATGCCATAGCTTCCCATAAAGGGCGTCACGTCGCCGTCAGGAGACGCGACCTTCGCCCCCATGGGCTCGGAGTACTTTTTGCCAAAGTGGAAGATATGGCCAACTTCGATTCCGCGGGCTGACACAAGATCATCACCAAGCTCCTGAGCCTTGGCTTCGTCATGTTCTTCATCGGTAGCCGCGTACTCGCTGGTCCAGTCGTCGACGATTGGCTGTAGATCGGACGCGTAATCGACAATCAAAGGAATTGGTTTTTTAAGCAAAGCCTTGTGGCAATAGACCGCGCTCTCGCCAGTCTCAGCCAGAACAATGAACTCATGACTGAGATCACCACCAATAGGCCCTGGATCGGCCTTCATAGGGATCGCCTGCAATCCCATACGGGCAAACGTGCGAAGATAGGCGACAAACATCTGATTGTAGGAATGGCGCGCTGCCTCATAGGTAAGGTCAAAGGAATACGCATCCTTCATCAGGAACTCACGCCCACGCATCACGCCAAACCGAGGCCGAACCTCGTCACGGAACTTCCAATGAATCTGATACAGGTTCAGCGGTAGGTCTTTATAGCTGCGCACATTGTTGCGGAAGATGTCGGTCACCACCTCTTCATGGGTCGGGCCATAGAGCATATCGCGCTCATGCCGGTCCTTAATCCGCAGCATCTCCGGGCCGTAATCGTCGTAACGACCACTTTCCTTCCACAACTCACCCGACTGTATAGTCGGCATGATGATTTCTTGGGCGCCAGCATCGTTCTGCTCTTCACGAACGATTTGCTCAATATTTCTCAGGACACGCGTCCCCATAGGCAGCCAGTTGTAAATACCGGCAGCATGCTGACGAACGAGACCAGCCCTCAACATCAAGCGGTGAGAGTCGATTTGCGCCTCAGAGGGCGTTTCCTTAAGTGTCGGAATGAAAGTGCGGGACAACCGCATGAAAAACCTCGGGATTTTGGATTACGGTGAATACTGTCGGGCAATTTAGGCAAAGGTTAGGCGGGTGTCTATGGATCGCTTTTAGCCCCGCCGCCTTTGTATCCCATGAATGCCCTAACGCAGCGGCCCGCGCTGGGTCAGATTGACAATCACGCCGTCCGGGTCCCGAGCCATCATTTCATGAATCTCGGGGCGGTTTGGCACCTCCATTTTGGTCGGCGGGGTTGCCACCGTATGCCCTTCCTCGACCATACGCTCGTACAGCTCTTTCATGTTGTCAGTCGGAATCACGAGAATGGTCTCACCCGTTTTTGCTGTCGTTGACCACTCCGTTTCCTTCAGCGGCGGATTAACGTCCTTCAATTCCATCAGGCCGACCATGCCGGTTTCAGCGCCATCTGCGCTCATCACCACCATATGAAGACCAGACATCTCCATGCCCATCAGCTCAGACGCTCCCGGGTTTCCAATATTCGCATCGTAGAAAACATCCATCCCCAGAAGGTCACGATAGAACTTTAGCGACTTCTCCATGTCCCTGACGATGATGGTCGTCCGCTTTACCGGCGCGGTTTTGTTTGCCTCTGACATGACTATTCCTTTGCTTTAAGAACTGGGCGCCCGATTAGCAGCACACGCATGACCACCGAGGCTTTCAACGTCGGCCTGAACTCCGCTCCAAGCCGTATCTAAATCTTCACGAGATTTGAAACCGACCATAGTCAGCGCCAGGCCGCTTAGGTCTCCTTCCAAAGTCGTTACAGCATCAGGCGATGCTGAAAGAATGGTATCACCCGTTAGGCATTCCATGGCGCGATCACTCGGAACAGCGATCAACAAAAACACCACATGATTTGGATCAGGAGCGATATCCGTTCCACCCACTTGGCAAACATCGACCGTGACAGCACCAACCCTAAGCTCGGCAGATGCCCGGTACTCTGGTCCCCACCAAAAATCGCCGACAGCCTTTGCAGACGGGAACTCACCGACCATGACCATACGGTCGCCCCAGTCTCCACACAGCCAATCTACACCGCGTCCAGGCCCTCCGATGGCCAAGTAACGCCCCTCGTATTTTTCATAGATGGGCGGCAACGATGAAGAATAGGGCTTCATCTTTTCCGGGATCATGTCCCTTGCAAACGCGATGGAGTAACCGCGGGGCCCGGTCATCGCGCATCCCGTTCAGTTTTGAACGCTTCCTTTGCCGTCATAATCCGATCGTAAATTGCCTGAGCCTCTCCGCCAATTTCATCAAGCACGGCAGCATGCGTGGCCCGGCCGGCCTGTATCCACAACACCCGCTCCTCGGGGGTCGGCTCATACACGGGGTCACCCTCAGCAATAAGGCGCGCAATCTCTGAATCTTGGTCTTGGCGGACCTCGAGGCGTTGGCTGTCAAAGCCCTCGAAGGCTTCGTTCATCAAAGCCCGCTGCTCATCCGTGAACCCGTCCCACCAACGCTTATTCACAAGAAACAACCCAGTCTCATACACGTGGCCAGTGAGCGCAAAATGCGGCGCATCTTCTCGGGTCGCGCCCATATGCCAAGTAATCGCTCCGAAACCGCCATTAATCATGCCCGTTTGAAGCGACGGCACCACGTCCGACATCGTGAGGAAAACCGTGTCCGCCTCAAGCTGCTGCAAGAAACCAACCACAGCTGGAGACTGCGCCGCTCGAATACTCATGCCCTTAACGTCTTTCGGCACTCGAATTTCACGATCCGCGTAGAAGTGAGACCAACCCGCCTCCGCAAACATCAACAAGACGTAGTTCTCTTTGGCAACCAGCGGCTGGTACAAGTCTCGAATACAGCAATCGTAGACGTAATCCGCCTCTTCCTTGCTCTCAAACAAATAGGGCAAGCTCAACACTGCCACTTCTGGAATTTGGGTCGAAATCACGGACTGTGACGTTCCAACAAAATGGACCCGGCCTCGTTTTAGCGCGCCTAACAAGGGCTCAGACGCGCCGAGCTCGCCATAAATATGATAATCCAGGTCAAACAGGTCCGGGCGTGACGCAAAGTCGGCTTTGTAGCGGTCCCACTGCCGATCCCAGACAGATCCTTTCGGCGCGCTTGCCGCAATGCGACCCGTCACAGGCTCAGACTTAGCAGGCGTCGCAGGCAATGCTAACAGCGCGATCACAAGGGAAACGATGACGGATGAAATATGGTGAAGCTGGGTTCGCATGGGGCAAAACTATCCCGTAAAGTCAAAAAGGGTATGCCCTAACCTACTGAAGCCGGATGGGTTTTTGGAGATTTAATGAATAATACGTCCAATCGACTGACCGGGGCCGCGGTCATGCGCCGGGTCCTCGAGCGCTTCGGTGTTAAGACCGTGTTCGCCCTTGCGGGTGCGTCGCAAACACTGTTGCTCGATGAGTGCGAGAAAACGGGGTTTAGGGTCGTCCCTGGGCGGCACGAGAGTGCCACCGTTGGCGCAGCGGACGGGTATTCACGTGTCACCGGCAAAGTGGGTATTGCGATGGTCAACGTGGACCAAGGTATGCCCAACGCCATTACCGGCCTCCAACAAGCCTACGAAGCGTGCTCTCCAGTCGTTGTCCTCGTCGGGCGCGAACCAGACACTTGGACACAACCCGAATTAGATTTTGACCACGGCATTCTTGGCTTGGTCCAACCTGTCACCAAGTGGGCCAGAACAGTTCAGAGTGCTGCACGCCTGGGGGAATACCTAGAAGCCGCCTGCCGCAGAGCCTTGGCCGGTCGCCCTGGCCCAGTCGTGTTGGCGTTTCCAAAGGATTTCCTCAACGAACTCATCGACCCTGGTGTCGATGTCGATACGCCCATCGCCGTAAACCCCAGACCTGCGCCCACCACAGAAGACGTCAGCCTAGCCGTCGATCTCATCCAGTCAGCCAAGCGCCCCCTCATTATTGCCGGCTCAGGCTCTTTCCGCTCGGGCGCTGGTGAATCCCTGCGTGAACTGGCCGCTGACTTCGGCATTCCGGTAGCGACGAACAACCTGGCACGTGGCCTTGTCCCAGAAGATGACGTGACGGGCTGGGGATGGCCCCTCGCCCAATTCGCGGCTCACGAAGCTGATCTCGTCATTTGGGCCGGAGCCCGCATGGCTAAAAAATTCGGCTATGGCCTCAGTCCTCGCTTCCCAGCACCAACCAAAATGATCAAAATTGACCTGGACGCTGAGGAAATTGGCCGCAGTCGGGTGCCTGATTTAGGTCTCATTTCCGACAGCCGCACGGCACTCAATGGAATACTGAGTGAGCTGAAAGCCAGATCCACAAGCCCGTTCGACCCCATGTGGGTCAGGCAAACTCTGCAAGACCGGCTCGACGTGATCGATCAGGGTGGACGTGAAGAACCTCATATCGAACCCTTGAGGCTCGCTCGCGCCGTCAACACACGTCTCCCCGTTGACGCAATCTTTGTTCAGGATGGGGCATCCATTCTCGTACAAAGTTGGGCTGTCACCCGATACCGCGCTGAGGGCGGTTATATGGACACAATGCCCTTGGGCTCCATGGGAATGGGAACACCACTGGCTTTAGGTGCAGTGGCCGGTGCTAAGGAAATCGCAGCAGAAACTGGTCAACCTGAACGCAAGGTCGTGCTTGTGACCGGCGATGGGGCTTTTGGCTTCTATAGCGCCGAATTGGATTCAGCGACGCAAGCTGGCCTACCATTCATTTGTGTCATTTCTAACAACGGCGGGTGGGGCAATGAGATCCATACCCAACCCCGCCAAGTCGGACGCACCATTAATGCCCACTTTGGTGAGGTCCGCTACGACGTCGTGGCCCAAGGCTTCGGCGCCACTGGGTTCAGAGCTGAAACTGTTTCTGAACTCGATGACGCTCTTGATAAATCCTTTGATATCAATGATAAGGTGGTGGTTATTGATGTTGTGGTTAAAGAAAGTTCTGGGCTCGACCCGCGAACAAGCACCATCCTTTATCACGACGTAGAGCAAACACGTGCAACCCACTTTGGTGGCGGTGACCCCTCATGAACGGCGCAGATGCCCTGATACAAACCCTAGTCGAGAACGGTGTTGATACGTGCTTCGCCAATCCCGGAACGACAGAAACCCACATCGTCGGCGCTATTGATCGCACCAACCGCATGCGGCCAATCCTGGGACTCTTTGAAGGCGTATGCACCGGTGCAGCCGATGGCTATGCCCGCCTAGCCCGAAAACCCGCAGCAACCCTGCTCCACCTCGGTCCAGGCCTCGCCAATGGCCTCTGTCACCTCCACAACGGTCGCAAGGCCCACTCCTCCATCGTTAACCTGATTGGCAATCACCCGCACTCCCATCTCAAATATGACGCGCCGCTGACATCAGACATCGTTGGCCTTGCAGAACCGGTCTCCGGTTGGGTGCGACAAGTATCGAGCCCTGAAGACATCGCCCAAGACGGCGCAGACGCAGTCGAAGCGTCCTGGGGGCCGCCGGGTCAGGTCTCAAGTCTCATCATTCCGGCCGACTGCAGTTGGACCGACGAGATAGAACCCGTCGAAAAACGCCAGAGATCAATTAAAGAGCCTGCTATGGATAAGGCTGTATCCACCACGGCTGACCTTTGTGCGCATGGGGCAGAAACAGCCCTTCTTATTGGTGCAGAAGGCCTCACAGAGCATGGCCTCAAAGCGGCAGGGCAGATTGCCGCTAAAACAGGCGTCCGACTAATCGCATACACCTTCGAACCGCTGATGCAGCGCGGCGCTGGACGCGTTCCTGTCGAGCGTATCCCCTATTTCCCAGAAGACGCTGAAGAGGCCCTGCGCGGCCTAAAGCATATGGTTTTGTGCGGATCCAAGGAACCGGTCTCGTTCTTCTCTTATCCAACGGGCGGAGGAACCCTTGTTCCAGATGGCTGCGAACTCAGCACTTTCGTGCCCCTTGGCGGAAACGTCATTGCCAGCCTTCAAGCGTTAGCCGATCAGCTCGGAGCCAAAGCGACTGGGCCAACACAATCCATGTCCCTACCAGACATGCCGAATGGGGCAATCACGGCCAATGCGGCGTCTGCCGTCATCGCCCGGGCTATTCCTGAGCAGGCTGTCGTTGTTGATGAAGGCATAACCGTCGGCTTTCCGGCCTACGCCCAATCTGCTGGCTCTGCTCCCCATGATTGGCTGTTTATCACCGGTGGCGGTATCGGTTGGGCGATGCCGGTCGCGATTGGAGCCGCTGTCGCTGCACCCGATAAGAAAATTCTTTGTATTCAGGGTGATGGCGGCGCGATGTACACCATCCAGGCGCTCTGGACCATGGCTCGTGAACAACTCGACATCACGACGGTCATCTTTTCAAACAAAGGCTATCTCATCCTCGACATTGAACTTGAACGCCACGGGCTCGGCCCTGCTGGTGCCAATGCCCACAGAATGATGGATATGGATGAGCCGCGGATCGATTTCGTAAAAATGGCTAGCGCCCAAGGCGTTGATGCTCATCGCGTTGAGGATTGCAGCCGTTTTGCGGATGTTTTGGCCAATTGCCTAAAACAACCAGGTCCTCACTTTATCGAAGTGATGATGGCTTAAGGCGTTAGTCGGAGGGTACGTCTGGCTTTGGCAGCGGCAGAGGAATTCCGGCAGCCGCAAAGGCTTCGCCACAGGCTGCAGACAAAGCGGCATAACTGTCCCGAGCCAGTTTCTCATCGTTCCAGTAAATATCGTTGCCACGAACACTCACCCGACCAACGACACCTTCACCGCTCAACAAAGCCGATGCGCCAGTGGAAAAATCATCCCCCCCGAGACCAAGCCGTTCGGCGAGATCAAGGCGGATGTCTATATTGACCTCATCCGGCGCAGTAATCCCGTATCCGCCGCCGAGATCAGCGGGAACGACAGCATTTCCATTCACGTCCACACCAGGCACGTAAGCAACGTCGTTGTCAGGAACATGAGAGACGAGTTGGCTGCAGTCATCCGTCCTCACGGAGAGGATCGATGCCGCGCTCATACCCGGTAAAAAGGCAGGCAGAGCAATAACCACTGGAAAGACTGTTCGATTCCATTTCATGGCAGAATTCTGCTCCCAAAAGGGTTAACAGATCGTTCTCATAGAACTCCGAGATCTAAGCCTGCTCGATCTCGATTAATGTTCCATCGAAATCTTTGGGGTGTACGAACAATACTGGCTTGCCATGAGCGCCTGTTTTTGGCTCTCCATCGCCCAGGATGCGTTTTCCCTCTGCTTTAAGCTGATCTCGCGCGGCAAGAATGTCATCAACCTCGAAACACATGTGATGCATGCCGCCCGAGGGGTTCTTATCCAGGAACGCCTGGATTGGGGAATTCTCGCCAAGCGGATGCAGCAACTCAATCTTGGTATTTGGCAATTCCACAAAGGCCACCGTGACACCGTGATCTGGCAAGTCCTGCGGCTCGGTTACAGTTCCACCTAGTGCATCGCGGTACGTTGCGCAGGCTGCAGCCAAGTCTGGTACTGCGATAGCAACGTGGTTCAAACGTCCAATCATGACACCCTCTTCCTTTTGTCTATGTTTCTATATCCGCGTGATATGGACGCGGATTAAGGGCTTTCCAGCTTGGCCGCCCGAAAAAACACGCCGAATGCAGCGCCGTACTGCGTCATCAACAACACCGTCATCACGTCGTGACTTACCCCGAATTTGTTCAACAGCGTTCTCTACCTCTTCGGCCAGCGCGTCAGAGCCCTCATCGACCAACGGATCCAATACGCCCAGCACGGAGACCAAAGCATCTGCAGCCAAGCGGCCATCCTCTTCGAGTACCAAGGACACGACGACGCTGCCGCCGTAGAACATCTTTTTGCGATCCCGCAGCATAGGGTCCCAAAATGGAACAGCACGGTCTCCCTCCCAGGACATACGGCCAGACCAGACTTCGCCCATAACTTCAGGCTCTCCAGGCGCGAGCCTTACAGCAGAGCCGTTTTCCACCAACACCGTGTGCGGTACCTGGCATTCCTTAGCCAATTCGGCATGGGCCCGCATGTGAAGGTGCTCACCGTGAACTGGAATCGCCGTGTGGGGTCGGATCAACGAATACATCCGTCGCATTTCATCGCGTGCCGGGTGACCAGACACATGGATCGGCGCGTCCTTGGACGTGATGATCTCCACGCCCATCTTAGCCAGCTGGTTTTGCAACTTCATGATCGATTTCTCATTACCCGGTATAACCCGGGACGAGAAGACTGCCGTGTCTCCTTCATTAAGAGTCACGTCTCGGTGCGTACCAAAAGCAATTCTCGTGAGGGCGGCCCGCGCCTCGCCCTGACTTCCGGTGCAGATATAAAGCACCTTATCGTCTGGAAAGTGAGCCGCATCTTCTGCTTCGTAAAACGTAAGGTCATCGGCCAAATAGCCAGTCTTGCGCGCTGTATCGGTCACCCGCCACAAGGATGCACCAACCAGCGACACATGCCGATCATTGGCCATGGCCGCCCGCGCTACGCTTTCGACCCGTGCAAGATTAGATGCAAAACAGCCGACAACAACACGCCCCTGCAGCTTTCCAATTAACTCAGTCAACGCGACGGCCACGTCACCTTCGGACCCAGCTTCCCCCTCGGAAAACACATTGGTCGAATCACCGACCATGGCCAAGACGCCTTCGTCTCCAACCGCTTCTAACGCGGCAAAATCGGTTTCTTCGCCGATCACAGGGTCAGCGTCGAACTTCCAGTCGCCGGTATGCATGACCGTTCCGTATGGCGTGCGAATAGCCAGGGCATTCGGCTCCGGAATCGAATGTGTCAGTGAGATAAAATCCATATCAAAGGGACCGAGTTTTAAATTTCCTCCAAGAGGGATCTCGGTCAGCGGCAGAACGTTCTGCAATCCGGCTTCTGGCAATTTGCGCCTCAAGAATTCAGCCGCAAAGGGTGTCGCATAGACCGGGCATTCTAGCCTCGGCCAAAGATAGGCAACCGCACCAAGGTGATCTTCGTGGGCATGAGTCAGAACGAGCCCAATGAGCTGGTGCTTCCGTTCGGCAATGAAATCCGGGTCAGGCATAACCACATCGACGCCCGGAATGCTCTCATCACCAAACGTGACGCCCAAATCGACCATGATCCACTGGCCGTCACAGGCATACAGGTTCAAGTTCATGCCGATTTCGCCGGACCCGCCAAGAGGTACGAACCACAGACCTTTATTCAGTCCTTTCGGCGCCTTGGGTTTGGCTTTGTTAGGTTTCATAGAGGGTTCCGGTCATGAACAGCGCGGAGACCACGAAGGGTCAGATTATCATCGGTATGATCAATAACGGTCGCAGACGTCGCAAACAAAGGCGCCAGCCCACCCGTCCCGATCACCTTGTGCCCTCCACCGCGCTCTTCTTGAATACGCGCTACAAGGCCTTCGATGAGTCCGATATACCCCCAGAAGACACCTGATCGCATAGCAGAAACAGTCGACGTCCCAACAATGGCGGCCTGTCCAGGGTTCTCAACCGGAATACGTGGTAACAGAGCCGCTGCCATATGCAGCGCTTCCATCGATAGGTTAATGCCTGGTGCGATAACACCGCCGGCATAATTGCCGTCTGCATCCACCACATCAAATGTCGTCGCCGTGCCGAAATCGATAATAATCAGCGGGCCGCCATAGGTCTCTTGCGCCGCAATGGCGTTGACCAAGCGATCGTCTCCGACTTCGCGCGGGTTTTGCATGAGAACGGTAAGACCCAAATCCAGTCCCGGCTCGCCAATGAACCTCGCATCGATGCCATAAAATTCTTTGCACATACCGCGAAGAGCCCTGTTCTTATTGGGCACAACGGAGGACACAATCGCCGCTTTAATATCGTCTCGCGCGAAACCGTCGCGTTGCATGATTTGATGGAGCCAAACGCCGTAATCGTCACCGGTCTTTTCGCCTTCGGTCGCCGTACGCCATTGCCCCTTCAGCGCATCGCCATCATAGACAGCGAATACGATGTTGGTATTTCCACAGTCGATCACCAACAACATGACCTAAACTCCACTCCCAAAGAACACTTCACCCGCGGACACCGATTTCACGCCATCCGCGCCTTGATTGAGCAGCAATGCCCCGTCCTTCGCCAAATCCTCGAACGTTCCTTCGAACTCTTCGTTCGGTAAACGTACCGTTACAGCTTCCCCTAAGCCATTCGCACGCTCCAGCCAAGCTCTCCGCAGCGGCGCAAAACCCATCATACGCCATGTTTCGATCCAACGGGCGAGTGCGTCGCAAACACTAAGAGCCAACTCTTGGGGCGCAATTGCGAATTCAGACAGAGAGCCAACGGGATAAACAGCATCAACCACATCCATAGGAACGAGATTCACCCCCATACCAAGCACAACTTGTCTTCTACCTGGCGCCATTTCTAACAACAGTCCGGCAACCTTCTCGCCCTGCCAAAGAAGGTCGTTAGGCCACTTGCACTTTAACTCGGGTAGTGATTTTTCAACGACGGCCTCAATGGCTTCAATCGATGCTAAAGCAGCAGCAAATCCAATCTGGCCAGCTACAGCGGGCTCGGTATCGATCAGAACACTGAAATAGAGATTTCCTTTGGGACTGTTCCAACTCCTGCCCCGCCGCCCTCGCCCAGCAATCTGAACATCAGCCCTAAGCGCTATTCCCTCCGCTTCCCCACCCTCTGCTCGACGCAAGAGTTCAGCGTTGGTTCCGTCGATTTCACTGACAGTTTCAAGGCGCCATCCGTCCGGTAAGGCTGGCGACGCTTGCATAGGAAAAGTTTTTAGCCTTGGAACAAAGCCGCTGCAGCAGCATCGGCTCCGGCCAGAAGAGGCTCAGGGAGCAAAACGAAGACAACCACGGCCAAAGCACAAACGCCCATCACAACACCCGTCGACGCATCTGGACGATCAAAACTCTCCGCAGATTCGTCGAAGTACATGATCTTGATGAGGCGCAGATAGTAGTACGCGCCGATCACGCTGGAGAGCACACCGATGACCGCCAGAGGAATGAGACCGGCGTTTACGGCTGCTGCAAAGACAAAGTACTTACCGAAGAACCCAGCCAATGGCGGAATTCCAGCCATCGAGAACATCAACACGGTCAACGCCAAAGCAATCGCTGGATTGGTTTTGGAAATACCAGAAAGGTCATCGATGCTTTCCACATACCGACCTTTAATCCGCATGGACAGAATCACAGCGAAGGTACCGACGTTCATGAAGAGGTAAATCAGCATGTAATAGAGCATGCCGCGCGCGCCATCTTGCGTGCCTGCGATCAGACCAATGAGAGCGTAACCCACATGGCCGATGGAGCTATAGGCCATCATGCGCTTGATATTGTTCTGCGCGATGGCCGCAACCGCACCCCAAAGCATGGAGGCGACACAAATCACGGTTAGAACCTGACGCCATTGAATCATCAGATCTTCAAAAGGCCCAACAAGCACGCGGAGGAACAGGCAAAGCGCCGCAATCTTCGGTGCCACGGAGAAAAATGCCGTCACAGGAGTTGGCGCGCCTTCGTAAACGTCCGGCGTCCACATGTGAAAAGGAACCGCTGACACCTTGAATGCGAACCCACAGATAACAAACACAACGCCAACGATGACACCCACATTATTTTGGGCCCCTGTCAGCGCGTCGGCTAGTCCAGCAAAGGATGTCGTACCGGCAAACCCGTAGATAAGAGATGAGCCATAGAGCAACAATCCGGACGCCAAGGCGCCAAGAACGAAGTACTTAACGCCAGCTTCAGTCGCTTTTAAATTGCCGCGATTAGACGCCGCCAAAACGTAGAGCGCCAAACTCTGAAGTTCGAGACCGACGTACAAAGACATCAGGTTATTGGCAGAGACCATCATCATCATGCCAAGAACGGAGAACAGCATAATGACGGGCAATTCGTAGCGCGCGATGCCTTCGTTACGGGCCCACGGCAACGCCAGCATCATGGCTAGTCCTGCGCCAAGCAAGACCAACAGCTTCGAGAATCCTGTAAACGCATTGACGACAAACAAGCCATTAAAGGTGACCGTACTAAATCCATCCGCAGACGTATTCGTCGCTAGCGCCAACACAGCAGCAACAGCGAAGGCCACGACAGCCAACAGTGTTACACCACGCACGGGATCTTTCTTTCGGAAGACGCCAAGCATCAGCAAGGCCATACCAGCTATTGCGAGGAATATTTCGGCGTAAGCCGGTGTAAGGTTCGGTAGGGCTGTCATTTCATTCTCCCCTATCGACCCAGCGCCAAACGGACACCGTCGACCAATCCGGTCGCAGCCGCTTGAGCATCTATCGCGTTATGATAATCAGCCACCAATTTTGCCACCGAGACATCCATCACCGATAGGAAAGACATGGGATAGACACCCATCCACATCACAACGATACAGAGCGGCGCAAAAATAACAATTTCACGGCGAGATAGATCAAGCATGCCCTTGAGGTCTTCTTTGGTCAGCTCGCCGTAAATGACGCGGCGATACAGATAAAGCATGTATGTGGCGCCGAGGATCACACCCGTCGCAGTGAACAATGCAACCCAAGTATTCACCTGGAATACACCGGTCAAAATCAAGAACTCGCCTACGAAGCCAGCCGTACCCGGCAGCCCAACCGAGGCCATCATCATCAACATAAAGACGCAGGCGTACTTCGGCATATTATTGACCAAGCCACCATATCGGCTGATTTCGCGCGTATGCAGGCGGTCATAAACAACGCCGACGCAAAGGAATAAAGCACCCGAGACAACGCCGTGACTCAACATTTGGTAAATGGCGCCCTGCACCGCTTGTTGCGTGGCTGCAAAAATACCAACTGTCACGAAACCCATATGCGCGACCGACGAGTACGCAATCAGCTTCTTCATGTCTTCCTGAGCCAGCGCCACCAGGGACGTATAGATCACCGCAATGATCGATAGGCCATAAACCAATGGTGTGAAGTACTCACTGGCTAACGGTAGCATCGGCATTGAGAACCTTAGGAACCCATAGGCCCCCATCTTCAACAGGACACCAGCTAGAATAACGGACCCGGCAGTGGGCGCTTGCACGTGTGCGTCCGGCAACCAGGTGTGCACTGGCCACATCGGGACCTTGACCGCAAAAGACGCGAACAGACCCAACCAAAGCCAGAATTGCATCTGGAATGGGAAGCTTGTCGTCATCAGGGTCGGAATATCTGTCGTGCCTGCCGTGAAATACATCGCCAGGATTGCGACCAAAAGCAGAACCGAACCCATCAGCGTATAGAGGAAGAACTTAAACGCGGCATAGACGCGGCGCGCACCACCCCAAATCCCAATAATCAGGAACATGGGGATCAATACGCCTTCGAAGAAGACGTAAAACAGCACCATATCGAGGGCGCAGAACATCCCAATCATCATGGTCTCGAGAATCAGGAACGAGATCATGTATTCGCGCACGCGGGTTTTGATCGCGTCCCAACTGGCCAATACGCATATCGGCATCAGGAACGTCGATAAAATTACGAACAGCATGGAAATGCCGTCCACACCCATATGGTAACTAATGCCAAACGTGGGGAACCAAGCTGCCTGCTCTACGAATTGGAAATCAGCCGTTCCAGAGTCAAAGTTCGTCCACAACAAGAGAGAGGCCAGGAACGTTCCGAGCGTGACCCACAAGGCCACCCAACGGCTATTTCGCGCAACAATCTCCGGGTCATCTGCCCGAATGGTCAAAAGCAGGAGCACACCAAGCAATGGCGTAAAGGTTACAACGCTGAGGAGCGGTAAATTTTCTACGAAACCGTTCATGCTCTAGCCCCCAACCACAATCCACGACACGAACAGGGCAATCCCGATGATCATGGCGAAGGCATAATGATAGAGGTAACCAGACTGCACTGCGCCAAGACGCCGTGCACCGGCAATGATAGAGGCCGAAACCCCATCCGGACCAAAGCGGTCGATCGTTCCTTCGTCTCCACGCTTCCAAAGAAAGTTCCCAATCCAAAACGCCGGGCGAACAAACAGGAAGTCATAAAGCTCGTCGAAGTACCATTTGTTCAGCAGGAATTGATAAACACCTGGGAACTGGGCCGCTAAACGACCTGGAATTTCAGGCCGACGCATATACATGTGGAACGACAATCCAAGACCAAGCACCGTCACAACCATCGGCGACCATACCACCCAAGTCGGAACATGGTGGGCAGCTTCGATAGGGTCTTCGCCAACGACGGCTAACGCATCACGCCAGAACTCGACCCGCCCGTCGCCAATAAACAAGTCATAGCCAAGCATACCAGCGAAAATTGCACCAATCGCCAGACCAGCCAGCGGCAAGGTCATCACCAGTGGACTCTCATGGACATGGTCCATTGTCTCTTTGTCTGCGCGCGGCTCACCATGGAAGGTCATAAACAACAACCGGCCGGAATAAAACGCCGTCAGTAGCGCAGCACCGATACCCATAATGAAGGCGTACTGACCAACGCTAGTATGCGCGCCATAGGCCGCTTCAAGGATCATGTCTTTCGAGTAGTAACCGGCGAAGGGAGGAACTGCGACCAAGGCCAGGGTTCCAATCCACATCATCGCGTAGGTGACTTTAATGTGCTTCCAAATACCGCCCATCTTACGCATGTCCTGTTCGTCAGACATGGCGTGGATGACCGAGCCAGATCCAAGGAACAGCAGTGCCTTAAACCAAGCATGGGTCATCAGGTGGAAAATGGCCGCCGGATAGGCGCCAACACCACAGGCAAAGAACATGTAACCAAGTTGCGAGCAGGTCGAATATGCAATCACGCGCTTAATATCGGTTTGCACACACCCGATGGTCGCTGCAAAGAATGCCGTGGATGCGCCAACAATTGTGACGACTTCTAGTGCTGAGGGCGCGTACTCAAAGAGCGGCGACATACGAGCGACGAGGAACACGCCAGCTGTTACCATGGTTGCCGCATGGATCAACGCCGACACGGGTGTCGGGCCTTCCATGGCATCTGGCAGCCAAGTGTGGAGCAAGAGTTGGGCGGATTTGCCCATAGCGCCAACAAACAGCAGAAGACAAATCAACGTTAGGGCATGGCCCTCAATGCCGAAGAAGGTCACCGTGTCGTCTTTGTGTGCATCG
Source organism: uncultured Rhodospirillaceae bacterium (assembly GCA_943787205.1). Lineage (GTDB taxonomy): Bacteria > Pseudomonadota > Alphaproteobacteria > Rhodospirillales > Rhodospirillaceae > WLXB01. Next base: position 73,212 of record CALSLN010000002.1, read on the forward strand.
ACAGCGTTAAACACCGTGTCAAACGTTACAGCATCGAACACCATGTAGATGCCGAAGATGCCGAGTAAGAACCCGAAATCCCCAACACGGTTCACAACAAAGGCCTTGATCGCAGCGGCATTCGCAGTTGGTTTCTTGAACCAGAACCCAATCAACAAATACGAAACAACGCCCACGCCTTCCCAACCAAAGAACAACTGAACGAGGTTGTCTGAGGTCACCAGCATCAACATGGCAAAGGTAAACAACGACAAATAGGCCATAAAACGCGGCTTTGAGTCATCGTGGCTCATGTAACCAATGGAATACACATGGATGAGTGACGAAACACAGGTCACTGTCATCACCATGACAGCTGAGAGCGTATCAAACCGAAGAGCCCAGGCTGTCTCAAACGTGCCTGAGTTGATCCAATTCATAATGGTGATTACACGTTCGTTGCCGCCAACTGCGACGTCAAAGAACAGCGGAATAGACAGCACAGCGGCTGAACCAACACCCAAACATGTAACGATCTGAGACGCCCGGTCGCCAATTTGGCGGCCAAAGAAGCCTGCGATCATTGCCCCGACGAGAGGCAGGAAAACTGCGGCGGTTTCCATGACTGCCCCTACCCCTTCAACTCATTAATATCTTCGACGGCGATAGATCGCCGCGCCCGATAAAACACGACGACAATAGCAAGACCGATAGCGGCTTCAGCTGCAGCAACCGTCAACACGATCATCGTAAAGATTTGCCCAACCAGATCGCCCAGGAAGGACGAAAAGGCGACGAAGTTGATATTCACGGCGAGCAGCATCAGCTCAATCGACATCAAAATAACGATCAAGTTCTTCCGGTTTAGAAAGATCCCGAAAATGCCAAGCGTAAAGAGGATCGCCGAAACCGTAAGATAATGAGAAAGGCCAACAGCCATTATTGTAGCCCCTTCCCAGATTCAACTTTGACAACTTCTAACGTATCGATTGGACGACGCGCATTTTGCTCACTGATGACCTGCTTCCGCACACCGGTTCGCGTGCGGTGAGTCAGAACAATCGATCCGATCATGGCAACCAGTAGAATGATCCCCGATGCCTGGAACAAATAGACGTAGTCCGTGTATAGAATCTGGCCAATCGCTTCCGTATTACTCATGGCGTTTGGATCTGGCGCAGGCGCCGCACGCAACATCTCAGCGCTATCCGACATTTTCCACGCGGCAAAGACGGTGATCAGCTCAGCCAGAAGAATACCGCCGACAAGCAACCCAGCCCACATGTACTTGAGGAAACCTTGCCGAATTACCGCGATATTAATGTCGAGCATCATCACAACAAATAGGAACAGCACGGCCACAGCGCCGACGTATACGATAACCAAAATCATCGCCACAAACTCAGCGCCGAGCAAAACAAACAATCCTGCGGCGTTGAAAAAGGTGAAGATCAACCAAAGCACCGAGTGCACAGGATTGCGTCTGAAAAATCACGTTTATTGCGCCGACCACTGCCAGCGCTGCAAACAGATAAAATGCGAGTGTCGCCGCGATCATTGCGCGCCCCCTGCTTTCATCATTGCCTCTTGTTCAAATGCGTACCGCATTCTTCTTCCCCGTCTTCCGCCGCAATCAACGATATGGCGCGTCGAGCTCAAGCCGTTTGGCCAGCTCTGGCTCCCACCGGTCACCATTGGCCAGCAGCTTATCTTTGTTGTAGAGCAATTCTTCCCGTGTCTCGGTTGCGAACTCGAAGTTCGGTCCTTCAACAATCGCATCTACCGGGCATGCTTCTTCGCAAAACCCACAATAAATGCATTTCGTCATATCAATGTCGTAACGCGTCGTGCGACGGCTACCGTCTTCGCGAGGCACCGCTTCAATCGTAATCGCCTGCGCCGGGCAAATGGCTTCACAGAGTTTGCACGCAATGCAGCGCTCTTCCCCGTTGGGATAGCGACGCAGCGCATGCTCGCCGCGAAAGCGCGGACTCAAAGGTCCCTTTTCGAACGGATAGTTAATCGTGACCTTGGGCCCAAACATGTATTTCAATGTCAGCCACATACCGCTGATGAGCTCGGTAAGCAGGAACGAACGGGCGGTGCGATCTAAAGAAGCCATGTCTTTGTTCCGTCCCTTACGCCGGCAGCTTGTCAAAATAGACGAGGAATCCAGCGGTCAGAGCCAACCAGATCAGTGATAATGGAAGGAAGATCTTCCAGCCTAGGCGCATTAATTGGTCATAGCGGTAGCGCGGGAATGTCGCCCGCACCCAAATGAATACAAACAAACAAAATGCAATCTTCGCCGCAAACCAAACGACGCCAGGAATCATATTCAACGGTGCCACGTCATAGAGAGGCAGCCATCCACCAAGGAACAAAATGCTGACGATCCCGCTCATCATGATCATGTTTGCGTATTCGCCAAGGAAGAACAGCGCAAACGACATGGATGAGTATTCGGTCATAAATCCGGCAACGAGCTCAGATTCCGCTTCTGGTAGATCGAATGGATGACGGTTGGTTTCAGCCAATACGGAGATAAAGAAAATCACGAACATCGGAAAATGCGGAATAAAATACCAACCGGGAAGAAACCCAAATAACGGTTCGGATTGCGCTTCAACCAAAGCTGACAAGTTAAGCGTTCCCGCCGTCATCAGCACGGTGATCATAATGAAACCAATGGAGACTTCATAAGACACCATTTGCGCAGCAGAGCGCATGGCACCGAGGAATGCGTAGCGAGAGTTAGAAGCCCAACCCGCCATCACAACGCCGTAGACACCCAAAGATGAAATGGCGAACAAATACAAAATACCGACGTTAAGGTCAGAGATCACCCAGCCCGCACTAACCGGAATAACGGCCCAGGCCAGCATCGCCAAAGAAAACGTCACCATTGGTGCCAAGAAAAACACGATGGGGCTCGCGCCCGTCGGCAACACTGTTTCTTTGGTCAGCAGCTTAAGCGCGTCAGCGATTGGCTGTAAAAGCCCAAACCATCCGACAACGTTAGGGCCAATACGCATTTGCATGGCGCTAATAATTTTACGCTCCGCATACGTCAGGTATGCGACAGAAATCAGAATAGGCACGACGAACATCAGGATCTTAATAACGATCCAGAGAACCGGCCAAAGATAGCTTGTCCATAACTCAGCCATGGGTGCCAGTCGCCTTCTCAGTCTTACCCAACACAAACTCTTGGGTGCACTGCGCCATTGTCTTCGATGCGCGGCTTATTGGGTCCGTCTGGTAGTAGTTCTGAACCGGATAGGTAAACCCAGTTGCATCAATTGACCCTGCACTGCCGAAGCTTTCCCAATCAGCAGACACAACGTCATCGATATGGGTGAAATCTGGGCTCGCCTCTCGCAACTTCTCACGAACCTGCTCAAGGGAGTCATAGGGCAAGGTCTTACCAAGACGCTCTGATAACGCACGAACGATGGACCAGTCTTCGCGCGCATCCCCGGGTGGGAAGATTGCACGGCGGCCCAATTGAGCGCGGCCTTCCGTATTCACATACGTGGCATTCTTCTCGGTGTAGGCGGCTCCAGGCAGAATAACGTCTGCCACATGGGCGCCTGCATCACCGTGATGCCCCTGATAAATCACAAAGGCATCTTTTAGCTTAGCCGTATCAATTTCGTCAGCGCCGAGAAGGTAAACAACTTTGATATCACCGGAAGCCGCTCCATCGAGAATGGCACGCGTGTCTTTACCGCCCTCACCTGGAACAAAGCCGACATCTAATGCGCCCACGCGAGCAGCTGCGGTGTGCAGAACATTAAAGCCGTTCCAATCACCCACAATCATGCCCGTGCTTTCCGCAACAGCATGACCCGCAGCTAGGATCGCAACACCGTCAGTGCGAGTAAGCGCGCCCATGCCCAAAACCAGCATCGGACGCTCGGCATCTTTAAGGACCTGAGCGAACGGATGACTGCCATCCACAATCTTGGCCAACGCATCAGCCGTATCTGAAATATGATCGTAGGAATAGGTCAGGTCGTCCGCATCACCGATGACGCCAATCTTCACGCCACCAGCAACGAACCGCTTACGAATACGTGCATTGAGAATTGGCGCTTCTTTACGCGGGTTCGTTCCTATCAGCAGAATGGCATCCGCTTCTTCAATCCCGGCAATCGTCGTGTTGAAGAGATAAGACGTTCTTACGGTTGGATCGAGCGCAGCCCCGTCTTGGCGACAGTCTGTGTTTTCTGAGCCAAGGGCTGTCATGAGATTTTTGAGCGCTAGCGTCGATTCACAATCAACCATATCACCGACAAGAGCCGCGATCTTATCGCCGCTCATACCGTCAACTGCTTGGGCAATTGCGCCAAAAGCGTCGTCCCAATCTGCTGGCTCCAACTTACCGTCGCGACGAACATAGGGCTGATCGAGGCGTTGATACTTCAAACCATCACAGGCGTTACGTGATTTATCCGCAAGCCATTCTTCGTTCACGCTTTCGTTCAAACGCGGCAGAACGCGCATCACTTCTCGTCCACGACTATCAACACGAACGTTACTGCCAACTGCATCCATCACGTCCACGGTTTCAGTCTTGCGCAATTCCCACGACCGCGCCGTAAATGCGTAGGGCTTGTTGGTCAGCGCACCAACAGGACAAAGGTCGACGACGTTGCCAGAGAGCTCTGACGTCAGTGACTCTTCTAGATAGGTTGTTATTTCTGTGTCTTCGCCTCGGCCAGTCGCTCCAATTTCAGCGACACCACCAATTTCTTCCACAAAACGCACACACCGCGTGCAGTGAATACAACGAGTCATGATCGTCGAAACAATCGGCCCCATGTATTTGTCTTTAACGGCACGTTTTTGTTCACCATAGCGACCACGGTCTTGTCCAAAGGCCAAAGCTTGGTCTTGTAGATCGCATTCGCCGCCTTGGTCGCAAATCGGACAATCAAGCGGATGATTGATCAGCAAAAATTCCATGACGCCGTTGCGGGCTTTCACAGCTTTTTCAGACTTGGTGTGAACCACCATCCCCTCGCCGACGGGCATCGCGCACGAGGCGACTGGCTTCGGTGATTTTTCAACTTCAACCAAGCACATGCGACAGTTGCCTGCGATAGACAAACGATCATGATAACAGAATCGCGGAATCTCCGAACCTGCCTGTTCAGCGGCCTGGAGAATCGTGACACCGGGATCGACTTCGATCTCAACCCCGTCAATGGTGAGCTTTGGCATACCCTGTCCTTACGCCGCGTGCGACACTTTGCCGGCGCGATAGTCTTTAATGCGTTGTTCCATTTCAGGACGATAGTGACGGATCAAACCTTGAACCGGCCACGCCGCCGCATCACCGAGGGCACAAATTGTATGCCCTTCGATCTGATACGAAACCTCTTCCAGCATATCGATTTCTTCTAATGACGCTTCGCCAGAGACCATGCGTTTCATGACTCGATACAACCACCCCGTTCCCTCACGGCATGGCGTGCACTGGCCACAACTCTCGTGCTTATAAAACGCCGACAACCGTGTAATCGCCGCAATGATATCGACGGACTTGTCCATGACCATCACCGCAGCCGTTCCAAGACCCGACTTCACCTCACGCAGGGAGTCAAAATCCATCAAGATGTCGTCGCAAATACTTTTCGGCAAACACGGCACGGAACTACCGCCAGGAATGATACCCTGTACGTTGTCCCAACCACCGATGACGCCACCGCAGTGCTTGTCGATCAATTCCTTGAGCGGAATGCCCATCTCTTCTTCGACGTTGCACGGGCGATTAACGTGACCCGAAATACAAAACACTTTTGTCCCAGTGTTATTGGGACGCCCTAGGCCCGCAAACCAAGACGCGCCACGCCGTAAGATCGTTGGCGCAACAGCAATGCTTTCCACATTGTTCACAGTGGTCGGGCAACCATACAGACCGACACCAGCTGGGAACGGTGGTTTCAAGCGAGGTTGACCCTTTTTGCCTTCAAGGCTCTCGATCAACGCCGTCTCTTCTCCACAAATGTAAGCTCCAGCTCCACGATGCAGATAAAGATCAAAGTCCCAGCCAGAACCGCACGCATTTTTACCGATCAAGCCAGCTTCGTAAGCTTCATCAATGGCGATCTGAAGGTTAGAGGCCTCTGTGTAAAACTCACCGCGAATATAGATGTAACAAGCGTGCGCGTTCATCGCGAAGCTTGCGAGCAAACAGCCCTCAATCAGCTTGTGCGGATCAAACCGCATCATGTCGCGGTCTTTACACGTGCCAGGTTCGCCCTCGTCCGCGTTCACAACAAGATAATGCGGACGATCGGTTTCTGTCTTTGGCATGAACGACCACTTGAGCCCCGTTGGGAAGCCAGCGCCGCCACGGCCACGTAAACCGGATGCCTTCATCTCATTGATGATCCAGTCCCGGCCCATGCCAAGAAGCTCTTTTGTACCGTCCCAATCTCCGCGGGCACGCGCGCCAGCAAGGCGCCAGTCATGCTCGCCGTAGAGATTAGTGAAAATGCGGTCTTGATCCTGCAACATCACGCGTTTTCCTTGGCCTTGCGGGCCGCGTCCTGGGCCTCTTCAAACTTCTGCTTCGCGAAGCGGCCAAATCTTGCTTCGGCGTCGGTCTGTGTCGGGTCCGTGGTCAGCGACGTTCGCTTGCCCTTCCGGCTCAGCGCCTTGGCGGCCGACAGCCGACCCTGGCGCTAGAGTGGTTTGCCCGCCTTCAATAGTCGTCGATCAGTTTCGACATCGCTCTCGTAAGTGAGGTCTTCGTAGTACTCATCGCCCACGGCAACGACCGGGTGCATTCACGCACGCGCCTGCACACTCGACCTCGCTCACTGTCAACGGCACCATCGGTAGGTCGTTCCGCCAAAGCTTGACGTATCGAGCTTATCCTTACACGCTGCGAACCACGTCGTCTAGATCCGCGCAGCCAGCACGATAAGCTCGTGCACACCTGGACGTGACACTTGCCCACCGGGTGCAGATTAAACATCGTGTAAAACGTCGCGACCTCGAGCACGCGAATGACCGGCATACCCAGGCAGGTCAGCGATGACATCAATCGCGGGCTTCGTCACCCACCCCTCCTGACGCTGGGCCAGATCTAAGTAATCGGAATCACCGCGCTGGCTTGAGCGCCCGTCCGGATACTTCGCGATAATCTTTTCGATCCGGGCCTCATGCTCGCCCGTAAAGGCGAAGCTATCTGGCTGTTCTTTGGCGAGAGTTGCGTGGTGCTCATCGGTCGACCTCGCCAAACACGATGTCGATCGATCCAAGAACAGCCGGCACGTCGGCTAGCATATGGCCCCGCAGCATGAAATCCATACCCTGCATGTGAACGAAAGCCTGGGGCGCGAATACGGCATCGATACGGTTTATTCGACCCGTCTGAGATCAGGTACACACGCGAACTCACCTTTCGGCGCCTCAACGGCGGCGTACGTTTCACCGCGCGGCACGTGATATCCCTCCGTGTAAAGTTTGAAGTGGTGGATCAACGCCTCCATTGACCCCTTCATGTCGCCGCGCGGCGGCGGCGCGATCTTGCGGTCCTGAACCTTTACCGGGCCTCGCCGGCATCTTCTCGAGGCACTGATTGATGATGCGCAGCGACTGCCGCATTTTCCTCGATACGGACGATGTAGCGGTCGTAGCAATCGCCATGTTTGCCGATGGGAATATCGAAGTCCATTTCCTCGTAGCCGTCGTAGGGCTGTGACTTGCGCAAGTCCCACGCCAGACCAGACGCCCGTCAGGTTCGGCCCGGTGAAAGCCCCAGTCGAGCGCCTGCTTCCTTCGGGACAATGCCGATGTCGACGGTGCGTTGCTTGAAGATGCGGTTGTTCGACAACAGGCCCTCGACGTCATCGATAATCTTCGGGAAGTGCAGCTGCCCACTCGGCGATCCGTTCCAGCCAACCCAGCCGGCATGTCACTTTGCCCTACGCCACGCCAGGACGGACGTAGGCTGCGTGCATACGGGCACCGGAGACATCGTCGTAAAATGCCCATCAGCTTTTCGCGTTCCTCAAACGTCCACAAGGAACGGTGTCATCGCGCCTACGTCCATGGCGTACGACCCAATATTCATGATGTGGTTTAAAATGCGGGTCAATTCGCAGAACAACATCCGAATGTACTGGCCGCGCTTCGGCACTTCGATACCCAGCAACCGCTCAACAGCGATGGCATATGCTTGCTCTTGATTCATCGGCGAGACGTAATCAAGACGGTCAAAATATGGAACGGCCTGCAGGTAGGTCTTATGTTCAATTAGCTTTTCTGTGCCGCGGTGAAGCAATCCAATATGAGGATCAACGCGATCAATCGTTTCACCACCCATCTCAAGAACAAGACGCAACACACCGTGGGCCGCCGGATGTTGGGGCCCGAAGTTAACCGTATAGTTCTCGATTTCAGCTTCGGCTAGTTCAGCCATCTTGTGTCGCTTTCTCATCGCCGGGAAGCATTTGCTGATGCGCGTGCTCAGCCCTTCCCATGGGCTCATAAAATCGAATGTGCGGAAATCTTGAGTCAACTTGACGGGCTCGTAGATCACGCGTTTTTGCGCTTCGTCGTAACGCACCTCGACATAACCCGTCAGCGGAAAATCTTTTCGTTGCGGATGCCCATCGAAACCATAGTCGGTCAAGATACGGCGTAAGTCGGGATGATCCGAAAAGAACACGCCGTACATGTCCCAGACTTCGCGTTCAAACCAATCTGCGCATGAAAACACGGATGCGACCGAAGGAACTGGGGTGTCTTCGCTGGCTGAACTTTAAGACGCGCGCGCAGGTTCTGATTCATGCTGAGGAGATGGTAGACCACTTCAAAGCGCTCTTCCCTCTCAGGAAAATCAACACCACACAGATCAACCAACTGTGAAAACTGACAGTTCGCATCATCACGCAAAAATTTCAGCACTTTGACAATAGACGGACGCTGAACGGTAACCGTTAAGTCACCGTCCGCAACAGCCGCATCAACAATGTCATCGGGCAAAGAAAGCTTGAGAGTCTCTGCCAGTTCGACAAGGGCCGACGTTGTGTCTGAATTTTGTTCCATCCGCTCGTTCCCCTAACGCCTGATCAGCGATCTAACGTGCCAACGCGGCGGATTTTCTTGTGCAACTGCAAAATACCATAAAGCAGAGCTTCGGCAGTCGGTGGACAACCCGGCACATAAATATCAACGGGCACAACACGGTCACAGCCACGAACAACGGAATATGAATAATGATAATAACCACCGCCGTTGGCGCACGACCCCATCGAGATCACCCAACGTGGCTCTGGCATCTGATCATAAACTTTACGCAGCGCCGGTGCCATTTTGTTCGTTAGCGTTCCGGCAACAATCATGACATCGGATTGACGTGGGCTCGGCCTGAACACCATTCCGAAACGGTCAAGGTCGTAGCGCGCCATAGCAGAATGCATCATCTCGACGGCACAACATGCAAGCCCGAATGACATCGGCCACATCGACCCCGTTCTCGCCCAGTTCGCTAACTCATCAACTGTGGAAAGGAGAAAACCCTTCGTCTGCAATTCTTCAGCAACACGAGCAACGACCTGGTGATCGCCGTCTGTGGTCGGACGAATTGGATCCGCTTCCACTTGTGCTGGAACCGTTACTCCCATTCCAAAGCTCCCTTACGCCACTCGTAAACAAAACCGATGGTAAGAACGCCGAGGAAAATCATCATTGACCAAAAGCCAAAGAGTCCGATCCCAGACAGGCTAACCGCCCATGGAAACAAGAAGGCGACTTCAAGATCAAATATGATGAACAAAATTGCGACGAGGTAGAATCGTACATCGAACTTGGAGCGGGAATCATCGAACGGCTCAAAGCCGCACTCATAGGTCGATGTTTTTTCAGGGTCAGGATTTGAGGGCGCGATAATCAACGACGCCACAACAATCGCGATCGCCAAGCCAAAGGCGATGCCCATAAAAATCAGGATCGGCAGGTATTCGGTTAGAAGTTCTTCCATGCCCGTCTCGGTCCATTCTGGCCAGCCCAACTCAGGGGCTTTCACCACTCATTTCTATCACGTTTAGGACACTTGATTTCAAGATTACCCACGCGGTGTTTTGAGCCGTTTTCCGGCCTCTTCACCTGTCCCTTACATCGCTGGTGTAAACGTTGCGTGTAGCGCAAGTCAAGCCAACTTACCCGTTGACAACACTCGGTTTTCTGCGGGTTGGGGGCAATCCTGCGCCGTTCATATCTGTCTATGTTTTCAACCGGAACAGCAGCGCAATCTGACCATGGTATCGACTAACAACAAATAGCGCCGGTTTTCGCCCATTTCAGGCCAAACCACGCAGCCCCCTATATGACGATGACGCCAGTCAGTCGATCTAACTGCCGTACAATGCTTAGACCAGCCAAATGGGACGTTTTCGGGTTATTTGGTGAGGGCTCGGCCTCAACTTCGACCGTTAACCGTCCGAAACCGCCTTCGGCCTCGATCCGGTGGATGTTTCGCCTCACGCTCGGATCGGCAATCAAGCTCGAACCTCGGTAGCGTCCAGCCCTATTCCGGCAAGCGCCACCGCGGCGGCCACGTTGGCGTTCTTGGGAAAAGCACGGGCCGCTTCCCCGGCTGTTCCATCTAAATATGGCCGTTGGCTGCCGCAATCGCGCTCGAGATCGACCCCATCTACGACGCCAGGCGCCCCGGACCAGGCCTGAGGGGGCAATTTCCGCGTCCTCAGCGGTGACGCGGCTCTAATCCGTCGGACTCCGCGCCGCCGTTATGGCGTCTAAGGCCGGCCACTGCGCCCGCGGGGATGATGACCTTTAGCGCCGGTCGTGCCGCGCCTGGCCGCTCCAAGCGTCGCTTGTAAGCAGTTCTGCGTCGGCCAGCGCGCCGACGGAAATCACCATAAGACCACGGCCAGCGCTTTAGAATGGCCTGCTCCGTACTCGGCGACAGCCCCTCTGGCCCGCGCATTCGACGACCAGGTCTGGCCCTAGGGCCAGCAGGTCACCTAAGTTCGTGAACCGTCGGATGTTGCCCACCGACACTCGGCACCGTCGTCTGGCAAGGACCAAAGTCGCTCCCACGATGGCTCAATGCGTCCCGCTCGTGCCCTCGCAGTGAATGGTCAGTCACGACGCTGCGCTATCGCGCCATTCCCGATGAGGCCGATCTTCACGGCTTGGCTCTCCAGACACGTAGAGATGGAAAGGAATTCCCCCTCCATGTCAGGGGTGGGGAATGGTGGGCGATGACAGGATCGAACTGCCGACCCCCTCGGTGTAAACGAGGTGCTCTCCCAGCTGAGCTAATCGCCCATTCTCCAGCCCGCCAGTCTTTCAGCGGGCGGCGCACCACTATTCCAGCTGTCGCACGAAAATGAAAAGTGCCGGCTGCATATTTGCAGCCGGCACTCGTCGCAGAACGCGTATAGACGAGCAGGCCTATTTGTTCACCGCATCCTTCAAGGCCCTTGCCTGCCTTGAACTTAGGCTGCTTGGACGCTGGGATTTGGATTTTTTCACCGGTTCGGGGATTGCGGCCTTCGCTTGCGCGCCGATCTGCGACGCTGAAGGTCCCGAACCCGACCAAACGGACTTCTCCGCCAGACTTCAGCGAGCCAGTAATCGTGTCGAACACGCTATCCACTGACTTAGCGGCATCTGCCTTTGTTAGTCCGGTACCATCTGCCACTGCGGCAATCAGGTCGTTTTTTATTCATATTGGACCCCTACTCTTAATAGTCTGTTGGGTGAAAACGATTGAGAACACCCCAGCTACGTTATGATGTTCCCTAACCACCGCGATCCGTCCAGACATTGGAAAAACCGCAGTTTTCTATCGCTGGGATGTCCGAATTCTGCTGTGCGGCTTTCCTCCTGGGCGTCAATGCGCCGACTCCTAAAAAACGACGGAAAACTGCGGAAAACAGACCTTTTTCCGTTGTCAAGCCCAGAAAACCCGCCCTTTTTTAAGAAAAAACCCGGCTTCCGTCGCGTCAGTAATTCGCACTAAAAATCCGGGCTTTTATGGGGTCTCAGAAAGACTCGGACCTACTATCACCTAGTAGAGCCTAGTGAGTCACCAAAACGTCGTCATCGGCATCACCATCAACTGGTGCGGACGATGCATCGTCTTCATCTTCCTCTGACAATTCGAGTGGAACGAGTGGCCTCGTCAGCGCTTTTTCAAGCACTTCATCAGCCATACTCACCGGAATGATCTCAAGGTCGCGTTTCACATTATCCGGAATGTCCGCCAGGTCTTTCTCGTTCTCTTTCGGGATCACGACGTCTTGCAATCCGCCACGCAGCGCCGCCAGCAGCTTTCTCTTTCAGGCCGCCAATCGGCAGCACCCGCCCCGCAGGTGATCTCACCCGTCATCGCCACGTCAGCGCGCACCGGAATGCCCGTCATGGCCGAAATGATGGACGTGCACATGGCGACGCCGGCAGACGGCCCATCCTTCGGGGTCGCCCCTTCAGGAACGTGCAAGGTGGATGTCCTGCTTGCTCGAAGTCAGGCGGCTTAATGCCATACGGCTGCAGCCGGCTACGAACGTATGACCGGGCGGCCTGCACCGACTCCTGCATCACGTCGCCAAGTTTGCCGGTCATGCGCTACATTGCCCTTTGCCCGGCATCACAACTGCTTCGATCGACAGCAATTCACCGCCAACCTCGGTCCACGCCAAGCCGGTCGTCACGCCGACCAAGATCTTCATGCTCCGCCTTCGCCATAACGGTACTTCTTGATACCTGCGTACTTTTTCAAGTTCTGACGCGTGACCTTGATCGTCTCAGGCTTTTCGCCGCACGATTTCCTTCGCCGCTTTCCTAATCAAGCGAGCAAGTTCGCGCTCCAGACTACGAACTCCGGCTTCACGCGTGTGATAGCGCAATGACATCCCGCAGCGCCATCATCGTGAAATACTCCATTCGGCTTCTTTCAGGCCATGGTGTCTCACGTTGCTTCTGGATCAAATGGCCCTTGGCGATCTCAAGTCTTTTCATCCTCGGTGTAACCAGCAAGCCGGATGATCTCCATCCGATCCAAGCAGCGGCTGCGGCATGCGCAGTGCAGTTCGCCGTCGTCACGAAACATCACGTCCGAGAGATCGTAATCCACCTCGAGATAGTGATCCTGGAACGTAGAGTTCTGTTCAGGGTCCAGCACTTCAAGCAGTGCAGACGATGGATCGCCGCGCCAATCGCTACCCAGTTTATCGATCTCATCCAGCAGGAAGAGCGGGTTGGATGCTTTTCGCTTTCTTCATGCCCTGGATAATTTTACCAGGCATGGACCCGATATAGGTTCTGCGGTGGCCACGCACTTCTGCTTCGTCCCGCACACCGCCTAGAGACATCCGCACGAAATTTCTGCCCGTCGCCTTGGCAACTGATGTACGGCCAAGGAGGTCTTACCCACGCCTGGCGGGCCAACGAGGCACAGAATTGGGCCTTTCACTTTCTTGCGTACGGTGCTGAACCGCGAGGTATTCAACAATGCGTTCTTTCACCTTCTCCAGGCCGTAATGGTCTGTATCTAACTGGTCTTCAGCAGCCTGTCAGGTCCTTGCTTCACCCTTGAGCGCTTCTTCCAAGGAACGTCGGTCATCCAGTCGAGGTAGTTGCGGACGACCGTCGCTTCCGCAGACATCGGGCTCATCGCCTTCGGAGCTTCTTCAGCTCGGAGCCAGCTTTTTCCTCGGGCTTCCTTTGGCATGCGTGACCTTAGCAATTTTCTCTTCATAGCTCGGCCGTTTCGTCTTTGCTCGTCTTCCGTCTCGCCAAGTTCGCGCTGAATGGCCTTCATCTGCTCGTTCAGATAGTACTCGCGCTGCGTCTGCTCCATCTGGCGCTTGACGCGGCCACGGATGCGCTTCTCGACCTCCAGAACGCTCGATCTCGCCTTCCATAACGCCGTAAATTTTTTCCACGCGTTCAGCCGATCTTTGGTGCCAAGCTCCAGCAGCTCTTGCTTCTCTGGAATCTTGAGGGCGAGATGCGACGGCAACTCGTATCCGCGAGTTTCGACGGTTCTTCGATCTGATTGACCGAAACCAGCACTTCCGGCGTGGAATTTTCTTGTTCAGCTTAATGTACTGCTTCGAACTCAGTGACGACCGTGCGCGATAGCGCTTCTAAGCTCCGGCTCCTCTTCGGCCTCGCCTTCAAAGGCTCATCTGCGTAGGCTTCGAAAAATCTTCAGTGTCTCTGTGTATCCGGTGATCTTGGCCCGCTGCCCGCCTTCGACCAGAACTTTCACCGTGCCGTCGGGCAGCTTTAGCAGCTGCAGCACAGTCGAAATGGCGCCGACGTCATAGATGTCGTCAGCCGCCGGATCATCGACCGCCGCGTCTCGCTGAGCGGCGAGCATAATCTGCTTATCGTCACCCATGGTCACGTCTTCAAGCGCTCTGACGGATTTCTCGCGTCCGACAAACAGGGGCACGATCATGTGTGGGAACACAACAATGTCGCGCAGCGGCAGGACCGGGATACAATTGACCTGTTATCGGAACTCACGTGTCATACCTCGCTGATGTGACGTTCGCGTCCGAGGATCGGTACGCAGCCAGCGGCATCATTCAACCGCTCTAATTTCTTGTCATATACACTGTCGGCATAGTCAGAATTGCCGGAGCGTACCTCGTATTTAGGAAGCCGACGCGCCTTGCGCAATCAGGCCCCAAAAAGGACCGCTCTTTTAGTATGAGACTAAGCAGGCGTTCCTAAGTCTTCGCGCCGGTCGGCATAGATGTACAACGGCTTTGCACGGCCCTCCGTCACCTCACCATTAACCACAATTTCTTCGACGCCTTCCAAACTTGGCAAGTCGAACATGGTCTCCAGCAGAATTTCTTCCATGATCGAGCGCAATCCACGAGCGCCGGTTTTCCGCTGGATCGCTTTCCGCGCGACCAGCCTCAAGCGCATCGTCGGTGAAGCTCAGCTTGACGTCTTCCATATCGAACAGGCGTTGATACTGTTTGACCAGAGCGTTCTTTGGCTTGGTCAAAATCTCGACCAGCGCCTCAACATCCAGGTCCTCAGTGTCGCCAGGACAGGAACACGCGCCAACGAATTCTGGGATCAAGCCATACTTCAGCAGATCTTCTGGCTCGACTTCAGCCAGCACTTCGCCTGCCGCCGTTCATCGGCCGAACGCACATCAGCACCAAAGCCCATGGCCGTGCCCTTGCCACGCCGCGGAAATAATCCGCTCCAAGCCAGAGAACGCGCCGCCGCAGATGAACAGAATGTTCGTCGTATCCACCTGCAGGAATTCCTGCTGCGGATGCTTACGACCGCCCTGTGGCGGCACGGAAGCAACCGTGCCTTCCATAATCTTGAGAAGCGCCTGCTGCACGCCTTCACCCGAAACGTCGCGGGTGATCGAGGGGTTTTCAGACTTGCGAGCTGATCTTATCGACTTCATCGATATAAACGATGCCGCGCTGCGCCCGCTCCACGTTGTAGTCGGAGATTGCAGAAGCTTCAGAATGATGTTCTCAACATCTTCACCCACATAGCCGGCTTCGGTCAGCGTCGTCGCATCCGCCATGGTGAACGGCACATCCAAAATCCGCGCCAGCGTCTGCGCCAACAAGGTTTTACCGCACCCTGTCGGCCCGATCAGCAAGGATGTTGGACTTGGCATCTCGATATCGCCATCCTTCTGGGCGTGATTGAGGCGTTTGTAATGGTTGTGCACCGCGACAGACGAGAACGCGCTTGGCGCATCGCCTGGCCAATCACATAGTCATCAAGCACACCGCAAATTTCTTGCGGCGTCGGAACGCCTTCGCTTGACTTCAGGCTGCTGCTCTTTGTTTCTTCGCGAATGATGTCCATGCAAAGCTCAACGCATTCATCACAGATGAATACAGTCGGGCCCGCGATCAGCTTGCGCACCTCATGCTGGCTCTTCCCGCAGAAAGAGCAGTACAGGGTGTTCTTGGAATCGCCGCTGGATGATTTGCTCATTGCATCTCTCCGTGATCCAGCCCCATACGGCGTGTGGGTATCAGTCGGGCCACTACATCTTGCGTTGGACTGATGTTAAACGAGGGTTTCCGCCAAATACAACGACAAAACCTTGTAAATCCGGTTAATACCACTAATGAATAAGAATTTTGGCCATCAGGCTATACTTAAGGATCAAGCGCCTAAGCCAGAATTCCCCAGTTTTACTTGGTATCACCGTCCTTATCGTCCTCGAATTCATCTTCAGGCTTCGGGCGTTCGGTGACGACAGTATCGATCAGCCCAAATGTCTTGGCCTCTTCCGACGTCATGTAATTATCCCGATCCATGGCCTTTTCGATCGCCTTAAGCGTCTGCCCAGTGTGGTCAACATAGATTTGATTGAGGCGCGCACGGAGCGCCAAAATCTCACGGGCTTGAATCTCAATATCTGAGGCCTGCCCCTGGAACCCGCCAGAAGGCTGATGGATCATGATCCGAGCATTCGGCAGAGCGTAGCGCTTTTCAGCGGCTCCGCCAGCTAGAAGCAACGAGCCCATAGACGCGGCCTGCCCGGTGCAAACCGTCGAAACGGAGGGTCGAATGTACTTCATCGTGTCGTAGATCGCGAGACCAGACGTCACAACGCCGCCGGGAGAATTGATGTAGAACGAAATGTCCTTCGTCGGGTTCTCTGACTCCAGGAACAACAACTGGGCGCAAATGAGTGATGAAACCGTGTCGTTGACCTGCCCGGTCAAGAAGATGATCCGTTCCTTAAGCAGCCTTGAGAAAATATCATAGGACCGCTCGCCCCTATTGGTCTGCTCGACGACCATTGGAACCAGGGTATTGTTATAAACTTCTATCGGATCGCGATCTTGCATGTGCTCTCTCAGGTTTTGTGGGAACGCTGCCCGTTACGAGTAGGTATTAATTGGCTGCCGGAACAGGTCCATCTGTCTCGGTTGCGCCAGCTTCTTCAATGAGTTCCTCGGGCGTTACTGTCTTCTCTGTCACTTGGGAAAGCTCAAGGAGGAAGTCAATAACCTTATCTTCGAAGAGCGGTGCACGAACCTGCTCAATGGCCTGTGGGTTGTTCTGATAATAGCTGACCACAGCCTGTTCCTGGCCTGGGTAGCGAGATGCTTCACGGCCAATGGCTTGAGATAGCTCTTCCGGTGCGACCGTCAGATTGTTCTTGGTGCCAACGTCAGACAGCAGAAGCCCCAAGCGCACGCGGCGCTCAGCGATTGAACGATAATCGGTCCGCAGCTCATCGTCGCTTTTGCCTTGGTCATCCGGATCCAATTGATCGGTTTCCTTAGCTTGTTCGACCTGCTTCCAAATCGTCTCAAATTCAGCGTCTAGCATAGCCGGTGGAACGTCGAAGGAATGCTCGTCGGATAAGTGATCAAGCAGCTCCCGTTTGACCTTCATGCGAGAGAGGTAAACATAATCTTGCTCGATCTGCCCCTTAACCGCTTCACGCAAAGCAGCGACATCATCAAAGCCGAGACCCTTAGAAAATTCTTCATCAATTTCAGGGACTTCCAGGGCTTCTATATCTTTTAACTTTACCTTGAATACCGCTGGTTTACCGGCGAGGTCACTGCTGTGGTAGTCGTCCGGGAACGATACTTCGACGTCTTTTTCACCGTCGATGTCCATACCAACCAACTGCTCTTCAAACCCAGGAATAAATTGGCCTGAACCTAGCTCTAGCTTGAAATCTTCGGCGGTGCCGCCTTCAAAGATTTCACCATCAACACTCCCTTCAAAATCGATGACGACCACGTCGGAAAGCTGTGCAGCACGCTTATCCGTCAGCGGCGCAGATTTCTTGTTACCTTCAGCCATCTTGCCGATGGTCTCGTCAATTTGAGTATCACCCGCTTCAGCAACCAATTTCTCGATCTTGAAGGATGAGAGGTCTGCCATCTCAATCTCAGGCAGAAGCTGCACTTCAATTGAAAATTCTAGGTCAGCGCCCTCTTCGAAGGTGACCAGGTCAACCTTGGGCTGAACTGCTGGCTTCAGCTCTTTTTCTTCAATCGCCTTTTGGGTCGACTCTTGAACCGTCGCTTCTAGGACTTCACCGCGAACAGACTCTCCAAAACGCTTGCGCAGCAGGTTCATGGGAACCTTGCCAGGTCTAAACCCAGGCAATCGAACCTGTTTACCGACTTCGGTTAGGCGGTCCGTGATTTTGCCTTCAATTTCCTGCGCACCAACGATAACGCTGAGTTCGAGTTTCAGGCCTTCAGAGCTTTTTTCAGTAATCTGCATCATTTTACCCTTAGGTGAACGCCGATCGGCGTCACTGATTATTTGACGTATCCGTCCCAAAACGCGCGCAACTCAGGGCCGCGCAGTGCTGCCTAAGTCTTTCGCCTCAACGATCGATGGTGCGGGTGAAGGGACTTGAACCCCCACGACTTTGCAGTCACCAGGACCTAAACCTGGCGCGTCTACCAATTCCGCCACACCCGCATACCGACCGAGACGGCGGCAACGCAGCATTCGTTTAATCGTCCGGCGGTAAATAGGCAACACCCAACAGGGTGGCAAAAGTATAATTTCCTCAGGTTTTCGCTAGCACTGCGGGGATCGCCTCCAACAAACCCTCGGCGATCAACCCCGGTCCGGCGGAATGACCAGCCTCCCCATGCACCCAAACACCCGCACATGCAGCCTCCCAAGCATTCAGCCCTTGGGCCATCAGGCCGCAAATGAGACCGGCCAAAACATCACCGGACCCGGCGGTTGCCAGCCACGGCGGCCCGTTCACAGAGATTGATGCACGGCCGTCTGGAGCGGCAATAACGGTATCGCTGCCTTTCAGAACAACAGCGGCACCGCTTCGCTTGGCCGCTAACCTGGCTCGGCTCAGCTTGTCTGGGACGCCTAAGTCGCCGAAGAGTGCTGCGAACTCCCCACCATGAGGCGTCAGAACAACATCGCCGGAAGACGCTCCAATGGCCGTAAAGAGATATTCAGGCCTGTCCGCGAAGCTGGTCAACGCATCGGCATCCAAGGTTGTTGAGCGGTTTGCGTCCAAAACTTCAAGAACCTGACCTCGCGTCGCCTGGCCAACACCATAGCCAGGGCCGATAAGGACAGCATTTCGGCGCGTGTCCTGCAAAATCTCAGCGGCCGTATGTTTGCTAGTGTCTTCAAACATTAGACCGGCCGCATCTGCCAGATATTCTGGCCTCGCACCTTCGGGAGCCGCAATGGTCAATAAACCAGCCCCTACCGCACGCGCCGCACCTGCCGCCAATCGCGCTGCACCGCTCATGGCCTGACTGCCAAAGACAACTGCATGACCGCGGGCGTATTTGTGCCCAACAGCCGTCGGGCTTGGAATGGACCACTGTTCCGGTCCATTGACCGCGAGGTCTGGCTTAATCGCTTCAAGGACAGCACCCGGGATTCCGATGTCGGCAACGATCAATTCGCCACATAGATCCCTGCCCGGCAAAAGAACGTGTGCCGGTTTTGGCCTGAAAAAGGTAACCGTCAGTGCGCATTGCGGCGCAAGAGCAGCCTCACCCCCCAAGACCAACCCCGTGTCGCCACTGACGCCACTGGGAACATCGATCGCAATGCAGGGAATGCCATAGGTTTTAAGGGATTGAATCGCGTTGAGTGCTGTACCGTCCAGAGGGCGGCTCAGCCCAGCCCCAAACAGGGCATCCACCGCCAACCCAGCCCACGCAAGACTATCCGGCGATATTCCTTCTATATGCCCGCCAACGCTGAGCCAGCGCTCGGCATTGGTCGCTGCATCACCTTGCAGGACATCAACCTGCCCCAGTAGACCAACACGAACGGGCCAGCCCGCCTTGCGCATCAAGCGCGCGACCACAAATCCATCGCCGCCATTGTTGCCGGGGCCACATAACACAACCAGTCGCTGTCTGGGCCACCGCGCACGAATTTCCCGAGCCACCTGGAAGCCAGCAGATTCCATGAGGTACAAGCTCTCGACACCCCCTTCCACGGCGGCGGCATCGGCCCGATACATTTGGGCTGACGTTAAAACACTCAAGCCCTCGATCTCTATTCCGTTACCCATATAAATAGCGTGCTATTTTCCTGTAATGAGAACACCAAGTGTGCGTTACAAACCATGGTACCTCAAGGAGGGATCGTCTATATAGCGCCGCGATGATAACGCGTTCAAAACTCAAGACGGTCCACACCATGATCGGAGGTCTCTCATGAAGATCGCCGTTCTTGGCGCAGGCGTAATCGGGGTTACAACCGCACAGGCTCTAGATGCGGCTGGCCATGAGGTCGTCGTTGTCGATCGGCAAACCGCCGCGGCTGAAGAGACCAGCTTCGCCAATGGTGGGCAGATTTCCGCTGCACACACCGTACCCTGGGCCGCGCCGCACATGCCGTTTCAGGCCTTCAAGTGGATGTTTCAGGCTGATGCTCCCCTCCTTATAAAACCCTTGCGGTGGGATCCGGCGCTCTGGCGCTGGGGTTTGCGCTTCCTGGCCAATTGCTCAACCGAACGCGAGGCCCAAAACTTCGAAAAAGCCTTGCGGGTCGCCAAATACAGCCGCGCTGTGCTGCAAAGTTTGCGTCAACGGCACGCGCTCCAATACGACCAGAGCAGCGGCGGGATCCTCTACATCTACAGAGACCAGACAGCCTTGCTCAAAAGCCAAGAAATGGCGGCTAAGCTGGCCGATTTTGGTTTGCCACAGACTATTTTGGACCGCGACGGCCTGATCGCCGAAGAACCAGCCCTTGCCGGATCTCAAGAGCCGCTGGTTGGCGGTCTCTTGAGCCCAGACGACGAAACCGGCGACGCTCATAGCTTCACCCTCGCCTTGCAAAAAATCTCTGAAGAGAGCCGCGTCACCTTCCAGTTCGGCACAACCGCAAAGGCTCTCACCACCCGCAATCGCGAAATCACCGGGATTGCGACGGATAAAGGAACAATCCAAGCAGACGCCTACGTGGTCTGCCTGGCCAGCGAAACACCCAGATTGCTCAAGCCGCTAGGCCTGAACGTGCCCATATACCCCGCCAAGGGCTACTCCATGACCACAGCGATTCAGTCTGACGAGGCGGCGCCAAGCCGGAGTATTACAGACGAAGGAAAATTCGTCGTCGTCACGCGCATTGGCAATAGCCTAAGAGCGGCTGGAACGGCGGAATTGGCTGGATGGGACCGCACACTCGATCCCAAACGCCTCGCCCCTATTGTTCGAGCCACACAATCCCTTTTTCCGGATGCCGGCGACTACAGCCAAATCCAGCCATGGTGCGGCTTACGGCCGGCAACGCCGGATTCCGTGCCCATCATTGGAGGAACGCCCTATGGCAACCTATTCCTCAACACAGGCCACGGCACGCTCGGCTGGACCATGGCCTGTGGCTCAGCCCAAGCCTTAGCGGACCTCATGTCAGGGCGAACGCCGGAAATAGACCTCGATGGATTGGGTTTAAGTCGCTTCTCTTCTTAAAATTTACTTTAATAAAACTCCATAATTAATTGTTTTTATTTGATATTTATTTCTACAATAAAAAAGCCACAATTGCATCCAAGGATAACGCCATTAGAGCCGTCTCAATATTGAAGGGAGACGCCATGACGGATAGCAATAGGGCCAAGAGGCAATACACGGATCAAGACACACCGTTCCCTGGACGTCCTGAATTCGAGGACCCAGTGATCCGGGCTGCCATCGCCGGAGACCGGCAAGCCTTCGCCACCCTCTTTGACCGCCATTACGACCTGATCTACCGGATCGCTTTGCAATACACACGCAACCAACCTGACGCCGAGGACATCGCCCAAGAAACCTGCGTCAAACTGGCGCGAAAGCTTCATAGCTATCGGTTTAAATCAAAATTCACGACCTGGCTGTATCGCCTCACCCTCAACACCGCCAAAGATTGGCAGCGGAAAGCCTGCCACAAGTACGAGAAGTCCTGGCCAGAAGGGTTTGATGTGCCTGCTGCAGCAACCTGACCCGAACGCCATGTCATCGCTCGAGAGGCTCTTGGTGCCGTCGAGGCGCTCCCCAAAAAGCTCAAGGCGGCCGTTTTGCTCGTATTCAGGGATGGACTAAGCCACAGCCAGGCCGCGCACGCCCTTGGATGCGCTGAAACCACCATCTCCTGGCGCATTCATGAGGCCCGCAAGGTCCTAGCGCGGCAGGACCATGAAGAAGGCCTAGGAAATAGCCATGCGTGACGTCGATTTAGAGACTTTATTGGCTGAAGAAGTCCCCCTGCCCAGCCAAGCAAAACGGATGAAAGCGCGGGCCCGCGCCCTCGATGCCTTCGAGAAAACCCATCACCGGGGCATTGGCGCGGCCGTATCCCGGCATCTGGTCCGCAGTTCTGCGCCGGCGTGGCATCTTATCGCCGATACCCTAGACAGCCCTTGGACGGTGACCATCTTACGCATGGCAACGTCACTCATTGCCTTAATCGTTTTCACGGCGATGCTGCTCGCCGCATACATCCTAATCGGCTGATCTCAATCCGCCAGAGGCTGAAGCGAAAGATCAACGTCCAGCCCCAATTGGCGGATCAATATCAAGCTATCTGAATTCCCCCAGCGCTCGACAATCATGCCGTCTTTAAAGCGGAACATATCCATCGCCGTAAACTTGAACTTACGGCCCGTTGGGGCGCTGCCCATCATTGTGCCCGTCTGGGTGCCCCAGACGGTCATCCGGGTCGAGACCATGTCATCCTTGCAGATGATGACGTCATTTCTAATTTTACGATCAGGAGAGGCCGCCCGGGAGCTTGCGAACATGCGCTCGAGCCGCTCAGGACGGCCTATTGTGGTCTCGGACCCACCGGCATCCGCATTGTGGCTGAGAAACTCGGCTGCGTAGAATTCCCCGGCCCGGCTGCCATCACGCTGTACAAACAGCACGTCGAACAACGCCAAATAGCGGTTGAGATTGCCCGGCTGACCATCACAGTGAATTTCTGTCGCTAAAACCGGTGTTGTCAGACCAATTGCCAACAGACCAACCAAAATCAATGACCGCATATAAACTCATCCTTATCGTTGCGCTAATCCGCGTCACAAGCGTATAGCGGGAACTCTGAGATAGGGCAGTCGGTGGCAAAAGTCTTGTCACCCCCGTCCTACAGTTCATAGAGCGGGCTCCCTAAAGGGGCCGCTTTTTGGGGAAGTCGTTATGTCTAAGTTTGTCAGGGCTTGGGCCGCATATTACCTGCGCTCTTTTAATCAGCACCCTCTTCTCGCCCCCCTTGGCCGCGCAGGAAAACGCCAGACCAAAGATCGGCCTGGTTCTCTCCGGCGGTGGCGCTCGCGGGGCTGCTCATGTTGGCGTCCTCAAGGTTCTAGAAGAACAACGCGTGCCCATCGATATGATTGCAGGCACCAGTTTCGGTGCCATCGTTGGCGGTCTCTACGCCTCTGGCTATTCAGCTGACGAGCTAGAAGACATTCTCAACACCATCGACTGGCAAGAAGCCCTGTCAAACAGCGCACCCCGAAAAAACCGTTCGTTTCGTCGTAAAGAAGATGATGACGGCTTTCTCATCAAGTTGAAGCTTGGCATCAAGGATGGCGACCTGCGCCTGCCAACCGGCTTCGTCAAACCCAACAACCTCCGTCTTACGCTTCGGGACCTCCTAAGCCCGGTCGCGACAACGCGCCACTTCGACAACCTAAGGACTCCCTTCAGAGCCGTTGCGACTGATCTTCAAACTGGTCTCGCCGTATCTCTTGAAGACGGTGATCTGCCGTCTGCGATGCTTGCCAGTATGGCAGTCCCAGCCCTGTTCCCACCCGTAGATCGTGACGGCCGGTTGTTGGTGGACGGTGGCGTCTCAAACAATGTGCCTATCGATGTTGTCCGGGGCATGGGCGCTGACATCGTCATCGTCGTCGATATCAGCACGCCGCTTCAGACCAAAGAGGACATCACCTCGCTGACCTCGGTGATCAACCAACTCTCGCTCATCCTGACCAATCAATCAGCGGCGAGGCAGCTGGCAACGCTAACGGATAAAGATGTCGTCATTCGTCCCGATCTGGCGGGCATCGGTGTACTAGATTTTGAAAATGCAATCGACGCAGTCCCGCGCGGCTCTGCCGCTGCCCTGGATGTCGCGGCACAGCTTCGCTCCTACACGTTGCCTGTGGAGCACTGGCAAGCCCACGTTGACTCCCGCGCGCTTCAAGACACCGAAGAGCAGGTGATCGATTTCATCAGGTTCGCCAATGAAACGGAGGTCTCCGATGACCTCATCGCGTCTCGCTTATCGCTTAAGCCAGGCGACACGATTGATCACAGCGTCATGTCTGATGACCTATCCATAATCTACGGCCTCGATCTGTTTGAGGAAGTGACCTACAGCGTCGTCGAGGAAAACGGTCAGACCGGTGTTGAAGTCCGCACCCGCGAGCCCGACACAGGAGAAGCTCACATACGCTTTGGCCTAGCCTTACAAGACGACTTCGAAGGCGAGACCGGTTTTCAGTTAGCAGCTTCGTATACCGATCTTGCAATCAACAGCCGTGGCGGTGAACTCAGCCTTCTCCTGAATGTTGGTGATCTTATGGGCCTGACCGCAGAATACTATCAACCCATCGATGCCGCTGATCGCATGTTCGCCTTCACCAACCTGTCAGGCCAGAAGGCCAATACAAACAGCATTGACCGTGAGGGTCGATTTCTAAATCAAGTCAGACTGTCTCGGGCTGGCCTGCAAGTCGGGGCTGGGGTTAACTTTGGGCAATGGGGATCGGCGCGCGTCGGCGTTGAACGAACATATAACAATGTCAAAGGCCGCATCGGCTTCCCCTCAGACCTAAGCATCAATTTTGATGAGACCGCCCTGCTTGCGTCATTTTCCATCGACACCCTCGACAGTGTGTTTTTCCCCCAGACGGGCATGACGCTTGAAGTCGAATATGAGAACAATCTGTCCTGGCTCAATGGTGATAGCCGGGTCGATAGCCTTTTGGTTGGCAGTTACATTCCAAAAACCTGGGGGAAAAATACGCTCGGCCTTGCCTCCCGGTTCGGGACAACCTTCAACGGCGAACCAAACGAAACCGATGCCTTTCCGCTTGGTGGATTCCTCGCTCTGACCGCCTATACCCCAGGTCAGTTAACTGGCAATAATGGTGGGTCCTTCGGCGCACTTTATTACCGGAGAATCTCGGGTGGACCGCGCTATTTAGCCCAGACGCCAATTTATCTAGGAGCCATCGTTGAAACCGGAAACCTCTGGAATGACCGCTCCGACATGAGCCTCAATGATTTGCGATGGAGTTCAGGGCTCTTTGTCGGCGCTGATACATTGCTCGGCCCAGTTTACCTCGGCGCGGCTGTTGGCGATCGTGGCCAAACCTCAGCGTTTCTATTCGTTGGGCAATTGTTCTAAGCCAGCAGATATCCTTGCAGCGGCACGAGACCCAGCCTAATACTTGGTGAGAAGCATTCTCACCTCATAGATCGGGACGTCATCGCCATGCTCTGGAACCTCTCAAACGTACTCCATACCCTCGCCGCTGTTGTTTGGGTCGGGGGCATGTTCTTTGCCTACATGGCGCTGCGCCCCTCCATGGCTGGCCTGAATCCAGAAGATGCCCTGCCCCTATGGCGGCGGACTCTGCAAATCTTCCTGCGCTGGGTTTTGGGCACCGTTGTCGTGCTCTGGGCGACCGGCATTTACATGATGTTTTTTGTGCTCTCGGGCTTTGGCGCCGCGGGTGCTCACGTCGATACCATGTTCACCATTGCGCTTGTCATGACCGGGCTGTTTTTCTACCTCAACCACGGCCCCTTCCGCACGTTCAAGTACGCCGCCGACGCGCGGGACTTTGATACCGCGGGCAAGGCTCTCCAAAAGGTCCGCAAGATCGTCGCAACAAACTTGGTTCTCGGCATCCTGACGATTGTGATCGCCGCCTGGGGCGCGGCTGGATAGGACAAGGTCAGGCCAAATAGTCTTGGGTCAGTTCTTCCGATACAGTCCACAGCCTGGCGGCCATTTCTGTATTCGTCATATTGCCCTCCGGCACCACCGGATTGCAGTGCTCGAAGTAGCGGCCACTGATCCCCGCCATATCGGGATGGGTTGCCACATAGCTGCTGGTCGCGGCGCCGGCGCCGACGGATTTCATGAACGCCCAGCCGACCAGCTTTGCAAAAAAGAGGACGTAGTCGGGCATGTGCCGGCCAAGGTTGGTCATGATGACCCCGGGATGGATGGCGTTCGACGTGGCGTTGGTGCCTTCAAGGCGCCGCGCCAATTCCAGTGAGAAGAGCCCGTTGGCGAGCTTGGAGTGGCCATAGGCCACAGTGGGGTCGTAATCCCAGCTCTGGCCCGACAGGTCGCCGAATTGGATGCCGTCCGCCGGTGCTGACTTGTAGCGCCCAGAGACCAACACGGCGACACGCCCTTGGGGCGCGGCCTTAACCTGCTCCAGCAGCCGGTTGGCGAGAATGAAGTGGCCCAAATGGTTGACGAGGAAATGCTTCTCGATCCCGTTGACCTGCTCCAGTTCCGGCAGAGCCATGATCCCAGCGTTGAGGATCAGCATGTCGATAGGTGTGTTCATGGCTTGGACCGTCTCGGCACAGTCCACGATGGTGTCGAATTCAGTCAATTCACAAACCACGGGCGTGGTTTGTCCTACGACGCTGTCACACGCGGTCTTGGCCTTTTCCAGCGTGCGCGCGGCGCCGATAACATGGGCACCGCGAAGAGCCAGCACCCGCATGGTTTCATAGCCAATGCCGGAATTGCATCCGGTCACCAAGGCGGTCTTGCCAGAAAGGTCCAAACCAGCCGTGACCTCTTCCGCCGTGGTCGCATCACCAAAGCCGTTTACCGGCACACCGCCCCGACCGGCCACGCCTTGGGAGGCCTGTTGCGCGAGCGCTCCATTACCAAGAAGCGTCAATCCAGACAGGGCAAGAGCAGAACTTCCTTGAGTGAATCGGCGGCGGTTCATGGAGAGTGACATGGCTTTTCCATCCTCGATTAACAGGGACTCGATTGATCGCGGGCGTCCAGAATCTCAGTTCTATATGAAACTGATTCCTATCATGAATTATCGCGGCTATTCGCGCGTAATAATGTTGTGCATGGGCTCGTTTGTATTTGCCCCTAAGTCATTGTTTATAAAGCAACTCTGAGTCGCTTCTGGGGTGGTGCATGGGCTCATTCCACGCAAAATCACGCGCGAGAACTCAAGCCTTTGATTTTTAACGACCTTTTTGCAGTTTTCCTGAGAGCGACTTAGAACGGATCGGCGCTAACGCGTACCAATTGTTTGCCCTGATTTTTGCTGTCGTAGAGCCGGATCAGCCCCTCTGGCATACGCTCGATGCCATCCAGAATGTCTTCCTGGTAGGTCAGCTTTCCATCCTTGATCCACGGGACCATATCCCTCTCGGCCTCATCAAACCTGGGCGCATAGTCGTAAATGAGGAAGCCCTGCATCAAAGCGTTGAGTCTTCCGATCTTATAGGCGTTCTGAATCGGTCGCGGACTGCCATCGCCAATGTACTGGCTGATCTGCCCACATGAGACAACGCGCGCGTACTTGTTGATCCGCGCCAGGCCTTCATCGAGGATTTCGCCTCCCACATTATCAAAAAACACATCGATGCCATCCGGACAGGCTTTATCCATCTGTGCGCCGATGTCGCCGCTATTGTAATTGATTGCCGCGTCATACCCGAGTTTCTCGACAAGCAACTTACATTTCTCGTCAGACCCAGCGATACCAACAGTTTTGCATCCCAGAATTTTCGCGATTTGTCCTACGCTTGACCCGACGCCGCCCGCTGCGCCCGAAACCAAAACCATCTCGCCCGGTTTTGGTTTTCCAATATCGAGCAGTCCGAAGTAGGCTGTGAACCCCGTCATGCCAAGCACGCCAAGTGCAGTCGAAACAGACACAATCCGCTGGTTGACCTTGAACATCAGGTAGTACGGCGAGCTGTCTGCCACCGCGTATTGTTGCCATCCCATCTTGCCGTGAACGATATCGCCCACCGCATAATCTGGATTTTTAGTACGCACCACTTCGCCAACGCCACGACCGCGCATGACGTCGCCAATTTCTAACGGCTCTTCAATTCCCGCTCCGTCGAGCATGTAGAACCGCATGACCGGAGCGAGCGATGAATAGATCACTCGAATAACAAACTCGCCATCATTCGGCTCAGGGATCGGCGCTTCGTGAAGCTTGAAGTCACTTTCTTTTACAGCCCGGTCAACAGGGCGTTCTGCCAAAAGCCATTGCAGATTTGTCTTTGGGATCTCAGTCATGATCAAACTTTCAGCCGGTCTGTCGTTAGTCGACCAATGAGGTCCGCACTTTCACTTCGTTCTCCAAAGTACGGTGCACAGGGCATTTGTCGGCAATCTCGAGTAGCTTGGTGCGCTGCTCATCAGTGAGATCACCGGTTATCGTAATCTCCCGGGTCATCTCATCGATCTTGCCATCTTTCGTTTCACAGTCAGCACAATCATCCGCGTGAATCTTACTGTGCTTGAGGACAACTGAAACCTTATCCAGCGGCAGCCTCTTACGATTAGCGTACATGCGAAGCGTCATCGACGTGCAAGCCCCTAGCCCAGCTAAGACATAGTCATAGGGCGCAGGACCTCTGTTATCTCCGCCAACACTCGGTGGTTCGTCCGCTACCAATTCATGTGCCCCGACACGAACGGATTGCGTGAACTGCCCTGTGCCAGCTTCTTCGACGATAACTTCACCATCGGGCAAGGGCTTCGCTTTTGATGCCTTCTCTTCCACGTCACCAATGTATCGAGACACCCATGCTGCAATGCAGCCGGCCGCATAAATAGAATCGCTTTTCTTGCTGAGCAAATGATCTGCACTGTCCAGAGACAAGAAACTCTTGGGGTGCTTTGCTGCCACAAAGATATCTGTCGCGTTGCTTACCCCGACCGTTGCGTCGAGCGGTGCATGACAGACCAACAGTGCTTTCTTCATGCCCTTAACAGCATCGAGCACATTCTGGCCCGCGATGTCGTCTAAGAACTGTTTCTTGATTTTAAAAGTTCGGCCAGCGAGTTGAACGTCCGCTTCTCCATCCTTCGCGATTTCATCCAGCTTAGCCCCAAAGTTATGAGCGACATGCTCTGCGTCGGCGGGCGCGCCGATCGTCACGATGGCTTTGGCTGATCCGACGTGCGGCGCAGCAGCTAACACTGCGGCGCCACCAAGCGAATGCCCGATAAGAATCGCTGGCGCTTCATGTTCGGCGTCCAGATAGGCGGCGGCTTGAAGGAGATCTTGTACGTTTGATGAAAAATTCGTGTTCGCGAATTCACCCTCTGACGCACCGAGACCCGTGAAATCAAACCGCAGCACGGCAATTCCAGCGGCACTTAGTTCAGAAGCGATGCGAGATGCGGCAAAGATGTCTTTTGAGCAGGTAAAGAAATGGGCGAACAATGCGAAGGCTTTAGGCGCTCCATCAGGAAAATCGAGGCGTGCGGCCAAGGTCTCACCAGAATGACCGGGGAATTCTATTTTGCGGCTCTCTGCCATCGTAGAGTATCCTTCTCTTCTGTCGTCAATGTGAAACCGAACACGCCCCCAAACCCTTGGAGGACTTGCATCATAATCCTATGATGACTCCTATCATCGCTTATCCCAGGACAGAACCATGAAGACGCCCGTACACGGAGATTTTATTGATGCCGTTGGCAATACCCCGCTTATTCGCCTCAAATGGGCGTCTGAGATGTCCGGGGCGAACATCTACGGCAAAGCCGAGTTCATGAATCCTGGCGGGTCGGTCAAAGACCGGGCCGCCCTCTACATGATCCGTGATGCCGAAAAGCGCGGGTTGATCAAACCGGGTGGCATTCTTGTTGAAGCCACAGGCGGTAACACTGGCATAGGTGTTGCCTTGGTCGGCAACGCCCTGGGGTACAAATCAATTATTGTGATGCCAGACACCCAAGCCCAGGAAAAGAAGGACACCGTCCGAGCCTGCGGCGCAGAACTTCGTGAAGTCCCTGCCGTACCTTTCAAAGACCCCAACAACTATGTTCATGTTGCACAACGCCTTGCTGAAGAGGTCGGTGGCTACTTCTGCAACCAGTTTGACAACACCGCAAATAGAGACGGACATATTCAGACGACCGGTCCCGAAATCTGGGACGCACTGGATGGCAAGGTTGATGCCTTCACCACAGCCGTTGGAACGGGCGGCACACTAGCAGGCATTTCCATCGCCCTAAAAGAGCGCTCAAAATCGGTGCTCACGGTGGCAGCCGACCCAGGTGGCTCCGTCATCCATGACTTCATCAAGACTGGTGAGCTCACGACTGAGGGTGACTCAATTACCGAAGGCATTGGTCAAGGCCGGGTGACGCTGAACCTTAAGGATGCGCCCATAGACGATGCAGAGCGCGTACTCGACCCAGAGGCACTGGACGCCATCTACAATATGGTTCTTCATGATGGTCTTGTGATGGGTGGCTCAACCGGCATCAATGTCGCTTCGGCCATTCGGGTCGGTAAAAAGCTCGGAGCCGGTGCAAACGTAGTCACGATTTTGTGTGATCATGGCAGCCGCTATCAAAGTAAGATATTTAATCCAGACTTTCTGCGCTCAAAGGACTTACCCATCCCGCCGTGGATGGACTAGCGATTACACTGAAACGGAAGACCACTATGGATTATGTGAACACCGATGCCCTCGTATCAACAGAGTGGCTTGCTGCTCATCTTGAGGACGACACTGTAGTCATCGTTGATGCCTCTTTCTTTGTCCCCGGCGGTACCGCCCCCGCACAGGAACAATACAAGGCAGGGCATATACCAAATGCCGTGTTCTTCGACATTAACGACATCGCGGACCGGAACGCGACCCAGGACCACACCGTTCCATCTTCGACCGTATTCAGTGTAAAGGTTGGGGCTCTTGGCATCGACAACCAAACCCACGTGATTGCCTATGATGCCATGGGTGGCGGCTGTGCTGCAGCTCGCGTGTGGTGGATGTTCCGCGCCTACGGCCACACAAACGTCTCCGTTCTCGATGGCGGCCTTACCAAGTGGAACGCAGAAAGCCGCGCCTTAGAAACATCAGTGCCGAGGCCAGAACCAAAGCCCTTTATCGCCAACCACGAAGCATTGGATAAAGTGCGAAGCAAAAATGAAATAAGAGCCAATATTGAACAGAAGGCCTATCAAGTTGTTGATGCTCGGTCTGCCGGGCGCTTTACAGGCACCGAGCCAGAGCCAAAATCCGGGCTCCGATCAGGACACATACCCGGGAGCCTTAACGTACCGTTCGGCAGCTTATTTAATCAGGAAACAAAAACCTTCAAAACTGCCGATGAGCTCAAAAGTTCTTTCGATGCGGCCGGAGCTAACCTCGCAGAACCAATGGCTACGACCTGTGGCTCAGGGGTAACGGCTTGTACAGTTGCTCTCGGCGCCTACTTACTCGGCAAAGATGATGTCGCAATTTACGGCGGCTCATGGGTAGACTGGGGCAGCGACCCGGACACACCCGTTGCAACCGGACAAGATCACTAATCAATACACAAAGGACCGCATCATGCCTCGCATTGACCCTCTACCACTCGAATCCCTTCCCGAAGAGTTTCAAGAGCGCATGAAACAAGGCCAAGAGAAAATGGGGTTCAGAGCGAATGACGGCCTTACATTCGCGCGCGTTCCAGGTCTGATGGAAGGACTGGGCGGTTTGACTTGGGCGATCTACGGTAAAGATGGTCTCGTCACCAACGAGCTTAAGCGGCTCGTATCAATCATCACAAGCACAGCGTCAGGCTGCACTTATTGCCAGTCACACACTGTGCATGGCGCCGACATGGCGGGCATTGACGAAGAAAAAATCAAAGCGATCTGGGAATACGAAAGCAGTCCATTGTTCAGCGATGCAGAGCGTGCGGCCATGCGGGTTGCTCAAGGCGCCGGCCACGCCCCTGTCGAATGCACAGATGCAGATTTTGACGAACTCAAGAAGCACTTTGACGACAATCAGATTTGCGAGATTGTGAGCGTCATTGCTCTATTTGGCTTCCTCAACAAGTGGAACGCGACGCTCGCCACTGAAATAGAATCTAATCCCCTAGCCGCCTTGAATAAATTAGGGCCAGCCGCCAACGCCGCATAAGAGAAACAGCCTTATCTGGCTTTCGTTTTTATCCCCAGCAGGCCACAATGCGCGCCACTACGTTGGGGGATAAATCGATGGCGGCCGATAAAGGCAAAAAGCATCAGGACACGCGCCTGGTTCATGGCGGCTCTCATCCAGAGCTGTTTGATGGTGCCGTTAATCCGCCGATCTTTCGAGTGTCCACTGTCGTTTCCGCCAACGTTGACGAAATGCGCGAGCGGTCAAAGCATCCTCCCGGGAAGTTAGCCTATGGCCGCGCTGGAACGCCGACACACTGGGCTCTCCAAGAAGCCATTGCAGATCTTGAAGGCTACAAGCACTGTCTCGCCCTACCGAGCGGCTTATCCGGAATTCTCATTTCGATCCTAGGTCTATGCGGCAGCGGTGATCACATCCTTGTGGCTGATAACGTGTACGGCCCTATTCGGCTTGTCTGTTGTGATCGGCTTGCGGCCTGGGGCCTTGATGCCGAGCTTTTCGATGCCTCTATCGGGGCCGGTGTTGCGGACCTTATTAAGCCAAATACAAAAATGATCATTGTCGAAAGCCCGGGGTCCTTAACCTTCGACATGACCGATATACCCGCCGTTTCGGCCGTTGCCCATGAGCATGGCATTCTGGTCGTTGCTGATAACACTTGGGCAACGCCCTTGCTCATCGATTCACCCGCGCTTGGTATCGACATCTCTGTGCATTCTGGAACCAAGTACATCGGTGGCCACTCCGACGTCGCTGTTGGGACCCTGAGTCTGGACGATGACGATTTGCATCAAAAACTAAAGTGGACTGCTCTCCTCTTCGGCTATGGGCTAAGTCCTGATGACGCCTACCTCGCCCTTCGTGGCCTAAGAACGCTGAGTGTGCGACTGCAACGCCACGAAGAGAACGCAAGAATCGTCGCTGAATGGCTGGAACGACGCCCAGAAATTGATCGCGTACTATGCCCCGGACTGCCATCCGATCCAGGACATGCAATCTGGAGCAGAGACTTCACTGGCATGAACGGTTTGTTCGGGTTCATATTCAAAAGCATGATCACGCAAGACGCTACGGATCGATTCGTCAACGCGCTAGAGGTCTTCCTGCGGGGATTCAGTTGGGGCGGATACGAAAGCTTAGTGATGGCGAACTCTGTTGATTCCATTAAGCGCCCTGTTTCAGGTTGGACTCCAGCAGGCCCGTCAATTCGGCTTCATGTCGGACTAGAAAACCCAGAAGATCTCATCGCTGACTTACAGCAGGCGTTGGCCGCGATGCCGGACGCAGTCGCGGCGGAATGATTGAATGTTCGGATTCTCATCCCTTGAATTAGAAGCATTGCAGATCAGCCTCAAGGTCTCCTTGTGGAGCGTATCGCTCTCTCTTCCACTCGCAATGGGCGTTGCTTGGCTATTGGCTCGTAAAGAATTCCGCGGCAAGGCTGTTCTCAACGCCGTGATACACCTTCCGCTTGTCGTGCCACCTGTCGTTATTGGTTACCTGTTACTGATTCTTTTAGGCCGTAAAGGAATTCTCGGATCATTCTTGAATGATTGGTTCAACATCGGCCTTGTGTTCACTTGGCAAGGGGCTGCGATAGCGGCATCCGTTGTCGCGTTCCCCCTCTTCGTGCGCCCAATTCGCCAAGCCTTAGAAGGTGTTGATCCTCGCCTGGAGGAAGCTGCAATCACCTTAGGGGCTAATCGAAGACAGGCCTTCTTCGCGGTCACTTTGCCAATCGTTATGCCTGGTGTTTTGACGGGCGCCCTATTGTTCTTCGCCCGCGCGTTAGGCGAATTTGGGGCGACGATTACTTTTGCTGCCAACATCCCTGGCGAGACTCAAACGTTACCGCTCGCACTCTACGCAGCGACACAAACACCGGGCGGAGATCCCATTGCTCTTAGACTCGTCTTCCTCTCTCTCGTGCTCGCTATGGCGGCGCTGCTAACCTCCGAGTGGCTATCCCGCAAAACCCACTTCAAAGTTCGTGGGAGGTGAGAGCATGCTGACAATTGAAGCGGGGCATCGATTTATTGATGGCACGAATGTTTTCCGAGTTGATGCAAGTTTATCTGCACCGGATACTGGCGTTACGGCAATATTTGGGCGATCAGGCGCCGGAAAAACGACGCTACTAAAAATTGTCGCTGGGTTGTTACGCCCAGACTTCGTAAAGATTCAGGTCGGCAGTACGGTTCTGTGCGACACGCAGAACGGTGCCTGGGTTCCACCTGAACAACGACGTATTGGTTATGTGTTCCAGGACACCAGGTTATTCCCCCACCTAAGCGTCAAAGGTAATTTGATGTTCGGGCGCAGGTTTAACCCTCTTCCCGACAGCCCTGACCTATCCTTTGACGCTATCGTAAACCTTCTGGACCTTGAGCGACTTCTAGATCGCAGCATCCATAATCTTTCTGGAGGCGAAGGTCAGCGTGTAGCGATAGGGCGCGCGCTTCTTGCCAATCCAAGACTACTCCTGATGGACGAACCGCTCGCCGCTCTGGATGCGGATCGGAAGTCGGAAATACTACCCTACCTAGAAGGCCTTCGGCACAGCCTGAACCTGCCAATCCTCTATGTTTCGCATAGCCTCTCTGAAATACGCAGACTGGCAAATTGGCTTGCCGTTCTCGACGAAGGGCAAATCAAAGCCTTTGGGTCTGTAGAAGAAATTACCGGACAGATGGACCTATCTCCTCTCACAGATGATGGAGATACGGGTACTGTCCTCGCCGCAACCGTGACCGAACACGTCAATGCTCACGGCTTGACCAAATTATCAGCCGCGGGGCAGCCCCTATTGGTGACACAGCTAGATTTACCTCCAGGAGCGCATGTTCGGGTACAAGTGAGACCCCAAGACGTATCTTTGGCGCTTGAGCGACCGGAGAACCTAAGTATTCTCAATATTATTCAGGGCTCAATTAACTCCATTCTTGAATCGCCAAGGCGCCCCGTCGTTGATGTGCAAGTCAATATTGGATCAAGCAAACGCCCTGTTCACCTGTGGGCGCGCATTACACGCCTGGCCGCCGAACGACTAAGCCTGCAGGAAGGCATGCCAGTCTTTGCGCTTATTAAAGCCGTATCGTTGGACAAGGATCGTGTCGGTCTGTCGTAAGGCAACCCAATCGACCTATCCTGATCAGCTTTCGGGCGCCGTACCCCCGAGCTTTCCGTAGCCGCAATCGCACTTCACACTTGCCTTAACCATCCGTGCAACCAAGGGAGATGCCTTTGCTGATGGATCACTTGCTTCCCATCGAAACGAAGCACCGCACTTGCGACATTCTTGTAGGCCGGGTAACTCAGGGACTGAATTCTTAGGATTATCTATCATGGCTCTTAGTTTCGATATCCTTGGCTTCGGAAGCAAGCGGAAATGGGCTTTTCAGGCCCTAGATCGCGAATGGATCGCTCTGGATGTGGATATTCGCCGCATCGATGGCGGCGTGCGGCAATTATTGTACCAGTGGGCCCAAGAATCAGGCGACAGTAAGCAAGCCCTAGACCCTACTCTTATCAGCATCGCCAAATTCTCTGGATATCTCATGCTCGGGCCAGAACTTGGTGCACGACCATTCGGACGGGATGGGTTAACTGAAATGTCGAGCCTCTTTGATGCAGCACTGAAGGCGGACAGCACACTAGAAGATAACCAGGACCTTCCCCTGGAGGTCCGTATCGTTAGGCTTATTCTGGCGACTGGACTTGCAGACAGAGATATAGAGGCTCTCGTCGAGCTAGAAACAGATAAGGACTAGGTGTCAGTCCCTATTCCTTTGGGGCGCGCTCTTTGAGCGCCGCTTTAGTACCAAATGCAACCGCACGGCATTGGACCTGCATTTTCCCACCCTTGTCTGACTTTGGCATACCCATCACGACAGATGGGGTGACTTCATAGAGCCGATTGACGATCTGCGGCAGCCAAAGCTCATCTGACATCGGGCGGTCAGCCAATAGCTCAAAGTCTTCCTTAGATGAAAAGAAAGTCGCCGGCCCTCCCCCAATTGCAGGGTGTCCGACAATAAGCGCTTTAGGCCAGCCTGGATGATCCATGTATTCGTCACCGGCTCGAATAACGATCCCAGCGTCATCCTCGGCATTCTCGATAACGACAACGCGTGGTGTTTCACGCTCATAGCCATACTTATCGCGCACCGCGGCAGCTGCAATCCAGCGCACATTATGCCACGTATATTGCTCACCCATTGGGTCAGCAAAAACCCGCCAGAGTTGATCATGGCAGAATTGCCGTCGAACTTCTGAAGTGTCGTTTTCTTCATGTGCCAAGGCGATTGCTAAAAAATGGTCTGCAGCGGCGGCATAGGCCTCTTCATCAATATAGGTGAAGCCGAACCCCTTCTCGCCCGTAAAGCGAACAAAGATGGCATCTGGATGTATTCTGCGGGAGGTTCCCATTGAACTCGCGCCCCTTTTAATTTTGTATCACCAAGGTACCGGTGCGCCGAGAACAGCGCAAACGGAACATTCTAATCTTTAGCCAGTCGAGGCTACATCTTCACTTTTTTCAAACTCAAGCCCGAGAGCTTCCTTCATTTGATTGATGACAGGCGCCAATTCTTGCTTGAGGTCTTTGTAATTCTTGATCTCTTTATCCGTCGTTTTCGCATCGTGCTGGTATTTGAAGTGATTATTCACCACGCCAGGTACAGTGCTCCATATCTTAACAGCCGCCTCATCTTGAATTGCCCGCTTGACGTCATCTTCCGACAATTCTTCGCCAAGCATCTTGATAAGGTCTCTTCCGATATCAGGGTAGTTCATTTGAGTAATGGCCTTCGATACCTCGACATCTACGTATCGCGCATCCCGGCCAAGTTCTAACGCAACATTCGGGGGACAGTTAATAACATTCTCCACTGCCCCTTCCTCTGCCAATACAGTCCACGTCTCATCATTGAACAACGGAGCAAGAGACCTAACAACCGTCTCCGCGCCGGCTTTGTGGCGTTCGACAAAGCCGATACATTCAATATGATTATTCAGGAAATCGGCAAAAACCACGGCCGCCCGAATTTTAATTTTCGCAATGAGTTCTTTGTCTCTGCGCAGTTCATTAATGTTGCGCTTGCGGCCTCCATCCTGTCCCGATGCGTTTGCAGCCGTGAAGATTTCCGATTCAGCAAAGGCCTGCGCACATCCCCGCGCACTGGTAAGCCCGTCTGGGCTTAATCGACACGCAGCTTTTAGGGCCGCACTAGACCTTAAGTTTTCAAAGATATCGCCAATCACTATTGCACCTTTGGTGCTGAGGTCCGCGTAATCAGGAATATATTTGAACTGGTCAATATGCATTAGGTAAGGTTTTAGAGTTTGATAAAGGCCCCTGCCCGGATACAACGCCCGCACAGCGTCTATGTTCACCTTAATTTTCATACCGACCATACGCCGCAGAAAATTACCGAACCCACCTATCGCATCTTTTCCGAGACCTTCCGGTTTCGCCACTCTAGCTTTCACCCAATCATTCTCACGATTCATAATGAATAAGCGGGCAGCTCCGAAGAGATGAGACTGTATTGTGTCTGTGTACGTACGCCCACATGGACGAATAGGCTCATCTTTATTACTGACGAGGTTCTCTTCGTCATTTGCAGATCCAAAGAACGGTTCCAGCTCAGGATTATTTCTTAATTTCCATATCGATTCCAAAAGCGCCCCGATCATCTCGGGTTTCTTGCGCATGACATCCTCGACCATGGGTTTATCTGCTAAATCGTCGGCAATATCTGAGCCACCATGATCTGCAATCATGGTCCTCAGAGCGTCATAAGCTTCCTGCGCCCGCTGCCTAAATACGGGCGACCCCCGGCGTTCTTGCTCTGCCTTTTGCTGCGCTGGCTTGTCGGCCATAAACTTTTCCCCACTGCCACAGGCCCATCGCTCAGGCAGTGGCATCCTTTTCTCATCAGATGCTCGCTCAACGCGCTTAAGAAGGGCTTAAAGATTATAGTTTCGACACTAAAGTATTTATGTCGGTGGCGATAAATGAATGATTATCGGATAGCGTGCGGATCACTCACCACGCCGCATGGCATTGTCAGCAAAAAACCCTTCAATTCCGGGGTTTATGTCGTGTTTCACAGTGCTCTTTCGCAACCGTAAGCCCCCACAAAACGTTATTACATTGTCTAGAACATACAACATGTGGTGACTGAAATGACGAATGCAGCGAAGCCAATGGTGACAACAAGACAGGCTGCCAAACAATTTCTCCATGACGTCGTCGAGGTCGTAGAGAAAACTTATCCTATTTGGGAGAAACGTTTTTCCAGCTTCATTGATGAAACCCAGTTAGATATTGATGAGAAAAGAAAGCTGCTCGAAATCCATCCCGCTCGGCATTATTTCTACGCAGCCGTTGTGGGAATTGAAGCCGCTAAGATTAAATCTCTCTTCCAACCGGAATTGGCGGAAGATCTCCTCGCCGATATCAACGATATGGTCGACGAGATATCTGGTCGTACAGATCAACTGGTGTCTGACTTGATCTTTGACATTATTCAGAGAGTTAAAGTTACTGACTCTAACGAGACAATCAAAGCGCATGACATCGCCCTGAACCGTATCAACGATTTAATTCACATCACCAGTATGGATGCGACGAAGGAAATGGCTAAAGATGTCGTATTTAGGCAAGAGTTGGCACACCCCTTAGCTGCATCAGTCCACCATTGGTGGAGTGCACTCAAG
Source organism: uncultured Rhodospirillaceae bacterium (assembly GCA_943787205.1). Classification (GTDB taxonomy): domain Bacteria; phylum Pseudomonadota; class Alphaproteobacteria; order Rhodospirillales; family Rhodospirillaceae; genus WLXB01. The sequence continues at coordinate 112,025 of CALSLN010000002.1, forward strand.
AACAGTGGGCAACTAGAACAAACTGTACCATCCCCAGAACGCACTCATAACTCAATCAGTACCGATGGAAATACGTTCAAAGTTGAATCTGCAACTTGGTAGACGCTAAGGCGATACGGAGCGTCCAGCTTGTTTACGTTCAGCTCTTTTGAATAAGGCGAACGACGCCAAAGCAAGCAAAGCGGCACCAAACATCGACAACGCCATGGGGTTCGGGGTTCCATTTTGGAGACTGCCAGATACCTGAGCAAACACGGCAGAAATTCCAAGCTGTATAAAAGACGTTAAACCAGATGCCGCGCCTGCGAGTTCTGGATAGACACTCAGTGCACCGGCGCTCGCGTTTGGCAGAGCCATTCCATTCGCCGTCCCCATAATGGTAATCGGAATAAATATGGCTAATGGGTGCCACATCCCCGCCAGCATAAGAAGCGCCACCAGAAATGTAGACGCTACCGCGGCACTGGTCCCAATCCATACCATCCGGTCGATACCAACACGCTGAGAAATTCGGTTTGCAATCATTGCGCCTGCCAAATACCCAAAAGTAGACAGAAGAAAGTACAGCCCATATCCCGTAGCGCTAACATCCATAACGACCATTACCGCGTAAGGCGCAGCGGCAAGGAAGACGTAAAAAATCGCGATCATAAATGCACTTTGGAAAGCGTAAGCACGATAAGCCGGGGCCGCTAACAATTTACCGAAACTGGAGACCATACTCCCAACACCAAACGACCCAGCGCTGCGATTGTGATGTGTTTCTGGAAGATAGAAAATTACGAGCGCCAGGAGCACGCCAGAAAATATAACAGTTGCGGCAACGTTTCCTCTCCAACCAAACCAGTCCACGAGAAACCCACCCAGTGTAGGCGCGATCATTGGCGCAACCACCATGACCGCAACTAAACCGGCAAGAACAGCAGCCGCGCGTTCACGGCCGTATAGGTCACTTACCGCAGCACGAGCGATAACCACACCAGCCGCACTTCCAAGAGCTTGTATAAATCGACCAAAGATCAGGGCCAAAATAGTAGGCGCAAATAAACACAGCACTGTTCCAACGAAGAACAGTGTCATGCCTCCGATTAGAATTGGTCGCCGTCCATACCGATCAGACAAAGGCCCATAGGCAAGAGTAGCTAATGCGGTCACAAGAAGTGGCAAGCTAATGGTGAGTTGGACCTGAGTCGCAGTCACATCAAACGCTGCTTGAACAGTCGGCAGCGCCGGAAGAAATATCTGGATGGTAAAAGAACTCGCCGCAATGGTTGTTGCCAGAACGGCCTTTATAAGCCGCTCGTTTTGTATCGGCGGACTCTCATGAGATGGCCGAGCCGGTTGCTCAGCCGTATCCAAATTTACCATAGTAGGTTGGTGCTTTCGTGCGTTAGAAACCGCTTACTCAGCAGCCTCTTGGGCGATAACGCACACTTCACAGTCACCACCTAGATCAAGATTCCCCTGCCCCGCAACCAAAGCGCCGACAGCGTCTAAGTTTGACGGATCAGCTTTGGGATAAGCTGTGTGACTATGTTTTACATTCAGCGCCAACATGGCCTCGACAGTTTTGTATCCAGTCCGCATCGATTCTAGTACTGGAACTGGCGCTCTTTCTGCCACCAAAGGCCCAATAGGGGCCATGCACGTACACCCAAGCATAATCGTATCTGCACCATCTTCGTGGATGGCTTTTTCAATCTGTTCCATTACTCGATCAACGATGGAGGCACTCCCATCTTTTAGGGAGGTAACCGCTGCCCCTGCCCCTTCGAGACCTTCAACTTCTGCATCAGACAAGACATGGCGAACAGATGCACATCGCGCTTCCATACCAGTGCTACGCAGCCGTTCTTGGTAAATAAAGTTTAACTTTGGTGGCCATATCGTGACGATGGAAAATCGGCGACCCGTATTACAGGACATCGCCATAGTTGCTTCACCAGCGCCTACTACAACCATACTCGTGGCGGACCGCATCTCGTCAATGCCGTAGTCCCCAACCGTATTGATAAAAACGGCATCGAACCCAGCTTTCTCTGCCTCAATAGCACAATCAACGTAGGCCAAGACTGTCAAACCACGGTCGTAAGGAGTCATTGGAAATGTGCGCAACCGGGTTTCTATCAGTTCTGGTGCAAAGCCTTCACTGGCGAGCTCAGCAATCGGTGCTGGCGGCACCGACGTGTTGCCAATCCCAGCACCTGTTCCAATAACTCCAATGCGATACGCCATTCAACTACCCCTTATAATATTCGCGCAGAGCATAGGAAAAACGTCCCATCTGCTCAACTGTTCCCATGCTCACTCTGCACCACGACCGATAGGGCGCGTATGAGCGTCCTACAAGAAGGCCCTTTTTCCGCATGGCCAAGGCGAAGTCTCTGACGGAGCCACCGGTGTCAAAGAGAACGAAATTCGTGACCGACGGCGTATAAGGTAAGCCTAAGTCTTCAAAAGCAGATTGCGTTACCGAGAGGCACTCTTGAATTTTATTTTTGCTAAAAGCTTGAAATTCAAGGTCCTGATAACTCGCAATTGCTGCACGTGCTCCCATGCAGTTCTGGAAGCTCATTTGAAGTGGACGAAGTCGCTTTATGATATCTGGCCGCGCAATTGCGTACCCAACGCGAAGACCGGCCATACCGTGAATCTTAGAGAATGTCCTGGCTATAATGACATTTTTTCCTGCCTTGACCTGATCCACCATCGCATTGCGTTTCGGGTCATCAAGGAGATCAACATAGGCTTCATCGACAAACACAGCCGCGCGCGATTCGACGCCATCGATAAAAGATCGAAGATCGTCCGCTTCTAACATTGTGCCCGTAGGGTTGTTAGGATTACAGATGTAAACAAGACTTGTATCCTTGCTTACTTGAGCCTCTATAGCGGAAAGGTCATGACGCATATCTTGATCAAGCGCGACTTCCTTGACTGTTGCGCCCGTATCCCGAGCATAGGCAACTAACATCGAGAAAGTCGGTTTCGCTGCAACAATTTCACCCGCCATTCCATAACTGAGACCGGCCATCTTGAGTAACTCACCCGAACCAGCAGTGATGAGAATATGGTCTTCGCCAACACCTTCTCGTTCTGAAATCATTTTCTTCAGAACGCGTCCTTCAGACGTGACATACATCCAGCCATCACCGAGAGACTCTGACATAGCTTTCTGTGCACTTTCTGATGGGCCGTACGGGTTCTCGTTCGCAACTAGTCGCACCGGATCATTGCTTCGCGCTGCTGCGGTCGGTCGGGATGCAACCCCAACGCCCCCGGTAACAAGCCCAGCCGCTACCAGTCCACTTGACTGAAATAGCTGGCGACGGTTTAAGCCCTGAAGGTTGGGTAAGCGCATTGCTCGTTTCCAATCACTGTATCCATGGTTTCTCAAACACGTATTCTGGACGATAATTACAGTCGTCCCGACAATGCCAGAACCGACAGCAACCGACAATCTGCGGATTACTTTAGCTCTAAGTCGTTATTTTGATAGGAAACGGACTAAAGCCTAGGCCTTCACCCATGCACAGAAAGCCCGCGGGCTCACCCGCTGCGCCGGCTTGAATCGGCACAATTATCCATACCTGGTGACGGTCAACGGCCATTGCCTCATCACGCTTTGACGGCATAGCCAACCCGTGGGATGGGAGTGATAGTGACCGACGATACGGCGTTCTGTCCCTCGCAGCGTACGCATCCAATCAAATTGGACTTGTGGGTCGATGAGGAACCGGTCAGATGATTCGGCGAGATTGTCGGCAGCTACCACATCCGTCACTTCTATAAAACCTGCCCCCTGGCCAATCAATAGACCACAGCATTCATCTGGGAACGCCGTCTCAGCTTCCTGCTTGAGCTGCTCTAACTGTTGTTCTGTAAGCCCTAGCGACAAAACTGGGCTACTCGGATGCGCCGCTGGACACATTTAACAAAATGCTACCCTTAACAACACCACTGCGGGCATCAATGAGGATGACACGTTGAGAGACTCCGCCGCCCGATACAGTAACGGCAACTTGACCATCAGAAATCGCGACATCGTCGATAACACTGCCGTCAGGTTGTTCTAAATTGACAAGCCCTATCGATTCACCCGTGCTCGGTGCTGGACCGACGGCCTCGTCATCCAGATGCCAGCCTAAAGACAGCCCAACAACAAGAACCCCTACCCCAGCTATGAGCAAGCCAGACATCACCAATACAAGTATTTTCGCCGAATTCACCGTGACGGTTCCCCATAGCAGACTGTTAGACTACAAACTCTAGCACGTACGCTAACGTTACACCCCTAAGTGTGGATTTTTCTGTGCCTGAAAGTATGGTCGCTATCCTTGTTGAAGGCGAAGATTCTGGCCAAAGGCTTGATCGCTTTCTAAACAATCATTTATCCGATCTCTCGAGAACGAGGATTAAGTCTCTTATTGAAGCAGGCTGCGCCTCGATCGACGGAAAAATTATTGGTGATCCGAATCACAGAGTGAAATCTGGCGCTAACATTAGCCTAGACGTTCCTGCACCCGTCGAAGACCGACCTGAGCCACAACATATTCCACTAAACATCATTCATGAAGACGACCACCTCGTCGTTCTCGACAAGCCAGCGGGAATGGTCGTTCATCCCGGTGCGGGCAATCCAGATGGCACACTGGTCAACGCCCTGTTAGCACACTGTGGCGACTCTCTAAGAGGAATAGGCGGTGTAAAACGACCAGGTATTGTCCACCGGATAGATAAAGACACCTCTGGCCTGATGGTTGCAGCCAAGACTGAGGTCGCCCATCACGGCCTTTCTGAACTGTTTGCATCTCATGACATAGAGCGCCGCTACGACGCTTTGACCTGGGGAGTCCCTTCTCCGCTCTCTGGAACAGTCACGGCGCAATTGGGCGGAGTTCAAGAAACAGAAAGAAAATGTCGGTTGTCGAGTTCGGCGGTAAGCACGCTATTACCCATTATCGGGTCGCATCCTCATTTGGCATGCTTGCCAGCCACGTTTCATGTGAGCTCGAAACAGGGCGCACCCATCAGATTCGCGTTCATATGACCAGCCTAGGACATAGCCTGATAGGTGATCAGCTCTATGGAAGGGCAACCAAACGAGGCGCACCTGAGGCCGTAGGAGCTGCCGTTAGAAATTTTAATCGCCAAGCCTTACATGCAGCGACTTTGGGATTCAAACACCCGGTTACGGAAGAAGTATTGAAATTTGAGGCACCACACCCCAAAGACTTTCAGCTGCTGATAGGCGAACTCGAAAATTACGCCAGACCTAAATGAACCCAGACTGGCTCTAATCTTTATCGTCCGGTTCATAAACCGATTCGACATCAGGCCCCCATTTTAGAACAAGCTCTTTCTGCTGGTCCTTAAGAGCAGCGATACGCCGGCCGGCTGTCATTGTCATATACGTCGAGACAACAGAGGGCGTAATCGCATAGATGGCCCAGCCAAAACGCCGCGCATCCATATATAATGAGAATCGCAAAAACGTCAGTGAGAACGGCAAAAGCCGCCTCGACCGTATGGTCTTCAAACCAAAGGTCAACCAGATACGGCGATGCCCCCGCTAGGTTCATTGCCCCGACACATACCCCGCCATACACGCCCTTGCCACGCTCCATGACGAAGGCCACGCCGCTGGGAAGTAGAGCAAACATCAGCACTATCATCGTTGGAACGATCATCAAGCCGATGGGTATCGCGAGCATCATATATAAAAATACCCGGCTCTTATTCACCTTTGTTCCAGGTGGAGTCTGTTGAGCTGCCATGCCTTAAAATGCCTTGCCAAGGAGCATCACAGCGTAGGTCAGTAACATGATGACAACGGCAACACCTGCCCCAGCTTGCCGCCCTGCACGTTGCGCGTTTTCATCCCGAACAATTTGACCATTCTGCAAATCAAACATTTGCTTTTCAGCACCCGCGAATTCAGCTTTGGCCCAGGAGAATCCTTCTGCATCACGTTGGCGTTCTTCGGGGTTATCAAGGAAATTATAAAGCTCCGGAAGGTTTCCCTTCCGTACAAGTTTCGGAATTTCCTTCTCAATCTCTTTACGCTTTGGCCGATTCTGATAGCTATTAATGATCGGTCCCATCAGACCTCCCACCCAACTCGCCAAACCGAACACGGCCTCCGGTCAAAGGCGCCATTGAACGATAGCCAATACGCTAAGCATTTCCAGTTGTGGCTCGATCAGGCTTTTCATCATTCATCGCGTCGATCTGTGTTCCAGTTCCTTTGGCATACCGCGCTCGCAAAAACGCGGCGATATGCCGATCGACCGGCCACATCTTTGTATTGGCTGTCTTAGACACAATGTCCAATGCTGGCAGTATGCTCTTAACTTCCAAGACATACTGGCTTCCGATTAAGGGACTCAGGCAATACAGCCATTCATTAAGTTCATAAACGCAGCGCTCAATACCGGCCCCTGAATTCGTGTCTTTGAGATAGTTCTTCAAATCTTTGAAGACACCTTCCCATTGCGCATGATCAGGATGGAAAACTTTCTGAGCCGCCACCCAATAACGCCACAGATCTTTGTTAATAAAGTCTATGAAAGGCTGCATCGATTTTTTTTGCAGCATTGCGATCGCAAGCGCACTCCCGAAACCTTCCAAATGCGTGCAGAATGTTCTGTATCGAATGGGTGCTGCTGGATCCATAAGCATCAAAACGCGCGCGACAAGAAGGTCATCCGCCTCCTTCTGATCACCAGGCATGGCTTGCGTCGTCTTCGTGACTGCGGCTATTGAGTCGGCGAGCTCATTCCGCTCAAGTCCGCGGCGGACCCATATTTCAAGTGATCCATCATTAATGACTTTCGCAGCATCATCCCAATGGCGATGCATCTGTACTGACAGAGGTCGACAGGAGAAAAATTCTTGTTCTGCAAATTTAAACGCGCGCTGAGAATGGGTTTCAGCTTTTGCCTGGACGGGCGTCAGCCGTTTTCCGTTAATCCAAAGATCAATGTTCTCAACAGCCCACCGTTGCTCGGGGTCATCCGTCATGAGCCCACGCATACATTCGATAAGTGACATCGGAATGCGCTCGTCACCAAGCAACGAGGCGTATGAGCCTTCTTTCATCTTCTTGTCGATTATTTCTTCGTTAGATTTACCCGCTAGCGGGTTGCGCCCTATAGCAAGCATTAGAAGTGTCACACCGAAGGCATACATATCATCGGCATACATTCCCGAACCACGGCCATAAGCCCCGCTCATTCCGGACTCTATGGATTCTAGAACTGTTGGTTGGTCACTAGCCGCAACTGAGGTGCAACAATCGCCTAAGACGATTTTCTGCCGTCCCTCATCCATGAAATATAAATTATCTGGCCTGATAGCTCGGTGCGTAATGCCCTTTAGGCCAAGTTCGACCAACGCATCCGCAATTGGTTTGATAACCAGTTTCGGAAACTGGTGGTGGGGAATTCGCTCTCTAACAGCGGAAAGGCTGTCCATAACCCGACCGCCTAAAGGGCGATGGTAGATGATAATGATGCATTTCCGACTGGCCGGCGGCCATTCCGCGGCGCCCCAGTCCACCATCGGCAACATGTGGGGAATCTCATTTCCCTTTAAAATTCGCATCACGCTGATTCGTGCCAGCATCTCTGGCTTACTAATCAGTGCGTAAAGTGCTCTTCCAGGCTGCTTTCGGTCTTCAACTTCAAAAGCCAATGCGTTTGGCATGTCCAAACTCGGGATAGGTCGGTCATAGAAGATGCTGTAGCGATCACGGACTGTAATATAGCCACCGCCCGGCGCTGGAATATTCTCCGGAGCTTTCGGTGCCTCGCCGGTAGCTTCTTTGCTAGGCGCATGCTCGCCTTCAGCAGCACCTGCCTCGGGCGCAGCTGTGGCGTCGGCCTGGTCTCCCGGCAATTCTGGATCTGTACTCTGTTCTACTGCCTGTTCAGCCATAGAACGTCGGGTTCTCGCGCGCACATGGGACGGAAAATCGTCCGGCCAATATATAAGGATTCACCATACCCCAACATATTGGCGTTACCGAAGCATTAACCCCCCATTCTAGGGGATTTATAGAGTTTAGTCCGCGAAAGGGTCACGGACTAAAATAGTGTCTTCTCGTTCTGGGCTCGTCGACAAAAGCGCCACCGGCACTTCAATGAGCTCCTCAATGCGACGAATATACTTGATCGCCTCAGCTGGCAAGTCGGCCCAAGATCTCGCGCCCTGGGTACTCTGGCACCACCCTGGGAGGGTCTCGTAGATTGGCGTAACTGCGGCTTGATCAGACATTGATGACGGAAAACGGGTAATTCTCTCACCATTCAAGTCATAGGCGATGCAGACCTTGAGTTCGGTCAAGGTATCAAGGACATCCAGCTTCGTAAGGGCGATACCAGTAATTCCGCCAACTTTTGCCGCTTGCCTCACCATTACCGCGTCGAACCAGCCACACCGGCGTTGACGACCGGTAACAGTTCCAAATTCCCGGCCTCTCTCGCCCAGAGTCTTGCCGACCTCATCATCCAGTTCCGTTGGAAACGGGCCTGAGCCAACTCTTGTTGTATATGACTTTGTGATGCCTAAAACGTAACCGACGGCTGAAGGACCAAGCCCCGACCCCACGGCTGCCTGACCAGCCACAGTGTTAGACGACGTCACATACGGATACGTGCCGTGATCTAAATCCAACATCGCACCCTGCGCGCCTTCGAACAGAATACGCTGCCCACTGCGCCTGGCATCATCAAGCTTTTCCCAAGCAGCAACGGCATAGGGCAGAATATTTGGAGCCATCTCCATTAAATCGGAAATGATGTCTTCTCGATCCAATTCAGCTTGCCCCAGCCCCTTAAGTAACGCGTTGTGATGCTCCAAGAGCCGGTCAACTTTATATGAGACTGTTTCAGAATCTTTTAAGTCACAGACCCGGATTGCACGCCGTGCGACCTTGTCCTCATACGCTGGACCTATACCACGGCCAGTCGTACCAATTTTTGCGCTGCCCGCCGCCTCCTCCCGCGCCAAATCGAGGTTTCTGTGCAATGGCAGAATTAAGCAGGCGTTATCAGCAATAAAAAGTACGTCTGGATCAATGCGAACCCCTTGCTCCCGCACACGGGATATCTCCTCGAGGAGAGCCCAGGGATCAATAACAACGCCATTGCCAATAACTGATGGCTTTCCGCGGACGGCACCTGATGGAAGGAGGCTTAACTTGTAGGTCTTTCCGTCGATAACCAAGGTATGTCCGGCGTTGTGCCCGCCCTGAAAGCGGACGACGACGTCGGCTCTCTCGGACAGCCAATCAACGACCTTCCCCTTGCCCTCGTCTCCCCACTGGGCTCCGACCACTGCTACATTTGTCATGTCTGTTACCCTTACTTGGACACTTCGGCGATTTGCCCATTTTGCATTATGTGCGAACAACCAAGTTCTGTCGCGTTAGTCAAAGAATCCTCGTCCTTGGACAAGGAAACACGAACCCTAAAACCTTCGTTCTGCAATCTACTCACGTCCTCACGTGTCGTCTCAAATGGAACGTAGATGCATGAACTTGGCGGCGTCGTAGGCGATACCGTTAGAAGAGAATCCATAAACAGTGTCGCGCCTGTTGCCGGCTCAACCACACCCTCACCATGCTCAACATGATAACGCCCGCCACGGCCAATTTCCCGCGTACTTCCCTTCGCAAACAAGAAGAAAGTAACTCCCGTATGATATTGCAGCCCGCGATTCTCGACGAGATCAACAGTCAGCGCAATATTTGATGCCTGAGATTGAACAATATCGGCTACCGCAAAGAGTCTTTTCAAATGCGCCGAGGCATTCTCGGGTAGATCAACTTTTTCCAATAGCGGTCGCGCCATTTTTAATGGCCCGGAGGCCTCCACTAGAGCCGATAGAGTATCGGAGAATTTGCCGCCAAGCCTGCGTATCTCGGCTGCATCCTTGTGGTTCAGGGCCTCGTTTAGGGCATTAATTTGCTCTTCACTAAAGTCGCCAAGCTCAAGAATTGCAGGCACTAGAGACGGCAAAGCCAGATCGACAGAGATATTCTTAATGCCTAGCTCCGTCACAGCCTCTACCGCAACAATGATTGCCTCAGCATCGGCAGCAACACTATCTGGTCCGACGAGTTCAAAACCAACCTGTGTAAACTGTCTTTCGGGCCGAAGCTGGTGGCCCTTCACTCTTAAGACTTGGCCCGCATACATCAACCGCAGCGGTCTAGATGCACTTTGCAGACGCGTGGATGCCAATCGAGCAATCTGTGCCGTGACGTCAGCTCGAATTCCAAGAGTCCTCTGGGATATCGGATCTACCATCCGAAAAATGCGATCTGCCGTTGCTGCGCCCATCCCTGCAAGTAAAGTACTCTCGAACTCCACTAACGGCGGCGCAACTCGGTCATATCCGTTTAGGTCAAATGAAGCTGCGAGACGCTCTACTAGGTCTGCCTCACTCGCCGCACGTGGAGGAAGAACGTCGCGCAAGCCTTCTGGCAGCAAGGTCGGACTAGCTGTTTCTGACATGGTTTCGAGACCTGAACGGTGATTCTTGCGCTTCAACGCACGCAGGAGCGAAAACCACCCCTACCTGTTTCGTGGTGTTCTAGCGGCCCTACCGCATCAGAGCAATAAAAAACCCAGAAATCGCCTAGAATGCTAGGGTCTGAGCTTGATGGACTTGGGGCAACGCTCGTACCGTTTCCAGCAAAGATTCGCCTATTTCTTGGTCCAATTGCAGCAAAGCTATGGCATCACTGCCCTTTGTGGGCCGACCGAGATGGAATGAAGCAATATTGACCCCAGCATCTCCTAAGGTAGTTCCAAGCGAACCAATGAAACCAGGCTCATCATTGTTAACCAAATAGAGCATATGAGGCCCAATCTCAGCCTCGAGATTAATGCCATTCACATCAACCAGTCTCGGCGCGCCATTTCCAAATAACGTCCCTGACACCGTCCTCGTCTGCCGCTCGGTCGTCACCGTGAGCGAAATCAGTGTGTGATAGCGATCACTCGCGTCCTTTCTCACTTCACTAATTTCGATACCCCGTTCGCGGGCAATAACCGGCGCATTTACCATATTGACGCTTTCCATTAACGGCGACAAAAGGCCCTGAACCGCTATGGCCGTGAGAGGCTTCGTATTCAGATCTGCGACCGCACCAGAATAGGCAATCGAAACACTAATAATGCTGCTTTGCGTGATTTGTCCCGCAAAGCCACCGAGTTGCTCAGCTAATTTCAGATATGGTTTTAACCTTGGCGCATCTTCTGCACTCACGGACGCCATATTCAGTGCATTCGTAACCGCGCCCGACACCAAGTAGTCTGACATTTGCTCTGCCACTTGAATGGCAACATTTTCTTGTGCCTCTGACGTCGATGCCCCCAAGTGAGGCGTACAGACGACATTATCCATGCCGAACAGCGCGTTTTCTTTTGCTGGTTCGGTTTCGAAAACATCCAAAGCTGCCCCAGCTACATGGCCGTCTTCGAGTGCTTTCTTAAGGTCGGCCTCAACCACTAAACCGCCACGCGCGCAGTTTATGATTCTAACCCCCTTTTTCATTGTCGCAATCGCGGCTGCATCGATCATGTTGCGCGTCTGATCAGTCAACGGAGTATGCAGCGTAATAAAATCTGCTCTCGATATAAGGTCCTTTAACTCAGCCTTCTCTACACCAAGCTCGACGGCGCGATCTGCAGACAAATAAGGATCGAACGCTACGACCTTCATTTTCAAACCTAAGGCACGGTCAGCAACGATAGACCCAATATTGCCGCACCCAATGAGGCCAAGTGTCTTGCCGTAAAGTTCGACACCCATGAAACGGGATTTCTCCCATTTGCCTTGATGCGTTGATTCATTCGCTTGAGGAATTTGACGGGCGAGCGCCATCATCATCGATATGGCATGTTCCGCTGTGGTAATCGCATTCCCAAATGGCGTGTTCATAACCACCACACCATTTTGGGTCGCTGCAGGTGTATCGACATTATCGACACCAATACCAGCCCGGCCAACGACTTTTAGGTTCGTAGCCGCAGCCAGAACGGCGGGCGTCACTTTTGTCGAGGACCGAATTGCAAGTCCGTCGTATTCGCCGATACAAGCAATCAACTCTTCAGGACTCATTCCCGTTTTGACATCAACGTCGACGCCGCGATCTTTAAAGACCTGAACGGCTTGCTCACTCAATTTGTCTGAAATTAGTACCTTAGGCATGATTATCCCACTTGCTCCGTCTTCACTTGCTCATAGGCCCAATCGAGCCACGGACAAAGTGCTTGAATATCTTCTGTTTCAATGGTTGCCCCACCCCATATTCTCAATCCAGGAGGCGCATCACGATAGGCGCCAATATCAAAGGCCGCCCCTTCGGCATTCAGCAATGAAACCATCTTTTTCGCCGCTGCAGCTTGATCATCGCCGCTTAAGGCGACAAACCAATCGGCAACGATTGTCAGGCAAATAGAGGTACACGATCGAGTTGATGCGTCTTGAGCCAAGAAATCGACCCAATCCGTTTTTCCGACCCAATCCGCCAATGCGGCAAGATTACTCTCGGATCTGCGAACTAAAGCAGTTTGCCCGCCGACCTCTTCGACCCACTTGAGGGAATCAAGGGCGTCTTCAACACAAAGCATTGAAACTGTATTGATTGTCGCGCCAGAGAAAATATCCGCGCTGAATTTTCCACCTTTGGCCATACGAAAGAGTTTCGGCATCGGCCATGGTGGAGAATAACTCTCAAGCCTCTCAACAGCCCTCGGGCTAAGGATCAGCATTCCGTGTTGCGCTTCTCCCCCGAGTACTTTCTGCCAGGAGTACGTGATGACATCGAGTTTAGACCATGCCAAGTCCATTGCGAAAACGGCCGATGTTGCATCACAAAATGTTAGCCCTTCTCTGTCATCTGGAATCCAGTCGCCATTAGGCACTCGCACACCTGAGGTCGTGCCATTCCATGTAAAGATTACATCGCGTCCGAAATCGACTTGATCAAGATCTGGGAGCGAACCGTAGTCCGCTCCGAGGGTTCTAACATCATCGAGCTTAAGCTGCTTGACCACGTCCGTGACCCAGCCTTCTCCAAAGCTCTCCCAAGCCAACATATCGACACCACGGTCGCCGAGCATTGACCACATGGCCATCTCCATAGCACCCGTATCGGAGCCTGGAACAATGCCGATATAATAATCATCTGGAATACCCAGAATTGCCCGAGAACGATCAGAGACCTCTTGGATCCGTGCCTTGGCGGGCTTAGCTCTATGAGACCGGCCGACCAGAGCCTCTGATAGGACAGAAACATCCCATCCTGGGCGCTTTGAACAGGGACCGGACGAGAAATTGGGATTATTGGGGCGTGCGTTTGGCTTCGCGGCAACGGTCATGGATACGGTGTCTTTCTAACTTTGAGTGACCAGAGAACGTGACCAATTGACCATTTAGAAAGCCATTCGGCGCAACGGGCGCGGATACTACGAAGGGCAAGTGTGGCCGTCAACGCGCCCTTTGGATCAAATCCCCCAATACCAGGGCGCAACAAACGAGAAAACAAGCCAAACCAATAAAACCAATGGCAAACCGGCTCGAACGAAGTCACTGAACTGGTATTGGCCGGGTCCCATAACCAATAAATTCGTCTGATATCCCATAGGGGTCGCAAACGAACAATTACAGGCAAATAGACACGTAATCGCAAATAATCGAGGGTCGATCCCTAGACTGGCTGCTAACCCCACGCCGATAGGTGTGAAAAGCACGGCGCATGCGTTGTTGCTGAGGGCATTTGTGAATAGAGCCACCACCAAGAAAAATACGGATAAAATTACCGGGGGTGAGGCTGAGCCAAAGAGGCCAACGATAACACTGGCAAGATAGGCCGCCCCGCCCGTTGCCGTCATAGCGGTCCCAAGGGCCAACGATGTGCCGACTAACAAATATATCGTGCGGTCGATGGCCCGCCCCGCCTGTCTTAAGTTTAGGCACCCCGTCAGGATCATTGCGGTCGCTGCGGCAATCGCGGCGGTGGTTATGCTAATAATTCCGAGCGCCGCGCAGCCAATTGACAGACCAAATATGGCGACAGCGCGTTTTGCATGCGTTCTGTTGGGAATGATATCCCGTGTCCCTGAAATAAGCACAACATCGCGCTCTGGCCTAAGCGCCTCCAATCGATCTGGCCTGCCCTTGAGAAGGAGAACGTCACCAGACTGAAGGCGTATCTCTGTCATACGCGACGCGGTCATCTGGGCCCGTCGCTGGATTCCGAGAAAAATCGCACGCTGACTCTGCTGCAATTCAAATTGCTCGAGAGTTAAACCAACCATGCGAGAAGACGGCGTAATCATCGCTTCGACGAGCACGGTATCACGGTCTTCAGGAGCCTCTTCTTGATCACTTTCAGCCGCATCTTCGTATTCTTTGACGCGTGTTTCTTGCAAATCCAAGCCGAAAGGCAAAGGCGGGTGAAATAACCCTTGATGTCTACTTGCCACTTCCGTCAGTGCCTGACGTGTAGCGGCTACAACGAACATATCTCCAGCATGGATCGTGTAATCGTCAAATGGTGGCAAAACCGTTTCGCCACGCCTGAATATTGTTCTGACTGTCACGTTAGGAAGGGTCTTAAATGCGCCAGCTACTGCTGACTCACCCATGAGCCCCGAATCTGCCGGTACCACAAACTGAGAAATGTAGTGACGGCCGCTGGACATCGCTGTGGAAGAGCTTTTTCTCTCAGGCATTATCAGAGGCAAGACGAATAGGACGTAAATGATCGCCACGCCGGCAAGAATGAGACCAATAGGCGTAATCTCGAAGAACGTTAGGGGCCGCAGTCCCTGCTCACTCATCGAGCTCGATATAAGCAGGTTGGTGCTCGATCCTATCAGCGTCGTCATACCGCCAAGAATTGCTGCGTAAGACAATGGCATCATTGTTCTGCTGGCAGACATTCCTGTTTTGTGGGCCACGGCCTGCAAGATTGGAATAAAAATCAGAACGATGGGCGTATTATTTAGAAATGCTGAGAGCGTCGCAACTAATAACAAGACCAGTGCGAGCAATAATATATTTGGAAGTCTCGTCTTAGCTATGACGTCGCCTAAGTCCTCAAGAGCGCCGGTGCGCACGATCGCTTCGCCGACGACCAATAGCGCCATAACAGCTAACAACGCTGGGTTAGAAAAGCCCCCAAGCAACACATCAGCATCAAGCAAATTGACGTCATATGTTCCAGACAAAGGAAATATCTGGAAAAACAGAAGAAGAGTCGTAAGGACAAGCAGCGAGCTAACCTCTAGAGAAAGCCATTGCGTCACGTACAGGGTTAGCAGTGCGACTGCTAATCCAAGTACGACCCACATTTGTATGGTTGTTTCAAATCCCGCCATGAGTTGATCAGCTTACCAGTCCCTAGCTCGCGCCGGAACCTATTGTATGCCCATGATTAAGAGGTCCATGTCCCCGCCCATAGCTCGGTGCAGTCTCGATAGCTTTGACGACGTATAGGCGAGCCCGGGAAACAGAATCATATAAGGACAAACCTTGAGCCAAGCCCGTGGCAATCGCTGAAGCCAATGTGCAACCTGTACCATGTGTAGATGATGACACTATGCGATGCCCATCAAACCTATCCACCCTGTCTTTCGTGATAAGCAGATCAACGAGAATATCTCCTTCGACATGCCCGCCCTTTAATAAAACAGCATCTGCGCCCAAATCCCGCAAGCGTTCGATAGACGCATCCATGTCGGATAACGTTTTTATCTCAATCCCTGTTAGAACTTCCGCTTCAGGTAAGTTAGGTGTCACTAGGGTAGCGTTCACGACTAACTTCCGTTTTAGCTCATCAACGGCGTCTTCTGAAATGAGCCGGTGGCCGCCCTTCGCCACCATGACTGGATCAACAACGCGAGGTATATCTGCATACATACCCAGCGCATCTGCAACGGCATTGATAACCTCTTTAGATCCAAGCATGCCCGTCTTAACCACATCCGCGCCAATATCATTGAGCACCGTCGATATTTGAGATGCGACGAAAGATGGCGGTATGCCGTGAACCCCGCGGACGGATTGCGTGTCCTGATCGGTAACTGCAGTGATCGCCGTCGCTGCGTATCCACCAAGCGCGGTAACAGTCTTAATGTCAGCTTGTATTCCGGCTCCGCCCCCTGAATCCGAACCCGCAATAGCCAAAACCCGCCCCAGGAAATCGACGGATCGCATTTTAGACCGCGGCTGCTTTAATGGCTGCAGCAACATCATCAACGACAGATGCGACAGCATCTGAATCATCGCCTTCCGCCATGACACGAATCAAAGGCTCAGTCCCGGATTTGCGAATCAATAGTCTGCCAGAGGTGTTTAGACGGTCCTCTGCAGCTTTTATTGCATTCTTCACATTCCGTTCCTCAAGGATCGATTCCGCCTTACTCAAGTCACTAAGACGAACATTTTTGAGAATTTGCGGAACAGGGTCAAACGAGTGGAACAGTTCACTGGCTTTCTCTCCCGTTTCTACAAGCGAGGCTAACAGTTGCAGGCCGGCCATGAGACCGTCACCAGTCGTTGCATGCCTCCCCAGAATAATATGGCCAGATTGCTCACCACCAAGATTATAGCCCCCTGCCTCCATTCTTTCTGACACGTAACGGTCCCCGACCTGAGTACGCTCTAACGTTAGACCAACACCTTTTAGATAACGTTCTAGACCTAGGTTACCCATGACCGTAGACACGACACCTGAACCAGATAATTCTCCATTTTTTTGCCACCCGCCGGGCAATCGCTGCAAGAATCTGATCCCCATCGATGATTTTGCCCTGCTCGTCGCAAACGACAATGCGGTCCGCATCTCCGTCGAGCGCCATACCAAAATCGGCACCAGACTCTCTGACTTTAGCGGCGATGACGTTGGGGTAGAGTGAACCGCAGTCTTTGTTAATGTTGAAGCCATCTGGACTCACGCCGACTGGGATTACTTCAGCACCAAGTTCCCACAACACAGCTGGTGCTACTTTGTAAGCAGCACCATGCGCACAGTCCAAAACGACCTTCAGACCATTCAATCGCAGGCTTCGAGGGAACGTGTTTTTTACAAACTCAATATAACGGACGGCGCCCGTACCATTATCCAGACGCTGAGCCCGGCCAAGACGGTTGGGTTCTGCACGCAAGTGTTCTGTTCCACCTGCAATCAGGGATTCGATATCAGATTCAATAGCATCAGACAGTTTAAAACCATCGGGACCAAAGAGCTTTATGCCGTTATCTTCAAACGGATTATGTGACGCAGACAACATAACCCCAATGTCACAGCGAAGGGACCTGGTTAGCATCGCGATACCGGGCGTCGGTATCGGTCCGACTAGAACAACGTCCATGCCAACGGATATGAACCCTGCTGTCAGAGCAGGCTCGAGCATATAACCAGACAACCGCGTATCTTTTCCAATTACGACAGTGTGGCGATGATCACCTCGTGTGAATTTGTGCCCGGCCGCCATACCAAGTTTAAGAGCCATTTCGGCCGTCATAGGGTCCCTATTCGCGGTTCCCCTAACACCATCAGTGCCAAAAAGACGATTGGTCGTCATTCCTCGGCTCTCCTGCCAATTCCGATTGCATTACAGTCTAAAGCTTTTATTCGCCTATGACCCACCTTCAATCAAGGGCCTTATCTATCGCGAGCCAAAGCTCTCCATACTGCCAGCGCCTGACGGGTCCCTTCAACGTCATGGACGCGCAAAATATTTACACCCCCGACAACACCGGCCATGGCAGCTGCAATTGATCCAGCCAATCGTTTCGAAGGATTTTCTTCACCGCTGAGCCTTCCGATAAAGCTCTTCCGAGATGCACCAAGCATTACAGGACACCCTAGTCCCTGAAGCAGCCCCAAGGAATCGATAAGGTCTAGGTTACCGCTGTCTGTCTTACCGAATCCAATGCCAGGATCCACACACACTTGATGAATTTTAAGGCCAGCACCTAGGCAGGCAGAAATTCTGAGGTCCAAATAATCGTATACGTCTGTCAGCACGTTTGAATATTTAGGAGCGGCCTGCATCGTCTGAGGGGTTCCCTGCATATGCATAAGAACAACAGGTGCGCTGCGCCTACCAACCTCTGCAACGGCCTTCGGGTCGCCGGTTAGAGCCGTAACATCATTTACAATCTTCGCCCCGGCATCCAAAGCAGCGGCCATCGTAGACGCGTTGCGGGTATCAATTGAGACAGTAAAAGATTTCTCTGCCAGTGCCCTGACAACTGGAATAACCCTTTGTTGCTCAATGCTAGGATCAACTGGGTTTGCTCCCGGGCGTGTCGACTCACCACCAACATCGAGAAAAGTCGCACCCACCTCGGCTAACGATATGGCATGGGCCACAGCCGTATCTGAACTCGCATGATTACCGCCATCAGAAAAACTATCTGGTGTGACGTTGACGACACCCATAATTGTCGGCACGTCCATCGGGATTTCAGCAAATGGTTTTCGCGGCTCTGATATCGCCATGATCAATGTCGAAAGGCGTTCTTGGAGTTCTGACTTTAGGATTTGTCGCCAAGGATTGAACGCAGTCACGGACGCAGCATGTCGCGCTATGTCCTCACCCTCACGAATGACCAGCTCTACGGCTGCATAAGCGCTTCCATTGCCAGAAAACGGCAGTGCATGTCCGGCCTCGATAAGTGCCACCGCAACTGCGCCAGTCGAAATAGAACGTGGGATGCAATACAGGTCTCTAGCTCGAACACGACCTAACGTATTGGGCGCAGGTAAGCCGGCAACAACTGTTGTCACGAGTTCGGTTGCGGTTCCGGTTCCGGCTCAAGTCCACCAGAGTCTGATTCTTCACTGCCACTATCCGTTGTCGGCACTGACGTTCTTCTACCTGGCGGACGTGGACGCGTCGTTGGCTTATCCGACTTGTCGATGCTTTCACCGCGCAACAAGGCCTCTATCTCTTCACGAGATAGTGTTTCGTATTCAAGCAGTCCCTTGGCCACAATCTCGAGATCACCTTTGTATTCGTCGAGAATGCCCCGTGCAGTTGTTTCACCTTCTTCAACAAATCGACGAACTTCTTGATCAATCAATTCTGCTGTCGCATCAGAAACATTTTTCTGTTGTGCCACGGAGTGACCCAAGAAAACTTCTTCTTGGTCAGCGTTGTAGCGTAGTGGACCAAGTTTCTCAGAGAACCCGAATTCTGTGACCATACGACGCGCAATATCAGTCGCACGTTTGAGATCGTCTGAGGCGCCCGTCGTTACGTGATCAATTCCAAATATCATTTCTTCAGCCACGCGCCCGCCAAACAAGCTGGCGATCATCGCCTTTAATTCCATTTGAGATTGGCTGTACTTATCCCGTTCAGGAAGAAACATCGTCAGGCCAAGCGCTCGACCACGGGGAATGATCGTAACCTTATGCAAAGGCTCATGACCCTCCGCGTGCAACATGATCAACGCATGCCCAGCTTCATGATAGGCAGTAAGGTTTTTCTCTTTTTCTGTCATAACCATGGACCGGCGTTCCGCACCCATCATGACTTTGTCTTTAGACTCTTCGAACTCAAGCATTGAAATGACACGCTTGGCTTTTCTTGCTGCCAATAAAGCCGCTTCGTTTACCAAGTTAGCCAAATCAGCGCCCGAGAATCCTGGCGTGCCACGTGCAATAACCTTTAGGTCAACATCTGGCGAAACAGGCGTCTTACGCGTGTGAACTTTTAGGATCTTTTCGCGGCCTAAAATATCAGGATTAGGAACAACGACCTGACGATCAAACCGGCCTGGACGCAATAGCGCTGGATCCAAAACATCTGGACGGTTCGTTGCAGCGATAAGAATGACACCCTCATTCGCTTCGAACCCATCCATCTCAACCAGCAACTGGTTCAATGTCTGTTCGCGTTCATCGTTGCCACCGCCGAGGCCCGCGCCCCGGTGGCGCCCAACAGCATCAATTTCATCGATAAATATAATGCACGGCGAGTTTTTCTTGCCCTGCTCAAACATGTCGCGAACACGGCTTGCACCGACACCAACGAACATTTCTACAAAATCGGAACCGGAAATCGTGAAGAACGGAACATTAGCTTCACCCGCAATCGAGCGAGCCAACAATGTCTTACCGGTACCTGGTGGACCGACGAGAAGAACACCTTTAGGAATTTTTCCGCCAAGGCGTTGAAATTTTCCAGGATCACGAAGAAATTCGACAACTTCTTCTAATTCCTGTTTCGCCTCATCAATGCCTGCAACATCGTCAAAGGTCACGCGGCCTTGCTTTTCGGTCAGCAGCTTAGCCTTAGATTTCCCAAAGCCCATGGCCTTCCCGCCACCGCCCTGCATCTGGCGCATGAAGAAAATCCATACGCCGATTAAGAGAAGCATTGGGAACCATGAAATCAGAATACTCCAAAGAGTCGTCTCACCATCGGACCGAGGGACTGCTTTAATATCAACGCCATTGGAGCGAAGCGATGGCACAAGAGACGGGTCTTCTGGAGCGTATGTCTTGAAGGGTGTGCCGTCGCGCGTTTTACCCGTGATGTTATTGCCCTGGATCGTAACGCTATTAACCTCGTTACCTTCAACAGAGGCCATGAACTCGGTAAACGAAATCTCACGGCTTTGAGATATTGAGGTTGGGGCCTGGAATAGATTGAACAACGCAACAATCAAAACCAGGATGATGACCCAAAGTACTAAATTACGGCTAATATTCACGCTCGACCCTTTACTCGTTCAAAGCCTTATAATTGGCTCTTCACTGCGTGCTCAATGGCACGCGTTGAATACTTATATGTCCTAATTAAATAGGGTGCAGACCCCCTAAAGCAAGCAGTCAAAATTTGGTTCACGTCAAATGGCGACGTGTCAAAAGAAGAAGCCCGAGATAATTAAGCTCACTAGACACAAAAACGGCTATTTCCTAGCGTTTTCGTTCCTCTACTGCCACTACTATCTGTGCGCCTTTTAACCGTACTTGGCACCCATGGAGAGTTCGATCGGACCACCGTGTGGTCCCAAGCGCCTGATAAAGGCCGTCTAAACTATCAAATCTGGGCGGATAAATTGCTCCAGACACTTGTGCTAAACAGCGCGCAAGGACTCGAAGAGCGACCTCGTTTGGCAGCGCTAGCAATGGCTCTAGATTGAGATGAACGGAACCAGAGTGACTTTGGATTGAATCGGCTTCCATATAAGCGTCGACGACGCTGTCTATCGCCGCTTTAGCTCGTTGCATATGCGACACGGTCTTGAGGATACGGTCGCGCTCGAGGCCTTCGCCCTCAAGAGAAGCCATAATTTTGCGCAAACGGACGCGTGCAAATGAATCATGATCGTTACTAGGGTCATTTACCCAAACCTGGCCTACTTCTTCGCAAGTCGCGACGAGGTCTATTTTTGGAAAAGCTAGTAACGGTCTTAGCAATCTCACGTCATTTCTATTTGTTTCCGCCGCAATTGCTGCCAACCCGTCAACACCAGATCCTCTAATCAATCTGTACAAAAAGGTTTCCGCCTGATCATCAGCGTGATGGGCGGTCATTAGAGCTTCAATACCGTTCGCTTGGCACCAGCCGCATAGCAACTCGAACCTTGCGTCACGCGCATCTGCTTGAGGACTTCGGTCCAGGTGCTTTATTTTTGCACCCTCTGTCCATGTCAGAACCTCATGGCTCATTCCAAAACTTGCTAGCCAGTCATTGACCGAACGGGCCTCAGCTTGCGCTTCACCTCGTAATTGGTGATCAACGGTTAGACCAACGACTTCCGCACCATTTGACTCCGCCCATGTATGAACAAGTCGGCACAACGCCATACTGTCTGGACCACCAGAGACCGCAATAGCAAACGAATCCCCTGCCCCGAACGAGCCGAACGCCTCCATTGAGCGCGCAAACGCATCCGGGGAAACCGGCTTAGCAGCGGGTAACGCTCTAGGGTCTTTTTCGGCTGACGGCATATTTTAGGAGCATTTCAAACGCGCTCGCTCGGTTTGGGCTCGACGACGAATGGTATCGTTGGCAGAGGGGTACTCTGTCGCCAGGCGCGTCAACGCCGTACACGCTCCATCTGTCTGTCCCAGGCGCGCCATTGAGAGCCCAAGCTTCAGGAGATTATCTGGGCCCTTTGAACTGGCCGGATAGGTCTGATAGCCAGACAAAAACTCTACGGCAGCTTGCTCAAAATCGCCGCGCACATAGTACGTTTCTCCGAGCCAGTACTGAGCATTTCCGGCTAGGTCGTCTGATGCGTTCGCATCCAGGAACATCCGCAGAGCTTTCTCAGCCCGCGCGTAATCGGCCTGGCGCAAGATATCAAAGGCATAGTCGTATTGCTCTTTAGGCGTTCCATCCGGCAGAGCCATGAACTCTGACGTTGGGTCAGGTGCGGTTCCAATACGAGCAGCCGCGACAGGTCCTGGTGTCGGAGCCGCTTGGATATTGGGTGGGGCACTGAGTAAGTCTTGCTGCGCTGACATAACTGGCGCGCTAGCGGCCCCGGGAGCTGGAGGAAGAACATCACCAGAAGAGTCTGTGCGTAGAACGCCGAAAGTATTCCCCTGGTTAACCGGCCCAGGCTCGATTGGAGCGGTTTGGACCGTTCCAGGCGCAACTTGAACTGTAACGGATTCAGGCACACCCGGGGCAACCGTTTGCGCCATAGGCTGCGTCTGAACAGGCGCAGACATTGGCATATTAAGATCAGGATTAAGTCTCGACGCCCCTGCAGCTACGACATCGGAACCTTGTCCCGCTGTAATAGAAACGCCCGATTGGACGACGGCTGTCGCATTCGAGAGTTGGCTCACGGCCGCAGGGTTTTGTGTTAACATTGGCGATCTTGCTGGTGCAGAAACAGCTGAAGATATTCCAGCGGCTTGCTCCAAGACGGCTAGTCGGTATGACACGTCGTTCGACATCTGCTGCAGTACAGATCTCATGCGAGACACTTCAAACCGCGTTTCTTCTATCTGACCAGTCAGTGTTTCAACAAGCCGCTCCAATTGCAGAACTCTAACCTGAAGACGACTAGCCACGTCCGTTGGAATGGCTTGAGCTGTGGCCCCAGCGTTTTCTGGTGTGGTTGGCGTTCGAACGATTGGCGCCGGTGCCGATTGAAGAGACTGCAATTGACGTTCGAGCTGATTTAGGCGCTCGCTCATCACACGCATGTCGAGCGGCGTCTGGGCGTTAGCAAACGGTGCGGACGTGAATAGGATGGCAAGACCAATCGCCAATCCTACAAAGTTCCGAAATCGATATTTATTGAATGTCATGGCGCTGCAACTTGTTTGATGTGGCACGCGTCCTACCGCACGTGCACGGCAGAAATAAGGCAAACGGCGGCCCCTGCCCTCCAGGAAGCCGCCGTTTTAACGCTCATTCTCGAAAGCCAATCAACGGCTTTCGGCTAGAAATTACTGTACGACAGAAACGCCACGACGGTTCCGGCCCCAGCAGTCGTCACTAGAAGCGACACATACCGGACGCTCTTTGCCATAAGAAATCGTGCGAACACGACTTGAAGCGACACCGAGTGAAAGCAGGTAATCTTTGACTGCGTTAGCGCGACGCTCGCCTAGTCCAAGGTTGTATTCCCGTGTGCCACGCTCATCACAGTGACCTTCAACGACGATCGAAGAGGATGGGTTTTGACCCAACCAAGACGCCTGTCCACGCAATGTGGCTTGAGCGGCTGCGTTTAAGTTGTACTCATCAAGGCCGAAGTAAATACCATTACCTACGACTTGATTGAAATATTCAGCAGAATCCATGGCTGGACCAGATGGCGCAGCGGCTGGCGCTGGCTGGCTCGTGGCCATTGTATCTGAACCCATGTCATCTTTAGAATCAGACGCGCAAGCGGCTAAAAGAGCAACTGCGGCGACGGCGCTAGTGAAACGGACCAACATTTTATTTCTTCCCCTTCGGTCACAAGACTGACCTAACTATGCACAAAATGGCTATATTCCGCACCTGTTTTATCAGGTGCTAGGTGGGACGCAAGCTATTCCATAAGTCTGTCCCGCAATAAAAACACGCGAGAACGCCTTTGGTTTCATCTTTTTTACAATAATTGATCTAAGGAATCAGCGGAGACCACGCCGGATCTGAGCCATCTTGAGGGGTTACGATCTCCCTCTGGTTGTATCCAGTCAAATCGATTGAATACAGTTTTGTTCGCCCTCCAGACCCGTCAGCCCGTCGCGCCTCCTGCGCAAAATACATAAGAACCCGGCCATTTGGAGACCATGTGGGCGACTCCACAAGGAAGCCCTGAGCCAGGAGACGCTCATTTTTACCATCCGGTTGCATCACACCAATGTAGAAGGTTCCACGACTCATACGTGTAAATGCGATAAGATCTCCTCTGGGCGACCACACAGGCGTCGCATATCGACCATCGCCAAAACTAATCCTGCGAGCGTCAGATCCATCAGAGTTCATCAAGTAGATTTGCTGACTACCGCCACGATCTGAGTTGAAGGTCAGCTGACGCCCATCCGGAGCATAAGAAGCAGACGTGTCGATGGCCGGGTGATTGGTCAACCGAAGTGTCCTGCGCGTACGCAGATCCATCTCGTAGATCTCTGAATTCCCGTCGGCTGCCATGGAAAACGTGACCTTGTTTCCATCCGGCGAGAACCGAGGCGCGTAGGTCATACCAGGAAAATCACCAAGCAACTCTTGGCGGCCCGTATCAATGTTAAAGAGATAAACCCGCGGTATATTCCGGAAATATGACAAATAGGTGATTTCTTGGGCCGTGGGTGAGAAACGCGGAGTCAAAACAAGCGCCGATCCGTCCGTTAGAAATCTATGGCTCGCACCGTCTTGATCCATGATCGCCAAACGTTTGATGCGAGCCGTACCAGGTCCGCTTTCGGCAACATAAACAACCCGCGTATCGAAGTACCCTGTCTCGCCTGTAATCTGCGTATAGATCGCATCGGCAATAATATGAGCTACACGTCGCCAATTCTCGGGCTGAGTGACATACGCTTGCCCAATCATTTGCTGACCGCCGTATACGTCCCAGAGGCGAAACGCGACGCGCATCTGCCCGTTCGGCTGCGTTTCAATCTCTCCCTGCACCAACGCTTGCGCGCTTAATGCCCGCCAATCCGCAAACCGAGGCTGAACGTCTAGCGAAGGAAGCGCTTGAATAAATGCATCACGGTCAACCGGCCGAAATAATCCAGAGCGCTCCAAATCATTTGAAATGACCGAGCTAATATCCCGGCCTACGCGAACAGAGGCTTCGTCGTTCCCTGGAAAATTCGCGACCGCGATCGGCATGGGTTCGACACGGCCACGCGTAATATCTATCTGCACTTGAGCTTGAGCACTGACCGACAGTAAGAGCGCTATCACGGTACTAGAGAACGTTATCCAGAAACTTCTCACGCTTGGTTTTCTCCCATGCACTTATTGTCGTCGGCTTAGTTTAAACGCCCTTGTGGCGTAAAGGTAAATACGATTTCTTTAAACACGTCATACCTTTGTGGCGATATTGGGATATTGCTGCAACTTAATACTGCCGTCCGCGCACTGTCCGCAAACGTTCGAAACACAGGTTCGGAAAAATATCGGCCAGTGTCCTCAATAATCGCCTGCCTGACGCTTCCATCTGGTTGAATCGATACTCGAATATCAACGCTTAGGTCACGAATGCCTTCCTTTCCTGGATCAATTCGCCAGCAATTTTCAATATGCGTGCGAATGGCATCACGTTCGCTCAACGTCGCTCGGTCGGCCGTCTGAAGTGTTCTTAATTTGTTATCTTCATCTTCCTGTGTCGGCGATTGCTCAACTGGCGTTGGCCTCTTCGAGACCTCCGATTCCAAATCCTTGACCAAGCTCACGAGTTGATCGAACGAATCTTTTTTAGGCGGCGGTGGCTTGCGCGGCGGCACGGCAACTTTGCGCACCGGTAGTGCCTCAATCACTTCCTCAGGTGGTGCTGGCGTAGGCTCTGGCGGCGGCGGAGGTGGTTCCCGCTCAGGCTGGGGTGGTGTTGGAGCCGGCTCAGGTTCTGGTGCGGGCTCAGGTTCAGGTTCAGGTTCAAGTTCGGGTTCGGGCTCAGGTTCGGGCTCAGGTTTCGGCGGCGGCGCAGCTGTAATTTCTGCAATCTCAACCAGCTCGACAACAATCAGTGTCTCTGCCTCCGCGATCTCACGCTTGAACATGGGCATACCAATCCACGCGAACGCGACAATGAGGCCGTGTAGCAAGATCGAAAGAAGAAAACTTTTGCCCATAGCTGGCAGCCCTAACGCCTCGCGGGCGGGTCTGTGACCAAGGCGGCGTTACGGAGTCCGGCCTTATAAATTTCGGACATCACGTCCATCACCGTTCCATAAGACAACGACTTATCTGCACGAACGTAAATGCGAACATCTGGATTTTCAGCCGTCACCGCTTTTAGTCGCGCACCAAGCTTATCAAGCTCCACCGGCGTACTCTGAAGCGTTACGCCATCAGCGTTCACAGTGATCGTAAGAGCCTCATTGTCCTGAGGTAAGTTAGGTGTCGTTGCCTCAGGCAAATCCACGTCGACGCCGGTCGTTAACAGAGGTGCCGCAACAATAAAAATAACCAGCAGCACCAGCATCACATCAACCATTGGCGTTACATTAATTTCAGCCATGGGTCTGTAAGGCTTACGGCGAGAACCTCCTCCGCCATCACTGGGCTGGACAAACATGCCCATGAGCTAGCTCCGCTCTTCAAGTTGGCGGGATAAAATTGCGCCGAACTCACCAGCAAAGTTTTCCAACCTGAGCGCATATCGATTCATATCTGACGAAATCGAATTGAATGCAATAACAGCGGGAATAGCCGCAACCAAACCAAGGGCTGTTGCAAATAAAGCTTCGGCAATACCTGGCGCAACTGTTGCTAGGCTTGTGTCACTGGATGCACCGATCGCCGTAAACGTATTCATAATCCCCCACACAGTTCCAAACAATCCAACGAATGGTGCGACCGATCCGGTTGACGCAAGAAAAGTCATTCGACTTTGAAGCTGGTCCATTTCCCGTTCCAAACTAATGCGCATGACACGATCTATCCGAGGGCCTAGCCCTGCAATATTTTCTGGTTTTACGTCCTTACCCTTCGATGATGACCGACGCCATTCGCGCATCGCAGCAACGAAAATGGAAGACATCGGATCAGGAGGGCGTGGCCCTACGCGGTCATACAATTCCTCGAGCGAACTACCGGACCAAAACTTTTCTTCAAACTTCTCGGCGCGTTTGGTGAGTGATCTGAGACGCAGCGCTTTGTCGAAAATAATGGCCCAACACCATAACGACGCAGCGACAAGAAACAGCATCACAGATTTCACAATGATGTCTGCCTGGAGAAAAAGCCCCCATAGCGAAAATTCTGATTGCCCAGCCATTGCGCCCAATGCACCTACTGTTTCTACATCCATTACCCGTCAACCCTTCTCATCGCGTAAGCGTTCAAGTGCAGTTTTTATATGATCCGGCAAACGCTGCGGCCGCCCCGCTTCATTTACGATTACCAGCTTAATTTTGACCTCAGCAATTGAGGCGCCTAAGCCCGCGTCACTGATCGCGCTAATTTTCTGATCCATGACCATTGAAGCCCCACCGAGGGATGCAACGCTCGTTTGAACGAGGAGTTCATCCTCAAGCTTTGCTTGCTTCAAGTATTGGATATCAGCGGACCGAACCGCGAAGACCAATCCGTATTTTTCGATCATCTCGATATGGTTAAGCCCGTTCACCCGCATCATTTCTGTGCGGGCGCGTTCAGCAAACTTGAGGTATGCCGCATGATAGACCATACGACCCGCATCTGTTTCTTCGTAGTAAACGCGCAACGGATACAGATGAACGCCAGCGTTCATCACGCCCGCTGTCGGCCTTGGCAGTACCAAGCTCAAGGGTCGTCACCAAGCATATCGAACTGGGCCACATCACGATTGGGTACCTGCAGTCCGATGTGACGATATCCACTATCCGCGAGAATACGTCCACGCGGTGTTCGTTGTAACAATCCTTGCTGAATGAGAAACGGCTCAACGACATCTTCCAGAGTATCTCGTTCCTCTGCCAGAGCGGCAGACAACGTATCGACGCCAACCGGTCCGCCGCTATAAAATTCGGCGATGCAGGTCAGGTACCGCCTGTCCATCGCATCAAGTCCAAGCGCGTCAACATCCAAACGTTGCAAAGCGGCGTCAGCTGCTTTGGCATCGACGACAGCAGTTTTATCTACTGCTGCAAAATCGCGAACACGGCGCAATAAGCGACCTGCAACACGAGGCGTTCCTCTGGAGCGCTTGGCGATTTCTAATGCACCGTCTGGCGCAAGATCTAATCCGAGAATTTTAGCGCCACGTTCGACAATACTGACCAGTTCTTCGGGTTTATAAAATTCAAGCCGCATGGGAATGCCAAAGCGATCCCTGAGTGGTGTGGTCAACAATCCAGAACGCGTGGTCGCGCCAACAAGGGTGAAAGGTTGCAATTCAATCCGCACTGATCTGGCAGCCGGCCCCTCACCGATGATGAGATCCAGCTGGAAGTCCTCCATTGCTGGATACAACACTTCCTCTATGGCGGGATTGAGGCGATGTATCTCGTCGATAAACAAAACGTCTCGTGCTTCAAGGTTGGTTAGGATCGCCGCTAAGTCACCGGCCTTAGCGATCATCGGTCCAGATGTGGCCCGGAAACCGACCCCAAGCTCGCGCGACACGATTTGTGCCAATGTGGTTTTGCCTAAACCTGGAGGTCCATGGAATAACACATGGTCTAGCGGCTCGCTGCGCCCTGAGGCCGCCGAAATAAAGACGCTCAAGTTGTCACACAGTTGGCGTTGGCCGACGAATTCTTTCAGGTGCTGCGGACGCAATTTCGCATCAGCATCTTCTTGCTGCTCTCCGCCAGAGATGAGTCGCCCTTCAACCATCCCCGGACAAGTCCTTTAGGCCATCGCGAATCAGATCGTCTAGCGATTGACCAGATGCGTCGTTGTGGGCGGCCCTACTGACCGCACCAAAAGCATCGGCTCTGCCAAAACCCAGATTGACGAGCGCAGATACGGCGTCTTCAATCAAACTTGGAGCCGCCCCAGTACCGTCGCCTTTCGAAATACTAGAGCCTTTCGACAAGACAGGCGGTGCCGCGATCACGCCGACCTTGTCTTTGAGTTCCGTAACAATGCGCGCGCCAAGCTTAGGCCCAACTCCGCTAGCACGGGTAAAAGCAGTCTTGTCTTGGGCAGCAACGGCCTGAGCCATTTGTTCTGGGCTAAGCACCGATAGAATCGCCAGGGCAACTTTCGTGCCTACGCCTTGGACCTTGGTCACCAATTGGAAAGCATCTCTCTCACCTTCAGATCCGAACCCGTACAAGTGGATATGATCTTCGCGAACATGAGTTTCGACGGCTAGCGACACAGCACCACCAACCTGCGGCAAATTCGATAGCGTTCTAGATGAGCAAAAAACGAGGTAGCCGACCCCACCAACGTCGATGATAGCCCAGTCGTTTCCGATGGCGTCAACTAGCCCTTTAAGTTTGGCAATCAAGAGCTTTGACCTCCGGCTATGGCCTTCGTCAGACGCTCCGCCGACACCCGATGGTGAGCGTGACAAATTGCAACAGCGAGAGCATCAGCCGCGTCCTCAGACTCAGGTGTGTGCCCCGGCAATAACATCCGAACCATCGCGCCTATCTGTTGTTTGTCTGCATGCCCAGCGCCAACGACCGCCTTTTTAACTGCATTTGGAGCGTACTCGCTTACCGGAAGGTTTGAATCTGCCCCTGCGAGCATCGCCGCCGCTCTGGCGTGCCCTAACTTCAATGTTGATAGGGGATTCTTATTCACGAAAGTTTCCTCGATCGCACATTCCTGCGGGTCGTATTCGCGTATAATTTCTTTAATTGCGGAGAAAATTACGTGAAGCCTCTCTGCCAGAGGCGCTTTTCCGTCAGTCCGAACAGTTCCGTTGGCGACGGCAGATAATAAGTTACCCTCAGCGTCAACGACACCCCACCCTGTGGCACGCAGGCCGGGATCAATCCCCAAGAGACGAATGGACACGTTCTCTTCTCGCTCCAGGGCCTAGCCTCCCAACTCAGCTAAGACCGCGTCATCAATCTCAAAATTGCCTGCAACTCGCTGTACGTCATCGTCGTCATCCAAGACATCAAGAAGATTAAACAACTTCTCAGCCGTGGCCTTGTCCAAGTCCACTGTGTTGAGCGGTCGCCAATCTAACCGTGCACTTTCAGGCTCGCCGAGCGCGTCCTCCAACGCCTTTTGAACCGTATTGAGATCATCTGGCTTGCAGAATATCTCGTGCCCGTCCTCACTACTTTCAACATCATCTGCGCCAGCTTCGATGGCGGCTTCCATGATTGCGCCTTCATCACCCGCATCTGCCGGATATTTGATCTGCCCGACCCGATCGAAATTGAAGGCGACGCTATTGGTTTCACCCATCGCTCCGCCGCCCTTATTAAAGGCCGTGCGGACCGACCCAGCGGTGCGATTGCGATTATCTGTCAGGGCCTCAACAATAAGAGCGACATTGCCGGGTCCATACCCCTCGTATCGCGCCTCTTCATAGTTTTCACCATCGCCACCAATGGCTTTATCCATTGCGCGTTTGATGTTGTCCTTTGGCATACTCTGTTGGCGGGCAGCAGCCATAGCCGCCCTAAGACGAGGGTTGTGCTCAGGGTCTGGCATACCCATCTTGGCGGCTACGGTGATTTCCTTAGCCAACTTGGTGAAGAGCTTGGATCGTTTCTTATCCTGCGCGCCCTTTCGGAACATAATGTTCTTAAATTTGGAATGACCAGCCATAGCATTGCCCCTTTGGCCACCACAGACGGCAACCTTCCACTAATACTTATACCAGATGTTGTGTTTAGCACCCAACAACCGTGCGAGAGCATCAAATGCCGGTGCACACAAGGGGTGTCAAGCTGGGTTTACGAGGTAGGGGGCAAAACTGGTGCCAACTCACCGCCAACTCTGAGGGGATATATGCGGTCAGCAAGACCAGTAATATCGTCAGTTTGCACCACTACGCCACATACCGTCGACGGGCCTGTCGCAGGCTCGAGCCGCTCACCGGGCAGACTATTCACGAACCTGCGCACCGCAATACCTGCGTCCATACCGATGACGGAATCGTAGGGGCCACACATGCCCGCGTCAGTCTGAAACCCTGTGCCAGCTGGCAAAATCCGCGTATCCGCCGTCGGAATATGAGAGTGGCTGCCCACTGCAAGTGAAGCGCGACCATCAGAAATGCATCCTAGGGCCGTCTTCTCACTTGTCGCTTCGCCATGAATATCAACAACGATGGCATCAGCGTCACGGCCCAACTGGGTGCTACTAAGGAAATTCTCCAACCCTCGAAACGGATCATCAATCGGGGGCATGAACAACCGGCCCATAACCTGGCATACAGCGACCCGCCTGCCATCCAGTGTTTGAAATAGTCCAGAACCTAGGCCAGGAGTTCCGTCTGGATAGTTGATCGGGCGAAGAAGGCGCGGTTCTGTGGGAATATAATCGATTATTTCCCGCTGATCCCAAGCATGGTTGCCTGTCGTGATTACATCCACACCAGCATCAAACAACGCTTCGCAGATTTTAACTGTAATCCCAAATCCATGCGCCGCGTTCTCGCCACAGGCGACGACAAAGTGCAAATCCAATTGAGTGCGCAGTTCTGGAACATGATCAATGACGGCCTGTCGACCGGATTTTCCCATGATATCGCCAAGGTAGAGGAGGTTCATTTAAATGCTGACTGTTATGGTTTTGAGAGAATAATACGGGTTGGGGTAATGATTCCGTCTAGTTGTGCATCATGGACCTCGCGCGGAATGCTCTCCACTTCCTGACCATCATACCCAATTCCATAGGCTGCTATATTTTTCTTCTCACGCAATGCAGACAACGTCCGGTCGTAGTACCCACCGCCAAATCCAAGACGATAACCCTGGGTATCAAAGGCCACCAAGGGGACTAAGAGAACGTCAGGGTCTGGTGCCTCCGTCTTTGCAGACGGATGGTATGTACTAAGGCGTCCCTTCTCCAACTCATCACCAGAGCACCAGGGCCGAAAGGACAGCACCTCTCCTGATTTGCCGGCCACAGGAAGCACGATCGATGCACCAATCTCTTGCAGAGCCGCCAAAGACGCAGAGACATCGAGTTCGTCGCCGATAGCGACGTACCCAGAGACAGTTGCATCTTGAAGGCCACTCAAAGCTTTTATGACCTGCTTTGCCAAGTCATCCAAAGCATTGATGTTACTCACCCGCAGATCTTTGCGTTTGCGCAGCATGTCCGACCGCAAGGCCGCCTTGTCATCTGAAAAGGCTGCAGTATTCATAGAACTCGTACCAAATATGAAAAGAAGTGGAGCCGCCATAGCCGTCGGCAAAGTGACCTCGCCATGGGCCACAGGGTTAATGTGGGCACCGCGATCAAGGGGCCAAGGCCCCCAGAGAGGCAGCTCCCGGTCTTACGATATCGCCCCTGGGAGTAACCACAGCCTAACGCACTAGGCAGCTCCGAGGCGGAACTTAGGGGCCTTCTAGCTTTTCAGCAAGGCCAGCAATTCGGGACGCAAGAGAATCTATTGCGCCAACAACGGCGTCTTCTGCCTCCACCCGAGCATCACCGTTGCCCTTTTGCCTGAGGGTTTCTAGCTCACCAGCAGCATCTGATAGCTCGTCTGCAATCAATAGAGACACCATAACCAGCAACATGCTGTCAGAAACCGGGCCTGTTGATTCCAGGAGTTGAATTGCGCGCTCGTCTAAGTAGCGCCCCAACCTGCTCAGATGCGCCCTCCTGACCATCGTCGCAGGCGATTTGATAACTGCGGCCGCGCAGCGTTATGGAAACTTGAGCCATATGTGACTTTTCCTATGCTGACGCGCCCTGAACAGCGCTGTCCAGGACCACAATTTTTTTGTCGAGGCGATCAGCTGCTTTGGTCGCAGCAACACGTAAAACCTCATAATCGGCCCTTACGGCGTCGAGTTCGGCCTGTATGAGGTCAAATTGCTCACCTTCTGCGGGACCATCCGGGACCTGCACGCTTTCGCTTCTCAAGCCTTCCGTCGCAGCTTCCAACCGCGAAACAGCCGTCCCGAGACGTTCAAGTGCTTTCTCAACACGCTGAAGCCTATAGATTGCGATATCTTTCAACGCCCTAGCACCCTTTTCTTGAAGCGATGGTGGAACATAAGCAGCGTTCTAGGGGCCGTCAACAATAGTCCTTTAAGGAAAAAATACGGTCTCGCCTCATATCAGCGCCCATTGGGTCTGTTCAGGGCCGTTCGAGGCCGATATATCTTCCAATCCAACACTTACACGCGCTGATCAATACCTCTTGCGCTCCACTACTATGGGAATTCAACCTATGAAACTGACCCAGCGGGTTAAAAAAATTCTAGCAGGATACGAAAGTGACAATCCTGGAACCAAGGCTAACCTGGCTCGCATTTTAATGCAGGGCCGTTTGGGCGGCACCGGAAAACTCGTTATTCTCCCTGTTGATCAAGGGTTTGAGCACGGACCCGCGCGCAGCTTCGCTCCCAATCCTGCCGGATATGACCCGCACTACCATTGGCAACTGGCTATCGACGCAGGCCTATCCGCGTTCGCCGCTCCTCTTGGTATGATTGAAGCCGGGGCCTCAACGTTCGCTGGCTCGGTGCCAACTATCCTAAAAATGAACAGTGCCAATTCCTTAAATGGCGAAACCGAGGCACCGACGCAGGCCATTACGGCCAGCGTCGGAGACGCTTTGAGACTTGGTTGCTCTGCCATTGGATACACGATCTACCCGGGCTCTCAGCAAGCTTACGGAATGATTGAGGATCTACGAGAACTCACAGAAGAGGCCAAATCAGTCGGTTTAGCCGTTGTGGTGTGGTCATATTCGCGCGGAGCCTACGTTTCTAAAGAAGGCGAAACCGCTTTCGACATTGTAGCGTACGCCGCTCATATGGCTGCACTAGCAGGGGCTCACATAATCAAAGTGAAACTGCCAAGTGATCATCTTGACTTACCGGCAGCAAAGAAAGTTTATGACGAAGAAAACATCGCGTCGGCTAGCCTAGCTGACCGTGTTTCCCATATCGTAAAGTGCTGCTTTGACGG
Source organism: uncultured Rhodospirillaceae bacterium (assembly GCA_943787205.1). Taxonomy (GTDB): domain Bacteria; phylum Pseudomonadota; class Alphaproteobacteria; order Rhodospirillales; family Rhodospirillaceae; genus WLXB01. The sequence goes on from CALSLN010000002.1 coordinate 146,242, forward strand.
TCGCAGAATTGTCGTATTCTCTGGCGGCGGTAAAAAAGGTCTTGATGGACTTTACGACGAAGCCCGCGCCATTCGAGATGGTGGCGGAAATGGTTCCATTATTGGCCGCAATACGTTTCAACGGCCCCCCGATGACGCAATGGCAATGCTTGATACGTTAGTCAATATCTACAAAGGCAAAGAGTGAGTAATTCAGAGCCCTGCCGGCTCTACCTAATTACTCCTCCGGAGCTTGATGACGCAGCTCTCTTTGCTAGCAACCTACCAAACATATTTGCGGCGGGAGATGTTGCGTGCCTTCAACTGAGGTTAAAAACATCTAGCGACGAAGAAATACTGCAGGCGATCGGTTTTCTTCAGCCAGTGTGCGAACAGGCGGACGTGGCGCTGATTTTAAATGATAGGCCTGATCTGGCAGCGAAGAGCGGATGCGACGGTGTTCACATCGGCGTCGAAGATATGCCCTATGAAGATGCGCGGGCGACCGTTGGAGAGGATGCTGCCGTTGGAGTATCTTGTGCCGCATCCCGTCATTTGGCCATGACTCTGGCTGACGCAGGAGCAGACTATGTCGCATTCGGTGCGTTTTTCCCCTCGCCCACTAAATCAGATACTGAGTCTGCGTCATTAGACCTTCTAGAAATATGGTCTCAAACGACAAACGTGCCCTGTGTAGCGATTGGTGGGATCACCCCAGACAATTGCACGCCGATTATCAAAGCAGGCGCAGATTTCCTAGCGGTGTCGTCCGCCGTGTGGAATCATCCTGATGGCCCCGAAACCGCGGTTCGCTTGTTTACCGAACGCATGGCTGGATAAAGAATATTTGGTTATTTCTGGGACTTCCCATCAGCGACCGATCCGAATAATGTGACCACTACAGAGAACCTGAAAGCAGGCAGATAAATATGAAATACGGGATTGCACTTGCAACAGCGCTTCTACTAATGAGCGCGACAAATATCTCAGCTCAAGAGGCAAATACACTCGCACCGCCTCCTCCTCCTGAGCTTGAAGAAGAAAAAGCAGAAGCCGCACCAGCTCCTGAAAAGAAAAAGAAGAAGCTCGATCATTGTGGGCCACAGTCTGCAAAAACATGTGATGGGCTAGAAAGTGTTGCCGATCTGGGTGTTCCTGCATGGAAGGTCGGCGCTATGGGTGCCGCACTGTGCTCAAAGAGCGCCGCGATCGAAGCAACCCGGAAACGGCGCAAAGATCGCATCGAATACGAAGAGCGACTTGAGGAGATCGCCGAGGATAATGAAACTGAATATACGCCTTGGAACCCTTCCGAAAGTAATACTGAGTTTGCTCAACGGACATCATCAGAATGCGAAACGAACAAGACATACTGGTGTGACGAAATGCAACTCGCTGCGGCTGAAATCAGTGACCCAACTGCCCAAGCCTCTGCTTTATCGCTAGTTGAAACTGCCTGCACACCGCCAAAATAGGCAGGCGCTTACAATTGAATGTAGACAAACGGCGGGTTCAACCCCGCCGTTTTCTTTTGCAAATCCATTTGGCACGTTAATCAATTCGAGTTGGCGACCATAAAACGTCGTCTATGCTATCCGCACCTGTCAGCAGCATTGCCAGCCGGTCAACGCCAAGGGCCATACCCGCAGATTCTGGCATCTTGCCCAATGCATCTAGAAAATCCTCGTCAATAGGCGGTGGCTTTCCATAGAGCCGTGTGAAAGCGGCCTGATCTCTTACAAATCGCCGCCGTTGTTCTGCTGGATCAGTTAGTTCTGAGAATCCGTTAGCCAACTCTAATCCACAGGCATATGCCTCAACGCGTTCGCATACCCTTGGGTCAGTCGCCTTACTTCGGGCAAGGGCGCCAACAGGGTATGGAAAATCAATCAGCAGGACCGGAGCCCCCCCAGACAATGCAGGCTCAATTTTCGTCATCATGACTCGATGAAAAACATCGTCCCATTGATCACCCTCTTTACAAGGGATCCCAATTGCTCTGGCCGTTGCAATGAATTTCTCGACTGATCCACCGCGGTTCTCATCAACGTGGGACAGCACATCAATACCAGCGAATTGCTGAAAAGCGTCGGCAACCGTGAGCTTGGTCCAGTTGCCGCTAACCTCTGTTCTGAAGCTTTTATGACGAAGGTGACTCTGCCCCGTTGCGGAGGCCGCATTTGACACAAGATTCACGACATCATCAATTATAGCACCATAATTTTCGTTCGCCCGATACCATTCAAGCATCGTGAATTCTGGCGTGTGTAGGCTTCCAGCTTCCTTATTGCGAAATACGTGACAGATTTGGAATATCTTTTCTTCTCCCGCTGCCAGCAATTTTTTCATCGAAAATTCTGGGGAAGTATGAAGATACCGCTGCATTTTACAGTCATCGAACGGCCCTTCCAGAGACACATCAAAGGGCTGAATATGGCCATCAATCCCCGGCGAAACCTGAATGGCTGGAGTCTCAACTTCGGTAAAACCTCGGTCAGTGAAATACTGCCGAATAGCGCCGATTGCTTGGGCCCTTATCTTCAATTTTGGCTTGCGCCGCGCATAAACTGATCGATCCCACCAGGGCCTTTGCACTACGAAATCTCCATAAACACTCGGGTGTTACGGGCCTGCCCGTTGCACGCCCCCCGGCAAACTGATAAAAGCCCGGCGCCGGGGCACATATTATGCCGCTTCATACTTTACACTTCCAACAGCGATGACATCATGAAAATACAAGCCAACACTATGCGTCCAGGAATGGTGATCGAACACCAGGACAAACAATGGACTGTTCTGAAGATTGAACTCCTTCAGCCGGGCAAAGGTGGCGCCTTTATTCAGGTCGAGATGCGCGACATCGCAACCGGAAATAAATCTAATGATCGCTGGCGCACGCAAGAATCCGTTGAGAAACTGGAAGTCCGAGAGAGAGATAGCCAATATCTCTTCCAAGATGACGGCCAATATACGTTCATGGATACCGAAACCTTTGAGCAGTTCACCCTGAATACTGAAGATCTTGGAGACACTGCGCCGTTTTTGCAGGACGGCATGGCCGTCACAACAGAAACGATTGAGGGTAAGCCTGTAAGCATTAAATTGCCGTCACATATTACGCTTGAAGTCATCGAGGCTGATGCGGTGGTTAAAGGTCAGACTGCCGCCTCCTCTTATAAGCCTGGAGTTCTTGAAAATGGTGTCAAAGTTATGATTCCGCCATTTGTAGAAGCCAGAACCCGGATCGTGATCAACACAGCCGACGGTACTTACGTCGAGCGCGCTAAAGACTAAGGAATATTTATGGCGGTCCGCTCCCCAATCCTTAATGTCATGGTAGGCGCCGCTGAAAAGGCTTCTCGAACCCTCAAACGCGACTTTGGTGAAGTTGAGAACCTTCAAGTGTCCCGCAAAGGAACGAATGATTTCGTCACAGCAGCGGACACGCGGACAGAGAAAACGCTTCAATACGAGTTGGCCAAAGCCAGACCGGCATTCGGCTTCATCATGGAAGAAGCTGGTGTCGTTGAGGGCGAAGACAAGAACCGCACCTGGATCATTGATCCCATTGATGGAACAACCAATTTCATCCATGGCATTCCTCACTTCGCGATTTCTATTGCGTTAATGGAACACGGAGAATTGGTTGCAGGCCTAGTTTACAACCCGGTTTTCGACGAAATGTTTCTGGCTGAAAAGGGCCAAGGCGCGACGTGCAATAATAGACGCCTTCGCGTTTCATCGCGAACAGACCTATCTGAAAGCGTTTTGGCCACCGGCATTCCACACCACGGCCGAGGCGACCATCCTGCTTACTTGACGCAACTTACAGCCGCGATGTCCGAAACAGCCGGGATCCGCCGGTTTGGATCAGCGGCCCTAGACCTGGCCTATGTTGCTGCTGGTCGGTTTGACGGATTCTGGGAAACAGGGCTCAACAGCTGGGATATTGCGGCTGGCATTCTGTTGGTTAAGGAAGCTGGCGGCTTCATCACAGAGATCGATGGTAAAGGCGACTGTATGAACGGAGATTCCGTTTTAGCAAGCAACCCAAGACTCCACCGGCCGCTTAGCAACATGCTAACTGGCAAGAAAGTGGAACGCCTTCGGGCCCGCTGACTGCAAAATAGCGGCAGTCTGCCGTTGTCCGCAGGTCCACCCATGGGTTAGTCTTCTTGAACGTAGCGTTAAGTCGCACTTAAAGAACTTCTATTTCAAGATGGGATGCTGGGCATGGCTGAGAAACGCAAGACTCCACAACGGGCAATGATCGGTGGTACCCGTTTTCTAATGTTGTTCATTGCACCCGTTGTCATGACAAGTATCGCGATGGATTTCCATACCGCACAGGCTCAACAAACTGACGGAATTTCAGTCAACCTTGGTGTGCTTGATGATCTAGACCCAATGACAACAATGCCGCGCTTGCTAATGCCCAGTTCGACGCCGCGCAATGGCCGAGTAGTCTTAACGCCGCCGCCTGGCGTGGACCGCATAAGCCCACAACGCTCACGCGTCGTTCTGCGTCCACCTCCGGGTGCACCTCAGCGTCCGACTGCAGCAGTTAAGATAGCTGTACCAACACGAGCTCCGGCCGCGGTCGCGCCGCCAGTTTCTGTAACAGCTCCGCCTGCCGAGCCCAAAATGGTCGCCGCTATAGTGCCACCACAATCGGCCAAGCCGATTATCGCACCTAAGGAACCTGAGCCGGCCGCACAGACACAAGCCGCCATCACTGAGGAAGCGTTAACTACAGTTCAAAGCGTACAATCAGCAGAAGAAATAGAAGACACGGCTTCAACTATCGCCGAGGCGCAAATCGCGGCATTGCCCGCACCAAGCTCTAATGATGAACCGATCTCCATCACATTTGGCGTTGATGAAACTGACCTACCGTCGTCTTCAGATTCCGTGCTCGTACCGCTATCGGAACAAATGCAATCTAATGAAAACTTGCGAGTTCAATTACTCGCTTATGCGAGCAGTGCAGATGGATCGGCGAGTAGTGTTCGTCGAAAATCTTTAAGCCGAGCTCTGTCTGTGCGTAAGTTTTTAATGGATAAAGGCGTCCAGAGCACTCGCATAGAAGTTAGAGCGCTAGGTGACCAAAACGAAGGCGGTGCACCTGATCGTGTAGATGCTATCTTTGAACAGCGGTAGCACATTCATTAACTGCGAATGTCCGGAAACAAAATGACTGACACGGCACGATTCCTAACGCGGATGGTTTTGTTTCTGGTCGCTGGCGCAGTCGCCGCCACGTTTTTATATGGAACACTCATTGCCTCCTTTATGGCAAATCCACTTTTGAACGGCCTAATCTTGGGCGTTCTAGTAATTGGTATCGTCCTAAACATACGTCAAGTGATGATGCTGAAGCCTGAATTGGAATGGCTGGAATCGTTCCAGGATCACGCCGCAGTTAAAACGGGTGATGAACACATAGAACTCGACCATTCCTCCCCCCCCCCTGTCTAACGCAGGTCCCAAGCTGTTGTCCTCGATGGCTCGCATGCTGTCAGAAAGTAGGAATAAGGGGGGAAAATTCTCGCTAAGCGCGCAGGCCATGCGAACTCTCCTTGATGGGATCGCTTCACGTCTAGAAGAATCCCGTGACTTAGCCCGTTACTTCGTGGGGCTGTCCATATTCCTAGGATTACTCGGAACGTTTTGGGGTTTACTTGGAACAGTAGCGTCAGTCGGAGATGTTATTCGCAACCTGTCGATCACAGGAGATGACATATCTCTTGTGTTTAATGACCTGAAAGCAGGACTCGAGGCACCGCTCGATGGGATGGGCACCGCATTTTCATCTTCGCTATTCGGTTTAGCTGGGTCCCTCGTCCTTGGCTTCCTAGACCTACAAGCCGGTCAAGCTCAGAACGCTTTCTATAACGACCTTGAAGAATGGTTGTCTGGTATGACCCGCCTTTCTTCTGCGACGAGTCTTGGCGAAGGCGAACAAGGCGTATCTGCATATACAGAAGCCCTATTGGAGCAGACTGCAGAAAGTCTCGACGAACTCCAGCGCATCATAGGCCGCGGTGAGGAAAGCCGTATCGTTGGCAACCAACACTTTGCCACGATGAACGAGAAATTGACGCTCCTGACCGAACAGATGAAGGCTGAACAACAGGTATTACTAAAGGTAGCTGGGAACCAAAAAGACCTATCGCCTTTACTAGAAAAGATAGGTGCACTCAGCGAGGCGTTTGCGCAGCCTCAAGATTCTGGAATGGATGACGGCACGAAGACACATATCCGGAACATTGACCAATCTCTCAATAGGTTAGTTACCGAGCTCACATCAGGCCGCGATCAAATGGTGAAAGACCTAAGATCAGAAATAAAATTACTGGCAAAAACCGTAGCTGCGACTAGCGGTCGCAGCGACAGCGCCGAATAAGCGACGCGACAATGTCAGCTCTGTCACGCCGCAAGCGTCGCACGACAGACATATGGCCTGGGTTCGTCGATGCCTTATCCACACTACTAATCATTATAATTTTCATTTTGATGGTCTTCGTCCTCGGCCAATTTTTCTTGGGCCAAGCCTTGTCAGGCAGAGATCAAGCTCTTGAACGCCTTACAATGCAGGTCAATGAGCTTGGCGAAATGCTTGCACTGGAGCGACAAGCGAATTCAGATTTATCACTAAACGTTTCACAGCTCTCAGATCAGCTTCAAGGCGCGAATCTAGAGTTAGATAATATGGCTTTGATTCAGACAGAGAATCGTGAGTTCAAGGGGCAAATAGAAGCACTGAAGAGTGAGGCTGAATCACGCGAGGACGACATAGAGCGAATGGAGCTAGCCGTGCAAGCTGCAACGGCAGCGGCCCTCTCCGACCAAGAGGAAATGAACGCCCAGCGGCAAGAACTTGCGCTTCTTCAACAAAGCGTGCGTGCGTTAGAAGCACTGCGAACAGAATTAGAGACTGAGATCTCTCGCCTCGGGGATACCGTCGTTGAACGCGAACGAGAAGTCGCCCAAGAACGGCAAATATCTATCGAAGCGCGTGCTCAATCTGCGCTTATGACCCAACAATTAGAAGCGCTTCGACAAGAACTGGGACGTCTCGCCGAAACCCTCGACGCTTCTGATGCTTTATCCGAGGAGCAAAGGGCCCAAATCTCCGATCTTGGACGTCGGATGAACCGTGCCCTGGCCGGTAAGGTTCAAGAGCTTCAGAGGTATAGATCGGAGTTCTTTGGCCGTCTCAGAGACATCTTGGGGGCTCGCCCAGGCATTCGCGTAGATGGTGACCGCTTCGTTTTTCAATCTGAAGTCCTGTTCGCGAGTGGTTCTGCAGACCTCGCGGTCGAAGGTCAACGACAGCTCGCTCAATTGGCCAAAACACTGCTCGATATCTCAAAAGATATCCCAGCTGAAGTAGACTGGATTATGCGAGTTGACGGCCATACCGATGACGTTCCCATAAGCACAGCAACATTCCGCTCCAATTGGGAACTTTCTACCGCACGCGCCCTATCCGTCGTGCGCTACCTAACTAGCCAAGGCGTACCGCCTGCACGCCTAGCTGCCGCAGGGTTTGGCGAGTATCAACCGATAGAGACATCTAAGACAGCCAGCGCACGCGCCAAAAACCGCAGAATTGAGCTAAAAATAGACCAGAAGTAGGGAATGTAAGCCGAGGCGTGAGGCCTTGCGTCTCGTTATATGTTTCGCTATACCCCACCGACTTTCTTAATGAGGCACACAATGAAAAAAGACATTCACCCGGATTACCACGACATTACAGTGGTTATGACCGACGGCAGCGAGTACACGACGCGCAGCACAATGGGCAAAGAAGGCGACACAATCCGCCTCGATGTTGACCCAAAGACACACCCAGCATGGACCGGCGTTCACCGCCTTCTTGATTCTGGTGGGCAACTTGCCAAGTTTAACAAGCGTTTTGCGAATTTGGGCCTCAAAAACTAAATTCACCAAAACACAAAATGTAGTAGCCGCCTTCCCCGGAAGGCGGCTTTTTTGTGCCTATAGCGAACCTTTTCCGAATTTGCGCGTTTATATAGCAACCGCAACTGCAAGAAACTCGCATGCTAAAAATTGTACAGTACGAGGTCTACTTTCTAGACGATCGGCGTTGGTATTTTCAGGCCCGCTACCCGGGTGCCGAACGCGACGAAGCCATAGCCGATGCCTATCGCACAGAGAGACGGACTGGCTATCCAACGAAAGTCATCAAAGACACCTATCATCGTGATCTCAATTATTCGGAAGAGACGACAGCCTATATTAGCCCCAACGCTAAACGCCTCGTCTCAGCGACAGACGCGAATTCAGGCAGGTCTCAACACAGCGATAGAAAAACGGCGCGATCTAATTCGCTAGCAAGCGCTCCCTTTGGTCAGGACAAGGCCCACCGAATCTCTCCAATCAGTGACGGAACGTTCTTCGTTCGTCTCGTTTTGGCCCTGGGAGGAAGCATGGTTTTAGCGGCCGCCCTTACAGCACTGCTTGGAACTACATTAAATGCCCTCAACAAAATTGGGTATCGCATATCCAGCGAGAGTGGGTCTCAGATATCCGTGTACTGGTATATCGCAATGTTTATCTTGAGTGCGGTCGCGCTCAACAAAAAATACGTGCCCTGGAGGCAAGTATTCTCAAAGAGATCTGAAAAAACAACCCTCTCTGAAAAATCCTTAGATGCACCTCCAAAGGTTCGGATGTCTTTAAAAGATAAGCATCCAGACGCCAGTAAGGAAGCGAAAAAAGCGTTGGAAAAATTTGAGATGAAGACAAAGCGTGGAGATCTTGACGTCGCGATAACAGAGGACACGGAGATAGAACTAGATACCAATATGGAGCCAGTTAAACCTTTCACTTCCGAGGTCAGTCCTGCCAAAGAGTCACCGAAAGAAAACAAGATTGACGCTCCTTCTCCTCCCTCTGTTGATGGAGACATAACAGCTGCCAGTGACCTAGCCCCCGGCGCAATTGACAAAGACCCTGGTGATATAAAGCGACCTCAAGACGACATAACACCACTCACTGATATGGATATAGAACGACTCATCATGATCAGGTTTCTGGGTGATACAGTCATGATGTTGAGGGCTGGCGCTGATCAAATGGATGCCAGAACACGCTTTGGTATCAGCTTGTATTTAGCTGGCGCGGCTTCGTCATTAGCGGATCAACGTGGACTCACCCCAGATATAGAAAAGGCGATTCTAGCAGAGGCTCTTAAGCTGATCGGCAACGGCAACGCTATGTCTGACTCCTTTTTTGCAACCTACGAAGAAAATATGGGGGCTGCAAAAAACAAAGGGATCGTGAATGCTGGTTTTCAGTCCATGCTTCAGCACCTTCAGCATACCAATCAGCCGAACAATGGATTTTCTGACATATTACTCGAGTGGAACGCACCAGATAGAACGCCCGCCCCAGAACTTGGCGATGTATTTTTATTAACATATGCCAATATTATCGGCAGCACGTTGGATGGACGGTCTGATATACTGATGAACAGTCATAACATGAGTGTTCGCAAGATATTTAACGACTGTAACGGCGAAGAAATCCGACATACCGGAAAAGGAATATTCGCCCGGTTCAAACATCCTGATGATGCGATATGTGCCGCTATAGCTATTCAGCAAGACCAAGAGCAGCAACGAAAATCACCTGAACCTCTACCACCGGTGCGTGTTGCTATAACGGCAAGTCTCGTTAACCAAGACAACCCAGATTTCTCTGGCGAAATATTTAGCCACTCTGATTCTCTATGCCGACGCTTAGGAGACGGGCGAATTGCCTGTGATGCCCTACTCCAGGAGGCCTGCACAATTAGCGACGTCGACTTTGGACAAACCATCCCAGCCGTTCACAGTGGAATTGCTGAAAAGGGCCGGTCTTTCGAAATCCTCTGGAACCCGCTTCCAGCATAGAAAATTGTAATATCTATAGCTCATCTCATTCGATTCGGGTTAAGGCCCCTTTAGGGTTTGTGAGGCATATTGTTGATGTAAGGGGCTAAAACCACTAACAATCCCCTTAATGGTGGGATAAGTCGGACTCTATTTCGACCGTTGGTAAAGGAACGTCGAGAAAAACGGCGAGCGTAGACCATGGCGATCGAACATTTCGAAGTTTACTATTACCAAAATGGCCGTTGGCATGTTCATGCCCGCTTTGAAGCGGAAGAGCGTGAAATCGCTATTGAGGAAACGAAGTCCGTAGAGACAAACCTCGGCTACCCAGCCCGGGTGATCCGGGAAACATTCTATCCAGAATCCAATACCACCGAAGAGGTTGTCACCTATCAGGGCAATCGGGCCAAAAAAATCTCGGACTCAGACACAATGTTTGGGCCAGGAGAACAAGCTAGCCCTTCAGCCCGGAGTGGCAGTGCCGGAAAAGGCGGCGCTGGCAAAGCGGCCCCGTCTAGGTCTGGATCCAAGCAATCAGCTCGTGCTGCTAACAAGGGTGGTCGTCAACAAGCAATAAAAAAAGACGGCCACAAGCAAAAGCAACACACTAGGCGGAAAGCAAAGAGCGCCATAGTTACAGTCTTGACTGGCTTCGCACTGAGCCTTGTGGCCGCTGTAATCGGATCACTAGCCGTAACTATGATTCTATTTCAAATGGTCGAAGCCGGCGTGGTGCCGAATGAAAACCGCAACCCCCTTCTTTTAGGAACATTCGTTTTACTGTTCTTCGGGACGTTCTTTTTGCATATCAATAAACACTTCAATTTGATGAGGTTTTTCAAGAAGAAAAAAGCAGAAAAAAGAGGCCCTGCTCCGAAAACAATTTCGCGGAAAGCGAATTCCCAGCGCAAACCCGTTCCGGCTGACGCAACTGATCTGGCTAATACCGACCTTGATGAGCTTACAAAACGCGTAACGGAAGACGAAGAAAACGAAGAATTGAAAGCTGCATCTCTAGATGATGACGGCTTTGATTCTGGAAAAACAAATTCTGATCCGAAGAACGAAGACGAAAAAAAATCAAAAGACAATAAAAACAAGAAAGACGAAAAGACGGATAAGGATACTAAGAAAAAAGAACAGGCTCAGAAAAAGAAAGAAGCCGAACAAAAACTAAAGCAAGAAGAAGAAAAGAAGAAAGCTTCTGAAAAGAAAAAGAAGAAGAAAACAAAAAGCCCTGCGGATATTGTCAAACCAGAGTTCCTCAAATTTCTTACTGATGCAGTAACATCTATTCAGAAAGAGCACCCTCAACTCAACACATTTAGTAAGTTTGGAATGAACCTCTATTTGTCCGGTGCCTGCACGACAATATGCCAGGCCAAAGGGCTAACAAACGATGTGATGCTGGTTCTTCTGAAAGATGGCCTCGCTCTCATAGGGACAAACGCAGCACGCGCGCAATCATTCTGCGACGACATCCCCACCTATGGAAACAACCCGCGATACGCCAGCATGATTCAAGCTGGCGGCAAAGCTATGACGAACCTTATGGGTGGTCATGCGAACGCAAATTCGGTTCTTAGCGGGCTGCTTACAGAGTGGAACTTACCGGAGAAACGCGCAGCCGTTCCAAACATGTTCACGTTTCTCTTTTACAGACATAGTTGGATCAACTGCGATGACCCAACGCCTCGGTAATGCCGGTGCTCAGAAAGCGGTTCGCGCGCATAATGATGCGGTTCGCGGCGCTATTCAGCAATTCAACGGACGTGAAGTAAAGCATACCGGTGACGGTATTATGGCCACATTCCCAGATGGACCATCTGCTGTTGCGGGCCTCAGTGCAAATGCTGCAAGGCGTTGTGGCTCATAACCAGGCAACGCCGGACACACCCGTTGAAATACGGGTCGGCGTGAATACTGGAGAGGCGGTTGAAGAGGAAAATGATTTCTTTGGCCAAGCTGTACAAATGACAGCTCGTATCTGTGACAAAGCTGCAGATGGCCACGCGTGGGTTTCTGAAATCGTTGTCCAAGCCTGCCAAGGACAGAAGTTTAAGTTCATTCCTCGCGGTGAATTCGAAATGAAGGGAATTGAAAAACCTAAGCCCTTGTTTGAAATCGCCTGGACCGATGCCCACCGCGATGAGATTGCAGACCTATAATCCTTTTTAAGTACACACTATTTGAAAACTGACTCAGCACCTTGGCGGGCGCTTTCCTTAGCCTTGATAGCCGCTTTTGTGCGGCCAATCTCCTTAGATAACAGTTCAATGTAGTCTTCCAAATCCTCAATAGACATGATTGTCAAATCACGTGGTTTTGCTTTGCGCTGCAACGGCTCCAAGTCTTCTGCATCCATACCCCTCTCCTTCCTATACAAATAAACAACGTTAATAGACGCTACTCTGACTGCCCACTACAGTTCAATTAGACTAGATAAAATTTCATCGGGAACTAACGAAGATGGACGTACCACAAACGATGCAGTGTATTGAGATTAGCGAGCCCGGTGGGCCGCAGGTTTTAATTCAGTCAGAGCGCCCCGTCCCGGCGCCAGGGGCAGATGAGCTCCTCATAAAGGTTGCCGCTGCTGGGGTGAACCGACCCAGACGTTTTTCAGAGACTGGGGCAGTATCCCTGCGCCGAGAAGGCGCTATCCGACCTTCCAGGACTAGAGGTCTCAGGTGTACAGTCGCTGCTGTGGGACGCGCAACGTTGCTACGCATGGAAAATTGGTGACTCATGTTTGCTGCCTTCTTGGCTGGTGGTGGTTACGCGGAGTACGCCGCAGCGGATGTCACCTGCATGCCTGCCTATTCCTAGCGGGATTGAATCCTAGTGCACGCCGCCGCCCTTCCCGAGACTACGTTTTTACTGTTTGGCACAATCGTGTTCGACCGGTGCCGGCTTGATCGCCGGGGGAGAGCCTTCTTGTTCATGGTGGCGCTAGCGGTATTGGCACGACTGCGATTCAGATGGCCAAAGCGCTATGGTTGCGAAGTCATCGTGACGGCCGGCTCAGAGGATAAATGCATCTGCCTGCCTCGAGATCGCTGGCGCTGACCTAGCGATCAACTATCGCGAGACAGGATTTCGTACGCATGTCATCCGTGACCGCCCTAAGATAAGGGCGTCGATGTCATCCTGGATATGGTTGGCGGTGGTTACATTGCTGAGAACCTATTAAATGCCTCCGGCCAGACGGTCGACTAGCGTTCATCGCTTTTCTTGGCAAGGCTCCATAGTCGAGACGTCGATTATCATGCCGGTCATGCTCAAGCGACTGACCAGTAACTGGCTCCACGCTTCGGACTCGGCCGACATCGAGATCAAGGCAACCATAGCGCGAGCTCTGTCAGCGAAAACTGTCTGGCCCTGGGTGGAAAACGCCCAATTCAAGCCCATTATCGACCGTAGTTCTGCCCACTGTCTAAGGCCGCGGAGGCGCACCAGATCATGGAGAACAGTGACGCATATCGGCAAAATTCTCCTCGCTCAGGAAACATAAGACCACGGGTCGCTCCATCGGGTTTGACCCTAGCCGCCCCTATTCCGATATACCAGCGCGCTGATTCTCTGATTTTCAGCGTCAAAGATGCTAACCCAGGGCCTAGACAGCTGAACACCCATCGAAAGGATTACTCCATGGCTTTGCCGCTTATGCCAAAAGCGACCGCAGTTTGGCTGGTCGACAACACAACTCTGAACTTTCGACCCAGATTGCCGAATTCACCGGCATGCACGAACTTGAGGTCCAGGCGATCGCGGACGAAGAAGTGGCTATCGGCATCGTCGGCGTTGATCCTACTCACGAATGGTCAGCTTAGCACGGGCGAGATAGAGATTAAGCGCGCGGAGGAGAAGCCTGCATACCGCTTGAAGCTGAGCAGTTCCGATATTCCAAGACCCAAGGCCCGCTCTAAAGGGCGCACGCTATACCCCTGTCTCAAAACGACAAGAACGACCTGATGCAATTGCATGGCTTTTGCGTCACCACCCAGAACTCGCTGACGCTCAAGTATCGGGATTGTTGGGCACGACAAAACCGACAATCAATTCGATCAGAGAGCGCACACATTGGAATATGCAAAACATCAAGCCTCAAAACCCGGTGACACTCGGTCTGTGCAATGAACAAGAACTTCAGAAAGCGCTCGCGTTAGCCTTACGCAAAGCCCAAAAGGCGGGAATTGTTCTACCAAAGACAGCTGTGGATACAGAAGAACAACCTGTGCAAGACGTAGTAGAAGACTAGTCCTCCAGCACCTGAAGTAACCGCTGAAAATCTTTTTCGTCCCAGTACGCCGAAAGCTGAAGCAAAACACCTTTGACAAAAATACGGCCCACCCACTTATGGATAGGCCGTTAGGGATCTGACGAAACAAAGACGTTATTGACGGGCGTCTGATATTTTATGTCTGACTGTACCCATTGAGTTTAAACTGACAGGTTCCAGCTAATCCGGCATTCGGTTGAGTTCGTCTTTTATTCTTAACTTGTGCTTTTTAAGGGTATGAATCATTGATTGATCTGGAAACGGTCTGTTTTCCTCCTCTTCAATCTGATGTTCGAGATTCTCGTGCTTTGTACGCAAAGATTCTAAACGAGCATCCTGACCCATAGACGAAACTCCTTATTTAGATTTGAACGACACATTATGGTAACGCCACAAAAGCATCCCGCGCCAGAGAATTGTGTAACACTCTGTCTTTAAAAGCTTTTTTTCGTGCAATATTATTACTCATTCGTGTAATTATAATTCTGCGCGAACACACTCAAGACAAAGGCAACCTGTTCAAGCGATTAGGGCGCAGTTTACAAGGCCTTGAGTATCGCGTTTAAGACTTCTCAGTTAGCCAGCTATAATGGATGAAGAAAAACGACTCGGTCGGCTCACACAGAGCTATTCTTGGCTCACTGAATCTGCGGCAACTGATTCAGTGCAGCTTTCATTCGTATGATTAGACAAAGTAATGAACAACGATAATAAACTTCACCATATTCAATCAGAAGAAAAAGTGGCGGCACTTGAACTCGAACACCGCGACTTAGACGAAGTTATTAAAAACCTAGAAAGCCAAGGCAACTTCGATCAATTGAAGCTTTCGAGGCTAAAAACGAAAGTTGATGTTGAAAGATCAGATATCGGGCCTCAGAGATAATATGCTCCCTGATATTATAGCCTAGCGGTGATCGGTCGCCCCCTTACTAAGACCTAAGAATATGATCAGCTTGACCAATAACTTGAAGCGCGTCTTGGCCTACTTCTACTTTCACCGATGCGACTGAGAAACTTAACTTCATATCAAGACCCGCAACCGAATACACCGCATCATCAACGATCTCACGCACTCTGTCTGCCATTGTTAATACTGGCATACCAACGTGATCTCCGATGTCATCATTTTCAAACGCGTTGTATGAAAATAATGCTGCGATACTAGGCCCTCCGACCAAACCAATTTGCTCTGCAGGTATGGCGCTGTCCTGAATTTGTAATACGACGTCTGCCAGTACTGAGTTGGCAACTAATAGACCTGAACTCTTTCGAATATCCTCATACGTATTCACAACAATCAATGCGAGCTGCCGGTCTTGCCCAACCGGAGGAACTGTCGCTAAGGCTGTATCTAGGGTTCGCATTAACTTGTCGCCGACTAGGAGTTCCTCT
>CALSLN010000003.1 GCA_943787205.1 uncultured Rhodospirillaceae bacterium
GGAATTGCCACTGCCAGACAATGCAATCGCGACGTCTCCGGGTTGCGCCAGCACGGCCAGTTGGTAGGAGAATATGCTTTCATATCCCTCATCGTTTGCGAGGCACGTCGTGACAGAGCCATTTGCTGGGAGTGCTGTTATTCTCAATCCACTGCCGAATGTTTTTGAAATGCCGTAAATGAGATCATTGGCGAGATGCATGGCGTTGCCGGCAGACCCACCGTTGCCAAATATGAAAACTTGCCGACGGTCTTGCCAGCAGGCCACAAGCGTATTTGCTAGCCTTTCAACGGTCTCGATTGGTAATCGGCCAGTCGCCTCTGACAGTCGCTCGAAATAGCTGGCCGCGAATGCCGGGAAGTCAGAGTTTTCTGTTTTATTCATCAGATCACGTTCTCACTCATCCATTTGAGGCAATAAAAACGATCTTCATTTTTCAACGCGCCTGACCGGTAGGCTTCGGCGACTTCAGAGATTGCATCGCCAACCGATTTTTTGGGCTTGAATCCAGCAGCCAAAATCTTGTCTGAGTTTATCCGATAGGACCGTGGGTCATCCGACGGCTCAATATTTATAGTGGCAGGAATATGCTTAGCGATCGTTTCAGCAATGGTCTTAATTGAGAGGTTTTCAAATCCCGCGTTGTAAATGCCGACGACATCTGGTCGATCGAGCAGGAATATATAAAGGTCGGTAATGTCGTCAATGTGGATGTTAGGCCTTGTCTGATCGCCGCCAAGAACAGTAATGGCGCCCTTCGTCAGAGCTTGCATAGCAAGCATGTTGACGGCCACGTCAAGCCGCATGCGGGGCGATAGCCCACACACTGTTGCTGGTCGCACGATCTGAACTTTCATTTGATCTGAGTAACTCATCAAAACACGCTCAGCGACCATCTTGGTCTTATTGTATTCTGATAGCGGCACCAGGTCTAAGTCTTCGGTCACATGCTCTTCGTCTTTGAGGCCATAGACACTTCCTGACGAGGCATAAATGAATCGCTTTACGCCCTGCCGAACAGCTTTGTCGGCCAGGCGCATGGTTGCTAAGCACGAGACTTCCCAGGTTAATTTTGGGTCGAGATCGCCACAGGGGTCATTGGCCACTGAGGAGAGGTGAATAATGGCGTCGTACCCATTTAGGTCGAGGCCTTCTGTCTCGCGAACGTCAAATTCCCGGACCTCAAGGTTAGGGTGATCCTGCAAGTCGTTCCCGAACCACATAATGTCGAGTGCGGTGACGTGGTGTCCCGCATTGAGGAGTTTTGGTACTAAAACGTTGCCTTTGTATCCACAGGCTCCGGTAACAATAAGTTTCATGGTGTGTTCCAACTAAAGTCTGCCTCGGCTTTGGCGACGGCCTCTACAGTTCCAATATCTCTGTGAAATTTCCCGTTAAAAAACGTATACCATTTAGCTATGAGTGATGGCACCACGTCACTACAGAAATCTGCAGCCTCAGGGTGCGCGCATAGCCAATCAAGTACATCAGATTCCAGCAGAAAAACAGCGCCATTCGCTAGATTTCCGGGGGGATTTGAGACTTTTTCGAAGACCTCACTGACAACTCCGGCATCATCCACTTTCACGATTCCGCAAGATTGAGGTCGATCTGTCTCGAAAGTCATCATGGTGCCATAGCAACTCTTGGGCCGTGCCTCGTGGGCGGCAAAATATGCTTTTGGATCAAAGACCGAGAGATTATCTGCATGGGCGAAGAAAAACGTACCGGTGTCCCGGAAATACTCATGATTCGCCCTTAGGGTACCCGCCGTCCCTAAAAGTTGATCTTCGTGGACCAAGTCAATTTGGTCACGCCACCGGCTGTCCGCACAATATTCGCGTACTTGCTCCGGTAGGTAGTGGGTGTTGATCAAAACCCGTCCCACGCCTGCATTGAGAAGCATGTCCAACCAATATTCCAATACTGGCTTGCCTTTAATGGGAATGAGGCACTTGGGAGTTGTGTCGGTAAGGGGGCGTAAGCGTGTTCCGAGTCCACCTGAAAGTAGCAAGGCTCTGCGCGGCGCCGTCGTCATAGTGCTAGAGAGTCGGTTAGTTCGTTTTTGGTGATGGGGATGTTACCTAACCGTCCCGTCTGAATGCCTGCCGCGATAGACCCAATGAACGCGGCCTCCCATGTGGAGGCGCCGGCTGCGAGAGCAAGTGAGGCGCCAGTGAGCATGGAATCTCCTGCGCCAGAAACATCTTTTGGCAGGGGATTGAATGCAGGGAGGCGGTCCGTGCCTAGCTCATCTGGTGATGAATTGGACGAAACGATTAAAACGCCTGCAGCGCCCAATTTGACAAAAACGTTTGCGCTTTCTGTGGCCGAAAGCAAGTCTTGTCCGACCTTCGCCAATCCACCGTTTTGATCCCTAAGGGCTAATCGTGCTTCAAGCTCCGTTGGGGTGAGTAGCTGTGTGCTTCGATATCGAGAAATGTCCCCAACTTGTGATGAAGACTGACTGTCTGCCACGATCATCGTATTTCGCACTTTTGCAACCGCGGTCATTTTGTCGATTAAGGGCTGAGGTAATAGCCCGTAATTAAAATCAGAGAATATAAGAAGGTCAACGCCGTCACACAAACTTTCGAAGTGGGATAAGATTTCACCCTGATGCTCAAGCGATATTTCGTGCTGACGTAGGTGGCTTACGCGAAGCATTGTCCGGTCTTGTGCCCGAAACCTCTGCTTCAGTGTCGTCGGCCTGCTGCCATCGGTTATGAGGAAGGCGTCGACGTTGTATTCAGGAAGCCATTTAGAAACACGTTCACCCATCGAATCATTACCGATTGCCGATAAGAAATGAACTTTTGCACCGAGGCTTGCCGCATGAGCTGCAACAATTCCAGCGCCACCGATGAATCGCTCTTCTGATTGCGGCGAGATAACAATGGATGGCTCTTCTTGAGACATACCGAGTGGTTCGCAATTGATGTATTCGTCGACGATCAGGTCACCAACAACTGCCACGGTAAGCTCAGAGAAAGACTGAATACGATCAGTTAACTGGGTCTTAGTTATTCCGTGACGGTTCAAAAAATCATGAGGTATGTTGAGCTGAGTAGGTTTAGACGCGGCGTTGTCATGGGCCAAAAGCTCTGTGGCAGAGTAGGTTGACTCGCCAGATGCGAATATAAGGTGACCGCCGTACTCTTTGACGATGGACTCTTCGATATTTGAGAGCGTCTCAAACTCCTTGCCTTTAATCACAACGTCAGGCTTCAGCTCGCGTAGGCAGGTTTCTACACCGTCGTGAAGAACGACGACTCTATCGACAATGCCTAGCTCTCTTAAAGATTCCGCGCGCTCTTCTGGGGGAGGGATATCTTTTGACGGTTGAAATCGCTGTCACGCCAACGACAAGTGAGTTGCCGCTTTCCGCTGCAAACTTCAGTACCCTCACATGTCCTGGGTGAAGTGCAAAAAAGTTACCGGATACAAAAACGACTGTCTCAGTTTTCGTCATTCTCAATCTACTGTCGTTTAAAAAGGACAGGATAGACATGTCCTCTAAAGAAAATTTTCATAGCCATAAGGTTGGGTAAGCAAAGCCTCAGCCTACAATCAAGACAGATTTGCCATGGATAGGGGGTGAATACAATGCGGCCTTGCCAGCACTCCAGCAATTCGGGCGGATAATCGCCAAAGGTTTGCTAAATGGTAAGGTTTAACTGGCTGGTTCGACGAGTTGAATAGTCTGCCGTGCCGCAATGTCGGCCAAAACCTGAGTGATGCCGCTGGGCCAGATAACCTCGATTCGGTCTACCGTTTCTTGCTGTCCAAGGCCAAACATGAGAATTGGGGTCATTTGTTGAATTGTACCCGTGCGCACTGGTGTGTTCTCGTATCTGCGACACTTCGCCAGAAGTGATTTTTACTTTTGCCCCGTATCCGTTGCCATTGCTAGCAGATCCGCGCAGCCCAACCTTGATCCATGCGTTGTCATTGCCATCGTTGATGAACAGGTGGTTTTGTTGCGGAATGTTGACGCGTTCACCGTCGCTGTAATAGGTGCGATTGGTTACAAAGAGATCCGGAAAGCCGTCTTCATTGATGTCGGCTGCGCCGACGCCGCTGCCAATGCCAAATCCTTCCGCACCAGATTTTTCTGTTACGTCAGAAAAGGTATGGTCGCCGTTGTTACGATAAAGTTTATTGCCCGCTGGTTCCCACGCAATATAGAACTGGACGAAAGATGGCATCTGTCCGATCACGTCATTTATGAGAACATTCGATAGGCCGCCGTTGTTGACGTAGATATCCAGCAAGCCATCGTTATCAAAGTCGGCCATCGTGCACCCGCGCGCTCCACCTGGATCGCCCGTGCCTGAGGTTAGGGTGATATCATTAAATTTGACGTCTCCGGTATTAGAGAGTTCACTTAAAATGAGTCGGTTGGCTTGATCTGCATTCGGTAAATAGAAATCAAAATCGCCATCGTTATCTATGTCACCAACACAGGCACCGTTGGCGTTGCCAGGGTTGAGAAAGGCGAAGCCGTTTGGTCCGCGCCGGCTTGTTGTAATATCGGTAAACGTTCCGTCCTTGTCATTTAGGAGAAGAACATTCGTATCACCTTCGTTGGTGATGAGAAGATCGACCCAACCGTCATTGTTTACGTCGGTCCAGTTCGGTGCGCCTTGTGAGTTTGCCTCGAGAACCTTGCCCTGAATACCGACGCCAGAGTCACTGGTGACATCCGTAAAAGTTCCATCTCCATTATTTCGAAAGAGGGCGTTCTCCACGTCGTAATCGGCACACTTCCAGAACAGGTCTAGGTCGCCGTCATTGTCATAGTCGCCCCAAGCTAAACCCGCCCCGGTGTCGCCTACGCCGCCAATCCTTGCATCCTCTTCGTTGCCCGCGCGCATAAAGCCAGCTGATCTGGTAATGTTTATGAAATCTGCCGAGCCGGTTTCCGCTAGCATGTTCTTGTATATGGATGTGGGCACATGATTCCGGCGATCTTGCCCTGGTGGCATGTTTGAAACTGCTAAGTCTTGATCGCCGTCGTTATCAAAATCGCCCCATGATGCGCCACGGCTGAAACTGCCTTCGTTTTCAATACCTCTAATGGCAGCGACATTCTTAAACGTTCCGGTTCCGTCGTTTTCCCAGAGGCGGTTGTTTATGCCTTGAGCCAACGCTTCCGCAGGAATATAGATATCTAGATCACCATCGTTGTCATAGTCGGCAAAGGCTGGTCCAGTGCTATTCACGGCCATATCAGTCACGCCAGCAGCATCACTCATATCTTTGAACGTTATCTGAGGCGGTTCAGCAAGCGCTGTGGTGGCTACGAGAAGGCTTGGCAGTAGAGTGAGTGACCAGCGTGACATAGGATTCTTTCTATAGAATGTTTGAAGACACCATTGTGTGCGACGAAGCGACGTTTCCCAACGCTCTGATCTCACCTAACCACTATGAGAACAGCGTTAGAGCAAGCCCATAAAATCGAGGGCATTGAGGGCGGTGCCCACAAAGTTGTCCTTGTGGTGGCGGGTGAACTCTTTGATTTTTTCGTCATTAACCACTCGAATCTCATCGTATTCATCTGTGCGCCTCTTGCTAAAACACGCGCAGATATCACTCACGGCCATTTGAGTGGTTGCGTGAACGATTACGTCAACGGCACGGGTTCGTTGATCTTCGATGGCGGTTAGAATTTTACCGATTTCCACTGAATCAACCGGGATACCTAATTCTTCATTCATTTCACTTTGAAAATGAGTGCCATGGTCTAAGGCTGTGTCACTGGTGACCTGCCCCCTATGAGTGGTCCAGTTGATCTGAGAGAGCCCGGACGTTTTCAAGGTATTGCGGTTTGACGGTTTGAGGCAAGACCGTCTGTGGCGCGGGTGGTCTGTAGCCCAGAGAACTATGCGGTCTGAAGGTGTTGTAGTGGTGCCGCCAACTCTCGATCAGAACCTTGGCTTCCTTCAGAGTGAAGAAGATCTCGCTGTTCAGGCACTCATCCCTGAGCTTGCCGTTGAAGCTCTCGTTGTAGCCATTTTCCCAGGGTGAACCTGGCTCAATGTAGAGGGTCTTTACACCCATACGTTCAAGCCACTCCCTGACAGCAATGGCCGTAAACTCAGAACCGTTGTCAGAGCGGATATGGTCCGGTGGCCCTCTCTCAGCAAACAACTCGGATAGACAATGCAGCACATCATCTGATCTGAGCCGCCGCTCCACCTGGATCGCCAGGCTCTCCCGCGTGTACTCGTCTATGACTGTCAGCATCTTGATTGCTCTCCCATCGTGGGTGCGGTCCTGAACAAAGTCATAGGACCAGACATGGTTCGGCCAACATGCTCTGAGACGGATACACGAACCGTCGTTCAGCCATAGCCGGCCTCTCTTTGGTTGTTTGCTGGGAACTCTCAGCCCCTCACGCCGCCAGATGCGCCACACACGCTTCAGGTTCACATGCCAGCCTTCAGCACGAAGCAATGCGCCGATACGGCGATAGCCATAGCGGCCATACTCAGAGGCCAGGCGGATGATCGCCTGTGTTAGGGCATCTTCGTCATCCAGGACTATGGGCTGACGCCTCTGCGTGGAGCGATGTTGGCCAAGAACCCGGCAGGCACGCCGTTCTGAGACCCCGCAAGCCCCTTGAACATGTTCAACGGCAATACGGCGGCGTGCGGGGCTTAGTAGTTTCCCGAGAGCGCCTCGTTTAGGATCATCTTATCCAGAGTGAGATCAGAGACGGCCTTGCGAAGCCGAGCATTCTCCTTCTCCAGGTCCTTCAGGCGTTTAGCCTGATCAGACTTCAGACCGCCATACTCCTTGCGCCAGCGGTAATAGCTCTGTTCCGATATACCAAGGGACTTGCAGATCAATCCGATCTTCTCGCCCTGGGAAAGCCGCACCTCGGCCTCCCGGACCATACCTAGTATCTGTTCTGCTGTGTAACGTTTCCGGCTCATCGTCGTCCTCCTATCAAGGCTTAGATTAACCGGACTCTCTCAATTTGCATGGATCACTTTTTGGGAGGCAGGCCAAATAAGGATTGGCTCGGCGTGCCCGATATTCAAGCCCTGCATTCCCGCTAGAAGTTAGATACCCATGCCAAAGACCCGCGTACCGCCCTTACCGTATGGTCGTCAATCCATTGACGAAGATGACGTGGCTGCCGTGGAGAGTGTTCTTCGCGACGATTGGATTACCCAGGGCCCACGAATAGAAGCATTTGAGGCTGCTATAGCTGAATATTCCGGCGTGGGGCATGGGTATCGCTGTCTCATCTGGGACGGCAGCTCTCCATAGCGCGTGTATTGCAGCTGATCTGGGAGAGGGCGATGAGGCGATTGTTCCGACTTTAACGTTTAGCGCAACAGCTGCAGCAGTAAGATTGACCGGAGCCGAGGTCCAATTAGCGGATATTGATCCTGAGACACTGGGTCTATCTGAAGCTACGGCTCAACCGCATGTATCGTCGAAAACGAAAGCGTTGTTGGCGGTCGATTTTTCCGGCCAGCCCTGTGATTGGGATGGGTTGTCCCAGCTTTGCTTGGATAAGGAGATCGTATCGATTGCTGATGCGGCTCATGCGCTTGGTGCTAGCTATAGCGGCCGAAACGTCGGCTCATTAGCAGATATGACCTGTTTTTCGTTTCACCCTGTAAAAGCGATTACGACGGCGGAAGGTGGAATGGCCGTGACGGCATCCGAACAACTTGCCCATCGGTTAAGAAAATTGAGGGGGCATGGAATTGTTCGAGATGGAGCGGAATTTCTAAATTCTGACGAATCGGAAGTTGGTCCTTGGTATTACGAGATTCATGACATTGGCCTGAACTATCGAATTTCTGATGTTCATTGTGCGTTAGGCCTTAGTCAGTTCCAGAAACTCGATGGCTTTATTTCAAGGCGTGAAGAATTGGCAGCTCATTACTCTGAAGCCTTTTTGGGTTCCGATTTGCTCAAGACACCAGTGGTTAAGGCTGATCGCAAAAGCGCGTGGCATCTGTATACGGTTAAATTGAATCTCGATGCATTGGCATGGTCTCGCGGACGGATTTTTGAGGTGTTGAAGAGAACGAGGCTTGGGTGTTCAAGTGCATTATATACCTCTGCACTTACAGCCTTATTATCGGGATCGTTATGGGTATAAGCGTGGTGATTTTCCAAACGCTGAAGCTTACTATGATTCAGCGCTCTCAATTCCGCTTTTTTCCGAGCATGTCGAATGAGGATGCCGACGATGTTATTTCAATCGTTTCAGATGCACTGACTTTGGCAAAGCGGTAGCCAATAAAGGCTCTCTCTCGAAAACGCTGTTTTTCCTAGTTTTTAGCCAAAATAAGGTGATTAAGGTAAAGAAAAAGCCTGCCGTGAGAACACGGCAGGCTTTCTTTGTATCTGTTGTGTTAGCTGATTACAGCTATTAGCGCTTCCGAGCAGCCGGACGACGCTTAGCAGCAGCTTTACGCTTAGGAGCTGCTTTCTTCTTAGCGGCTTTACGCTTAGGAGCTTTTTTCTTGGCTGCTTTTTTCTTAGCGGCTTTGCGCTTAGCGGCTTTACGCTTAGGAGCGGCCTTCTTCTTGGCTGCTTTTTTCTTAGCGGCTTTGCGCTTAGGAGCGGCCTTCTTCTTGGCTGCTTTTTTCTTAGCGGCTTTACGCTTAGGAGCGGCCTTCTTCTTGGCTGCTTTTTTCTTAGCGGCTTTGCGCTTAGGAGCGGCCTTCTTCTTGGCGGCTACTTTTTTCTTAGCGGCTTTCCGCTTAGGCGCTACTTTTTTCTTTACAGCTTTACGCTTAGGAGCTGCTTTCTTCTTCGCTTTGGTCTTCTTCTTAACTGCCATAGTGTTTAGATCCCCTGCAGTGGTTTACAACAATAAGATGCCGAAAGGACAAGTACTTTAACATATTGGCGCGGTTTTCGCACGCGTCAATGTAGAATTGTACTCATAACCAACTAACTATGCTCAAGAGAGGATTAATAAATCGTCTCTGTTTTTTGTTAACGGTGTCTTTTGAGTCACACTTTCCAAACGTATGAAGTGCATGTTTGGTTCGCGTAAAACTAAAAAAATGCGCTGAACAGTGTCAGCGCATTTGATTAAAGACTGATAATAAAACCAATCAGACGACGTAATAGAACTACTTTTCCGCGACGCATGCAGGGAATTGAAGTCCGTTTGTTCCGTAGTTCATAACTTTACCTGGCATGTACACGTCGACCATCTCCATGCGCGCATTTTCCGCAGAAAACCCTGCTTTTACGGCCTCCGCACCAAGGTCCATTTCGCGATAAGTACTACCGAATTTCTCATTGTTATTGTGCACTTCCCACTCCGCTAGAGAAGCTCTCTAAGTGGGGGGAGCTCTTTCAGGCGGGGGTTGTCCATGTGCATCATGATGCACCACCGTCCTTTGAGTAGCCGTTCTACTTTCCTCAGCGAAGATGTTGGTACGACGGCCGGGGTGCTCGTCTCGTGGCATGATGATATGTGACGAGCTAACGACGTCGAAACTGCCGTCCTCAAAGTTGGTGTTTTCGGCATTCTGCTGACCGAAGTGAATCTTGTGGCCGAGGTCCTCTGCACGGGCATGAGCGTACCGAAGTAGCGACTCGCCCACGTCGATCGCGTGGATTTCGGCATCTGGAAACGCTTCGGCCCACGCTGATTGTGCTCTGCCCAACCGTGCATCCCATATCCAAAATCCGTTTTCGGTTGTGACGTCTCGGATACTGTTTTTTGATAGTGCTCCAGCAGCGTGCGGCCGAGGTAATCCATTTTACGCGAACCGATATTTCCCAGCGTGTACAAGTAGGTTCCGCGGTCGTACAGCGCGCCTGCGGATACATCCTCATCGTCATGCGTCATGTGGTACGCGCCTGGCTGCAAGGTGAATGTCGTAATATGACAGGTAGTAGGGCACCTCGAAGTTTGGATCTAACGTGCACGTGTGCCGCCAGTCTTGCCGCTCACCTTCTTTCGCGTTCTCTTTGAGTCGTAGGCAGGTCGCGCTCAACGGAATCAATGACGGCGTCTCCATGTCATTTCCTGCGTGTGGCGCTGCATCGCAGAGTACATTTGGTAGTACCCGTTCTGGGTCATGACTCCGCGGACCTCATGCCGATCTTTAGGGTCGCGCCCGTTCTCCTTCACGAATGTCGGGCCGTACCTCGTTGTGGTAGAGCCGTCTTGTTACCGGGAGCCACCTGGCCTGGCGAGATGAGCGCCGCACGTCCATGTAGTAGTCCTGGCGCGACTGCTCGTCGTGAATTGGGTCAACCAATACGGCGTGGGCGTGCTGTGTTGGGCATTGTCATTCTCCTGGATGAGCTGTTCTCTAGTTGCCTGATCTTATAGTCTGCCATGGCTGCGTCTGGCAGCTGTGGGCTGGCTGTACCGCCTGGTTGATCGCATAACTGGACAGGTGCTTTCCCTCGGCTAGTCTACTTTATTTCCCCGCTCTGCGACATCAGGACTGGCCAGCGCCTTGGTGCGCGGGAACTGCGCCAGCACGATCATTGCCATGACCATGATCGGTACACTCAGGATCATTCCTGTCACGCCCCAAATCGACCCCCAGACCGACAGCGCCAGCACGATGATCACCGGGCTCAGGTTAAGTGAGGTTGCCGGTGACCCGTGGCTCCACATGACGTTGCCGACGACAACCTGTGCGCCCCCATCAGCCCGGCAAGCACCAAGCCAGTTAGAGGCAGGCGACCCGAATTGCAGAACGCTCAGCACGACCGGGAAAGGCGACGGCAACGACAGATCCGATGTAGGGGATGTAATTCAGAATAAAGATCAAGTAGCGCCCAGAATGCCGCGAAAGTCCACGCCGGCGATCAACATGATGGCGTAGCTCATGCCTCCCGACGAGCAGGCTCATCGCCGTCTTGATCCATACGTACATCTCAATGTTGCGGCCAAGGGTAGCAGACAGCGTCGACTTGATCGCTGGTCTCGCGCTCAGTGGTGTTGACGCGAAATGCTTTGATTTTCAGGTCGACTAGTGCGGCTCTCGAGCAGCAAGAACGGGCGACGTACAAGAATATCTGGAATGTGTTGCTGGCTATGCTTTGAAGGGCGCCCACAAGCCGTAATACAGCCGATTGAAAGTCTATGCGCTCATTCAAGGCCGCTAATTGTCAGTGTCGTGCCGAACCACTGCTCCATCGCTCGCTGTTAAGTCTGACGAACAGAGCCTGAAGCTTCTCCTGGTAGGCAGGGTGCCGCGTCTACGATGGCGTTCACGTTGCCGGCGACGAGTTGGACTAACACGGTCAAGAAGATGATTAAGACGAGTATAGAGCCTGCAAGGGCGAGGCTGCTCGGGAGGTGCCTCCCTTTGATCGATATACTCTCTAGGCCGTGCGCAAGCGCCTTTAGCAGGTAGGTGATGAATATAGCGAGGACTAGGGGGGACTAAGATGCTTTGGCCAACCACCAGCAAGTAAAGAGTGAGGGCGGCAACGCCAATTGCGGCCGCGAACGTTACGGTATCCGGCGGCCTAGAAAGAGACGCGCTATTCGTATTTGTGTCAGACATGGCGGCTCGCTCTCAATATGCCGAATTCAAAGGAAGAAGCGGTAACTCGCTTGCAGTACAGTTTCCTTGGCTCGGATAGGAAGCCCCAAGAATTCTCTCTCTGGTCTCTTAGAGTCAACGTGCAAGGCTTCCAGCGTAAGGCGCTGTTTTTCAAATGGGCGTAGGACGTATGCGGCAGTCCACGCATTACCATTTTCCTGATTTAGATCGTCTGGTGTGAAATCATCATCTTCTACTTCGAAGTGGTCATATCGAAAGGATATCCGGTGCTGACCAAAGCGTTTGCTGAAGAGCGTGTATACAGACCAATAATCGTTGTCGACCTTTGACCCTAAGCCTGGCCGAGTTCCCATTGATGTATTGCCGACCATCATCTGACTTATGAATTCAATGCCACCTGGCAGTTCGTTTTCATACCCAGCACTGATGAAGTAGGTATCCCACGCATATTGGAACCCATCAAAGGCGCGGTCAAAAGACTGATTGTCATAATACAGAAGGCTCAGGCGGCCGAGAGCATAGTGGTCAACGGTGAGCCCGGCATATCCACCAATTCGGCTGTCGATCTGATGAAACGGCTCGACCCAAGGTGCTTGTCTTTCAATATCTCCGCCCGGTTCAATTGTGCGAATTGGCGCTAAAGGAAGCTGGTCATATATACCGGCCTCCCGATCATGCAGAGCCCAGCCGCGCCATGCAAGTAAGGTCCCAGCTGGATCATTTGCGATAAAGGCAGAGCCGGTTAGTGACAGATCGAAATTTTCGAATTCGCGAGAAACCGTAAATTCAGCACCGAGCGTTTTGAGTTCTTCACCGACCCAGGAATTAATTGCGGAAGACGTGATTGTGTAGGGGCTGGTCCATGCGATTCCCGTGTTCTCTAAAGAGATAGGAGGGAAGAATACCCCAATACGGGCCTCGTACTGGTACTCAGATTTCGGGACCGGTTTGTATCGGAGAAAGGCCTCGACGATGTCGATCGGCTGATGCTGTTGGCTATCTGTTTTGACGTGAAGAACACCAGACCAATCCCAGCTAAATTTTGGTAGAAAGGACTAGGGACGCTTCGGCGATGCGCCCGACAACTCTGTTGTCGCCCGAACCATCTCCGCCCCAGCGGGTTTTACCGAGGCCACGCTCTTCCCAGCTGACCGTGTTGTCTGTGAGGATGAGGCGCGCATCAACGAGGCCACGGACATCTATGGACGGCATCGAGTCTTGGACGTAGGCCACGGAGCTTAAGGCGCCGTACAACAAGACAAATTTGAAGAGACGTCTCATGTTAGTCGTCCGAACTGTTTTCTTGGCCGTCAGGGCTACTGTCCGGCGACCAACGGGATTCCCTATAAAAAGCTTCGATATCTTCAACTGTCATAGGTCTGCTAATGAAATATCCCTGACCCGTATCGCAGCCATATTGTTCAGAATGTTTAGGGACTCTTCGTCCTCGACACCTTCGGCTGTGACTTTAAGTCCTAGGTTATGGCCAAGGTCGATTGTGGAGCGAACTAGAATTTCGTCCTCTTTATTCGTAGCTAGGTTCAGCACAAAAGATTTGTCGATCTTGATCTCTTGAACCGGCAACGCCTTTAGGTAGGCCATTGATGAATAGCCTGTCCCGTAATCATCGATTGAAAGCGTATGCCCCATCTTATGCAGCGCTGTTAGGACAGCCATGGCATTGTCCTTGTCTTCCATAATCGCGCTTTCCGTAATTTCGAGCACGATTCTTTGGGCTGCGATGCCATGTGTTTCTAGTAATTTTCCAATCTGATCAGGAAGCCGTCGGTTGGTTAGGTCTCTTGCAGATAGATTGATGGCAAACGATGATATCTATTCCCGCATCTTGCCACACTTTGGATTGAGCGATTGCGGTCTCTAAAGCCCATTCTGTAAGCTTTTGAATATTACCGGTCTGTTCTGCCAAAGGAATAAAGTCGTCCGGTGGCATAAACCCGCGTTCGGGATGAATCCATCTTACGAGCGCTTCTACATGCGTGATCTTTTGTGCTGCGATATCGACCTTCGGCTGGTAGAAGAACTTAAATTCGCCGCGTTCCAATCCTTTCCGAAGCTCGCCCATCATCGTCAAGCGTTCTGGCTTATGGGGATCAGCTTCAGGGTCATAGGTTGCGAATAGCCGCGACGAAGCCTTAGCTTCATAGATAGCCGTATCTGCGCGCTGCAACAGAGTTTTTGCATCGCTGCCATGATCCGGGTGACATGCTTCACCAATCGCCGCTGTAACGTCGAGATGTATGCCAGCGATAGGGACTGGGTCTTCAAAGGATCGCAGTATTCGATCGACAATGGGGCGCACGTCATCGGCCCCAGCCCCGGGCATGAGAATGCTAAACATTGTGCTTGAATGGCGGGCGACCATGTCGCCTTGCTTGATCATGGATGACAAGCGTTCCCCAATGACACGAATGAGATCTTCGCCAGTTTCGTGGCCCAAAGTATAGTTGATCTCAGAAACTCGACCGATCTCAATAAGGAGGACTGTCAACGGGTCCTGCTTATTGCGGGTAATGATCTCAGTCAGGCTACGCTCACAGAGGGCGCGATTTGCCAGTCCTGTTGCGGCATCATGAAGGGATTGGTGCTCAATACGGGCTTCACGCTCCGCGATTCCATCCATCATTTGGTTAAAGGTTTCGCCTAGTCGACCGATTTCGTCACCTTGGGTAACGGCTACCTTATCGGTATACGTTCCTGTCTGGATGCGGCGAGCAGCTAAGTCGAGGACTTGAATTGGTTTTGCTACGCCCCGTGCAATTGCAATTGAACCAAGCAACGAGACGACAAGCGCTGTGATCGCCAATGCAGCCAATACAACGAACAGGGGCTGATAAGGCACCAGCGCCAAATCTAATGAGTACTGTAAGATAGCGGTTACGCCGTTACTTTCTTCTGGGGTCTGGAGCACTTCAACCAGGGTGACATAGTCCGCGCCGTCGAGGACTAGAGTTTCAGGTTCCTTCCCTAACAGTGAGCTTTTCGCTGTTAAAGCAGCCGGCAGGTCCATCTGGGCGGGTTGCGGCAATGTGGATACGGACGTTGTCCATCCAACTTCAGCTCGGCCTGTCGCAAATGTCACGTCGAGCGGCAGTGTCGATTCATTTCTAAAATCGTCAGCAAAGCTACCGTCGATTTCTAAACCGATCGCGATCCAAGCGACGGGCACCGGCGCTAGTACAGGGACAACAACGAACTCGTAAATAGTGCCGTCAAGCACCGTGAACGATTCCGCCCGGTCTTCTTCTTCGGCCCGGTCGATCAGATCGTAGAATGGAAAGTCAACGACGGCACCGTCAGGGTTTCCAGTGTCGGCGGTGACCTGGTAGTCCAGATTTACGAGAATGACCCTGTCTGCCGAAATGCGGGCGCCGAGATTATCTAGTGCGGATAATATGGTCGGTTTGTCGTTGGTCGCCACGGCGGTGCGGAAGCCGAAATCAGAAGCAAGTATTTGGGCACCTTCAGCGAGCGCATTGACCGTGGTCTGAATGCGGCTTGCGAAAATTCTGTTCGCTGCAACAAGTTGATCCCGGCTTTGGTCGAAAATATTTTGGACGATGGCTTCTCGTACCGTGAAGAAAGCCGCGCCCTGCAAAAGCAAGAACAGCGCTGTAAAAAATATGGTGAGTTTGGTTTGAAAACTATTGAACACGTTAGTAAACGCCTCCCTCGAAGTCCGACCCGGACTGTTTGCGTCGATCGCGTTTCAATCCAATCTCAAATTTAGCGGATTGCCCGGCTGTCACAGATTGCGAAGTTCTTCGTGTCGGTCCGCGTAGACGCGGATGCCATACTTGGGCGTCGTAGGGCTGAGCGTCGGCTAAACCGGAGACAACAACCGTTCCATTTTCATCGGTCGTTCCAAAATAGTTGGACTCCACCACATATATGTATCCGAGCATGTCGTCATGAATGTTACAGCCTAATGCGATCTCTCCAGCTTGATTGAAAACAACTTCTTGGATGTCGTCCCCACCATAAAGCTTTAGTTCAAATCTCTTTGCAGGCGAGAAGGAATAGACGTGGTGTCGGAAAGGGTCCTCATTTGGAAATTGGACCCGTGTACCCAGCGCTATGGCTAAAACGTCCGGATTGAAGGACTGGTTTCTCTGAACCATCTTCACTGTGGTGCCAGGTTCAGTTGGACTTCCGCTATCGAGAAAGACGACAGCGTTGGAAACGGGGGCTCCGTCTTTATCTGTAACGGTTACAGTAAGATCCGCAGATATGGCCGGCGCAGCTATAACGAGGGTCGCCATGCTTGCTGCGGCAGCTAGGGCCAGAATAGTTAAAGAACTCGTCGCTTGGCGCACCATTGTTAATCGCTTCCCGGCAGAGCAGTTTCAATTTCGACGGCATTATCGCCTTTGTAACAAGCGACTTCCAGGGGAATTCAGACGTTCTTGAACGCCAGCATTATGCGATGAGCGCTCGATCAGGCATTGTCATTAACCTTTAGATTGTCTACGCACCCCCGCTATGACCCGAATTTTGTTTCCTATTCTCCTTATTTCTCTGTGCATGGCCGCTACAGCTGGCCGATCACAATCTATTGATGAAATTCATGTGACCGCGAAACGGCTACCCAATTCGCTGTCGTCAGATGTTTACAGCTCCATTTCTATTGGCGCTACGGACCTAGATGGGGCGGCCATTGGCCTGGATGATGTTCTAAGGCGCGTTCCAGGTTTTGGGCTGTTTCGTCGTCAGGCTTCTCGAGCGGCCCATCCCACAACTCAGGGCGTCAGTTTGCGTGGGCTCGGCCCCAACGGGGCAGGGAGAACTCTCGTGCTCCTTGATGGTGTTCCGCTCAATGACCCCTTTGGTGGTTGGGTTGAATGGGTGCATTTGCCACCTTCAATTATTGGGCAGGCGACCATCGTTCGCGGGGGTGGCTCGGGAACATGGGGAAACAGCGCGCTGGCTGGTGTTGTGCGTTTGGATAGTCGTTCGCTCGAAGACAAGACTCTTCATGCTGATATTCGGTACGGTAGTAAAAAGAGCGTTGCTGGTAGTGGTGCCTTTGAAGCGGAAACAGCAATCGGTACTTTTTCCGGGTCGGCGCATTTTTCTGACTCCGATGGTTCCTTTTTAATCGGTGATACCCAGCGCGGCGCTGCGGATCGTCGAACAGCGCGCAGCAATGAAGGGCTTCGGCTTGCATGGGCTTATGCGGCGAAGTCAGGAACAGTTTGGACGTTAGCAGCCAACGCGGCATCCGATACATTTGTAAATGGTTCTGAAGTAGCCGGGGCAGAAACGGATACCTATGGCGTGTCCCTAAGTGCCGTGAATACAGAGAGTGGCCCGGGTCCAACCTGGGAAACTCATTTGTACGCGCAGCGTAAAGAATTCCAGAACGTATTTGCCGCCTTCGATAGTACGCGCTCGACAGTGCGCCCCGTCTTGGATCAATTCGATGTTCCTGTCACAGGGCTTGGCGCAAATGCTCTTCTTCGGTGGCCCGATGTTGCGGGCTGGATCATTGAGGGCGGCGCGGACATTAGGTTTTCTGACGGCGAAACGAACGAAAGGTTTCGTAATCTAGGCGCCGGTTTCACGCGAGAGCGACAGGCTGGTGGTGAGCAGCTAATCGCAGGCTCATTTATCGAGGGTACCAAAAAAGTTTCCCCAAGCACTTTGATCACCTTTGGCGCTCGCGCTGATTATTGGGATCAAAGCAACGGAATGCGCAAAGAGTCGAATTTGGAAAATGGCAGCGTTCTCGTTGATCGCCATTTTGTTGATCGCAACGGCGTTTCTGTAAACGGCCGTGCTGGTCTTCAAAGTGACATCACAAGCTCTCTCGGTGTTCGTGCGTCTATCTATTCCGGCTTCCGGGTTCCCACCCTGAACGAGCTCTATCGGCCATTCAGAGTTGGCAATGACATTACAGAAGCCAATGAAACCCTCGTCAATGAACGCTTGGTTGGGGCGGAAGCCTCCCTGGAATGGACGCACGAGAATATCTCTGCGCAGGCAACCGTATTCCGAAACGACCTTTTTGATCCGGTTTTGAATACGACCGTAACGACAGTGCCTGGGTTTAACCCTGAGTTCGGCGTTTTTATTCCGAACGGCGGCAGCCTTCGCCAAAGGCGCAATGTCGACCGTGTCGAAACCTGGGGGCTTGAATTTGATGCTGCTATTCAAGTGACCGAGAGGCTTGAAATTCGTGGTGGTTACCTATTCTCAAATCCCGAAATTGCGAGTAGCAGTATCAGTCCATCTATAGAAGGCAATCGCCTTGCGCAAGTTGCTAAGCATCAAGCGTCGCTTGGTGTATCTGTGCAGCCTAGCGAACGTCTACACCTTTCCGCCGACGTATTCCTTTCAAGCGATCAATTTGAGGATGATCTCAATTCGAGAGTTTTGGACGGTGCTGTGACTGCAAATTTATACGCAGGCTACGACATCACGGAATCGATGGAGATCTATGCCTCTGTCGAGAATCTGTTTGATGAGCGTGTTGAGGCAGGTCGCACCGCCGCCGGGCTTGTCACGCTTGGGCCTCCAGTGTTTCTATGGCTGGGCATGCGGCTCAATTATTAGCCGCTTGCCTTTGTTGGGGAAGCGGCTATGGCGAATCTAAATACGAAAAGCGTGCAGAAAAAAGCGATGAGAAAGAAGTCTCTTGCCGCCCGCCTGCCAGCACGCGCAGAAAAAGGCAGAAAGAAGACCACACCCATATACACAGCGACAGCGATGCAACTGGCGACGTACAGTCTGTCCCGTTACCCAGACCGAGAGAGCGCTCGTGCGCGAATGGCCGAGACACTCGAGTATCTCGCGGAGAAAGTGGGTGGGGCTAAGAGGTGGATGGGCCCCGCACTCAAACTTGTCGTTCTTCCAGAGTACTTGTTAACCTCGTTCCCTGAAGGGGAGCCCGTTGCCCAGTGGGCCGATAAAGCAGCGCTGGACATGGCTGGCCCTGAATACGAACGGTTCGGTGAAATTGCCCAAAACAATGACCTTTACTTGGCGGGCAATGCCTACGAAACAGACCCGCACTTTCCAGGCTACTATTTTCAAACGTCATTCATTGTCGCGCCATCCGGTGATGTGGTCTTGCGTTATCGCAGGCTTAACTCAATGTTTTCACCTACACCTCACGACGTCTGGGATAAATATCTCGATATTTACGGGCTGGAAGCTGTGTTTCCTGTTGTTGATACAGAAATTGGAAAACTTGCGCCTATCGCGTCTGAAGAAATTTTATACCCAGAAGTTGCGCGCTGTTTTGCCATGCGTGGCGCAGAAATTTTTACTCATTCATCCAGCGAGTTCTCTAGTCCGGAGCAAACACATAAGGATGCCGCAAAGATTTGCCGGGCCGTAGAGAACATCGCTTACGTCATATCGGCCAACACCGGCGGCATCAAAGACACGGACCTACCACCAGATTCATCCAATGGTGGATCAAGGATCATTGATTTCCGTGGCAGGATACAGAAGGTGTCGGGGCCTGGAGACAGCAGCGGCGCGAGCGCTGAGATTGATTTAACGGCCTTACGTCGAGAGCGCCGCAAGACAGGGTTGAACAACACCCTCATTCGACAACGGTTTGAGGCGTATGCACTGAGTTATGCTGAGCATTCCCATCAGCTGGCAAACAGTCTTCTAAAGAAAGACGGTACGCTTCGTGTCCCTCAGCGTAAGCACTTCGTAGAGACCCAAAAAGCCGTTATTACGCGCCTGGAGAAGAAGGGAATCATTTAAGTCTACTTAGGGCCTTGTCCCCACTAGGCCGGGTGCCTAAGCAGCTTTAGCTTGTTTTCTCTCGGAATTGTGGGGTTTCTCTGCATTCATGGCCCAGTTAGGTGTGATTATTTTTTGCCTTAGCGTTCCGCGTGCTAAAAGGGCCCCGGACGCAGCCGGTCAAGAATTGACTGGTTTTAATCCGGGAGGAACTCGGAAAATGATCGACATGGACCGCCAGAAGGCGTTTGCCCTGCTTGGTCTGCCAGAAGATGCAAGCAGCGATGAAATTGAAACGCTGGTTAATCAAAGGCGGCGAAAGCTTCGTCAAAGTATAGTCTTCGCCTCGACTGCTGAGCAGCGGCAGTCGTCAGAGCGTGCGCTCGCAGAATTAGAGAGCGCACATATTATTGTTACATTGCCCGAAGATGATCCCGAAAGCACGTTGCCGGCAGGCTCGAAAATTATACTTCCTACAGGTCAAACGCTCGGCGACCGCTATGTCATTCGTCGTCGCATCGGATACGGTGAAAGTGGTGCCGTCTTTGCTGCGCTCGACCTTTCGTGGGGTAAAGAAGTCGCCCTTAAAATAATACGCCCAGAGTTGCTTCTCGTCCCCGGTACATACGAGCGTCTTCAAACCAATGTAAAATCGATCGGTGAGCTGGCCCATACGGGGGTCGTAAGCGTCTATGGTGTATCCGAACTAGATGGATACGTTGTTATTGCCACTGAGCTTTTGCCTCAGCAAAACCTGCGGTCATTGTTGCAAGATGCGAGAAGGGTAGAGGGGGCTGAAAAGCGACGAAGCGGCGTTTCCACCGGTCATGTATTGGATATCGTGCAGGGTTTGTGCACAGCGCTGGATTATGCCCGCTCTAAAATGCTTCACCTTAATTTGAAGCCTGACAATGTCGTCATTTCCGATTTTGGTTTTTTGAAATTAACGGATTTCGGTCTCGATTCTATTCTCGGACCTGCATTGCAAATAACCAGCCCGACTGCGAGGGAGCAGCGTCGCTATCGTGCGCCTGAACAGGCACGTCAATCGGAGACAGGTTCTCGCGGACGTACTCAAATCGATGAGCGTGCTGACCAGTTCTCTGTAGCTGCAATTGCTCACTATTTGTTGCTGGCTTCGGCCCCCTACCCAGATCCCTCATCGATGGCTCTAAGGCAAATGGGCATAGACAAGCCTGTCGCTGAAGTCTTGGCGCGGGCACTGTCTTCTGAACCCCGAGAACGGTACGCGACGGTCAGCGATTTTGCGCAGGCTTTTGCCAAAGCGTCCCGGAAACGGTCGTCTCTGAGAGCTATTAAAATTGCCTCTGGCCTCTTCGTGTCTTCGCTGCTTCTCGTGTCGAGTGCGTCGATAGTCATGAACACAGATAATCCGATCACTGGGTTTTTCAGCACAGCGCTCGAATCAATTCCCGGTTTTAGCGCTGCGCCTTCGCAAAGCGCGGAGATGCTGCTGTTCCAAGACAAAGTATTGGCTTTAACCAAGCAGCTTAATGGCATCCAAAATAATCTGCGGCGGGACGTCATCGAAAGCCGCATAGAACTCAGAACGAAGATCCAGGCCATCGACCTGGCAGAGACAGACCTGGGTCGTGAGACTGCCGAGAAGAATTTTGCGACTGCGGAGCTAGAATTCCAACGTGTCTCAGCTCTACGAGATGTCGCAAACCCAGATATCTTTAACAACCCTGAAACGTTGAATGCGGTTAATCTTATAAGCCTTGCTAACGATCATATCTCCAACGGAAGGTATCTGGATGCGGGCAAAGTCCTCAGGCAGGCTGAATCGGTTCTCGTTGAGAAGCTACGCGATTATGCTCAGGCAGAGGCGATGGTCGAAGAGCGGTTCGTGCTCGTGGACAGTTCGTCTTTAGACTTGCAAACCACACAGCGTATAACGCGGTCGGATCAGCTGCGCCGAGACTGGCAGTCGGCATCTCAAACGCGTCGGCGTTTCGCCGCACAGGTTCAAGGTCGGATGGTTGAGATACCCCGTGGGTCTTTCCAGATGGGGGATACGACTGGAGTTGGGAACCAAACGGAGCAGCCGACAAGGACTGTTCTCGTGCCGGCCTTTCAGTTGTCTGCCTTTGAGGTCACTGTTGGTGAATTTCAAGATTGCGTCGCAGAGGGCGCATGTTCTGCTCCTCCAGGCTCTTTCAATGATCAAACGCCTGACGCTCCGGTGTCTGCTGTGAGCTGGTTCGATACTCAGGACTATCTCTCTTGGCTGTCGCGGAGAACGGGTGAGGAGTATCGGTTGCCAACGGAGGCGGAATGGGAATACGCGGCAAAGGGAACGAGTAGTAATTCCTATCCCTGGGGTTCGAAAGTTGGCCGTGGCCTAGCAAACTGTGTGAATTGCGGTAGCGCGTGGGAGCGCGTTGGTGCTGCTCCCGTTGCGTCCTTCGCACCTAATGCGTTCGGTTTGTACGACATGGTGGGCAATGTATGGGAATGGACCGCAGATTGTTGGTATCCAAGCTATGAAGGCGCCCCGGCTATCGCCATGGCAAGAGAAGAGAGTGCTCTTTGTGCGGAGCGCGTTATGCGGGGTGGGTCATGGGACAACGAAGCGTGGCTGGCGCGAACGACATATCGTGGCCGCGGTAAAGCTGATATGCGTCACGACCTCTACGGTTTCCGCATTGCGAAGTCTGTAGATTAGAAGGGCACTGGCGCTCAAACAGATTAAGAGTCTGATTTCCGGGCAAGATAGATGGTTTGGGTGAATTGATTACCTTGGAGAGGATTGTCGAACGTGACTTCTTCGATCCAGGCCTTGGTAAAGACGGTTGAGAGCTTTTCAGAGAAGGATCTGTCCGGCAGATCGTTAGACCAAAGCCCAAAAATGCCTCCGTCCCGTAGGTGCGTCGCGAGTTTTTGTAATCCATCGGGCTCGTAAAAAGCCGCGTTTTGCGGATCAAGAAGGAACTCGGGTGAGTGGTCAATATCGACCAAGATAGCGTCGAATTTCCGCGCGGAGCTGCTCGGGTCAAAACCCTCATCTGATAATGCGAGCGCAAAGAAATCACCGTGTACGAACTTGCACCGCGCATCGCCGGTCAGTTCTGGACCTAAAGGCAGCAATCCCGTCGCATGCCAATCAATAACGGTATCCAGAGTCTCAACCACGGTGAGGGATGACACTGTTGTGTCATTGAGGACGGTTTGCGCTGTGTACCCAAGACCTAAGCCTCCAACCAGGATGTCTTTTGTGGGGTTCTGTAGAGCCGCAATTCCGAGTTCCGCGAGTGCAATTTCTGACGCCGTAAAGAGACTGGACATCAGGAATTCGTCGCCAAGTTTAATTTCATAAACGTCGACGTCTAAAGACAGTTCACGCCGGCGGCGTAAGCTCAAGTCACCTATTGGTGTTTGTCGGAAATCAAGTTCTTCGAAGGAAGCGCTCATATTGAAGGTGTCCTTCCTAGCTCTGAAGGAAGCTGCGCTTACTCGGTTGGAGCGTCTGGTGCCGGTGTTGCATCGCTGGGCGACTGGTCGTCACCCTGATCGGGATTGACGCCTTCTTTTCTCTCGGCGGCTTTAGCCTGCTTTGCTGCAAGCCGTTCAGCCTTCTTCGCAGCTTTTTGACGCTCGCGTTCGAAACGGTCGAATTGGTAATTGGGTTTTCTGGCCACGGGCTATTCTCCTAGCGCAAATATGCGCTGTGATTCCGATGCTGCTGTTTCAGATCGTTAATGAATCAAAGTTAATGG
Organism: uncultured Rhodospirillaceae bacterium; assembly: GCA_943787205.1. GTDB lineage: Bacteria > Pseudomonadota > Alphaproteobacteria > Rhodospirillales > Rhodospirillaceae > WLXB01. The sequence goes on from CALSLN010000003.1 coordinate 22,982, forward strand.
CCCCATAGTCTACTCGAAAGCGAATGCGTACAAGTTAACTCGTTAAGGCGGGTTCCGTCTCCGCGATTTGCGAAGACGGAACCGTCTTTAATTAATCTGCGAGTGAGAGGTTCTCGGCAGAAGACTTGCCATTTTGGCCAGCCTGGAGTTCGAACTGAACTTTTTGGCCTTCGTTAAGTGTGCTTAGGCCTGCACGTTCAACGGCTGAAATGTGTACGAATGCATCTTTTGTGCCGTCGTCTGGCTCGATGAATCCGTAGCCCTTGGCCGCATTGAAAAATTTAACTGTACCGACTGTCATATGAATTTCCTCTAACAGGAGTGTCTTTTTGTATGCCACACCATGTGGCTATACGTCTTGTCTAACGCTCACACTGTTAGGAGATAAATAAAGTAAACGGCGGACCGACTATTCAGCTAACACGAAACAAATGTAATACGTATGAGCGGATATGTAGGGCAAATCAGCCCAAAGTCAATGAGTTGCCCGCCGATTAGCACCGTTTTGCGCCATTGCCGCATCATTTAATGCCCAATTTCGCGCTGTAGCCATGCCCTACCTCACTTCCTGAGAATAATGGCCTGTGTGCTATATATTCGGGGTGATATGGCCATATAAGGCGAAATGTCTAGCTGAGGGCATAAATTGACATGACTCGAGAATCCAAGCCACCGAGAGCGGAACAGCAGTTTTTTGACGATCCGGCGATAGACAGGATCATGGGAGCTTTTATGTCGCTCGCGACAGAGCATTACGTTTTGCTGGATCGTTTTCGAGCACTTGAGCGTGAATTGGCTAAATCGGGTGCAATCAATTCGGCGGCTTTGGATCAAGAGCCGGATGAGTCGGAACGTGCTGAGTCTTTGGCAGACAGGAATGCATTTGTTGAAGCGCTTATGCGGCCGTTATTGGGCGAGCAGGATGCTTTGGGAGCGCCCGGAAAATTCAGTCTTAAGACCACCAAGTCTGGGGCGTGATAATGAACGATCGATCATTTGTTGCTGCCCAGGATTTTTTATTGTCGGCCAAAACATTTTGGACGACGACACTCTATGGCGCGGTTCGAGACAGTTACGCGGATAAGGCTAGCAGTTCCCAAGACGAGGCCTCGGCTTCTGTCGAAGCGGTTGCTGAGGCCCTCGAAGACACGACGCTGTACCAGTTTTATGCATGGTTGGAGCGGCATTTGCAGCGGATGAAGTACGCGGGACGGTATGGTCTTGTGTCGTACCACGACGAACGGCGCGCTGCTTTTCTTGACTCTCTAGATCAAATTGAAAGCGAAGGTCGCCTTTTAGAACTGAACGAAAACCTGGACTTGCCCGCGTACTATACGGGTGTGGATATTCATCAGCATCCTGGCGGCGTGTGGTCAGACGCACTTGCTGGGATTGTCTATGAGCGTGGCGCGAGAACGACGACGCCTTTACTTGGCGCAGCAGGGAAAGATGTGCATGAGCGGTTCACAGACGTAGCTTTGGGTGATGGGGCTCCCAAGACCGTTTTGGATATGGGCTGTGGCTTTGGCAAGAGTACGCAACCCTTCTATAGACGATTGCCAGATAGTCGTATCGAAGCGGTTGACCTGGCGGCGCCGTGCATCAAATTAGCAGCTGGTATGGCGCAGAAAGCGCAAGCAAAGAACGTGCGGTTTCGTCAAATGAATGCCAGCAATACGGATTATGCCAGCGGGTCTTTTGACCTGGTGACATCGACTATGGTGCTGCATGAATTGCCACCGAAAACGATCGGTGAGTTCCTTGATGAGGCGTTTCGCGTTTTGTCTCCTGGTGGACGGATGGTGAATTTGGATTTCTACAGCTTACCCGATGCATTCCGGCGGTTCATTCATCACGGTCATGCGCGCCGCAACAATGAGCCATATATGGGGCCATTGGCCGAGATGGATTTATCCGCACTGTTGAAATCAAAAGGGTTTGTTGACGTGGAAATTGTGCCCTTTAAAGAATCCGATGATATCGACTTAGAGGCCAACGAATCATGGCGGTTCCCATGGACAGTCATCGCGGCGACGAAACCAGACGGGTGCACTTCATGACGAAGATCGCGATTGTGTATTTTAGCCAGTATCGAGGTCACACCGAGGTTTTGGCAGAGTCCATACGAAAGGGCGCTGAGAGCGTGGGGGACGTCACTGTTGTCACAGTCTCAGTAGACAATGTTGAAGACCATTGGAACGATCTCCACCAAGCCGATGCTATCGTGTTTGGCACACCGACCTATGTCGGAAGCATTGCCGCCAAGTTCAAAGAGTTTATCGAGAAGCTCGCCGGTGAAGTCTGGTTGAAGCGGGTTTGGACTGGAAAGCTTGCTGGTGGGTTTACGTGCTCCGCTGGGCAGAGTGGTGATAAGTTGAACTGCCTGCAACAATTGGTCGTGTTTGCGGCTCAGATGGGCATGATTTGGGTGTCGCTCCCTGTTCTAGGCGGGAAGTATTCAAGCAAGGGCGGAGATGAAGATATTAATCGTCTCGGTGGTTACATCGGCGTTATGGCTCAGGCGAATATTGATGAGGGGGCCGAGACTGCGCCACCACAATCAGATCGCGCGACGGCAGAAATCTATGGCGCGCACATTGCAACGACCGCACGGGAGCTCCGTGAAGGTCGCAAAGTATTACAGTCAGGCGCTCAAGTTACGTTTGATGGGCGGCCCAAAAACCTCGCCGAAACGTTTGGTGGATAAAAAAAGCCCTCAGTTTGTACACCGAGGGCTTTTTCTAAATATTCTATGTCATCAGACTAAAATGGAAATTCGCGCTTGAGGGGCTCTGGGCCTCCGCGCTCTTCCATGAGCTTCTTAAAGAACGTCCAGCTGGTTTCGTTTTCCCGATCATCATCGAGGGGCGGCGGGGCCGTATATTTGGGATAATTTTCTGCAATTTCTTTCTTCATTGCCTCTGGCATATCGTCCCAGCTCTTCAATTTTACCCCAGCTGTATGCATGTAGATAATGCCATCACGGCCGGCCATTTCCATCCATGGGAGCCAGTCAGAATGACGAACCCAGCCTATTTGAACGTTAGGCTTGGCCACATCTTCATCCATCAAGCTTTCGACGTCTCCCATGAAATTGAACATCTCTGTGGCTCGGTATTGGCCACCGATGTATTTTTGATAGTCACCGGAAAGTACGTTTGTGTAATACAGGGGTATTGCCGAGGTCATCCACCAGCGATCGTTCAGTATTTCCGCAGGGAATTTCATTGGCTTGCCGTCGCGTCCCATTCCGAATGACGGACCGGAATTGACCGGGTCATTATCGACGTGAAAAACTTCAACGTCGTCGCCGGTGTAAGGGTTTTCCCACGTCTTCATCACTTCGCCCGTGGTCTTGTCTTTGTAGAGTAAAATTTCACGGGTTTTTAGTGTGTATCCGTAGTTGCCATCCTTATCGCGCACTGTGTCACAGTGACGGATATTCATGCCCTCAACGTCGAAAAGGTATTTATCCGACATGCCCATGCGGCGACCGAATGCCCGGCCTTTCCACCAATACGTAACGGCTTCGCCGTCATTCAATGAGCACTGAATTTTGCGCATAACTTTTGCAACGCCCTCAGCGGTGTCTAAGTCATGTTGCCCAGCACTTGCTAGGCTTGGCAGAGCCAGCGCGAACGCCGCTGCCATGAGTCCTTTTTTGAACATGCGTTACTCCCGAATTTCTGGGCTATCAGTAGATTGGCCCTGTATAGAACTATTATCTAAGAAACTGTCCTGAATTAGGTCAGGTTTCCAATTTCACAACTACTTTCCCAAGATTCTTTCCACTGAGCAAGTGTTCAACAGCTGCTGGGACATCTTCCAGGCCGATAAATTCAACAGGATCAACGAATACTTCGATTTCGTCACGCTGATACATGCCGATCAGGCGCTGTGCGGCATCAGGATGGAATTCTTCGAAATGGGGATTAATGAAGGCTCTGACAGAGGCTGAGCGAAAATAGAGCTTCTGATAGATGCGCGGGCTTGTGACCTGTTCCCAGGGTTTGCCGACCTCAGATGTATAGCCAGATATGACCAGTCTTCCTTTAACGGCGAGGTTATCCACAAAGGCGTCAAATATGGCACCACCAACCGAATCATAGGCGATGTCGATGCCGCCGGGGTACTCCTGCTTCAGGACGTCGCCGACGGCTTCAGTGCGGTAATTAATGACTCGATCACACCCAATGCTGCGAAGGCTTTCGGCTTTGTCGTCAGAACCACAAATGCCGATGACGTGGTTTCCAGCTTTTTTGGCGACTTGCACGATGATGTGACCCAAGCCTCCAGCTGCGGCGGAGATGGCAATGGTCTCTCCCGTGGTCATCTCGCCGACTTGCTCGATGCCGACCATGCCTGAAATCCCTGTTGGCATAAGGCATAAAATTTCTGGTGAGGCCGCGGGAACCTTGTATAGACGAGACGTTTCGGCAACTTGGTAATCGCGATAGCCAGCACCAACTTTCCACGTGGCGATGGAATCACCCACGGCGAAATTGTCTACGCCCGGTCCAAGTTTCTCAATGCGGCCGACGACCTCAATGCCGAGGTCGGTCGGTGGTGTGTAGCTAATGTAGCTCACGGCGTCGCGTACCATGTTGAGATCGTATACGCCGTTGACACCGGCGTAGACATTTCGAATCAGGACTTCGCCGGGGCCGGGTTCTCCGATCTCTGCGTCTACGATTTTGGTGCAAGCTGCGAAGTCTTCACCGTACTGCGTCATTATGAGTTTTCGAGACTGCGTCATGCGTCCTCTGTTTCATTGCTTGAGATTTTAAATTGTACCGTGGCAAACGTGCCGATAGCCATCGCAACTGCTGCAACGTCGAATGCTATCGCCATGCTTGTAAAATTCGCTATGACGCCCCAAAGAATACCGCCGCCTGCCATGCCAGCCGTAAAGCTCATCATGGTCATCGACAGTCCGCGCCCTCGGACCCAGGACGGCAGGACCATTTGCGCTGCGACTTGAAACGACAACATGCAAATCATCCAGGCACCACCGTAGAAAAAGAGCACACCGGCAAAGAGAATCTGGTCGCGCACAACACCAACACCGTACAGAGTGACAGCGAGAATCAAGCTGGCAAAAAACACAATGCTATCTCGCGAAAATCGAGAGTTTAGGGCGGGTGAAATAAAGAGGGCGGTGACTATGGCGCCAACCCCGATGGCACCCATCAATGTTCCAAAGGCTTCCGGGCCAGCCCCTAATTCTTCACGAGCGAGAAGGGGGAGGAGCGCCATCAGAGCGCTCGCGCAAAAGAAATGCACTGATCCCCGTACGAGCACAGCTTGGAAACGTTTAGCCCGCCGAAAGTACATGACGCCCACGGTCATATTGGACCATAGACTTTGTTTCTGCGCGGGCCTTAACGGGGGGGCTTCCCATTTATAAACAACCCACATGAATATTAGATAACTCACTGCGTTTACGACGAATGCAGGAGCAACGCCGGCCCAGCCGATCAACAGCCCAGCAAGAGCCGGTCCGATAAGCCGAGAAATATTCATGGACAGAGAGTTAAGTGTAACCGCGTTCACCACCTCTGATCGGGGCACAATATCTTGCAGTGTTGCAGACATGGCTGGCATTAGGCAGGCTCCGCCAATACCAAGCAGAAAAGTAAACACGATAAGCAATGTGGGCGTGACCACACCGAGTTGAGTTAACGCTGCCAAGGTTAGGGTAACGGTAACCACCCACCATAAAACGACAATCATGTACCGGCGCCGATCAATCATGTCGGCTAACGAGCCAGCGATAAATGCGAGAAAGAGTGTGGGGATCATCTGGGCGGCTTGCACCAAAGCGATCAGAAATGGCGAATCCGATAGGTCGGTCATAAGCCACGCGGACCCAATACCCTGCATCCAGGTACCGATTAGGGAAAAAAGTCCTGCGATCCAGAAAGATCGGAACGTTGTCAGGCGCAGGGTACCCCAGACCGCAAAAATAGACTGGCGTTCGCCTTTATATTTCCCAGGGCCGGGAGCGTTATCGCGTGGTTCTTTTGCTTTGTCCTGAGAGTCTGTTGCGTTGCTTTGGGGCATCCCTTGCTCTTAGTCGTCAGTGGCTCAACCTGTCAATGTAACGACTCCGGGTAATCGCCAGATGACAGAAAGAAGCGCAAACATTATGGTGCCGGTCATCCGAAAATCCGCCGTAAGGAATCTGGGCCCATGAAACTCGTTTTTACCCCCAATCCAGAATACATCCACAAGGTCCTCGTGGTCGCCCATGAGGCAGGGGTTGTTGATCGTCTGGACTTTCAGAGAACTCGACCATTCGACGGCGAAACGATTTGGGATTTCCACCCCATGGGTAAGGTCCCGGCCTTGGTGCTGGATAATGGTGATCCCCTCTATGGTGGTTTGGTGATTTGCGAGTACCTCGATTCTTTATCGACAACCGGCAAACACGTTTACCCGACAGGCGAGGCGCGCTGGCCAGCTTTGCGCCAAATGGTATTGGGCGACGGTATGTTCGACGCCACCACTTTGTTGCGTGTCGAAGGGTGGCGCGACAAGAAAGACTGGAACATGGATTACATGCTCCGTGAGCGTCGAAAGATGATTGGCTGCTTAGATCGCATGGAACAGGAAACGCCACAGTTCAAAGACGTAGACTTCCACATTGGCCATATCTGTATGGCCGGCGGGCTAAGCTACTTGGATTTGAGAAACCCAATCCAAGAGTACGTCATTGTAGATGGCGATGATGCGTTCGATTGGCGTGAAGGACGTCCAAATCTCTCTGCGTGGTATGACGAGATTGTAAAGCGCCCCTCGCTAGAGTGGCGCTTTACCATGGATGAATAGATTAATTTAACTTGAAGCGACGCATGGGGCTGTGAGGCCCCATGCCGTAAAAGACTGCTTAAGAGTTTGCGGGGTTTTGCGCTTCAGGAAGGCGCCCCATAATAAGTTCCCAGTTGTTCAATGATGCAACGTGGAAATACATTGCCGCGAGCCAACCTTTCTTCCGCCACTCCAAGAATGTTTTGTCTGGAATGTCGCGCAATTTTTGCTCGTTAATTGAAGCGAATGCCCCGACGTCAATTTTCTTACCATCAGGCAAGTCGACTTCAAGGGACCGCTCTTCGACGAGATCGGAATCTCTTAGCATCTCAGAAAATTCTGCGGTCGCCCCATAGGCTCCATGAAACTGTTGGCATATTTCAAGGGCGTCTGTGACCACCTGTGTTTCTTTTTCGCCTTCGAAGAGTGCGCGTGCGTTGGGATTTGTTGAGTTTGACTCGTGATCAATACCCAATTGTAAACGTTCGTCTTCTGGTTTGCCTAAGAGGATAAATGGATACCGTCTTACATAAGCCGGAACATAGCAGAAGCGCTCCCAGTTCCCTTCGCCATCCACAAACACGTTCTGGTCATTTCTTAATCCGAGGGCAACGGTTGGCACCATCTCTTTGCCGACGAAAACGATGGGGTAGTGGCGGGCCGCAAGCACGAATTCTGGAAGGGTGATAGGGACCGCGTTGGTGTCCGTTGTGAAGCTGAAATCATTGGCAGGCCGCATTTTGAAGTCGCCATGGCTTTCCGCCGTGACAGGGCGAGGGTCGTGATAAAACAGTGGCGGCGGCATCCGCTCTTCATCGTTTTGATTGGTGTCCGCAGCGGGCGTTTCATTTGATTGATCAGTCAATGTCTTATCCTTCCTTGCCTCAGTGTGTCACTGAAGGTCATTTCCACCATTTGGAGCGCAAAATAGAGCCTTCTGCGGCTGGGTCAACGGGTGGATGAGTCTGGCGCTGGCCAGGGATGCCGGTGGGCAAAGGTATGTGGAGGCCAGTTGTCCGTGTAGGATCGGGCTATTAAAGGCCATCCGACGAAGTGAGGTATTGCAATGTTATCGGGCAAATCGGCTCTTGTTACGAATGTCTGCCATTTTGTGGGGATATCCACTGCTCATGTCCTTCAGGGCTACGGTGCTTCCGTTCGGTGTCACGATGCAAGTTTCAGCAATGAAGAAAAGGCCTCTGCCTTTGAAGCTCTGAATCCGGGGCTTTCGGCGCTGCCTGTTTCATCGACAACTGATGCTGTTGACGCGGTCGTATCTGATTTAGGCGGCCTTGATATCGCTGTTATCAATGACTTTTACCCAGCTGTGCGGGCGCCGGTGGGCGTGGCAACGACTGAAGAGTTTCGTAAAGGTTTGGAGGCTTTGATGGTCGTTCCGTTCGAAACTGCTTCTGCAGCGGCTCGTCACATGAAACCGAATAAGCGCGGTAAAATGATTTTCGTGACATCTGCTGCACCATTTCATGGTTTGCCCAATTACAGCATGTATGCAGCCGGCCGCGGGGGCGCAAATGCGATGGCTCTTTCGATCGCTAAGGAGTTGGCGCGGGATAATATTCAGGTCAACGCCGTCGCCCCAAACTACGTCGAGAGTGAAAGCTATTTTCCGCCAGAACTCTTAGCTGACGAGAAGGCCTTGGCCAAGATGACCAGCAAAGTGCCCTTGGGGAGGTTAGGGAAGCCGGAAGAAGTCTCGGAATTGATTGCGTTTCTGGCGTCTGAAAAGGCAGGTTTTATTACCGGGCAGATTATCCCGGTTGCGGGTGGCTGGGCCTAGCGCAGGCGAATTGCGCGCTACTTTTTACCAAGTTCTTGGTAACCGACTTTGCCGCCAGTTGCAGGGTCGGGCAGGGGTTCCCACGGAACGGTATACAGAACCTTTTTTTCTTTTAGGCCTTTCATTGCGAATTCGCCGCAGTATTTGCAATCATCGGCATAGCGGGGAACAGCCCGCCAAACCTCATCACTGATCCAGGTCTCGCTACTTCCAGCTTCTGCGCAAATGCGCGCCGCCGTTTGAACAGTTGTTCCGAAATAATCGTTCTCTTCTTCTACGGCTTCACCCGTATGCAAGCCGATACAGATATCGAACGATAGCTCTGGCTTGTTGCGATCAAACAAGTCGATTTGCTGCTGCATCTGTGTGCAGGCTTCAATCGCAAAACGAGGATTGCTAAACGTCGCCATGATTCCATCGCCAGTGTGCTTAACTTCGGTCCCATCAAATTGTTTGAGAGCGTCACGGACAATTTTGTTGTGGGCTCTGATGACCTTTTGCATGGTCTTATCACCGAGTTCTTCGGTGAGTGCGGTTGAGTCAACGATATCTGTAAACATGAAGGTGTATACAGACGGTAGCTCAATAGATTTGTCCGGTGTGCTCCAGTTATCAAGCAGCTCACCTAGATCTTCACCAGATTCTGACTCGCTATCTAAGTGGTGAGCCATGGCTTTCGAGCCAGAATCGATCATCGACCGATATTGAGCTCTTTCACCGTATTCATTCACATTGTTTGCGAACGCCTTGGCTGCGGTTTTATTGGCCCCAGTCAATTCCATTATGCGGGCGAGCACCGACTGCCCTTCACTGGCAGTGAGAGAAAACTCTCTAGAGAGTTTTGAGCAGACGCCCGCAAAATATAGATTGAGGCCAAACTTCGTAAAGCTATCAACCGCTTTCTCTCGGGATTGAAGCGCCTTAGTGACGTCGGCGATGACCAGCTTTAAATGCCCAATAACTTTGGCCATTGCTTTCTCTGTTGCCGCTTCATCAGAGTCCGTCGAGCTGGACGAGTTTTGAGTATTCGGTCCAGCTCCGCCAGGTCCGGCACCACCTGGTCCAGCTCCTCCAGGCCCTGCGCCACCTGGTCCTTGTCCCTGATTATTTTGCTGGTCTTCTGGCTCTGGCTGCGGGGGTGCATTTGGGTCTGTCGCGGCAAAACCGTCTTGTTCATCGAGGGTGACGACGGCGATATCGGCTTTTTTGTCTATGTCATCAAACACCTTGTCGAAATGAGGCTGCCTTTCTTGGAGGACACCACCAAATTTCTTTTCAATATCCGGGCCGCCAAAAACTTCTCCGCTCCCAGCGCTGGACGGGAGATAATTCTTAATCATCGTTAGCAATGTGCCGAGGAACAGAACGATGAACCCAAGCATCACGATGAGTGATTGTAAGTCTGGATTAACTTTTGCGCCTGCCATAATGGCGACGCGGAAGAGAATCACGGCAGCGACGGTTCCGAAGATCGCGATGCCAATGGATTGAAAGATGATCATCGTCAGGCCCTTTTTGCCTGACCCACCGCCCGCAGCATGCCGAGAGGCACGCCGAGCTTTTCGGCGTGCTTCTTCCTTCTGCTCTCTAATGGAAAGCGTCTTCACCATACGCCCTCAACGTCCCATCACATGGCATACGGACCGCGTTCGACACGGTCACTAACAAATGCAAAGCCTTTTTCGCCCAATTTTGGGTCATAAAGCGACTTATCTATCCCAACCTAAAGTATGTGTAGCGAAAAATTGCCGGTAAGAACACGAACTTATCTCTTAATGTTCAAAATAAAGTTTCGCCTAAAAACAGTGGGTTAAGCTGCTTTTTGCGCGGCGACGGCGTGCCAAAGGAAGACAGCGGCTGCGGACCTGTACGGGCTCCATTGCAAAGCATGTGCGGAAAGGTCTTCTGCCCCAATCCTTTCTGGGTCCCCAATAATGGCCTGCCACCCGGTTCTCAACGCAAGGTCCCCAACTGGCCATACGTCTGGCCGATTCATCGCAAACATCAAATATATGTCGGCTGTCCAGTCGCCGATTCCCCAAATTCTAGTCAAATGCGCCTTTGCGGCCTCATCACTCATTCTAGCCAGGGTCCTGAAATTGAGGTCCTGTTGTTCCACAGCAGATGCAATGGCCTTGAGTGTTTTCAGCTTGCTCGCACTCAGACCTGCGTCGCGAAGGTTTTGGTCTGGTGTGCCCATTACATTAGAGGCGCTGATCGTGCCGGTGGCAGTCTTCACGCGCCGCCATATGGCATCAGCAGCTTTGGTTGAGATTTGCTGGCCAACAATGATGTTAGCCAAAGTCGCAAAACCGCCTGGTCGTCTGCGAGATTTTGGCATTCCGATGGCTTGTAGTGCTTTTCTGATAACACGGTCCTGTTTAGCCAAGTGGGTGAGCGCGTGCTCTAGCTCATGCTGTGCGTTCGCGGTCATATTTCTGCTGATTTTCCACACTACCCAGGTCTTGCGCGTCAACTCACGGGCGTTAAGGTTGCGTCAATCCAGACCGTTGGCCTGAAAGGCTCCATCAAATCATGACAGCTTCTTCTCTTCTTAGGCAGATGTCTTTCTTTGCTCTCTTTGCTCTAACGATTGCAACACTTCTTACCGGCGCACCCGCGCAGGCGGAAATGGTGTTTCACCGTGGGAACATCGGTGAGCCTGATTCGCTAGACCCGCACCTGACAACCAGTGGATACGCCACCAACATTATTTTCGATATGTTTATTGGTCTAACGACGGTTGATGCCAAGGCAAACGTGATGCCGGGGGCAGCTGAAAGCTGGACGGTTTCCGAAGACGGTAAAGAGTATGTTTTCAAGCTGCGCGACGGCATGGTGTGGTCTGATGGGACGCCTGTAACTGCAGGTGATTTTGAATACGCGTTCAAGCGGATGCTGGACCCTGCGACCGCATCACGCGGCGCGCCAATGTTTTACATGATCGAGAATGCCAGATCCGTAAATGGTGGGCAGATGCCCGTGGATGACTTGGCGGTGACGGCTATTGATGACCGGACCTTAGAAATCAAGCTCAATGCACCAACGCCATTCTTTCTCGAACTCGTTGTTCATCGGTGTTTCCCCGTTCCACGCTGGGCCATCGAGGAGCATGGTAGGGAATGGACTCGCGCTGAAAATATAGTCGTGAACGGTGCATTCAAATTAGAGGAATGGGTTCCGCAAACGTCAGTGAAGGTTGTTCGCAATCCTACGTTCTTTGACGCCGACAGTGTCGCGCTTGATGCGGTTGTTTACTACACCACGGAAGACCTATCAGCAGCGTTTAACCGATATCGCGCTGACGATCTCGATATGATCATTTCATTTCCGCCATCACAGCTTGATTGGATAAAAGAGAACTTGGCCGATGACTTGCGTATGACGCAAAACCTGGGCCTGGAATACATTACCTTCAACACGACGAAGGCACCATTCGATGATCCACGGGTTAGGCTAGCGCTTAGCATGGCCTTGGACCGTGAAACGCTTACAAACAGGGTTATGCGTGGTGGCGAGGCAGGCGCGTATAGCCTTATTCCCGTGGGCTCCCGTGAAGGATATGCACCAGCTTTTGCGGACTATCGTGACCAGTCTCCATCAGAACGCAATGCGCGGGCAAAAGCGCTCTTAGCGGAGGCCGGATATGGGCCCGATAATCCTTTGTCCTTTAGTTTCCGATATAACACGCAGGAAGTTTTGCGGCGTGTTGCAGCAGCAGTGGCGGCCATGTGGCAGCGCGGGTTGGACGTGAATGTTAGCTTGCTTAACAGTGACCTGAATGTCTTGAACGCAGACTTGCGAAATGGTGATTACGAAGTGGCGCGATATCAGTGGTTTGGTGAGCATCGCGATCCGTCAACGTTTCTATATCTTCTGGAGTCGGATGCTATCGGAGACAACCATTCTAAATACGATAACCCTGCGTACGACGTCTTGATGCAACAGGCCTATGCGTCTGCTGATATCGAGCAGCGGATGCGATTGATGGCCGAGGCGGAACGCATTGTCATGGACGAGGCACCCATCGCGCCGCTGAATTTTTACGTCAGCAAAAGACTCGTGAAGCCGTTCGTCAAAGGCCTGGAAGACAATGTTCGGGGAATTAACCTTGCCCGATACGTTTCGATAGAGCGGCCCTGATGCCTATCGCTGCTCTGATACAGGAATAAACTTACGGGTGAAGACCCACAGTTTGTCTGTAGAGGCGGCGGCATCAAACTTATAGCGATCAATGGCAAAACTTTTGAGATTTTCCGGCTCATTGATCCGGTTCTCAATTATATGTCGCGCCATTACGCCGCGCGCTTTCTTGGCTAAGAAGCTGATGACTTTGGCCTGGCCGTCTTTAATTTCTTTAAACACAGGCTGAACGATGGGGACGTCCAGTGTCTTGGCTTGGACCGCTGAGAAGTACTCGTTCGATGCCAAGTTGATCAATGTTTTTGATTTTGACTTTGCGACCATCTTTGTGACGGCTTCGTTCAGTTTGCCATCCCAAAAGTCATAGAGGTTGGCGCCGCGTTTCGTGTCGACGCGGGACCCCATTTCGAGCCTGTAGGGCTGCATACCGTCGAGGGGCCGAAGCAATCCATAAAGGCCTGAGAGAATGCCGACATGCTTTTGCGCGAATGCGAAGTCTTCTTTGTCCAGCGATTTGGCATCCAATCCGAGATAGACATCGCCGGCAAACGCGAGAGCCGCTTGTTTGGTTTGGGACTTGCCCGCAGGATCAAAGGCCTTAAACCTCTCGGCGTTAAGGTTCGCTAGATCCTCGCTTATGCCCATTAGGCGCTTGAGGTCTTGAGGCGTGTATTTTCGCGCTCGTTTGATGAGCTCAGTCGTGTCATCGGGAAATAACGGCTTGGTCTTAGAAAGGCCCTTGGCGGGGTCAGAGAAGTCCAATTTCTTTGCGGGGGAGAGGACTGTATACATGGAGCAATCTCAGCAGCTAATGCGTTAAAAATAGGTTCTATAGGGGTATATCATGATCAAGGTTGTTGGCATCAAGTCTTGCGATACATGTCGGAAGGCTCTGTCATGGCTTTCCAAGCAAGGGGTCGACCATAAGTTCCACGATCTTAGGCTCGATGGGCTAGAAGCGGATCGCTTGTCCGGCTGGATTTCAGCCGTCGGATGGGAAAAGCTGTTGAACCAACGCAGCACCACCTGGCGCGGTCTTTCGACGGCGGAAAAAGCCGATATTACGGCTGAAAAAGCTGAGAAGCTTATGCTGGCGAACCCGACGTTGATTAAAAGGCCGGTTTTTGAGGCCGGAAAAGCCGTTCACGTTGGCTTTTCTGAGATCGTTCAAGCTGCTCTAAAGGCCTGAAACGCGCCAATACGTTGACATGCTGCGGTGTTTGCCGCACACCATATGCTTCGTTTTTCTACCTTCGGTGCAAAGGATCGCATCATGGCTGTGCCCGGTTATTTACTTGTTCTCGGCCATTCTCTCGTGCCTGAAAAGATGGCCAAATATTCTGCTGCGTTGCCGCCAATTTATGAGAAATTTGGTGGATTCTATCTCGGCATTGGCGGCCCGGGGCGAGGTGTTGAGCATCTTGAGGGACCCTGGTTTGACCATTCGATCGTTCTAGGCCGATTCAATGAGCCAGACGACGTCAGTAAATTTTGGTATTCGCCCGAATATGAGCAGGCCAAGAAGCTCCGTAAGGATGGCGGCGATTTTAACGTGTTTAAAATTCCGGGGAATGAATTCGAATCACCGCATGGTGAGCCAGCATTCTTGATCTCGATTTATAGAGTTCTTGACCCAGGCGTATTTGCGCCGCTTGCAAAGGCTGAGGAAGAAAAACTTCAAAACAGAAGTGTGCCGTATATCTTGAAGGCTAAGGACCAAGAAGCGGAGCGGCTTGAAGGTGATTTGATCGATCACGATTTCTCCGTGGCGGCTTTTCCAACTCAGGCATCGGCGACCAACTTTTGGAATGATCCCGGCCATAAAGAACTGCGGGAAGCGCGGTCTAAAGCTGCGGTTTTTTAACAGCTTTTTGGTCCGTGGCGTGCGCCGATAGACAGGCAGTGCTTAGGGCATCCTGAAATGGCCGCACCTAGAATCCTATGACAGTTGATCAAATATCTGCGTTTGCGATCCTCGCCGGCGTCCTCGTTTTTTTTATTGGTGGCTGGCTCCGCTACGATTTTGTCGCGTTCGGTGCGCTTTTTGCTGCCGTCGTCGCGGGCATTGTACCGTCAGATGGCGCCTTCGTCGGGTTTAGTAACCCGGCCGTCGTAACCGTTGCTCTTGTTCTGATGATCAGTGAAGGGCTCCGCCAATCCGGTGTCATTGACCTCATTGCGGAGTACGCGGTTCCGGATACGAAGAGCCCGACGTTATTGATTGCGGTCCTCGCGGGCCTCGCTGCCGCGTTGTCAGGGTTAATGAATAATGTCGGTGCATTGGCTCTCTTGATGCCAGTTGCGTTGCAAGCGGCCAGGCGGTCACAGATTTCTCCCGCTTTATTGCTGATGCCGTTGTCGTTCGGGTCGATCCTTGGTGGGATGACCACACTTATTGGGACGCCACCAAACATATTGGTATCGAACTTCCGATCTACTAGCGCGGGAGAGCCCTTTGGGATGTTCGACTACTCTTGGGTCGGCGTGCCAGTTGCGGCTGCAGGCGTTGCATTTGTTGCACTAATCGGGTGGCGGCTCATACCAGTTAGTAAGATTGCGACCCCGACTGGGGATCCCGAGTTCGATATTCAACCCTATATGACGGAAGTGCGTTTGACCGAAGGCTCATCGCTTGTCGGGACCTTTATGCTTCAGGCTATGGATGAGTTAACGGAAAGAGATGTCTCTGTGGCTGGCCTCATTCGGGGTGAGCATCAAATACCTTATCCTGGCATGACGGAGCGGGCGCGGGCTGACGATATTCTCGTCGTGACTGGAGAGGCAGAGGCTTTAGAGAAGGCCATCGCAGATTTTAAACTTGAGCTTGTTGGTGACGTAGAGATCGAAGCAGGCGCCATTAAGTCAGATCGCGTTAGCCTCATAGAAGTTGTGGTGACTCCGGGTGCTAGAATCGCAGGCATGACGACCAAAGAGATTGGTTTGCGCAATCGCTACCGACTCAACCTTCTTGCGGTATCGCGTCACGGCAAACCCACCTTGACCCGTATGAACCAACACCGGTTTCGACCCGGGGACGTCCTTCTATTGCAGGGCGATGCAGATCAAATCGGAGACTCGCTGAGCAGGCTCGGTTGCCTTCCGCTCGCAAAGCGTTCTCTCGGTGTTGGTCGTCATAGGCGAGCGCTTTTTGCGAGTACCGTGTTTGGTGTGGCTATCGCTGCAGCGGCGTTCAAGCTGGTTCCTATTACTATTGCGTTCGGTGTTGCGATCGCGGTGATGATTCTCGGTCGGATTGTTTCTCCAAGCCGGGCCTACAGCAGCATCGAGTGGCCAGTTCTTGTTTTGCTTGGATGTATGATTCCCGTTGGAGAGGCGTTGGATCGCACGGGTGCGGCAGGTCTCATTGCGCAAGGTATCGTTGCGCTGACATCTCAGTTCCCAATTGTCGTCGCTTTGATCCTAGTGATGGTTGTGACGATGACCCTATCCGACATTATGAACAACGCGGCGACAGCTGTCGTAATGGCACCGATTTCAGTACAAATCGCCGACCAGTTAAATTCAAATCCTGATGCGTTCTTAATGGCTGTCGCAATTGGCGCATCTTGTGCCTTCCTCACGCCCATCGGCCATCAAAACAACACGCTCATTATGGGGCCAGGCGGGTACCGGTTTGGGGACTATTGGCGAATGGGTCTTCCTCTGGAAATTCTGGTCGTAGCGATTTCCATTCCATTCCTGTTGTTTGCTTGGCCCCTGTAATGATTAGTGTCGATCACGTCACCGTCCGGCTGCAGGGCCGGGTCGTTCTTGATGACGTAGCGCTGTCCCTCACGGAACGCCGCATCGGGGTGATCGGTGACAATGGTTCGGGAAAAAGCACGCTTGCGAAGCTCTTAAACGGGCTTCTCTTGCCCGATGAAGGAACTGTGACCGTAGACGGTTTTGATACGCGATCTCATGGTAAAGAGGTCCGGTCGCGGGTTGGATTTCTGTTTCAGAATCCGGACAACCAGATTGTCATGCCGACTGTGGCGGAAGATCTAGCGCTTGGTCTAAAGCCGCTTCGCTTAGAGGCCGAGAGGGTAAGGCAATGCGTCTCTGAAACGTTGGAGCGATTTGCTTTGTCTCACATGGCTGACCGTTCGGCTCATTTGCTATCGGGCGGCGAAAAACAGCTGGTTGCTCTTGCTGGTGTCATGATCTCGGAACCGGACATTCTTGTCTGTGATGAGCCAACAACCTTGCTAGATCGTCGCAATGCCGCACTTGTTATGAAAACGATTGCGGGCCTTTCTTGCATGGTCATTACCGTGACCCATCATGTTGAGCACCTTGATGGTTTCGACCGTGTGCTTGTTATTGATGAGGGGCGCGTTGCTCACGATGGTACACCCGATCAAGCTATACCGTCGTACTTAGAGTCCCTGTCATGATTGCCGGGCTTTACCTCCCAGGTGACAGCGTGATTCATCAGTTAAGTGCGCCCGTTAAACTGAGTCTTATGGTCGTTATGGGCTTAGCGCTTGTTTTGGTCGATCATATCTTTGTCATGGTCTCCGTCGCTATAACGACTGGCTTCGTATTTTCAGTTTTGGCGGGGCTAGGTTTTGCGCGGTTGTGGTTGGCAACTCGTCCGTTATTGATTTGGGTTCTTTTTATTGCGCTGGCTCAGTTCTGGTTTGTGACCGCGGAGGCTGCAGTTCTGGTCTCGTTGAGACTCGTGACCTTGGTTTGGGTTGCTGCATTGGTCACGTATACGACCCGCCTTTCAGAGATGAGTGATGTTCTGGTAGCGATATGTTCAGTGTTTCGTCCGCTCGGAGTGAACCCAGAGCGGATTTCATTTCTTATTGCATTGACCATTCGTCTCATCCCTTCTGTTTTCGAGATCGTGCGAGATGTTCGGGACGTGCAAAAAGCGCGGGGGCTTGAACGTTCCTATACTGCGATGTTCGTTCCGGTATTAACAAGATTGCTGCGTGAAGCGGACGCTCTGTCGGACGCTTTGGTCGCGCGGGGATTTGAACGTTGGGGCGATCAGCAGTGAGCGCGAGGGATACTGTTCTTGTCGCGATGTTTGCGGCGCTTACGGCGGCGCTTGGTTTGCTGCCGCCTATTCCTGTGCCTGTGGTGCCGGTACCAGTAACGGCTCAAACGCTTGGCATTATGCTGGCTGGGTGTGTGATTGGCGCTCGTAGGGCAGCCTTCGCGATGTTGTTGCTCCTCGTGCTCTTGGCGCTCGGCCTGCCCTTGTTATCTGGGGGGAGGGGCGGCCTTGGTGTTTTTGTCGGCCCCAGTGCAGGGTACTTAATCGGCTGGCCGCTGGGCGCGTATTGTATTGGAGCACTGGTGTCGCGTTTTGGCACGACAATCGGTGTGCTCTTCCTTGCAAATTGCTTAGGTGGTATCGGTCTCATTTATGCGATTGGAATTCCGGTGATGGCGTTGGTTCTTGACCTACCACTTGAAAGTGCCGCTCTCGCCGGATCTGCTTTTCTTCCTGGTGATCTCATCAAAGCGGGTGTCGCATCTGCTGTTGCGGCAGGGGTGCTCCGCGCCTATCCCATGCAGAAAAATGCCTCACCATGAAAACGGATGAGTCCGAACTTGTTCACAGCGGTCTTCTTATCGCTGCAGATGGTTCGCCCAATAAGACTGCGCTTGTTTGTGATCAAGACAGCTATACGTATGCAGATATAGTTTTGCGCGCTCATAGGTTCGCCGTTCAAGTTGATCAACACCGTGCTCGACGCGTCGCCTTATGTTTGCCGAACAGTCCTGTTGTTGTTGATGTGTTTTTCGGAACTCTTATGGCCGGGAGTTGTGTTTGTTTGTTTGATCCAGGTTGGCCAGGGGCTTTGCTTCGGACCTTACTCTCCGAGCATGCACCAAATATTTTTGTCGCGTCTGAAGGGGCGTTGGCTGATCATGCGGATGCTCTTGCATCAACGGTTGGCCTGAGTGGCGCGGAGATAGAAGCAGTTGCAGGTCTATCGAGCGAGGACAGCGCGCTCCGGTCGCAGCCGTCATCTGATATGCCATTTCTGATTGGCTTTACGTCTGGATCGAGCGGGCCACCAAAGGCATTTGTGCGCTCACACCTGACATGGACCGAAAGCTTTAAACACAGCGCACTTGAGTTCGGGTTGACGCAGGGGGACTGTGTTCTTGCCCCTGGGCCTTTAAGCCACGGGTTGTCCTTGTATGCTGTGATCGAGGCCTTGTGCAAAGGTGCAACGGCCGTCATTCAAACTCAGTTTGATACTTCTCACGTGTTGTCTGCAATCCAGACACGGCATGTCAGCGTTCTTGTGGTTGTTCCGACCATGCTTGACGTCATACTTGAGCGTGCATCCGGACAGTCGTTTCCCAGCGTTACAAGTCTGGTAACAGCCGGCGCAAAGTTATCTCCGTCCCTCAGGGACCGTGCTCGCCGTGTTTTTCCGAATGCAGAGATCATCGAATATTACGGAGCGTCTGAGCTTAGCTTTATCTCGGTTGCGAAAGGGTCAGAAGACTGTCCTCCTAGCTCGGTTGGTCGGCCCTTTTCTGGTGTCGAAATTGAGGTCCGTGACGAGCGCGGGCAGGCGGTTGATGTCGGCGACGTCGGCACTGTTTGGGTCAAAAGTGATATGTTGTGTTCCGGCTACGTTGGCCGAACCGACGGAAGCGGTATGCGTATAGATGGTGCCTGGGCCACCGTTGGAGATTTCGGTCACCAAGATGCTGCGGGCTATCTTTATTTAGATGGTCGCGAAGGGTCGGCTATCACGTCGGCCGGCTACACCGTATATCCATCGTCTATCGAAGCTGTCCTATTTAGTCATCCGGGTATTGCCGACGCTGCTGTGATGGGGGTGCCACATCCCAGGTGGGGCGAGGTGATTGCGGCGGCGGTTGTTCCGGTGGCGGACAGTTTAATCTCAGAAGCTGAGTTGTCCGAGCACTGCCAGAACATGCTCGAGCCCTATGCGTGTCCAAGGCTATGGGCAGTCACGGGGCATCTGAAGCGAACACAAAATGGAAAAGTTGATAGAGCGGCGCTGCGCGCGCAGTTCGCGTCGGACTCAGTCTAGTAGTTGGCGCGAGCCCATTGTCCATTGCCGCGTGCACAGGCGCTGCCCGTGGCTGATTGGCTGACACCGTTCAGGGTGATGACTTGTTCAAAGGTGCGACAACGCAATGTGCCAAACGCATCTTCTGACAAAGCCTGAACCGATCCATATCCGTCTTCATAGGTCCACTCGATAATCTCGCCGATTTCTGCGTCCAAGGCAGCGGCTTGAGCAGCGCTCTGAAGTCCAACTTGATTTTCTGACAGCTGAAAAAGGACGGCCGGTGGTAGAATGCCAAGTGCCGCTTGGCTTTTCGCAAGAGCTTTTTGTTGCTCCTGCATCGCTTTCATTTGGTCTTTGCTGAGTTTCTGCTGCGGTCCTTGTGGTGTCGTCTGACGCTGCAAAGATTGAGGTGATGTGTACGAATTTTGAGGGACCGTTGAGGTCGTCGCCATGCGCTGCGTTTGATAAGTCGTCGTCCTTGGATAGCGCACAGTGTTCCGTGGCGGGTATGAATAGGAATTCATCCTATTGATGCCGCGATTAACAGACCGGTTCATTTGTTTGACGCTTCTGTTAACGCCTCTGTTGAGTTGGGATACGCTACGAGACACTTGGTTATTCAGAACGTTCAGGCTTCGTGTCAAAGGAGCGGTAACGGGTGCAGGATTTACGCGAAAACCGATTTGGGCATAGGCCGTATTTACTGCTGCGATCATTTCGTAAGACGCAGCGTAAACGAGTCCGAATGCAAACGTCAGGCCTGTGAAGGACCTCTTCGATCGCAGCCTATTTTTGATGTGCACCAATCCCATACCCAGAGTATACGCGAAATCACTATGCCAGTTGAACCAGAACTTCCGCGATAATAAACCCTATTAAACAAGGGTTTAGACTCAACTCTCCATGAATCCCGGGTCTACATTGGCAACATAGGTCGCTTTTAGATAGGGGAACGCACCGAGCGGAGACTCAACATAATGGCAGAATCGCCACCCGGAATCGGTTCGCTTTACGACTGCGGAGACACGGACATCCAGCCCAAGTGGTGCATCTTCCATGCCCTTAATGAGACCGTCCCAATGCATCATAAAATTCATGACTGCGTGGGTGTCACTAATCGTCTTGCACTTAAGGTTCCAGGTCCGAATAGCAAACTTGAGCAGGAGGTCCTCTGATGCCTTCCAATAGGGTTCGATGACGTCCCAGCCATACATGGGATCTGTGACTTCCTCAGCGATATAGAACGGATTTTGTTCGTCTGGATCCCACAACTCCCGTAGCTCTGTTGGCTTGATTCGGGTCCAACGCTCTCTGAAGCCTGCGAGAAGGTCTTCTAATTCGGTTTCGAGGTCGCTCATAAGATCTCCACGTGCGTAAAATTTGAGGTTCCTCATCAAACCCTCAATCTCTCAACATGAACACTATATAATTTGCGGTGAGCGGGCAGTGTGGTCTTATGGAGACGATATTTCTTGAGACTAAGCCACTGTGTGGGCGTACGAACGCAGGAAAGCGATAGATATGCGAATTTTGGTCGTGGAAGACGATCTCAAGACGGCGAGCTTTGTAACCAAGGGCCTGCGTGAAGCAGGTTATGTGGTTGATCACGCAGAAGACGGTACCCAGGCACTCGAACGTGCCTTGTCGGAAACCTATGACCTCATGGTCATCGATCGCATGTTGCCTGGACCCAATGGAATTAAGGTGGTCGAGACAATCCGCAGCGAAGGCGTTGAATCACCGGTCCTGTTTCTCAGCGCGCTCGGCGATGTCGAAGACCGTGTTGAAGGCCTAAAGGCTGGCGGTGACGATTATTTGGTAAAGCCGTTTGCTCTTTCAGAACTACTTGCGAGGCTAGAAGCACTAACGCGGCGTGGCCGAGGGCAGGGCGAGGTAACCCAGCTTTCTGTTGGGGACCTGGAGATGGATATCTTAGCCCGCAAAGTAATCCGACAAGGCCAACGTGTTTATTTGCACCCGCGTGAATTCAAACTTCTGGAATATCTCATGCGGCATGCTGGCCAAGTCGTCACCAGGACCATGCTGCTAGAAAATGTTTGGGAGTATCACTTTGACCCACAGACAAATGTCATCGATGTGCACATCAGTCGACTGCGCCAAAAAATAGACAAGCCGTTTGATACGACAATTTTGCAAACTGTCCGCGGTGCTGGCTACAAACTTGAGCTTGCTTCTTAAGCCGTGGCTCGACTTGGACGCCTGGTCAAAACAACGACCTTCAGACTAGCCCTCTTATACACGGCGCTTTTTGCGGGGTCTGTCGGAGCGCTGTTTGTCTTCGTGTTTATCAATACAAGTGTTTTTGCCGAACGTCAGACGGAAGCCGCTATCGAGGCAGAAGTAACGGGTTTCCAGGAAACCTTTAGACGTGAGGGTGTTGCTGGATTGATCAATGCCATCAATCGGCGCGTTGATCCTAATTTTCGGACGGATGGCGTGTACATCCTGACAAGCCCCAGCCAGCAAAGGCTGGCAGGTAATCTAACGGCTTGGCCCGGTGACGTTCGTAACGATGATTTATGGATTAGCTTTACCATCCTAGATATGCAGACGGCGGATGAGGCAATGGCGGATGTCCGGGGTCTTCAATTTATTATTCCAGGTGGATATCGCCTTCTCGTCGGACGCGATATTCGTGAAGCCCGAGATTTCAGAGCGCAGCTTCTTCGGTCACTGAATATTGGGTTGGGCATTACCGTTGCTCTCGGCGTGCTCGGTGGGTTTTTGTTTAGCCGAACCATCATGGGGCGGGTGGAACGCATAACGCTGACTTGTCGACGCATAATGCGTGGGGACCTCAGTCAGCGTATTGATTCAACTGGGCAGAGCGATGAGCTGTCGCGCCTTTCAGAGTCCGTCAACGAGATGCTCGACCAGATTGAGCGCTTAATGAATGGCCTTCGCGAGGTTTCTGACAATGTTGCCCATGATCTACGCACACCGTTGAACCGTTTGCGTGTGAGGTTGGAAGTTGCGGTTAATAACGCGACCGATGAGAAAGAAAAAGAAGAGCTAGAAGAAGCAATTGCCGATGCCGATGGGTTGCTTGCGACCTTTTCGTCATTGCTTCGAATAGCGCGGGCAGAGGCCTCCCTAAGGCGATCATTCGACACCGTCAATTTGGGCTCGATTGTTGAAGACGTTGTCGACTTGTATCAGCCGCTTGCAGAAGAGAAGGGCGTCCGGTTTGAGTCACATGTCGACTTTGAGGCACAGGCTTGGGGTGACCCTAATCTTATCGCGCAGGCATTGGCGAACTTGGTCGATAATGCGGTTAAATATACGCCAAACGGAGGAGAGGTGCTGGTAAGCCTCAAGACCGAGGCGGGTTTGGCGATCCTGACAGTGGCCGACTCCGGCCCTGGTATTCCCGAGGCTTACCGTGAAAAAGTGTTCGATCGGCTCTATCGGCTGGATGACAGTCGCTCCACGCCAGGATCAGGGCTTGGCCTCAGTTTGGTCTGGGCGGTCGCTAAGTCTCACGGGTTATCGATGGATTTGTCTGATAACACGCCTGGATTGGTCATTACGGTCAAGTTCCCCGAGGCGCCAAAGGCTGCTGAGGCCTAGGTTTCTTCACAACTAATGCTTGAAATAATCTTTCGCAACGAAGCCCCCAGTTCATGCGTTTCGTGCTTGTCCCTCTTTACCGGAGGGCGATGGTAGTTAGGGGGAAAAGAAGTTTTGACTACAAACCATAGGGTGTGCTTTCGCTTCGGACAAAATGCTCTTTGTGGTAGTTTTTCCGCATGACAATTACCGAAAAACCCACGGACTTGATCCGTAGCGAAGCCGCGTCTTCTCAGGCGTCCACACAACTCGTACTGGTAGAGAATGGGAGTGTGGTTGTTCCAGATGCCGCAGCCCTCCTCAACGGTGTGTTTGCGAAGCTCGGGAATGATCTTTTGATCATCAGCCCGGACGGCGACAGGTTCCTGGTTCAAGACTTTTTCCAAACCGACCCGCTGCCAAATTTGACTGACGGAGAAGGCCTCGTTGTCTCCGGTCAGGTCGTGGCCCGGTTGGCCGAAGGGCCGCAGCCTGTGCAAGTTGCGCAGGAAGGGGCGGCTGCCGGCACAGATCCGATCGGCATTGTCGATAGCACTGAAGGTGAAGTCACAGTTGAACGCGCCGACGGCAGCATTGTCGTTCTGGCTGCAGGCGACGCTGTGTACATGGGTGATCTCATCATCACTGCAGAAGGGGCATCGATTGGCCTCGTCTTTCTTGATGAGACAACCTTGGCGCTCGGCGAAGACGGCGAGCTCATCCTTGATGAATTGATCTATGACCCGGCCACGGATACAGGCTCGGCAACCTTCACGTTGTTAGCCGGTGCGGCTTCCGTGATCAGTGGCAGTATCGCCAAGACTGGCGCCGACGCCATGAAACTGGATACACCAGTTGCCACTATCGGGATTCGTGGGACTCAAGGTGCATCGCATCCTATGACCCGGCCACCGGGCAGATTTCCATCGTCAACCGCCCGGAAACGCTTGCCTGACGGGCAGACGGCAGTCCGGCGAAATAACCCTGACCCTTCCCAACCCAGATGGTGGCGCGCCAATCGTCGTCGGTACGGTATCAACGGCACTCGAACGGCGGGTGGCAGTTCGCGGCTGGTGACACACCAACGCCGGTTACATTCTCCGAGGCCGATGCGACAGCCATTGGTGGCGCGGTCGAGTCTATCGTTCAAACCATTTCTAACCCCGGCACAGGTAACCAAGACGGCGGAGACGGCAACCAAAATGGTGGAGCCGGCGGTCAAGACGGCGGCAACCAAGAGGGTGCTGGTCAAGATGGCGGGGGTGAACGACGGCAACGCTGATACCGGAACGGCCGATGCTGACGTCACCACGACCGAGACCACTGAAACGACGACGGATGATACGACTGGAGAAACGACCACCACGACGACTACGACCACAACCACTACGACCACAACCACCACCACGACTGCCAGCAACCACAACTCAGACTGGAACTCAAAACACGGCAGGGACAGCTGGTACGGGAACAACTGGCACAACCACGACGACGACTACAACGACGAATAACGATACCACCAACGACCAGAATGATGTCGTCCCTGTTATTCCGTCTAATATCAGTGTTCAGCTTGTTGTCATCGGTCGTCAGTGATCAACCGGGCAGCGCATTCGGCACAGCGGTCTTTCAGATCAACCGTAATAGTACCGACCTGACAACGACAGTCACTGTGAACTTCACGACCGCGAGCAGCACTGCAATTGCCGGGCAAGACTACGCCGCAACAGCAGGTTCTGTAACGTTTGGTCCGGGTGAGACCACCAAAACTGTCTCAGTGCCGATTATCGCTGGCACGGATCCAGCCGTTGGCGAGCTTGCCGAAACATTCTTTTTGCAAATCTCATCGAGCGCCCCCGCGACGGATGTCATTATTCTCAATACGGCTGCAGGGGCCACCATTTCGGCAGATCCGTTGCCAGTTGTGAGTATGTCTGCTCTCGATGCGACGACAACCGATGATGGCTTGGGGACATCTGAAGTTTACCGTCACGGTCACCCGGACTGGTGCGCTTAACCTGCCGACGACAGTTGACGTGATCGCCGGTGGATCAGCCACCGAAGGTGAGGATTACACGATCTCACCGACGACAGTGAATTTTGCAGCCGGTGAAACGGAGCAAACTGTCACCATCAGTATTGCTCAAGATGCAACAGGTGCGCCGCTCGAACTCGCTGAGACTATTCAATTGAGTTTAGGTAATACCACCAACGCAACTGTGTCTGGCGGTGGCGCGAGCATCACGATTTCAGAAGATGTCGCGCAACCGTCGTTCAGTATCTCCGGCGGTGGCTCGGTTATTGAAGGCGACGCAGCAGTTCTGACTATTACACGCGGTGGTGACACCACTGTCGCGGCAACGGTTGTATACGAAGTTTCAGGCGGGTCCGCAGATGCTGCCGATTTCGGGTGGCGCACTGCCTGGCGGCAGTGTCACCCTTTGCCGCAGGTCAAACCACGGCAGATATCTCTATTCCTGTCGCGCTTGATGGTGATGCAGAGTTGGCTGAGACCTTCGATGTAACGTTGCTGGCCGAGACGGGTTCTATCGTCGAGGAGCCTTCCAGCGCCACGGGTAACGATTACTGAATCTTTTACCCTGCCCACGATCTCCGTCAGCAATGGCAGCGCCTCTGGTGCGGCTGCGGGGGCTGCGCTCTTTACGGTAAGTTTGTCGGAAGCGTCGACGACAGCGGTCACAGTCAGTTTCTCGACGTCCAACGGCACGGCTGTCGACGGTAGCGACTTTGCTGGGGTGAATAGCTCGGTCACGATTCCTGCCGGGTCAACATCAGCAACAATTTCAGTCAGTACCTTTATAAATACGGAAGGCGAAGGCACAGAAACATTTTCCGTCACGCTGTCTAGTCCCGTCGGTGCAACGCTCGGTACGGCAACAGGTGTGGGAACCATCACCGCGGGCGCCACCTGTCGAGCCGGCTAACAACGTAGATCCAATTATATTCGATACGACCGACGGCAACCATTACATGCAGTTCGATGGCGTCGATGACCAGATCTTGAGCGAGGCGGCAGTCACTGTTACGTCGCACACCCTAGAGGCCTGGTTCCGCAACGGCGAAACCACCGGTGAAGATCCGATCGTTGGGCTCGACAACGGCGATGCGGGTGCGTTTTCGGCCGCCTTTATCGACAACGGAGTCTTGAAAGTCCGGGTCCGGGACTCGGGTGGTAACGTTAAAGAAATTCATTCGTCGATCACCGTGAACAATGACGACTGGAATCACGTTGCCTACTCTTATGACGCCGCGAGTGACACGATCAAGTTGTTCGTAGGCGGCGTCGAAGATACCGCCGCCACCGTTGTGAGCAATGATGCGCTGGTGAGTTTTACCATAACTGCTGCGTTTCATGTTGGTGTCTCCAACGTAGACGGTGCCGGCCTTGAAAACTTCCGTGGTGGGATCGATGAAGCGCGGGTGTGGGACACGGCTCTTGATGCGGCGACCATTTTAAACGGCTTCCCAACATCACCAACCGGGGCAGCAGCGAATTTGCTAATCGCCTATGACTTCGAAAACTTTGATGGCAGCACAGCGCTCAATCTTGCGGATGGCGGTACTGCCTTAAATGGGGCCGCTACCGGTGGTCCTATGACCATCCATTCGGCGACGGCTCTAGAGTTCGATGGCAGTACCACTTACGTCGATACGGGTGTCAGTGATCTCCCCGGAAGCTTTACCCTGTCAGCCTGGGTCTTTGTGGATGACGCGGCATCGGGCCAGCAAATCATTCTTTCTAAAAATCCGTCGGGGGCGGACCCAATAGGCGGGCATTTCGGGCTGGCCTACAACTCCGGCACCATAATCTTTGGCATGGGGAACGGCAGCAGTGTAGACACCCTCACGGCAAGTGGGTTGACGCCCAACACGTGGATTCATGTCACGGCGACGTACAACAATTCTAACGGCGCGATGGAGTTGTTCGTCAATGGGAATTCACAGGACACCGGTACGTTAACCGGCAATGCCCGACAGATTAGCGCCGACGATATTGAGATTGGTCGTTTGGTCGATAATACCGGGACCTCAAGTTTCGATGGCGCCATCCGCGATGTCGCGATTTACAGCGACGTGTTAGGCAGCGGCGTCATTCTGAATCTGCCGGAGCAGGGACCAACAATTTCAACGGACTCCCTCATTGCTTATTATCCGTTTTCTAATGGGGCCGGGCGGACGATCACAGATGTCACCGGGCGCGACAGTGGCAACGTTTCTGGCACCGCGGACTGGGTTTTTGATACCCCGGTCGTCGGCAGCAGCAGCACCCTCAACATATACGAAGACACGCCCTTTGAATTTTTTGTCCCAGCGCTTGATCCTGATGCAACGGGCACGCCAGGCACTGGCATTACGTACAGCGCGAACGATCCAGCGAATGGCACGATAACCGCGGGCACGGAAGGCTTCGTTTATACGCCCGATGCCAACTATAATGGCGTAGATACGGTGACGATTACAGCCACCGATACGGATGGCGGAACCGCCACCAAAACTATCACCATCACGGTTGGCGCCGTTGCAGATGCGTCTCAGTTTAGTGGCGATGCCACACTGACTAACATCGTGCAGGATGACGCCAATCCTTCGGGTGCCACAGTCTCAACTCTGTTCTCAGCGCTTTACAGTGATCCGGATGGGTCTGAGACATTTGCTGGCGTGGCTGTCGTGGTTAACCCCGAAAATGCCTCGGAAGGGGCGTGGCAAGTTAGTCTCGATAGCGGAAGTACATGGGGTGATATCGGCACGGCTTCTTTTGGTTCGGCAGTGATGTTGGATACGGCGGCGCTCGTTCGTTTTCTTCCTGCGAACGGCTACAGCGGAACGCCAACGCCTCTCCAAGTGTTGCCTGTTGATTCTGATTACGGCGGGGTCTTCTCTGATTTTAGCGAAGGTCTCAATATCGTCACCCAAGATGCCCACTAACCACGGCGGCACATCTGTATTCGGTGCAGATGACGTTGAGATTGATACAACGGTCACCGGTGCGGTGAACCAACCCCCGGTGCCCTTTGCTGGGGGCTCTGCGGAATTTGATGGCAACGATTTTATAACTGTTCCCGTCAGTTCAGATTTGCGTCGGTGGTGCTAGCGATTTCACGATATCGGCATGGATTAAGCCCCGTCGGTCGTCGACGGCACGCAAACTATCATTGGCCATGCGAGCAACACGTCTGTTAACGGCGTTTCTTTCGTTCTGAATGGCGCCGAACTCTCATTGAACGTGGCTGGGGGGGCAACGGCGACGACCACCAGTGCTGGCCTCGCTGCCGGAGTCTGGACGCATGTCGCCGTATCCGTGACAGGCACCACTGCAACATTTTACGTCAACGGTGTTGCTGTTTCTGACGATGGAACTGCTCTAACCGGCGGGGCTGACAACACCGACGACACCGTTTGGATTGGAGCAGCCACACTAGATGGTTCAACCCCGGTCGGTGGGTTCACGGGTTTGATCGACGAAGTTGTGTGGTGGAATGCAGGGAAAAGTGCTGTCGACATCGCGACCGTGTATACCGGCCAGCTTGCCGGTGGTACCACCAATGTTGTCGGCCAGTGGGGGTTCGATGATGGCGGCGGCACCATCGCTGTCGACTTTTTCGACTCTGATCAGAACGCCACGTTAAATGGTAACGCGACGTTCTCCAACGAATCTGCGCCGGTGCAGCCCAACAGTCCGCTTGAGCTTTACGGCTCAGAAGACACAAACATGACCATCCAATTGGGTGGTGTTGATCCGGAAAGTGACTCGCTGACGATCACGGTACAGCTCGGACCTGTGGTCGGCACGCTTTACCAAACGCCCGATGGTTCTTCGCTCGGAGCAGCAATCTCCAATGGCGACACGGTAACCAATGCCAGTGGACTGGTTATTTATGTTCCTGTGGCCAATGACGATGGCGCTGATACGGACGCTTTTTCATTCCGTCTTGATGACGGCAATAGCGCCGTGGTTGACCAAACCGTCGATATCAGTTTGCAGTCGGTGTATGACGATGCTGTTCTCGGTGTTACTGCGACGCCCGTCTCGTATAACGATGGCGATGGGGTGGTCATTCTTGATGCCACAGCGACCCTTGGGGATGTCGATAATTTCGAACTCGATACTCAGAATCTGGGTGGCACGCTGACGGTCTCCATCACGGCTAACAATACTGCCGATGACCGTCTAACTATTAAAAATGTGGGCAACGGGGCCGGGCAAATTGGTGTCTCGGGCTCCAATATCTCTTATGCTGGTACTCTCATCGGTACGTTTACGGGCGGTACTGGTGTAGCGGCGCTCGTCATTACCCTGAACGCTGATGCGTCTTTGGCGGCTGTCCAGGCTCTTGCCCGAAACATTGAATTCGAGAATGTCGGGTCAGCTGAAAGCGGCAGTAAGACGATCACATTCACACTCGAAGAAAGTGACGGCGACAGCAGTGTCACAACCGATGCCGTCACCGTCGGCATGAACCCGGTCTCGACCGCGACTTTTGATGGCGATACCGACAGTGATTGGTTCACGGCTGCCAACTGGGATACCGATGTGGTTCCCGGCGCAACCACGGATACCACCATTGGCGCCGGGTTTAGCGTTGTGTTTGATGATCCGTCTAATGGCACGGTGACTGTTAAAGATCTGGCGCTCACCGGCACTGGGATATTGAGCATCGTTGCTGATACGTTGGCGTCATCTGGGTCTGTGACCATGGCGTCAGGCACGCAGCTCTTAATTCAGAGCGGTGGGACATTCGAAGTGAATGGCACCCTGGTCAACAGTTCTGGCGGAAGCATCGAGGTCGGCACGTTGGCCGGAACTTCTGGCAATTTGAACGGCTCAGGCATACTCGATAACTCGGGCCTCATCACCGGCCATGGTGGCGCCATCGGTGTTTCAACGCTGAACAATAACAGTGGCGGCTTAATCTCCATCGAGTCGACCTCGGCTGGCACATTTGCCATCACCTCAACATTCGTGAACAACACGGGCGCGATCCTTCGCGTGACGGGCAATGCAACCAACGCCGGAGATTTGGTTTTCGGCTCTGACTTCATCAACGATGGCACGGTTGAACTCACAACCAACGGCACGTCTGGTGTTTCGAAACTGGAAACGTCCTCAGGCACAACCACCAACAACGGCACCTTTAATTTCAGCGCGGGCGCGGGCGGTACACGCGAATTGCTGGGTAGCTACAACAACAGTGCGAGCGGCATTTTTAATATCAATGAGGATACCTCGTTCGATGGATCAATCACGAATGCCGGTGACATCAACATCAACCAGAACCTCACGGTAACGGGTAGCACAACGCTAGGCCATGACAGTGGCGGGACCATTGTTATTGCGGCGAGCAAATTCCTAACCATCAACACCACAAGCGTCTTGAGTCTCAATGGCGGGACGATAACGGCTAGCGCCGGTGCCACTCTCGATATCTTTGGCGCAAGCTCATTGCAAATGAACGCGGCTGGTAGCATTCCAACGAACCTGACAGTTTACTTGGGCACGGATGTCGGCACGGATGGCGACATCACGGGCAGTAGTTTGCTGACGATTGCCACTGGCGCTATCGTCAATGCCTTTCAAGGGGATGCCTCGGCACCGATCACCATTTCAAGCGGTGGTGTCTTTAATGTCAATTCCGGCAGTGCAAATGCTTACGACTTTAATGGGGTTCTTACTGTTGATAGCGGCGGTTTCTTCAATATTAAAGCAACCGATTCCAGTGCCTCTGATGCTCGGGCAAATCTTGCTGCAGGTGGCTCTGTCGCTGGCAAAATTACGCTGGATGCGGCTGCGTCGTCAGATCACGCTGAGCTTAATGTTAGCGCAGGCCAGACTCTCACTGTTACGGGCGTAATAGAAGCGTCTGGAACACCGAGCGGCCCCCACGAAATCATCGGCGATGTCGATTTCAATGGCTCTAGTTTTCTCGATACGCAGATTGAGGTTACCCTAGGCGGCAGCGGTACCAACGTCAGCTTTAATGACACCAGTACATTGTCTCTCTCGCCTGGCAGTACCCTGCTGGTTAACGACAGCGCGACCTTGAACTTCAATGGCGGCGCCGTTGCAGCCGCGTCCGCGTCTCAAATCAATGTTCAGACGGGCACCATTGATGTTGACGTTGCAACAACCTTTGGCTCGGACCTGACGACCACCCTTGGTAACTTTAGCAGTGTCATTGGTGATATCACGGGTGCCGGCACTCTGACGGTGCAAGGCATCATGAATGCCAACCGTGGCGAAATCTCTGCTCCCATTATTATTGATGGGTCTTCCGCACAATTCCTCATTCACGGCACCTCGGTTTTCACCGTCTCCAACACTATGGATGTTACGGCCAATGCCACGGTGCAAATACTCGGCTCAGCCAATACGGGCACGCTGAATGCCACCGGTACCATCACCAACGCCGGCACGATCCAGCTCACCTCAGAGTCGGCCAACAGCGCGGGCCTGACCCTTACAGGCGGCGGTATTGTCAACAATACCGGGGTTATCGAAGTGCTTTCGGGGAGCGGCGGCACTCGTATCTTCACCGGCGGCAACATCAACAATGACTCTGGCGGCGCGGTAAACTTTAACGTGGCGACCACTATTACAGGCACCACAATTTCCAACAACACGGGGGCTGACCTAAGTATAGCAGCCAGTACCACGTTGAAACTCCAAACCAGCGCCATTTTGACCTTGAATGGCGGCACTGTTACGGCAGGTACGTCGTCCGTACTTGATGTCGACGACGCGACCCTTGATGTCGATGCAGCGACGACCCTTGGCTCTAACCTGAGTGTGTTCGTGGGCAGTTCTGCCAGTGATATCGGCAATATCACCGGTACTAATACGCTAACCATCCAGGGGTCCATGCTCTTTGAGCGTGGCACGATCTCAAGCACAGGATCGATAGAGATTGATAGTGGGGCTCTCTTCTACAGCACGTCGGGGTCTAGTGTTGCGCACCTCAACAGCGCCACGACGATCAACGCCGGCGGTACGTTTGAGATTCGCTCAGTTAGTAGCAGCGACGCCAATTTAGATGTGAACGCCACCATCACCAACGCTGGAACGATCCTGCTGACCACAACAAGTGGGACCGGCAACGCTGAGCTTGATCTTGCCGGCGGTGTCATTGTCAACGCCGGCACAATTCAGACAACAGACGGAACGGGCGGCGCCCGCACTTTCATCGGCGATATTACCAACAATTCTGGTGGTTTGATTGATATTGACGACGATACGACTGTTACCAGCGGTCAGATCACCAACAACGTCGGCAGTACGATTGACATCAAGTCTAGTGATACCCTGCTCCTCAATAATTCGACGCTCGTTCATAACTCGGGGACCATAGGTGGGGCAGGGACGTTGTCTCTTACGGGTTCTAGCGGCGCCAACACTCTGACGCTGAACGGTGATCTGACCTTGTCGACACTGTCCCTTATTGTTGGCACCTCCGGTGGTGTGGTCGGTAATGTTGATGGCGCTAGCACACTGACAGTTCAAAACGCGGTGGTCTTTGAACGCGGTGTCATATCAGCACCACTTACTATTGATAGTGGTGGGAGCGTGGTCACAACAACGACGGGCGTCACCGATATCACCGGAACCGTGACGATCAATTCCGGCGGCACGTTGGAAGTTCAATCTCTGAGTGGTTCGACGGCTGAGCTTGACGTGACGGCTACGATCACCAACGCCGGGACAGTAAAATTAACGGGACCAAGTGGGGGTGGGTTAGTGACCCTTGATCTTCAGTCGGGCGGATCAATCACCAACACCGGAACAGTTCTCTCAGTTGCTGGCACGGGTGGCCGGGTCTTCTCCACCGCCTCCATCATCAATAATTCTGGCGGGATGGTTGATATTAATGCCGACACGACCTACGCCAGTGGCACCATCACCAATAATTCTGGCAGCTCAATCGATGTTGCTGCGAGCACAACGCTGTTGTTGAATGCCTCGACGATTATCTACAACGGCGGGACCATTGGCGGTGCTGGCACCTTGTCGCTCACCGGCGGCGTCACCAACACCCTTACACTCAATTCAAATCTGACCTTATCAACACTCTCGGTGGTCCTAGGCACCGCTAGTGTGACGGCTAATGTGGGCGGCGCTAGCACCCTGACAGTTCAGAATACGATGTCCTTTGACCGGGGTGCCATATCGGCGCCGCTGGTGATTGATAATGCTGGGACCGTCGTCACGACAACGTCGGGCGTCACAGACATCACCGGAGGCTTGACGGTCAATTCCGGTGGCGCGCTTGAGGTGAGGACGGTCAGCGGCGCGTCTGCGGAACTTGATGTCACAACGGTCATATTAAATAACGGCACCATTCAGCTGACAACGCAGACCGGAAATGGTTTAGCGACCCTAGATATTCAGTCGGGTGGCGGCATCACCAACAACGGAACCATTCACGCAGTCACTGGCGGCGGTACCCGCGCGATTGGCGGCGGCACCATCAATAACGAGTCCGGTGGCTTGATTGATATCGACGAATCGACATCCATAAGCGGTGACATAAACAATAAATCTGGCGGTATCATAAATATTGATGACGCTCTGAGCTACTCCAGTGGCACACTTACAAACGACGTTGGCGGCAATATTAACATCGCGTCAAACGCAACTCTGTCCATTACGGTTGGTAACGGGTTTGATAACTCGGGCGCGCTCACTGTTACCGGCGCGACCTTGTTGATTGATGGTGCAGTCAGCAATGCTGCCGGTGCAACGATGACGTTTACCGGCACCGGCAGCACCAGTTCGACCTTCGACCTTGATGTCAGCATGACGAACGCAGGTACCATTACGCTCACGTCTGGTTCAGCATCGGCCACGTCTACACTGGATATTGAATCCGGTGATACTTTGACCAACAATGGCATAGTTGCCTTCGCAGGCACGGCTGGTCTCGACCGCGCGATTAATGGCGGGAATGTCATAAATAGCGCCGCCGGTACCATTGATGTCGATGTCAACACGACAATCGATGTCGGGGCTTCAAGTACATTCGATAATGCTGGCGATGTTGATGTGGCGAGCGCAATTACACTGCAATTCACTGGCACCAACACCGCGGCGGATACGATTGATAACCAAACTGGTGGCACGATCACGGTTAATTCGACCGGTGTAATCGATACCAACGGTCTTGATATCACCAACGCAGGTACGATTACGGTGAATGGGACGCTCCAGACGGAAGGTGGAGACATCACCAATAACTCCGGCGGCGTCTTAAATGGCAGCGGTTCCGTTACGCTCGGCGGTGGTAGTTACATCGATGGCGGTGGCTCAAACACCTTTGGTCTGTCGCCCGGTAGCTTCACGTTCGAAGATGGCTCCGTCGTATTCAGCGCGGCAACCTATTCAGAGTTTGAACTTGGTGGCCTCATTGCTGGTGATGAATACGACGAACTCACCGTCAATAACGGCTTATTCACCCTCGCTGGGACCCTGGATGTTGTCTCTTACGACGATTTCGAAGCCTCGGCCGGCGACAGCTTCCAGATTATGAACTGGGATGATCGTGCGGGTATGTTCCATGAAGTTGAAGGCCTGGATAATTGGGGCAGTGTTGCGCTCGATACCATTGTCACGGATAGCAGCCTGACTCTCGTCGCCCGCACCGTCACCCAACAGGGCGATGACAGCACCGAGGTCTTTACCGGAACCAGCTCAGACGATGTGGTCGTGGCTCTTGGTGGTGATGACATTCTGATCGGCGCAGGTGGGGATGATCTTCTCCTTGGCGGCGAGGGCGATGACGTTCTCTCCGGCGGCACAGGCGATGACCGAATTATCGGCGGCCTCGGCACAGATACAGCCGACTACTCTGATGCGTCTTCCGGGGTGACCATTAATCTCGATAACGGCGAAGGTCTGGACGGCGAGGGCGGTATCGATACCCTGATCTCTATCGAGAACCTTATCGGGTCTGCCAATGACGATGTACTGATCGGCAGTGGCCGCGATAACGTCTTCATCGGTGGTGCTGGGGCGGATACGTTTGTTCTGAACGCCGCTGAGCAAGGCAACGACTCCATTCAAGATTTCATCTCGGGCGAAGATAGTATTGTGCTTGGTGCGGCCTTCGGGTTCGATGAAGGCACGGCGCAGAACGGCGTGAACTTCTCTGTTATTGGCGGTGGCTACGATGGCACCAACGCTGGCTCAAACAATGCTCACGCCAACGGCAATGCCTCACTCGTCTACTCTGAAGCGGATAATGCCCTGTACTACGATGAAAACGGCAAAGATGCTGACGGCTACTCGGTTGTTGCGACATTGACTCCTGGTAGCGCGATTGTTGCCGACGACATTCACTTCGCGGCCTAGAGTAATCTCATGACGCGTTTCGCTGAGAAGGTCGTTTGGGTTACCGGTGCGTCCTCTGGAATTGGAGAAGCTTTAGTCTATGCGTTCGGGCGGGAAGGGGCACACGTTGTCTTATCCGCTCGCCGCGGCGAGGAGCTGGAACGCGTTGCATCAGCCTGTACGGACAGGACTGGGCAAGTGCTCTGCGTTCCGTTCGATATGTTGGATGACATGGCCCGCGCCGCCGCTGTCGATAAAGTCCTCAGTCGTTTTGGCCATATCGATATGCTCGTCAACAATGCGGGTGTGTCTCAGCGCTCCCTTGGGAAAGACACGAACATCAGCGTTGATCGCGCCATCATGGAGTTGGACTACTTCGCGGTCATCGACCTGACGAAGCGCGTTCTTCCGCACATGATTGAACGCAAATCCGGCTACCTTGTCGCGACCTCTAGCGTTGCTGGAAAATACGGTGTGCCGATGCGTACGGCTTATTCCGCGTCCAAACATGCGTTACATGGTTTCTTCGATGCG
The DNA here is from genome assembly GCA_943787205.1 of uncultured Rhodospirillaceae bacterium. Classification (GTDB taxonomy): domain Bacteria; phylum Pseudomonadota; class Alphaproteobacteria; order Rhodospirillales; family Rhodospirillaceae; genus WLXB01. The sequence continues at coordinate 59,199 of CALSLN010000003.1, forward strand.
CTGCGGGCAGAATTAACGTCCTTCAACATAAATATTTCTCTGTTGGTGATCGCCGGCGTGCAGAGCCAGGTCTCGGTCAATGCCCTCACAGGCGATGGATCAACCTGGGGCAAGATGGATGGCATCCAGAGCAAAGGCCTGCCCGCAGACGAATGCGCCCGCATTGTTCTGGACGGCCTAGCCAGCCGCGAGCCCGAGATCAACGTTGGTGAAGGGAAGGCCATGACCGCCTTGCGCCTCAAACGTTTTGCACCCAAGCTCCTCAATCGTATGATGGCGAAGGCGAGAACGACTTAACTCTACCAGCCAACCGCCAAATCTGAGGTGCATCATGGCCAGGCCACATATCGAGTTTATCCAAAGTCAGGTCATTCCCTTTAAACCGGGGCTCTATGGCGGGGCTCGTCCTGAAATTGAAACACGCATACTGAGTGCGGACGATACGGATGGGAGTGCGAGCACAGTCTTGCGGTATCCCGCGGGTTGGTCCCGGACCACTCCTCATGTCCTGAATGTGGATGAGGAATTTTTTGTTCTTGAAGGGGCAGTGGAGATCAATGGGCGGGTCTATGGCAAGCATGCCTACGCCCATCTGCCCAAAGGGTACCTGAGGGAAAGCCATGGTTCATCGTCTGGCGCTGCCGTGCTCACGTTCTTTTCTGGGGAGCCGCATGCGAGCGAAACCGGCGCCGCGACAGCTGAATTCGATGATCGTCGCCTAGTTGAGTTTATCGACACCCGAACGATGGCAGCGCAAAAGGGCGAACGCAAACATATGAACTCTGGTGACTGGGATCCCTCAGGCACCAGCCATAAGAAACTGTATCAAGACCCTGATAGCGGCGAGCTGACCTGGCTCATCGGTCTTGAACCGGGGTGGTGGTACAACAAAGCAGAGACCCATCCCGTGGTGGAAGAAGAGTTCGCCATCCTAGGGGATATCTGTTTTCCCATGGGGATTATGCGCGACGGCGGTTATTTCTGGCGTCCACCGGGCATTGAGCATGGCCCATTCGCGACCTGGGGCGGGACGCTTCATCTATGCCGCTGTAAAGGCGGCCCCTTTGCGACGGAATTGCGCGAAACAGGGGGCCCAGATTGGGCGCCCGAATACGCGCCCATTCTTCCGCCTGAGTATCGGGCCTACGTGGATGCCGCGGGTGATAGCTTTGATCGCGAACCGGGGTATTAGAGTTTCTCTTCCAGCCAACTTCCTGGTCTGGAAAAACCTGTGCTATCAGGCATGGCCGATTTTTTCTTTTTGACCGCAGAGCCAAGCAGTCGACCGTTGGGCCGCGTTTGAAGTTCTATATCGTCAATCAAGAACCCAACGTCTGCAAACCAGCGCCCGAGTGCTTGCCGATTGGGAGCGTACCAATTCCAACCCTTTTCTCGCGATCCCGAGAAGGAGCATTGCGAGCCAGGTCCGGTCGTTGATTTTGTCTCAATGATGAGTCGCCCGCCTACTTTTAAGTAGGCGAAGCAGATACGAAGGAGGAGGATCGGGTCTGTCACGTGATACACAACACCTGAACAGTAAATGACGTCGAACTTATTCTTCCAAGCTTTGCGGTCACGGTAAGCGTCACTGGTCACAATATCAGCATCGCAGCCAACGATTTTAGACAGATGCCTAGCTGCTTTTGCGGACTCTGGATGCGCTTCCATAGCCGTAACGCTTTTGGCCCCCAGGCCAGCGAGCATGAGGAGGTCACCGCCAGTCCAGCACCCAGGGATCTCGGTGCGGCAGATAGAACGGATATGCACGATACGAGAACAGTGGCCTGCCTCCCAAAAAGTGATCCATGCAAATTGAGAGAGTCCGGTTAATCTAAGCCTTGATAGGAGGACGACGATGAGCCGGAAACGTTACACAGCAGAACAGATACTAGGTATGGTCCGGGAGGCCGAGGTGCGGCTTTCCCAGGGCGAGAAGATCGGATTGATCTGCAAGTCCCTTGGTATATCGGAACAGAGCTATTACCGCTGGCGCAAGGAGTATGGCGGTCTGAAGTCTGATCAGGCTAAACGCCTGAAGGACCTGGAGAAGGAGAATGCTCGGCTTCGCAAGGCCGTCTCTGATCTCACTCTGGATAAGATGATCCTAAACGAGGCGCTCTCGGGAAACTACTAAGCCCCGCACGCCGCCGTATTGCCGTTGAACATGTTCAAGGGGCTTGCGGGGTCTCAGAACGGCGTGCCTGCCGGGTTCTTGGCCAACATCGCTCCACGCAGAGGCGTCAGCCCATAGTCCTGGATGACGAAGATGCCCTAACACAGGCGATCATCCGCCTGGCCTCTGAGTATGGCCGCTATGGCTATCGCCGTATCGGCGCATTGCTTCGTGCTGAAGGCTGGCATGTGAACCTGAAGCGTGTGTGGCGCATCTGGCGGCGTGAGGGGCTGAGAGTTCCCAGCAAACAACCAAAGAGAGGCCGGCTATGGCTGAACGACGGTTCGTGTATCCGTCTCAGAGCATGTTGGCCGAACCATGTCTGGTCCTATGACTTTGTTCAGGACCGCACCCACGATGGGAGAGCAATCAAGATGCTGACAGTCATAGACGAGTACACGCGGGAGAGCCTGGCGATCCAGGTGGAGCGGCGGCTCAGATCAGATGATGTGCTGCATTGTCTATCCGAGTTGTTTGCTGAGAGAGGGCCACCGGACCATATCCGCTCTGACAACGGTTCTGAGTTTACGGCCATTGCTGTCAGGGAGTGGCTTGAACGTATGGGTGTAAAGACCCTCTACATTGAGCCAGGTTCACCCTGGGAAAATGGCTACAACGAGAGCTTCAACGGCAAGCTCAGGGATGAGTGCCTGAACAGCGAGATCTTCTTCACTCTGAAGGAAGCCAAGGTTCTGATCGAGAGTTGGCGGCACCACTACAACACCTTCAGACCGCATAGTTCTCTGGGCTACAGACCACCCGCGCCACAGACGGTCTTGCCTCAAACCGTCAAACCGCAATACCTTGAAAACGTCCGGGCTCTCTCAGATCAACTGGACCACTCATAGGGGGCAGGTCACAGGAGAATTCTTCATATTGATCAACTCAATCAATGTTGATGTGTTGTTGCTCGGGAAGGATAAGGGGGAACCGCTCCACATCACAACAAAAAGGTGGCCTCTATGATTTCAGCGCTTCAAACCGAACCGGTCCATCCGGCGCTCCAGGCCTTTAATGAGCAAGCCTCAATTTGTCGGAAAGGCGGTTCGCCCTTTTCGGCGTCGCTATTGGATACCCTGGCGATGGATTTTGCCAAGCAAGGTCCGGTCTATCGCCTCGCCAAGGACTGGGATGAGCGCGCCGTTCAAGATGCGATGGCCCTGCGGGTGCTTGGCGGGCTCCATCGATTGGTACTGGACGGCGCGGCGCCTGAATTGGCCAAACACTATCCGTCGGTTGGCGGCGCACCAACGGCGATGCTTGCGATGGAGGTGATTCAGACGGTTGCAGCGTTTGAGTCGGCTCTCCGCTCTGCCGTTCAGCAGCAGGTGCAAACCAATGAGGTGGGGCGGTCAAGCGCCTTGCTTGGTGGTTTTCTGGCGATTGCGCAAGAAACGAAACTCCCGCTGTGTCTCTTGGAAATAGGATCAAGCGCCGGTCTCAACTTGTTTTGGGATCAGTTCGCCTATGACAACGAGGCTTTTGAGTGGAACACCAAACAAAAAGATGTGGTGCTCAAGACAGAATGGTCTGGTCCGGCCCCTGCGTGCCTATCAACAGTACCCGTTATTGCTGAACGCGCAGGATGCGATGTTGCCCCCGTCGATATCCACGATGACAACGCGTGCCGGACACTGGAATCCTTCGTCTGGCCGGATCAGCCGGAGCGGCTTCATCGATTGCGCGGTGCCATCGCGGTTGCTAGATGCCGCCCCTACCGTCTTGAACAGGCTGATGCCGGAGAGTGGCTGAAAAAAGAGTTGGCGGATATGAAAGATGGAACCTGCACCGTGATTTTCCATTCGATCATGTGGACGTACATGCCGGTGGTGACGCAAGAGTATATCAAGGTGCAGATCAGGCGGGCAGGGGAACTAGCAACTGATGCAGCGCCCGTTGCTTGGCTCCGCTTGGAGTTGGATCGCCCTTCTGTCTTTCCGCAGATGACGTTAACACTTTGGCCGAGCGGGGAAGAACGTGTGCTTGGGACCGCCCACTTCCACGGCACCTGGGTGCAGTGGGGGTCAACCTGACGGGATAGGCGTGTTGTTTTATCACTAGACTGTGCAACCAGTCCGGACAGTTGGCCGTTGCTTTAATTGTGTACCGCGGCACAACCGGTTGAGGTGAGGGGCGGTCAGCCTCTCAGGCCGTGAGTCCCATAGAAAATTTCATAAGGAACACCTCCATGAATGCGTTCATTCAATCGCTGCTGCGCAGTATTAGCGTCTTGGCAACCGTGATGTTGCTTGTCGTCGGCTTATCGGCCTGTAACACCGTTAGTGGTATAGGAAGGGACTTGGGAAGCGCCGGAGAAGCAATTGAAGACGCGGCAGACTAAGGAAACCGGGTCCGGCGTTACGAATACTCGTCGGGCCCATTTCTTGCGAGTCCGTTTGTAAAACACCTGAGTGTTTGCTTTAGAATGCTTAGGTGCTGAGCGGACTTTTTTTATCGTCGACTGATGTGAATTGAACTCATCCAAATGTTGGCGGCGCGGCGTTTTGCTAACCACATTTTCATAAGCGACAATAAGCGCTTAGATGTGCATGCTAATGCATACTCGTTCGTAAAAAATATAGACACTTGGATTCAAAGCCCTTTCTTCCGAAAAGGGTGTGGTGCATGGGCTCGTTCCGAGCAAAACCGATATCTATTTCTTCGGCGTCCGGTTACTCGGCTGCTTACTGACCTGGAATGAAGGGGCAGTAGTCCTCTTTTTCAACCAAATCGTACGCGAAGATGAATTTCGCCATGCCGCAGAGCACGGCCATGATCACGCCCATTTCCATCATCTCACCATCAGTGAAATGTTGAGAGCAGCGCTCATGAATCTCTTTGGTGACTGAGCCCATAGGGTTCGTCAGAACCATGACATCAGTGAGGGCGAGGGCGGCCTTTTCCTTCTCGGAGAACGGGCCGTTTTCGTAGTCATCCAGGCCTTCAATTTGTTCGTCTGACACGCCAGCTTCACGCGCTGCGATTTTGTCGCCGCGGTTGCAGTGGGCACAGCCATGAATGTTTGCCAGACGCAGGCGCACCAGTTCAATCACGCTGATTTCAATGCGGCCTGAGTAGAAAATCTTCTTATAGAAGTCGTCCATGTACCAGTCGTACATATGCGGCGCATTGCCGAAGGTTTCGACAAAGGTGGCATCTTTGTGCAGCGCCATAGATCCGTCCCAGGACTTTTGCATGTGCTCGGGAAGATCGTCTTTGGCGACGCGTTTGATATGTGGTTCTGGTTTCATAAAGCCCTCCGTTTTCCCGATCTTGCCATACCTGCGCAAGTTGCCATAGTGGGTTGATGAGACGGTGGAAATAGCCAGGAATTCAAAGAGTTAAGCCATGTCTGACGCACTCAATAGCCTTTTGCCCGAGTACCAATTCACAGAACATCACGCCACTGTTGTGCTTGGCACGCCAGAGCAGGTGTTTGCCTCGGTTGAGGACATGGACCTGAGTGACTCTCGAGCATCGCCCGCATTCTGATGCGGCTGTGGCGCATCCCAGCCAAGCTGGTCATCAAGAATGTCTCAGACCGGAACATGTCGGTCGTCTGATTTCCTATACCCCTGGTCAAGACGTCACCGCCCACGAATCTCAGTGCGCGGCTTGATCGGCGGCAAGCAATAGTCACCGGAGAGACAAGGCATCCGTCGACGCTAGATGCGTTCCGCGCCTTTGATCAGCCCGGGTGCATCAAGCTTAGCGTGGGCCTTCTGGCTCACAGACCTTGGCGATGATCGCGTAGACGCAGTCGACACAGAGACTCGCGTGCTGTGCACCGATAAGAAAACCCTACGTGGGCTTCTCAGTCTACTGGCTCATCATCCGTCCCTGGTCTGGATTGATTCGGATTGCGCCTATGCTCGCCTCGATCAAGCGCCATGCGGAAACCGGCGCTAAAGCTTGATCACGACCTTGCCGATGTGCGCACCGCTGTCGAGATACTCGTAAGCCTCAGGAGCGATTCTTCGAAAGCTAGAACACTCTTGTCGATCACGGGGTCGATGCCGTTGACCTCAATCGCGGCGACATGCACTCTTCCAGCATGGTTCTGCTGCCCGAGGTGATGCCCTTAAGCACCATGAGATTCTTGAGCAACAGCCCGCCCAGGTATTGGCTGTTCGACCGCTGTCCCCCCAGAGGCACCGATGAAGCCCGATTCTGCCATTTGGGTGCGCAGGCCGCCATTGACTTTCCGAGTGTGCTGGTGCCGCCGGTTTCCACCACAATGTCCACGCCGCCCGTCTTGCTTCCAGTACCTCCTTCTCCCAGTCTGGGTTAGCTGCGGTAGTTGACCGTGACGTCGGCTCCCAAGCGCCTTCATGCGCTCCAGCTTTTCGTCGCTTGAGGAGGTGATTACGGCGCGAGGCGCCGTTCATCTTGGCGAACTTGCAGGGCAAACACCGAGACTCCACCGGTGCCCAGCGTCAGATACTGTGTCTCCAGCTTTGATCTGGGCCAAGAGCTTGGACCGCACGCCCATACCGTTGCGCCCGTGATCGGCAGCGTTGCGCTTTCCTCTGGCGTGACATATTCGCTGGGCGTTTTGGCCAAGCAGGCCGCAGGCACGACGACCTGTTCCGCTAGCGTGCCATCCGCCGTACTGCCCAGGTCATTGCCCGAAATAGGCACGGTTTGAAAGCGCCATCGATCCAGCCTGTGAAGTGCGTTGCGCACACCTTGATCGCCCAAGTCTGACGTTTGTCACGCCCTCGCCGACCGCGACCACCTCGCCTGCGCCGTCATCGCCAAGCGGTATACGCGTTTCGGGCTTGGGGCCGCCGTATCCTCCTGCGCATCACCATGAGGTCGCGGTGGTTCAGCGCGCAGGCCTTGATCGCCACCACCGCCTGGCCGTGCCCTGCGATTGGCGCGTCGCGCTCCACCATGCGCTTAGCGAACCTAAGGCCCGTTCTGATCTCCGACTTCCCACGCCTTCATGTTGATCTCCTTTCTAGTCCGGGTTATTCCGCTGTTAGCTTATGAGTGCGTGATGACGATCTTACCTAAGTGTGCCTGGCTTTCCATGTGTCGGAAGGCGTCTGCCGCGTTGTCAAAGGAAAATTCTTTGTCGATCACCGGCTTCAGAGCCGTCTGTTAGCCATATGTATCTGCTCAAATCCTGCAGCATTTTCTTGCTGCCCACGGTGATGCCGCGCACGATTCAGGTTCTTGCCGACCAGCGGGCCAGTGTTCAGTGGCCCCGCTTCCGCGTCACCAGCTAGGCCGCCAATCATCCCGATCCGTGCCGTTGAAGGCGGCGGCTTCGAACGGAGCCTTGCAAGACTGCCCGGTCCGCCGGTTTCGATCGACGACATGTTAGCGCCGGCACCTACCTGTGGCGTCGAGGACCGCCTTGGCCCAGCCCTCCGTATGTTTTGTAGTTAATGCCGTGGCTCTGCGCCGAAGCGCTTTGGCCTGTCGCCAGTTTGTCGTCGCTGGAGGACGTGATGACGGCCGTTAGGCCTTTCGCCTTGGCAATCTGCACCCCGAAGATTGAGACGCCGCCTGTGCCCAGTAGGAGAACGGTGTCGCCTTCTTTCGCGGCGCCCGGCCTCGACAATGGCAGTTCCAGGCCGTCACTCCCGCGCAGGGTAAGGCACGCGCCTTCGGCGTAGGAAAAGGAGTCTGGCAAGTTTGACCAAGAGCGTCCGCTGGGAATGCGCCGAGTACTCCGCCAGGGTTCCTTCGGCGCCACCGCCCAAGTCAGACCCGAAGTATTGCGGCCCGAAGGGGCCGTCCATCCAGGCTGAGAAGAAGCTGACGCAGACGCGGTCTCCTATGACAGAGACGGAGGTCGACCCCATCTCCCACTCGCGGTATCACTTCGCCGGCGCCGTCGCTGACGGGGATTGAGGTGCTCGTTGCCGCCTGGGCCGCAGGTGCCAACCGTTCAGCACCATATAGTCGCGATAGTTCAGTGAGTTGGCGTGAAACTTAACGACGGCTTGGCCGGGACCAGCAGTCGGCTCGTCTCGCTCCGCAGCCCTTAGTGATCCAATGCCTTGCTGAGAGCCAACTTCATAAACTTTCATTATGCGTCTCCATTGATCTTCTTGATGGTGGGGCGGGAGTCTTTTCCTCGCCGGTATTAATCCACCCTAGAGCTTTAACATAGGTGAGGAAACGGTGCTTGGGCCCTTGGTCAAAGGCCGGACTCCCCTACCATTATTGGTTAGCGTATGGTCGAGCATCTATTTAAGAGGTAAGAGGGTAGTGGGTATATGTTTAGTCAAAACGCCCGGCTAGTAGGGATTGCTTCGCTAATTTTGGTTTTATCCTTACTTTTCCGCACGCCAGTGATCGCCGAGCCCGCTGCATGTGAAAGCCTCATTAATAAAGATTTTTCTCGCATCCCGGATGCAACCACGCAAATTACGTCAGCATCCGACATCGCTGCCCAGGGAAGACTCCCAGATTATTGTAAGGTAGAGGGCTATATTGCGCCGGCCGTTGGGTTCGAGTTCCGTATTCCGCAGAAGATCTGGAATGGGAAGCTTCTTATGCAGGGATGCGGTGGTTTCTGTGGGACTACTTCCATGATCGCCCAGTGCGATGACGCGGTCGCTCGCGGGTATGCTTGTGTCTCGACCGATCTTGGTCACAAAAGCACGCCCATCGACGGCAAGTGGGCATACAATAATCCCCAAGGAGAGATCGACTTTTACTATCGTGCGACTCATGCGACCGCCCAAGCCGCGAAAGCAATCCTGAAATTTGCTATGGGGCGCCAAATCGAGCGTTCCTATTTCCGAGGGATGCTCCACCGGCGGGCGGCAAGGTCTTGTTTCCGCTCAGCGCTTTCCAACTGACTTCGACGGCGTAATTGCTGCCGCCCCGGCAGGCGTATGAGTTCGGGCGGCGGGCTTGCATCTGATTTGGAGTGCGCTCGCCAATCTTGATGACAATGGATGGAACTCGGATACTTCGGGCGCTCCAAGAGTGCCGATGCTACATGCGGCGGTAGTTGACGCGTGTGATGGTACTGACGGACTCACTGATGGTCTTATTGATGACCCGCGGAAGTGCGCTTTCGATCCTGGGGGACTGCAATGCCGAGGGCGGGATGGGGATCATTGCCTTACCGAGGCTGAGGTGGAGGTCGTCAACAAGGTCTACCAGGGTGCTATCGACTCAAAGGGGGCACCGCTTTACCGCGCGGTTCCTATGCGTGGGTCCGAGCTTAACTGGGTGCCAGCTTACATTGGCGTAAACTCGCAGCCTTCTATTTATCATATGTTCGGCGGGGATTTTTTCAGATACTTGGCATTTGCTGAAGACCCAGGACCAAGCTGGATGCCAGAAGACTTTGACTTTGACTTTGACCCACCCCGCATGGGTTACAATCGTCAACTCAATAATGCAGCCAATCCTGATCTCCGCGCCTTTGTGGCCCGAGGCGGCAAACTCATTTCATATCAGGGATGGTCAGATCAGTCTGTGCCGCCAATGGGTGTTATTGACTACCTGAATGACGTTGAGAACTTCATGGGTGGTAAAGACGCTGTATCTGAATTCTACCGACTTTTTATGATGCCAGGTGTTGCCCACTGTGTCGGTGGAGAAGGCCCCAGTCGCGTAGATGCGCTGACCGCCCTAGAAAATTGGGTTGAGGCAGGCACAGCGCCTGAACAGCTGATTGCCTATAAATTAAAGCAGGACCCTGGCGATTTCGCCGCAGCTCACCTTCCACCCAAAAATGAGGACGTCGGTCTAGCTCGGCCGCTCTATCCCTATCCTGACGTAGCCCGATATAGAAGTGGTGATCCCAATCGGTGGCAGAGCTTTGGTCCCCATGACCCTAGTACGGGCAACGAATAGGTCGGAGATGTAGGCTCTGTAATGCAACGGACAAGGATGCAGGGGCGTTCGTGAAGTATGCAGTTCAGATACAC
>CALSLN010000004.1 GCA_943787205.1 uncultured Rhodospirillaceae bacterium
GCCTGCCGAAGGTGACGTGTCCACTGTTGCTGGGTGGCCCTGAGTCCGGGAGCACCAAGCGTGCAGTTGCCGCTGGCCCAGCCGATTACACCGTTAAGGACTTGCCGTCGGACCACGTGGGTGTGTCGGGCGCTGTAATGGAATTTTTTGACAGTTAAGTGTTGATAGTTAAGTAACGCGCGGCCTCGCAGAGGCTGATAACAAACGACGACGGGGAGAGACGACGCATGGAAGATTATTTGGTTTGGGGATACATCCACATTTTGCTGTTTGTGTTTTGGCTCGGGGCGGATGTGGGCGTATTCCTGTCTGCCGTCTACGCCAAAAAATCTGATCTCAGTTTTGAAACCCGCGCGACAATTATGAAGCTCGGACTGATCATCGATTTTCTCCCGCGCATTTGCTTCGCGTTGATTTTCCCTGTCGGCTTACACCTTGCCGAATCACTGGGTTTGTATGACGTGCCATCGTGGTTGTTTATTGCCGGTTGGGCGATTGGTATTGGCTGGATCGCCATGGTGATGGTTATTGGTAAAAACGAAGGCAAGCCACTGGCTGAAAAACTCATGATGGCTCAGTTCGGCCTGGAAGGTGTGCTCGGCACAGTCTATGTCGCGATTGGTTTGTGGTCGTTGTTCGGGGATGGCCCACTGCAAGAAGGCTGGTTCGGTCTAAAAATATTGTTGTTCGGCTGCGTGTTCTATTGTGCGATGGCCATTGATATTTGCTTCCGCCCGTTCATTAAGCCGTTCATGGAATTGGCTGAGCATGGCTCTAGCCCGGAGCGTGAAGCGATCATCACCAAGACTATCAACAACACGCTTGTCGCTGTTCTAACTATGTATGCCCTCATCGCCATCGTGGCGTTCTTGGGTAAAGTGAAACCCTTCTAGTGGGAGGCTGGACAATGAAACCCCAAAGACTTTTTGCGGTTATTGGCACGGCGGCCCTCATGGCGTTGCCGGCGCTGTCTGCCAAAGCTGAAGACGCCTGCGACAAGCCTGTCGATATGGTCATTCTTTCTATCGTTCATGATGTTGAGCGCTATGAGGAATACCGCGCCTCGTTTGTTGAATTGGGCACACTAGAAGCGTTTGGTGGGCGGATTATTTCCGTGGGCACACGCCTAGAATTTGAACCTGAAATCCTCGAAGGGGAGTGGCCAGAAAACCGCCATTCTTTCGTTATTCGATGGCCCTGTACTGCTGCGGCTCATAAATTTTGGAATTCAGAAATCTATCAGACAAAGCAATTGCCGCTCCGTGTCGGCGCTGGGCAGTATGATATCGCTTTGTTTCCAGCCATCGCCGACTAGCATTGACGGTAGACGTCATGACAGAGCCCTTTCGTGTTTTTTGGCAACCTGGGTGTTCCAGTTGCTTGAAGGCGAAAGAGTTTCTCAAGGGGCACGATATCTCGTTCGATAGCGTCAACGTCTTGGATGGCGAAGACGGCATGGCTGCCTTGCAGGCCCTGGGGGCTAAATCCGTGCCGGTGGTTTCCCGGGGCAACGACTTTGTCTTCGCTCAGAATTTACGAGATGTCGCTGACTTCGTCGGCGTTGCGCGTGGCAGCTCGGGATTGTCTCCACCCGTTCTTGTGGAGCGTCTTGATCGCGTTCTTTCTGTCGCTCAATCGCATGTCAGGCAATTACCCCTGGACGTCTTGCAGACCACGCTGCCTGGCCGCGATAGGACCTATCTTGATCTCGGCTACCATATCTTTGTCATTCCAGAGGCCTTATTGGAATCGGCTCACGGCGGAACGCTGACCTATGATTTTTTCGAACGCCGGCCTCCATCGACTATTGCGGATGGCGGTGCTGTGGCGGTGTTTGGTCAATCTATTCGGGATGCGATGTCGAATTGGTGGGGGCTGACGAACCGCGGCGCTAGTCTTCCTGATCGATTAGACACGTATTACGGCGGGCAATCCGTTGCCGAGTTACTAGAGCGCACGACGTGGCATTCGGCCCAGCACACGCGACAATTGGCAGCCGTTCTTGAAACCTTGGATATTGCGCTAGAAGACGAGCTCTCTATCGCTGACCTTGAGGGGTTACCCCTGCCCGATCACGTCTACGATGACGAAGTGCCTTTGAGCGGCTAAGGTTGCTAAAGAGAAAATTCGCTTTTTCACTTTTACGGTTCTACACGGAGATTCGAAATGAGTATGAGACTAGTCGTCGCCCTATCGGTTGCCCTTGGCATGGTTGCAACTCAAGCAAGCGCCGAAACCGATATCGAACGGGGCGAATACTTGTCTCATGTCATGGTCTGTGTTGAATGCCATACGCCAGGCCTTTTATCTGGTGGCGAGCGTGGCCCTGATCTTGCCGGGAGCGAAGTGGGTTATGGCATCCCCTTTCTTGGCGTTTTCCATGGTCCAAACTTAACACCGGACGACGAGACCGGATTGGGCTCGTGGTCTGCCGATGACATTGTTAAAGCCATTCGAACAGGTGAGCGTCCCGATGGCCGCATACTCGCACCGGCTATGCCTTGGCGTTCGTTTGCGAAAATGACGGATGAAGATGCGTATGCATTGGCGGCCTATATGCAAAGCGTCGCGCCTGTTAGCAATCAAGTTCCAGGCCCATTCGGTCCGAGTGAAACGCCAACATCGTTCTATTACAACTTCGTGATGCCGGCAAAAGAATGACCCAAGCCTCTTATCCCAACCTTCTATCGCCCATCACGATTGGGCCTATGACCCTGCGGCATCGCGCTGTTCTGAGTGGGCACGGCATGGCTTTGGGCGACGGGCAAGTTGGGATTAGCGACCGGTTTCACGCCTACCTGATGGCGCGCGCTAAGGGTGGTGCAGCTATGGTTGGGAGCGAATCAGCGCCTGTTCACGCAAGCACGTCCAGCCGCAGTCTCGGTATTCGTTTGTATTCCGACGAAGTGGTCCCCAGTTTGAGAAAAACGGCCGAGGACATTCGAGAAGCTGGGTCGCGTCTGGCGATTACGTTGTGGCACGGCGGCCATAAAGATAGCTTTATTCGTGGTGGACATGCTCTTGCGCCATCGCCAGTTCCCAATCAAGCCGGTGAAGTGCCGAAGCAAATCACTGCAGGCGAGATCAACGAACTCATTGTGGCTTATGGCGAAGCCGCGCGCCGCTGCAAAGAAGCGGGCCTCGACGCCATCGAGTTGCAGACATCGACAGACTATTTGTTGGGGTCGTTTCTATCGCCCGTGCTTAATCGGCGCACGGATGCCTATGGTGGCTCATTCGAAAACCGCATTCGTTTTGTGCAGCAGATTTTAGAGTCCATCCGAGAGAACGTTGGTGATGGCATTGCTGTCGGCATTCGAACATCCGCAACGCATGATATTCCTGGGTCTCCCATGGATTATGGCCTGGAGGAATCCACAGCCAGCATGAAGGCATTCGCGGACGCCGGCTTGGTTGACTACGTCAGTGTTATGATCGGCTCAGGCTGGTCTCCACCAGAGTCATCGTCGATCCCGCACATGGCGCAACCCCGCGTTCAATTGCGTAACGAGGGGAAGGCCTTCAAGGACGTGTTGTCCGTGCCCGTCGTGATTGCTGGGCGTATTCGCTCTCCTGAAGATGCAGAGCAAGCTATCGCCGATGGGTCCGCCGATATCGTTGCTATGGCGCGCACCTGGATCGCAGATCCCGACTGGGGCAAGAAAATAGAAGATGGCGAAGCCCATACCATTCGCCCCTGCATGTCGTGTAACCAAGCCTGCGTTGGTTTTGTCTTTCGTGGTTTGCCGGGCTCCTGTGTCATTAACCCTGTCGCGGGTCGTGAGCATGAGTTGGGTGAGCCGGGCCTGAGTAACCAACCCCAGGCCATCGCCGTCATTGGCGGCGGTCCGGCCGGATTGGAAATGGCCCGGGTTCTAGCCATGCGTGGCCATCATGTCTCCTTGTATGAGAAACAATCTAAGCTTGGCGGGCAAATGCGTCTCGCGGTTGCGGCTCCTCATCGTGATGAAATGAAACCGGCTTTGGCTTGGTGGGAAGATGAGTTGGAGCGCCTCCAGGTTCGCGTTTATCTCAGTCATCCTGTCGAGTCTGAAAAAGAACTAGACGCGGATACGGTTATATGGGCGATCGGGGCTGACCCTGGCCACACCGCGTTGTGGCGGATTCGCCCGTACTTGTTCGATGGTATTCCTGGAACAGAAGGCTTGCCATCAGGGCGAGAGGTTTTGTCGGGCACGTCATCGGTCAAAGGGTCTGTGCTTGTGATCGACGAAGAAGGCGGGTGGCCCGCTGTGTCGTTGGTTGAAACCTTGGCAGCAAACTCAGACGTGACTCATGTCACTGTCACGACGCCAGAACGGTCGCTCGGTGAAGCGGCGTTGAGCCTGACCTGGGAAATTAAATCAGTCCTGCCGCGCGTTCGGAACAATGAGTCGATTACAGTGGTTACGGAAACCAACGTTAATGAAGTTGCTGGATCAAAAGCTATTTTGGCGAACGGTGAAACAATTGGACCCTTCGATGCCATCATCATGAATACGGGGACAGTTGCGAATGCTGTTCCAGATGATGCCTTGGCGGTGGGCGATTGCGTTGCGCCGCGCGGCATTTGGGCTGCTACATCGGATGCGGCGAAGTTGGCGCGTACTCTGTAGGCGCGCGCCTACATTGGCATTTTTAGATACCCATCCATGCTGCCATCAGGGCCGGAGTCCAAGTAGAAATCTAGGATTAACGGCTGGCCTTGCTCTATGGCGTAGGGCCCAAGGTCATCGACGCCTTCTTCCGCCAAGACGTCGTCATCGAGAAAGAAATTTCCGGTGCACGACTTCGAGTCACGGGTCAAAATTGCATGGGCAGAGTCCGCAACGATATCTGTGGTGCGACAATGTTTAATCATTGTGTCACCGCCAAGTTCATGACGAATTGCTGCAGTATCGATCGCTGTGCGCGGCCATAATGCATTAGCGGCTACGCCGTACTCGCGGAAGTCTTCAGCCAAACCGATGGTCGCAAAACTCATTCCCATTTTAGCCAACGTATAGGGCAGGGTGCCCTTGTACCATTTCGGGTCCAGGCTCGGTGGTGGACACAGAGTCAGGATGTGCGGATTTGTGCCGTTCTTTAGATGCGGCAAGCATGTGCGCGCGGCTAGGATCGTCCCACGCAGATTAATCTGGTGCATCAAGTCGATGCGTCGCATGGGGACTGTATCAACACCGCCCAGTGCAACGGCGCTGGCGTTGTTAATCAGGATGTCGATGCCGCCGAATTTCTCAGCGGTTTGGGCGACCGCATCAGCAACCTCCGCATCGTTGCGTAGGTCCATTTGAATAGCTAACGCCTGGCCGCCAGCGTCTTCGATTTCTGTCGCAGCGGTATGAATCGTTCCCGGCAGCTTTGGATGAGGCTTTGCGGTTTTTGCTGCGATCGCCACGTTGGCGCCATCAGCGGCGGCGCGTTTTGCAATCGCCAATCCAATGCCCCGGCTGCCGCCGGTGATGAAAAGGGTTTTACCTTTTAGAGTCCGGTCACTTGCCGGGGCGTATGGAGAGGCGTTCGTCATGCAAGTTCTTCTGTGCGTTTTACTTCTTCCAGGCCGGTGTTGCTTCAGCAACGAAGTCCTCGAAGGTGCGAAGCGGATGGCCAACAGCCGATGCACTGGTCGTGACTTCATCAGCCGTAGCGACGCTGCCCACGGTTTGCATTTTGTTGAAGCCCGCTTTCAACGCGTTCAAAAGCCAAGGTGGCATAAACGCTTTGGACCCTTCGGCCCAGGCATCCAGGTCATCACCGCCGTAGCGAACTTCACGGCCAAGGTGTTCACCATAGAGGGCGGCAATCGCATCGGCTGTCCAGGTGGATGGGCCGTATAAGGGGATGTCTTTCCCATCGAGAGCATCCGTCGTCAGCGTACGGACAGCGGCGTCGCCGATATCGCGTGTGTCGATGCGGTTCTGGCCAATGTTGCCGATTGGCATGGGGTACACCCCACCGCCGGAGATCGCGCCGCCGAGCATCAAGTCATTCTGGAAAAAGAAGTCAGGGCGTAAAAAGGTATGCGTTATGCCTGAAGCGCGAATGGCGTCTTCGATCGCGACCTTGCTGGCATAATGCGGGACCTTCATCGCGGCTTCCGAAAGCTTAACCGATAAGAAGACGATTTTGCTGACGCCAGCTGCGACGGCTGCGGCGACTGCGTTTGTGCCACGCAGTTCTTCGGTTTCACCATTCGCCGTGATCAGCAATAGCTTATCAACGCCTTCGAACGCTGTGCCGAGGGATCCGACATCTTCCAGGTCACCAATGACGCCTGTAACGCCAGCGGGAAGCGCTTCGGCTTTCTCAGCGGAGCGCGTTAACACGCGAACGTCTTCGCCCTTTTCTGCGAGGGCCTGTGCTGCCGGTCCGCCAACGCGTCCTGTTCCACCAATAATGAGTGTCGCCATGATTATGTCCTTCGTTAAGTGCTAGCTGTTGTTGATATGGGCGCATCCTGCCCGCAAACCCGCGGAAATTAAAGGTTTATCGGCTATCCCTGGACTCACCTTGCGAAGAGGGTTCATAAATCTAGCTTGTTGCAATCAACTGGGCTCCCAATGCTGCGTGGATATACCAAAGTTGCCGTTAGTGCTCTGACCGCTTTCTCTCTTGCGGTTGCATTGATTACGTCTGTCTTCGCCCAATCCCACACCGTGATTGCGAGCGAAGTCGATACAACAGTGCCTTGCGTTGACCATCACGTGCCTCAGGCGAAAGATCTGTGGACTGACGCCTGCGCAACTTTGTGCGACACGGTTGATTTTGAGGCGTTGCTGGTTGCACCCACTGAGCGTGTGGCTGGTCCCGATCAGACCGTAACGCTCTTCACATATCAAAAATTGCAGGCGCCGCACGCTATTAAAGCGGCCACGCCATATATCGCGCACGGCTACGATCCACCGGGCTCGACCCTCTACCTCACCACACAAAGACTCCGCATCTAAAATTCTCATGCGACACGGTTAAGCGTGTCGGTTTGCTGTGCTGACGTCCCGTCAGTGTTTCTGCATTATCTGTTGAGAGTTTTGCTATGGCCCCGGCCCCCCTGAATTTACTCCCTATCGTCATAAGCGTCGCGGTGCTGTCAGCCTGCGCAACGCCAGATCCCGATGCGGCTTTCCGTGACCTAGGCCAGCTCGTTGATATCCGCTTACCTGAGCCTGTGACCTGGCGCACCGGTGGGCCAGAAGACGCCGCCGTCGATGCCCGTATTCAGGAGATCTTGGCGAACGCGCTTACGGCAGAGTCTGCCGCTCAAGTTGCTCTCCTCAACAATCGTGAGCTTCAGGCTCGTTATTCCGATTTGGGAGTCGCGCAAGCGGATTTGGTTCAGGCCGGGTTGCTGCGAAACCCCGTGCTCGAGGTCATGGTCCGCCCGTCTACAGAGTCCGGCACCAATATTGAGTTGGGCCTGATGCAGAACTTTGTCGACCTGTTGATGCGGCCCGCCCGCCAGAAGATCGCCGAAGCCGAGTATGAGTCCGTGCGTTTGGAATTGGCGGCCCATCTCGTTTCGTTCATGGGCGACGTGCAGGCGGCCTACTATGAGTATCTTGGCGCCAAGGCAGATCACGCGGTGATGGCGGAGATCGCTGAGACCGAAGGCGATGCCGCTGATCTTTCAACGGCCTTTTTTACCGCGGGTAATATTTCTGAGCGCGAGCATTTCGAGTATCTTGCCGCGGCTGCGGATGCCAAAGCCGAGCAATACGAATCAGAAGAACGCATGAGAGAAAGCCGTGGTGAGTTGGCTGATCTGCTTGGCCTATCACCGACGGGGTCGTGGTCAGCCCCGTCTCGTCTCGCACCCTTGCCGAAGCGAAACGTCCGCCTTGCCGGTCTAGAAGACCGCGCTGTTCGTGAGCGATTTGATCTCTCCGCGCATCGCGCCGAATTGCAAGCTGGCCTGGAAGAGCTAGGTTTTGAAGAAGATTTCCGCCTCTTTGAGGAGGGAGAGATTGCCATAAGTGCGGAGCGTGAACCGGACGGCGCCTGGCTTATCGGTCCAGCGCTTGAAATTCCCTTCCCCATTTTTGATCAAGGTCAGGCCCGGGTTACAGTTGCGACACTTGCTGTCCGCGCCATGCGCGATCGCCTTTTGGCTGAGGAGCGCCACGTAAGGTCCGAC
This sequence comes from uncultured Rhodospirillaceae bacterium, assembly GCA_943787205.1. Lineage (GTDB taxonomy): Bacteria > Pseudomonadota > Alphaproteobacteria > Rhodospirillales > Rhodospirillaceae > WLXB01. The sequence continues at coordinate 8,132 of CALSLN010000004.1, forward strand.
GTGATTTTAGAATCAGAGGCGCTGTCCTTAGCGCGCAATCGTGCTGACCACCTTGGCAATACAGTGTTACCGCTGCGGGAAGATATCGTCCGCCTTACGCTGGCCGAATACAATTACATGCTGGAGAGCCCGTTTCACTTGCTCGAAACCCAACAAGAAGCCAACGAGACCTACCGCATGTACGTTGAAGCGCTCACAGACTACTGGGTTGCGCGCGTAAAACTCCAAGCCGCTATCGGCGGCGGTACCCTTGAAACCAAGTTAGGAGACGCGTCATGAGTCGTGTTGTGAACCCAGGTCGTCGTTCTCTCTTGTCATCCATTGTCGCCGGTGCGGGTGCTGCTGTCTTTGGGTCATCAGACGCCCATGCCCAATCGGTAGCTGCAACACCGAAGGCAAACTTAGGCTATACGCCGGTCCGTACGTTGAATGGCTCGATCCTTGCCTTTCGAAATGAAAAACGGCGTAAAAGAATTTCGCCTGGTCGCCGAAGAAATTGAGCACGAGTTTGCGCCGGGTACGACAGCCAAGTGTTGGGGGTACAACGGCAGTACGCCTGGGCCAACAATTGAAGCGGTGGAAGGCGACAGCATCCGTATTCTTGTGACCAACAATCTGCCCGAGCACACCACCATTCACTGGCACGGTATTTTATTGCCCAGTGGCATGGATGGTGTTGGCGGACTTAACCAACCAACCATAAAACCCGGAGAGACGTTCGCGTACGAATTCGATCTCAATCAAAGCGGCACGTATATGTACCACCCCCATGCAGATGAGATGGTGCAACTCGCCGTCGGCATGATGGGCATGTTCATCATTCATCCCAAAGACGGTGAGCCGCAAAAAATCGATCGCGATTACGCAATCATGTTGCACAACTGGGCGATTCATCCCGGCACCTATCGGCCCGATCCGTCAATCATGACGGAGTTTGATCTCTGGACCATTAACAGCAAGGTCTTCCCGGCCATTGAATATCCCATCGCACAAAAAGGAGATCGCGTCCGAATCCGCATTGGTAATTTGTCCATGTGGAACCACCCGATGCACCTTCATGGGCATAAGTACTGGGTCACGGGTTCGGATGGTGGACGCTGGCCGAAATCTCTATGGCGACCTGAGACCACTGAGATCGTCGGTGTCGGTCAAACCCGGGATATCGAGTTTGACGCGGGTGCCAGGGGATTGGGGCGTTTCATTGCCATTTCTCTCATCACACCATGAATGCGATGGGTCACGATGTTCCTAACCCACTTGGAGTCGACCAAAGCCAGGTGGCGATGCGGATTATGTCCAAAATCCCAGGCTTTATGGCCATGGGCGAAAACGGCATGGGCGAACACCAGGATCACTCCATGCACATGAAGGGGCCAGAAAACACGCTTCCCATGATGATGGGCAACGGTCCATTCGGGAATCTAGAGATGGGCGGCATGTTTACAGTCGTTAAAATCAGAGAAACCCTAGACGGAGAGGGCGATCCAGGCTGGTATGAGAATCCGCCGGGCACGGTCGCTTATAAGGTTTCCTGACTCCTGTTTCCCCGGGCTGGAGTGGTATCTTCAGCCTACAAATAATCAGGTTGTTAGGTCGTTATTCTACTCACACAGTTCAAGGGAGAGAAAAATGTTCAAGTCAGCACTATTGACCACCGTCGCGCTCGGGGCCGCCGCTCTTATGACCGCGACTGCTGCCTCAGCTCACAATTATATGACAGAGCTTCGTGCGCCCGCCGGCTATATGACAGACCTAGAGGCCCGCGCCGCACACGGTTGCTTGGCTGAAGACATCAAAGAAGTCCGGATTAAGATTCCAGAAGGGGTCTATCGCGTCACACCGATCAACACGCGCGAATGGGAAGTCGAAGTTGAGATGCGTGAAGTCAAACCGCCTGTGCCTGGCGATGGCGGACGTCCCATCACCCCGCACGGTCGATACGATCATTTGGAAAAACCCGACTGCTGTAACGCCTTACAACCGCGCCGAAGGGTTTAAGTTCCGGGCCAAACTTCCTAACGAGCCGGGTAAAGTTATATTTTGGCAGATGGTCAATATTTGTGCCGAAGGCCGCGATCCGTACACCGACCTGCCGGAAACAGCGTTCGATGCGAAGGACCCTAATTTCGGTAAGAAGTTTGAGGAGTTTATGGGTTCTACCGCGCATCCAGCGCCGTACACCGTGCTCTATAAGCCAGCCATGCCACAATATCCGTGGGAATGGTCTCAAGACGATATTGAGCTTTCGGGTACGGCACCGACTGAGCAAACAGCCGAAGCCAAATAAAAGACACGGTTTTGGCGCGGAATGGCGCAGAGGCGCTGTTCCGCTTCCTTCGTTTTTGCTACGCATAGACAGCATTTTATTCTTGGGGGCCTCACGATGATTCGCATTCTTTCGACGCTTGTTATAGCGCTGACACTTTCGCTCAGCTTTGGTGGCGCAGCTTGGTCACACGCCGTGTTGCTTAGCTCCACACCGGCCGCTGAGGCTAGCTTGGATGTCTCCCCCAAAGAGATCATTTTTAACTTCAACGAAAACGTTGGCCCGATCTTTATCAAAGTGCTGGATCGCACAGGGAAAGAAGTCGGTAACCCCTGGTGAATGGCAGACCGATGGCAACGACGTTCTGATGAGTCTGAATGACGAACTGCCAAATGGCACCTATATCGCGACCTATCGTGTGATCTCGGCAGACACTCACCCGGTTGGTGGCAGTGTTGTATTCGCTGTGGGCGAACCTATCGCATCGATGGATGATGTTGCAGCAGCAGGAGGCGAAACTAGCGGCTGGGTCATTCCCGTTGTGATCAATCGCTTCTTCCAGTACGGCGCGATGCTGCTGGCAGCCGGTTCAGCTCTCTTCATTGTTGGTATGTCTGTTCCCGCTAGTGTCCAACCTTCCGTGTACAAGATCGGGCGAACCGCAGCCATCGTTGCCGCGGTCACGTATGTTTTGGCGCTTGGTTTCGGGGGCGCGGAAATGATGCTGGGAGGGGTTGGCGCGATTTTCTCAGCCGATGCTTGGTCTCAAGCATTGGGCTCAACCTTGGCGCCGAGCGCTCTCATTGGCGTGCCCGGTCTTCTCATCTTGATCTTTGCCTTTGGTAAAGGACCCGAAGGCAAGTCAACGGCGATGCTCCTTGCTGGCAGCGCGATTGCTGTCGCGAGTTTTCTTGTCACGGGTCATGCGGCGACAGCCCCGCCTGTCTGGTTGCTGGCCACTATGGTTGCAGTTCATCTGTTCTGCGCTGCGTTTTGGATCGGGGCTCTTTATCCCCTCGCGAAAACTGCACAGGTTGCTGACGTTAAGGAAGCCGGTGCGGTGATGACGCAATTCTCTAAACGCGCCGTGTGGACAGTGGCTGCGCTTTATGTGTCCGGTGCAGTCATTGCCTGGAACCAGGTTGAAGGTCCTGCCAACATGCTGTCGACGGACTACGGTTTGCGGCTGACGGCTAAGTTTGGCCGTGTTCTTCATGCTCCTCGGTCTGGCTGCAGTGAATAAAATGGTTTTGACCCCAGCGCTGGAAAAAGCAGATGGTGCGGCACCTGCAAAGCTGCGTCGTATGATCAAGTTTGAATACGCTGCGATGGTGTTGATTATCGGTGCTGCTGTGTCTCTCACCATGGTCACGCCTCCTCGCGCGACCATGGATATGGAAGGTGGCATGGCCATGGGCGGCGGTTTCCAGGCGACAGTTGTTAAAGGCAAGTACACCGCGGACGTCAGCGTTGATCCCTGCAGGAACAACCGCGTCAAACATGGTGATGATTGAGTTTAAAGACGATGCTGGAAACCCAGTTGAGATGGTCGATGTGACGATCTCATGGTCGCTTCCAACGGCAGGTCTAGAGGGTATCGAAGGGCGTGGCGAAATGGTTTATGCCAGGCATGTATCACTTCACCTTCGATCAACTCATAATCCCTGGTGAGTGGGATGCGCGCATCGATGCGTTTGTTGATGACTTCGACAAGCAAATCTTCCGTACCACTGTTCCTATTAAATAAGGCGGAGCACGATATGATTCTCACGGTGGCCCGGAAAGAATTCCGGGAGATCATTCGCGATGGCCGTATCAAATGGTCCGCGCTTATTTTGGCCGTTATGCTTGTTGCCGCGCTTGGTACGGCGGGGCAGCGCTTTGCAGATATTTCAGCAGAGCGAGCGGCGGCCCAAGAAGTGGTGAACATGCAGTTCGCAGCACAGGGCGAGAAAAAACCCACACGCTGCTGCGCACTATGGCTTGTACGCCTTTAAGCCGGTGACGCCTCTATCGTTCTTTGACACGGGCATTGGCAGTTATACAGGCGTATCTGTTTGGCTCGAAGCTCATGAACCAAAACGATGCGGAAGGTGAGCCCGCGCGGGACGCGACGGCGATCGCTCGTTTTGGGGAACTTACGGCGGCCTTTACGCTTCAGATGTTGTTGCCGCTCCTGGTTATTCTATTGGCCTTTCCATCTTTTGCTGGCGAACGCGAAGCGGGCACATTGCGTCAGGTGCTCAGTATGCAGGTGTCTCCGGTTCAGTTGTTGTTTGGTAAGGCGCTTGGCGCTGCAGCTGCGTTGAGTATGTTTATCGGCCCCATCCTTTTGCTTGGTCTTATTGGCTTAACCTTTGCGCCAGGTGGGGCGGGGTATCTTGGTCATGGTTTCGTCCTTGTGATCGTTTACATTATTTACGCGCTCATCTTCTTGTTCCTGACTTTAGCTGTATCGGCCAATGTTAAGTCGGCGCAAGCGGCCTTAGTGGTCATGGTCGGGTTCTGGGCCGTGTCCAGTTTCGTGTTGCCACGCGCGGCATCAGATGCGTCTCGATTGCTATATCCAACGCCGACGGCGGTTTCGTTTCAGGCAGGGATCGACGAAGCCATGCAATCTGGCCTCAATGGGGTCAGCCCAGATACCGTCGTGCAGCAGCGCCAAGAGCAAACGCTGGCGTTGTATAAAGCGGAAACCGTTGAAGAGTTGCCGATCAACTTCCAGGGCATGATCTTTGATCTGCAAGAAAAACTCGGCAATGAAGTGTTCGATAAATTCTACGGTGATCTTTATGCGATCTTCGATCAGCAAACGGGCTTGCATCAAATGTTCAGCGTTGGGTCGCCCCGTATGGCCATGCAGCTCGCTTCTATGGAGTTGTCTGGCACGGCTCTAACGCAGCACCTGGAATTCACTGGCCAAGCAGAACAATATCGGCGCGACCTTATTGAAGGTATGAACCGCGACATCACGTTTAACTCAGAAGCCGGTCGAGCAGATTACCGGGCCGGACCTGAGCTTTGGGCTTCGATTGAACCGTTCGAATACAAGCCAGCCCCACTGGGCACGCTGTTGTCCCGGCTCGGGCCCAGCTTCATGGTGATGTTCTTGTGGTTGGCGCTATCTATCGTCGCCGGTGTGTTGGCGGTGCGTAAAGTTAAAGTGACGTTGGGTTAGGGGCGCGGTCATGAAGGGTTTTGGATCTGTCTTCATTCAGGAATGGGTGATTCTCAAACACAACAGCACCTGGTGGGCCATCCTTGCTCTGCTCTTGGTCCTGACCGTTTTGGCGGCGTTAAATGGCGCGGCGCGAACCGATCAAATGGCCGAAATGGGCCAGGGCCTCAACCAGGGTGAGATGCAGACCCAGATGGCGCTTCAGAATTCCGTCGCCCGCTGGGAAGAAACGAAAGAGGGTGATCCACCGTCCGTTGCCAGCCCAGGTGCATTAGGGCTCTCTGTCTTGAGTCACTACACGGTGTTGCCACCGACGCCGCTGGCGGCGTTATCTATCGGTCAGACGGATGTGCAGCCGACCTATTACAAAGTCTCGGCCCATCCAGCGCTGACATTTCTCAACGATGCTGAAATTCAGAATCCACTGAACGTCCTCGCGGGCAGTTTTGATGTGGCCTTTGTTATCGTCTTTTTGCTTCCCATTTTTATCGTCGCGCTGACCTTTGATCTCATGTCTAAGGAAAAAGAGAGCGGTGTTTTAGGTTTGGTGCTTGCACATGGTGTTTCGAAAACCGCGTTTATTCTTGCTAAGGGCGCGGCGCGGGCAGTGCTCATCTTTTTGCTTCTTTTGCTTGTAGGTTTAGCCGCCGTCGCATTGACGGAGCCGGACCTGGGCAATGGTGCCATGTGGCTAAGGTTTGGTTTGTGGTTTCTAGTTGTCGCCCTTTATGCGTTCTTCTGGTTTGCATTGGCGCTGTTTGTGAACTCACTGAATAAGCCATCTGTCACCAATGGCGTTATTCTTGCCAACCTTTGGCTGGTTTTCGTGGTGGTTGTGCCCGCACTCGTGAACGTTGCGGCGACGACAATCTTCCCAGCGCCGTCTCGGGTTGAGCTCACCACCGAAATGCGTGAAGCCACTGAAGTGGCAGATCAGGAGTCGTCGGAATCGCGAGAAGCATTCTTCTTCGATCACCCTGAAATGGTTGGCGGCGACGCAAATGCCGATCAGTTTTTCCTTCAGGTGTTGGCGACGGACTCCGCCGTGGAGCGCGCGATTGAGCCGTTGATGGAAGAATTTGGGGCCCAGGCGCAAAAGCGGCAAGAGGTGGTGGACCTCCTGCAATACGTGTCTCCTGCGATCATGGCGCAGAATGCCTTGAACGCGGTGTCTGGTACGGGAACGGAACGGTTTACGGATTTCTCTGAGCAGGTGCTAGCCTTCCACGAAAACTGGCGTGGGTTCTTTACCAGCCGGATCGTGAAGGGCAGTCAAATGACGGCAGCCGAATTCGACCAGATTCCGACCTACGACTATAAGAACCTCAGTACTGAAGAGGTGCTCGCGTCAACATTGAGTCCGGCTGCTGGTTTAGCCTTCTTTGTTCTGGTGCTTGGTGTTTGGTCGGCCCGGCGTTACGCCCGTTACCCTGCTGTCTAGTTGAGCGATTTTTCTGATTCAGTATCAGTTGCCGCGATTGCGTCTAATACGAGGTTGGGAATGTACATCTCGTTCCAGGATGGGGCCCATTGTCGCGCACCCCTGACAATGACCAAGTCGTTAGACGGTGATATCCAAACCCGCTGCTCGCCGAACCCAACAAAGACAATCATATCATCCGTGTGGAACCCCTCTGGTGGCGGAGGCGTAATGCTGGGCCTGCCGATTATACCCGTCAGCGCGTAGTTGCTGCCCAGCCAGACTTGGTAGCCATAGTAATCTGTGAGAGGTGAGGGCGCGATCATGTCCTCTACCCACTGTGATGGAACAAGCTTCTTGCCGTTCCAGTTGCCCTTTTGAGAAACCAAAAGGCCGAGCTTTGCCCAATCGTAGGCTCGTGAAAAAACGCAGCAGTTTTTCATGACGGACCCATTAGGCCGGTCCAGGTACATAGCAGCATCGTCTAAGCCGAGCGGTTGCCAAAGCTTCTCAGATAAATACTCCGTATAGCGTTTACCAGTGGCTCTCTCGATGAGGATGCCGAGTACATTGCTCTCTTCATTATTGTAGTCGAATCTCGTGCCTGGCGGGTCAACCTGCTTGAGATCAAAGATCATACTGTCGAAATCGGGTCCCATGAGGTATCGGGCAGCACGGCTAAAAAGAATGTTGGCGTCGTAACTTTCCACCATTTGTTCCAACCCTGCAGTCATGCGGAGGGTTTGCTCGATGGTCGCTGTGCCGCGCGGATCGTTTCTCCACTCTTCGATGTATTTTCCAATGGGATCGTTGACTGATTCGATAAACCCCTCATCAATGGCAATTCCCATAAGAAGAGCGAGGACACTCTTGGGCATGGATTGGGGGTTAAACTTTGTGTTGCGATTGGCGTCTTCCCAATACTGCTCAAGCTGAATTTCCCCTTTGTATAGGATGGTTAAGGACAGTGACCCTTGCTCTTCAGCGAACTGTGCAACGTCCCTGAGTACGGTGTCGGGAATTGCGCGGTCATCCTCTGCGGCAGTGGCAAGGGAGTCTTCTTGATTGCCGGGAACGATCTCTTGTGGGGTATACCAGTCGATCGGTAATGTCAGGATATCGTATCCCGAAAAGCGAATGGCGCGTTCTATGTAGGCGCGTTCCCAAATCACTGCAGTAAGGATAACAAAGAGCGCGAGCGCCACGACAGATAGGGCGTAGGTTTTAAATTTGGCCATACACTATTATGGAGGCCTTGGTCTTAGTCACAACAGCTACAACCTGTGTGATAAATCAAACTCCCCCTTTGATTTCAAAGTTATAGTTAAGAATCTCTATTAACGGCCGTAGAGTGCTCGCGTGGGCTTTAGGTATCGTCCATAGCTGTGCCATCGGGCGCGCACGGCGACTCCCAAGGAGTCATCTTTACTCTGCCGCGGGACGGTCAGTGGGAGGGTCGTTAATCAGGACAACTTCCTCGGCGTCACGGGCGAACATTTCTTCCAGCTCTTTGGCTTCTGCTTTGGCGAGATCCTGCATTTTCTGTTCATCGTTGTGATGGGTGTAATGCTCGAATAGGCGCATGCGATCATGCTCATGAAAGCGGTTAATGATGTCGTCCGCTTGAGCGCGGTCATCGCCAAGGCCGACCAAGAGGTCACGGGTCAGTTCCAGCGACGAGACAAATGTCTCGCGCCAGATGATGATGATGCCTAGATCCATAAGGCGATACGCATGCTGACGATTGCGTGCCCGGGCGTAAATTTCGAGACGAGGGAAGTGTTTGCGGACAACCTCCGCCGTGGCCAAGGACGCTTCCACATCGTCGATCGCCAGCACAAAGGCCCGTGCCTCATGGGCCTTAGCAGCGCGCAATAAATCAAGTCGCGAGGCATCGCCATAGTAAATCTTGGAGCCATAGCGCTTCACGAAGTCGACCTGGTCGGCGCTAATGTCCAGCGCGGTGAAGGCAATTTTTCGCCCCGCGAGGACACGGCCGACAATTTGCCCAAAGCGACCAAACCCCGCGATGATAACGTGGCCTTCGTCTTCCGGCGGATTGTCGTAAACGGGTTCGTCTGAGTTTTTTGCCATTTTGGTGAGGCGCTCGTTGATCACACCGATGATCGGTGTTGCCGCCATGGATAACCCGACGACAACAATCAACAATTCAGAAGTGGCTATGGGTAGAACACCGGCCGCTACCGCTGTCGTGAAAATAACGAAAGCGAATTCTCCACCTTGGGGGAGCACTCAAGCCAAATCTTTGGCCGACATCGGCTTTAATTTCCAAAGGCGGCCTAGCGTATAGAGCACCGCGCCTTTGCACGCCAATAAGCCCACGGTGAGGCCTATGGCTGTCACCGGGGACTCGGCGATCAGATCAAGGTTGATGCTCATGCCCACGGAAATAAAGAACAGGCCGAGCAGGAGCCCTTTAAAGGGCTCGATATCGGCTTCCAGCTCATGGCGGTATTCGGAATCGGCGAGCAACATACCTGCCATGAAAGCGCCCAAGGCCATCGAGACGCCAACCGCGTCCATCAACAATGCAGTGCCAATGACGATCAGGAGACCCGTTGCGGTGAACAGTTCCGGAATCTCAGTTGCCGCAACGCGGCGCAACACCGGTCGCAGGAGATAGTGCCCACCAACGATCACAAGGACGATCATGCCGGCCACTTGCGCAATGGCCAACCACACCGGTGTTCCATCCGATACGGTAGACTGCACGCCCAAAATTGGAATGAGCGCGAGAATAGGGATGACGGCAACATCTTGGAACAAGAGGATGGCGAAGGCCGCTCGACCGTGGTGCGTGGGCAGCTGATTCTTCTCAGCGAGAAGCTGCAGCACAAAGGCTGTCGACGATAACGCTAACCCAAATCCAATGACGACTGCAGGACCAAACCCATTGCCCATGGCGTAGGCCATGCCACCGATCACGCCCGCACTGATGACAACCTGTGCGCCGCCCAAACCGAAAACTGCATTGCGCATCACCCAAAGGCGGCTCGGCTGCAGTTCCAGTCCGATAACAAAAAGGAGCAGGACAACGCCGAACTCGGCGAAGTGGAGGATTTCTTCACCATCGGCGATAAGGCCCAGGGCATCCGGCCCGATGAGAACCCCGGCTGCGAGATATCCCAGAATCGCACCCAACCCGATACGGCGTGACAAAGGCACGACCAGCACGGCGGCGGCGAGAAAAATGGCGGTTTCTGCGAGAAAATCCATGGCACCCTGAACGCGGTTGTAGCTCAGGACTTAGGTGTAGAACGAACCCGAAGCAAGGACAAACCCAGGGTTATTATGTTCTGCTCTATCTATTGTAGGTCAGGTCCTTGGATGTCGCGGCTGACACTACGCTCAGCCTCATTAGTCGCTTCAACCGCTGTGCGTGCAGACCGGCCCTCCAGGTCTTGGTCATCTCCGTCCTTTGCGTTGATTTGCTGACGCAAGGCCTCGATTTCAGCCATAAGGCCTTCAATTACTTTTGCTGTGGGGTCCGTCAGGTCCTTGCGGGTGACCCCGTAGGGCGCAAACGCGTCTTCCGTTGTGTCGTCTGGCGCATTGATGTTGCGGGCTGGAATGCCGACCGCCATTGCGCCTCGGGGCACATCCTTGGTCACCACTGCATTGGCACCCACGCGGGCACATTCATGAACAGTGATCGGGCCGAGCACTTGAGCGCCCGCCCCAATGACAGCGCGGTCCAATATAGTGGGGTGGCGGCACCCACCGATGCCGTCGTGGGGCGAAAGACCCCCAAGGGTCACGCCGTGATACAGCGTCACATCATCGCCAATGCGGGCTGTCTCGCCAATGACGACGCCAATACCATGGTCAATAAACAGGCGCTTGCCGATACGGGCAGAGGGGTGGATTTCAACGCCGGAGAGCAGTCTGCCAAATTCCGAAACCAGTCTGCCTAAGAATTCCAAGCCATGACGCCACAGGAAGTTTGCTGCGCGGTGGAACGCTAGGGCGCGCACGCCGGGATACAACAACGCGATCTGAAGCAGGGATCGCGCCGCTGGGTCTCGCTTTTGTATGGAGCGGAGTGTGTCGATTAGGTCGGACATAAGGATCTCTGATTCATGTTGCGCTGAGATAGAGGGCTCAACAGCATTTCGCAACCAGTCTGGCACCGAGAAGGGTGCCAATACAGAATATTATTCTTAAATACACGATAAAGTGATTGCTTTATAGGAATATATTCTTCTATGAAGCCCTATATTGACGTTGGCGGCAGATTCGGCCGCCTCTAAAAGAATGATTTTTCTCCGGTAGCGCAGCAAGGATACGGCTATGGACCCCATTGATCGTAAGATTCTCGGCCTCCTCCAGGCCGATGCCTCGGTTTCCGTTGGTGAGATCGCCTCTAAAGTCGGTCTGTCGCAAACCCCGTGCTGGAACCGCATTCAAAAAATGGAAGCGGCTGGCGTCATCAAAGGGCGCGTTGCTTTACTCAACAATAAGAAGCTCAATCTTGGTCTGACCGTCTTCGTGCAGTTGCGGACCCAGCAACATGATGATGTCTGGCTCGCTAAATTCTCACGGGCCGTGTCAGACATGCCAGAGGTGGTCGAGGTCTATCGTATGGCTGGCGATATTGATTACATGTTGCGCGTCGTCGTGCGCGACACCGAGGCCTACGACCGGTTCTACAAGACCCTCATCAAGAAGGTCCCACTGCACGATGTGTCGTCGTCCTTCGCCATGGAAGAAATCAAATACACCACGGCTTTGCCCATAGACGTCGACCGCGCAGCTTAGGCTTACTGCAAACCTTTATCTGACACTCGCCGGAGCAGCCTGCCCTTCGGGAATCACGGTTCTGAATGGCGCATCGCCTCGGCTCTCGCGCCAGTCGGCTTTCACACGTGCCATGAACACAGGGTCGGTGTAGAGGTCGATGGCCGTCGCTGTGATTGTTTTCGCCGCCGTCACTAGCGCTTTGGTACCAATGGTTGTGCCCGTTGCGGCCACCACAGGCCAGGAGTGCGTTGGGAGGCCGTAGCCGTAAGACGCGACACCAAGCCCACCCACGGGAACGAACCAGGAAATATCACCAACATCTGTTGAGGCCCGGGCCGGTGTGGGTTCGTCGGCAAGGGGCTGGATCGTCATGGACAGCGCTGGCGTATCATCATCGCCAATGGCGCGGCCGAACGGGTCTTGGAATTCCAATTGCGTGGTCCGCGCAAACGCTAACTCTTGCTTCTCCCACTTCGGAGCGCCAATGGCAGTTAGGTTTTTATGGGTCTGTTCCGACAACGCACGCACTGTAATCATTTCATGAATCTCAGACTGGACTTCAATCTCTTCCAGTTCAGTCCGGCTCATGATGGCGGCGGCGCGGGCGATGTCTGAAACCCATTCGTAATAGCTCACAACATCTTCAAAGGTATCAGCGCGGATATAATACCAAACTTCGGCTTCCGGTGGCACGACGTTGGGTTGCCCACCGCCTTTGGTAATCACGTAATGAATTCGGGCGTCGGGTTTGATGTGCTCTCGCATGTAGTTCACGCCAGCGCTCATCAACTCAACACCGTCGAGGGCGGAGCGGCCTGACCAGGGCATGGCAGAGGCGTGGGCTGCGGATCCGCGAAACTTAAACTTCACATTGGCGATGGCTTTGGTGTTGCCATAGGAGGCCCTGTTACGATCACTCGGGTGCCAATTGAGAATCACGTCATCGTCTTTAAAATACCCGGCGCGTAACATGTACACTTTGCCAATGCCGGTTTCTTCTGCAGGGGTGCCGTAGAGCTTGATGGTGCCATCGAAGCTTCCGGCTGCAATCAGCTCCTTAATCGCCATGGCTGCGCCAGTCGAACCAACGCCGAAGACGGAATGACCACAGGCGTGCCCCGCTTCTGGATTGGGTCCGATGGTTGGGGTCGGTGATGCCGCTTGAGACACACCTGGCAACGCATCAAATTCTGCCAGAATACCAATCACTGGCCCGCTGTTGCCATAAGTGGCGACAAAGGCTGTGGGCATACCGGCGACCCCCGACTCAACTGAGAAGCCATTGGCGACCAGCAGGTCTTGCAGTTCCTTGGAAGATTTACTTTCTGCCAGGCCAATTTCCGCATAGGACCAGATATTCAAGTTTGCCGTTTCTAGAATCTGCGTCTGGCTATCGAGCCAGGACCATGCGTCGCGCTTTAAACGATCGACGTCGGCGGCAAAGCTCGCAGTCGTGGACATGAGTAACGCAGTCGCGGCGATTACGGTTGCTCTCAGCATGGGGGTGTCTCCGGAGTGAAATTCGATACCTGCGAGTGTCATTGAAGGACAGGGCGGGAGTCAAACAGCCTGTCGCAACGCGGCCACACGCCGGAAGCATGTGGCGCCGTGGGCCCGTTATTTGGTCTTGGGTGTCTCGCTGAGGCGGTTGGGGTCAATACCGAGGGCCGAGGCGCGATCTTCCCACTTCTTTCGGGCCAAAGCGCGCATGTCATCCACTTTGTCGTGTTCATCCACGATTTCTAATCCGAGGACGGTTTCCACCACGTCTTCCAAAGTGACCAAGCCCTCAACGGCGCCGTACTCGTCCACGGCCAGTGCAATATGGTCGCGATTTCCGATGAGGGTTTCGAACAAATTGGAAAGGGATAATGTTTCGGGGACAGTCGTGAGGGGGCGTTTAATATCAGCCAAGCATGTATCGGCATGCCCCTTAGCGAAGTGCAACAGGACATCACTCTTGATGACGAACCCTGAAACCTCGTCAGGCGTCTCGCCATAAACGGGGATTCGGGAAAAAGGTTGGTCCGCGTGGTCGTCAACAAACGCTGCGGCAGTTGTCGATTCGGCGAGGGAGAAAACAACCAGCCGTGGCGTCATGATGTCGCTCACGCGCAAATCATCTAGCTTCATGATGCTCTGAAAGATTCGCGTCTCGTGAGAGTCGAGTTGGCCTTGCGTTTCGCCCAGGTCGACCATGGCGGCGAATTCTTCACGGGTGAACGCGATGCTCGCTTTGCCATCCGTAATAACACTGGTGATTCGTTCTGACAGCCAGACGAACGGCCCCATGACTTTGATTAGCCAAACCAGCGAGTGTCCGACCACCGGAGCGAGACGCCGCCAATGGGTCGCGCCCAAGGTCTTGGGAATGATCTCGGACAACACCAAGATTAAGAGTGTAAGGATGCCTGAGAAAATGCCGATAACGGCGTCGCCAAAAACCGCGGTGGCCTGTGCTCCGGCCCCGGCCGCGCCAACCGTATGCGCGATGGTGTTGAGGCTGAGAATCGCGGCGAGTGGTCGATCGAGGGTTTCCAGCAAGCCCGACAGCATCCCCGCTGTCTCGGGGCTCTTGTCTTTTAATGTTTGAACATAGGACCGGCGAATGCTCAGCAGGACAGCTTCACTGATGGAACAGAGAAACGAGACCACAAGGGCGAGGAGAACATAGAAGACTAAAAGGGACATGATGACCCTATGTAAGGCGTATTACCTTACTGCACAAACGTTCCATCTTTCAGCCAGACCTCTCCATCGAGGGTGATAGTGCAGTCGAGGAGCAAGTCGCGCCACCGGAAGAAGCGGCCACTCACGGCGCCGCCTAGCTCGCCGTTATTGCCAATTCCCAATCGAACCACACCTTTGCCGTAGCCATAATAAGCCACCCACCCCGGGGTGACCTCTGGGCTCAGCAACGGGTTAAAGCCAAGGCCAAACTCGCGGAAATATTTGGCGCTCTCTGGGGCGGCGTCTAGCTCGGCTTGCACGTGCTCTTCCCCGACATCAGCTGTCACGCCGGTAATCTTGCCATTGGTGTAGGTGATCGTCGCATTGGTAACGCTGTGTTCGTTCCACGCTGAGTAGGGGTAGACCACTTGGCCTTGCACCGTGGATTCCAGTGGGGCGACCCGGATCACGCCGCCGGGTATTTCCACTTCCCGATCTAGGAACGGGGCACCCTTGCGCATGCGCTTTGCGGAGGCGTCGCCATTCTGTTGAATGATGTCGCGGCCTTCTGCGCGAAAACGGATATCCGTGCCTGCGGGGGATGTGATGCGTATGTCAGCGTCGCGCATCGCCGCGATGAATCGGTCTTGGTGTTCATCCAAGGCCACAAGGTCTGTTTCCAAAATGGCCTTTTGGTACACCGCGTCGATCACCTGCATGGGCGGTGGTGGGAATCCGGGTAGTACATTGACGCCCGTGAGGCCGGTCACATTGCCGGAGGGGCTGTAAGCATCTGTCCAATGAAAATGGATGGTCCGCCGTGGCCCTGCTTTTTCCTGTAGCAAAATTTGTAGTGCTTTGTAGGCGGGTAGTGTTGGATTCGCGCCTGGCATCATCACGGAGGCGTCGATGTCTTCCAGCATTTTTACATAGGCGTCGCGTGATTCAGAGAATCCACTGCGAATAACGTCTTGATCCCAGTCGATCGGGTAGGGTGGATCAAGGATGTCGATCACACCCATATCGATCGCGCCAGCCTGCATCACGGCGTAGCGAAAGTGGGGCACGAAGTCTTCAAACATGCCGGGCTGTGCCACCGAGAGAACCTTTTCGCCGGGCTCTAACTGTAACTGGTCAACGATCCGTTGCGCGACGGCTTTGTAGTCAATCGTGTGTTGGGGCAAGCCCGATTGCGCGTGCGCAACGGGGGCATGGACTAAGCTTGCCACAGTCCAAAGAGCAATAAATCCGGTAGTCAAAAATCTCATGGCCATTCCCTTAGTCGACACCAATCTCATGATCCAATCCTAGCACCCACGGTCGAATAATGTGTTCTGCTTTCGGCGCCAGCCACGCTATGGCCGAGGGCACGCGCCGCACGATTTTGGACATCATGGTGTGGCCACGGGGTAACTCGGTCGCCCGTGCGACGGTTTTAACGACGGATTCAATCACCGGGCGACGTAAGGCTTCGTAATCGGCGATTCGGTTTTCGGCGACTAGAGCTGCGAAGACATAGGCATCTTCAATACCTAAATTCATGCCGCGCGCCCCAACGGCGGAGTGGATATGTGCTGCGTCCCCCGCGAGGCAAACGTTGTCCGCACATAAAGTGTCAGCGACGCGATGGGAAAACCCAAAGTCGGACTCCCATTCGATTGTACCAATGGTGGTGCCGGCGGGCGCATGGCTCAGCGGGTCAGCCACGTTACTGAAGATGCGCCAGAGATCGCCCTTGATGGGGAAAAATAACAGCGCGCCCTCATCCAACAGAAAGGCATGTGGGCTTGTGGGGTCGAGCGTGGTTGTGAGCCGGGCATCGCACAGATACCAGGGTTCCGGATAGCTTGAGCCAGGAAAGCCGCGTCCGAGTGTTTTACGCACGGTGCTATGGGCCCCA
Source organism: uncultured Rhodospirillaceae bacterium (assembly GCA_943787205.1). Lineage (GTDB taxonomy): Bacteria > Pseudomonadota > Alphaproteobacteria > Rhodospirillales > Rhodospirillaceae > WLXB01. The sequence goes on from CALSLN010000004.1 coordinate 24,327, forward strand.
TCGGCACCAAGCACGACGCTTGGCGTCAGTGTTTCACCACTTGAAAGCGTTACAGCAATGCCGCTGTCGCCTGCATTTATGTCGGTGAGTTCAACACCACGTTCAACCGTGATGTTCCGCTCGGCCAGAGCCTCGGTAAGAAGACGTTCAGACTCTGCTTGGGAGAGGATCAGCATGAAGGGGTAGGGGTGATCGATCCCACCAAGATTAATCGTCGCCAGTTTCCGGTCAGGCCGCCACAGGTTCATGGTGCGCGTGATTTGGCCCTGCGCGAGCATCGCTTCGGTGACGCCGGTAGACTCCAACAGCTCGAGCGTGCGGGCGTTAACCCCCAATGCCTTCGAATGCACTGACGGCTCCAGCGCCGCATCAATAATGCGAGCTGGAATGCCGCGCTCTCTAAGAAAAAGCGCAGCGGAAAGGCCTGTTGGGCCAGCGTCCACAATAAGGGGTGTCTCAGTCATGAGCCTAAGTGTGGCCCACCCCTTGCCCTTCCAGCAACTGGAAGCTTATATGGGGGTATGGAACCCACCAAAGGAGAACCCTTATGAATATTGGTGAAGCCTCCAAGCTGTCGGGTCTGCCGCCTAAGACCATCCGCTATTACGAGGACACGGGGCTCATTGCCCCGCCTGCCCGAGCCGAGAACGGCTATCGTAATTACACGGATACGGATGTGCACAAACTCCGGTTCGTGCGCCATAGTCGGGGGTTAGGGTTCTCGGTCGACGAATGTTCGCAACTGTTGTCCTTGTATGAGGACAAAGACCGACAGTCCGGAGATGTCAAAGCCATCGCCCAAAAGCACCTCACCGAGATCGACGAAAAAATCAAAGAACTGCAGGAACTGCGTTCAACCCTGCATCACCTCGTCAATACCTGTCACGGCGATGGCCGCCCTGACTGCCCGATTTTGGAAGGCCTCGCGGACCCGGCGAGTGTGCAGTAGGCGCTCTCAGCGCGGCGACGCGCGTCGTTAAACCGTTCGCGTATGAATCGACCCTCACGCAGCTGATCTCAAACGAAAGCGATCAACTCACATTGGTTAATCCGCAGCGGAGTCTTTCCCGCGCCTGGTGAAGGCGTCACTGAGCAAATCAAAGACCAGGCGAATACGGCGGTTGGTGTGTAGCTCTCGGTGTGTCACCAGCCAAATCGGCACCGGCATCGGCGGAAACTCCGACAGCACCTGTTCCACACCAGGAGTAACGGCAGCCAGCTCGTTGGTCATAATGCACATCCCTAAGCCCTGCTTGACCATCTCCCAGGACACATAGCCACTATCAGACGTGTATTTGAAATTGGCTTTGGTCAGCGGTAGGCCGACGGGCCCGATGGCGTTGAGATAGGAGGTGATATCTCCCGTGGCGACAAACACGGCATTGGCCAAGTCATCGATACTTTCCGGGCGGCCATGGCGCTTAAGGTAGGACGGAGCCGCGTAAAAGTGACCAGACGTGCCTAGCACTTGTTTGGCAATGAGATCGGGCTGCTCCGGGCGAACATGACGGATGGCAATGTCAGCCTCTCGCCGTTTTAGATCGCGGATTTCGTTGGATGCCACCACTTCAATATCAATCCCAGGCGCCAAGTCACGCAACTCGTCGAGAATTGGCGGTAGAGAATAGGCAGACAGCAGGTCGCTGGCCGTGATCACGACCAGCCCTTCAATGGTTTGCGATTGCCCGGACGCGGCGAGGGAAATTTGCCCCGCTGCCTCAGCCATAACTTTGACATGGCCGAGTAAATCCAGGCCGGCCTCGGTGAGGGACAGGGATCGACCGACCCTTTCGAACAAAGTTACGCCTAGGCTTTCTTCTAGGGCCGCGACCTGCCGACCAAGCGTAGGCTGGGTCAGGCGCAGAGCCCGCGCAGCCGCTGACAAAGAGCCCTCTTCCGCCGTAGCCAGAAAGGCGCGGGCTTGGTTCCAGTCAAAATTGATGGTCTGCCAGATCCGATTATCCATGCATTTATGTATATCAAGAGTGCGTATTTCCGCAATTTCTATTTAATTTCCGCATGAATATACAGGCGTCCGAAAGGAACGCCTGATGAAAAGTACAGTCCCCTCTGCTTGGCTTGTTGTGGCCGCTTTGATCGCGTTATCCGCTGTCCCTGTCATTGGCGGCACCTTGCGGTTAGTCACCGTGGCTATGGGGATTGAACTCATACCTGGTAATGGGCGGTTCTTTGCAGCGCCCATATCTGTGACCATCCACATTTTGAGCGTGAGCGTCTTCTGCATGTTCGGAGCGTTTCAAGTTTCAAGCTCGGTGCGACGGCAGAATCCAGCGCGGCATCGTCGTACCGGACGCGTTCTGGTGCCGGTCGGTATGGTGGCGGCGCTATCGGGCCTTTGGCTGACACTGGTCTACCCGCCAGGAGATTTAGACGGACCGGCGTTGTTTGTTTTCCGGGTCGTATTTGGCACGGCGATGATCGTGTTCCTTTGGCTCGGCTTTTCCGCAATTCGCCAGCGTGACATCGCCGCGCATCGGGCGTGGATGATTCGGGCCCTCGCCATCGCCCTTGGCGCCGGTACGCAAGTTTTCACTCACATTCCTCTATCGCTGTTTTCTGATCTTAACCGGGAGGCAGGCCGAGCATTGGCCATGGGTGGCGGTTGGGTTTTGAACCTATCAATCGCCGAATGGATTATTCGTCGCTCGTCTAGGAGGCGATCCAGTGCTGGGGCGGTTGCGCCATGACGTCCTATCCTACCATCCCTGTTTATGCCCGGTGGTTCGGCTCCTGGCAGGTCAGTGTGCAACGACGCGCCTTGAGTGTTGGAGAATTGACCCAGCGTTATGATGACTCAGCCTCTGGCTGGCAGCAAACCGTCGACCGTCTGGGTTTCCCGTCCGCCTATGAATCCCTGCTGCGGCAAATTGTCGGCGAAGAAACGCTGTCTACCGTATTGGATTGCGGTGTCGGGACAGGGGCCCTGTCGCAAGCGCTGATTGATGCTGCGCCAGCCCCATTTGCTTTGACGGCTGTCGACGTATCGCCGCGCATGCTTGAGCAGGCTCAGATGACACTTGGCGGCACGAATGCGGACGTGACGCTGCGCCAAGCTGATGTGTGCGCTTTACCTTACGACGATCATACCTTCGACTTGGTGATGGCGGCCCACTTGCTGGAGCACCTTCCCGATCCGGGAGCCGCCATTGCGGAGATGGTCCGTGTGCTCAAACCTGGTGGTCGATTGGTCGTCTGCATGACCCGCCGTACCTTGTTAGGGATGTGGATCCACTTGAAGTGGCATACCCATCGCGTGACCGAAGACCAGGCTAGTCAGCTTTTATTGGACGCGGGTTTAGAGACTATCAAAAGCCTAGCCTTCGATTCACAGCTTTGGTGCCGGCGTCTGAGTCTGGCCAGCACCGGCCGCAAACCTCTTTGATGTCCAGCCAAATTCGACAACCAGTGTAGGAGGTGCTTGAAGTGGGCTGTGGCTTGGAACGCGCTATACGAAAGCACATGCGACTCCTTCGTAGATCGATTCAACACAGGCGAAACCTTTAAGAACCTCAGTGCACTGTCGCCCGTTGTTCATCCGTACTCGTGTGAATCAGAGGCTAGAGCGCTGATTTAAAACAAAGGTTTTTCGAAAAGAGGTTGGTGCATGGGCTCGTTCCTCGCGAAACGGACCTAGACTTTTTTAGCGCCTCACATCCACTTGCGTTTCCACCAGGCTATCGGGCCGGTCAGAGCCAGAATGATCGCCATCAGCGCAACCAGATCGTTCACCCAAATGAACTCCGTATGAACGATATTGCCGGTGTGAATGTCGGCGAGGAACAGGAAGAAGGTCGTGCCTTGGATCGGCGGGTAGGCCACGCCTGAAGGTTCGAAGGGCGTGTCTAATGTGCCTTTGGAAATCATCCGGGAATTCTTCAGGTACCATGTGTCGCCGCTGCGGCTGGCATCTGTCATAGCCAGATGATCAGCAGGCATCTCAAGGAAGGTCCAGGTCTCTTCACCAATCTTACGATAAGCATTGCCCACAGTGCCGATACCCACGAACAGCATGTCGCCTTCGCGCAAGAGATTGACCAAGCCCGCATCCGTACCGCCGGTGTTCGGCAGTGTTTGATCCCTGGTCCAGCTGCGCCCGCTATCCTCTGAGTTGAGGACACCAAACCGAGTCGAGATCGAAAGCTGCTCCGGCTCGCCTGGGTAGGCGACGACGTAACTGACTTCGCCCTCAAGCGTTTCGTATTGATAGATCGGTGGCAGGCTTTCGCGTTCTAACCGCACGGTCTTGCCGTAATCGATGAGTGCAAAGATGTGGTCGACCATGATGCCGGTTATGCTGAGATAGAGAATCGGGACGATGGCCAAGATGCCGATCACCGGACCGTGGCTGCGAAACAGCCAGCGTAAAATTTGCTGTCGTTTTTTAAGGTCACCGTTTGGTTTTTGTTTCCGCCACTTGCGCGGTAGATACCAGAACATGAATCCAGTGATGCCGAGGGTGCCCATGGCAATGCCGCCATAGTCGTTGATGAGCGTTGACCACGGCTGTGGTAAAAAGCCTTTACCGACATGCAGATCTAAGACGAAGCGATTGAACGCGACGGTGTCAGGCAACCCGGTGACCGTGACGTCGCTGACATCAATCCAGGTGGCGGCGTCGGGCTGCGCGGTGTTCAGGCGGAAGATGGCGCGGTGATGGGCAACGCCAACCAGTTCCGTCGCTGTGCTGCCTTCGCTCAGGCTGCTGACGAGCTCTCCATCAAGGGCAAACGGCTGAGCGCTTGTGTCGCCCTTAGCGAGCGTCCAGATGCCATCGTCCGTTGCTAAGTAAAGTGTATCGTCTGTCTCAGTGGTGACAAATCGAAAGACCTGTGGATGGCCGCTTTCGCCTTCGAACGGAATGTCGGTCCAAGTTTCGCCACCGTTTTCTGTCAACCACAGGCCCCGTTCAGAGGCCCCAATCCATCGTTGATCATTGCTTGGGTCGATTTGGATGTGGCGCATGATCGTGCCTGGCACGAGGCGGTCAATGCGCGCAGACGTAACCCAATCGGGCACGCTCCACTGGTGCGTCCAACGCCAATCGTGATGATCGAGAATCCATCCGGTCAGACCAAGAACAGAGAGCCAAGCCAACGCAATGAGTCCGGCCCAGCGATGCACGAGTCGAACAGTTGGATAGAAACCCGACGCGCGTTTTAGATTTGCCGGAATGGTGCTTTCTGTCACGTCGGCCATAGCTGGGTCCTACAGGTTAACGGTACTCATCGCTGCTTCAGGGTAGCGTGTTCCCGAAACCGCATCTGCGGGGCTAGCCGCTTCAATAGCCGAGAGATCATCGCTCGATAGAGTGACGTCTGCTGCTCCGGCATTTTCTTCCAGGCGGCTGATTTTGCGTGTGCCTGGAATAGGAACGATGGTGTCGCCTTGCGCCATCACCCAAGCGATAGCCAGTTGCGCGACCGTGCAACCTTTCTCGGCGGCGATTTCACCGAGCTTATCGACGAGAGCTTTGTTGGCGTCGAAATGCTCAGGCGTGAAGCGCGGCATAAACGAGCGTGTATCCCCAGCGGCGTTAACGTCATCTGCTTTTTCGAATGCGCCGGTGAGGAAGCCCCGGCTCAACGGGGAGTAGGGGACGAAGCCGATGCCAAGCTCTTGGCAAGTCGGAATGACGTCCGCTTCAACGTCTCGACTCCACAGGGAGTATTCGGTTTGTACTGCGGCGATCGGATGAACCGCGTGGGCTTTGCGGATGCTACCCGCACCGGCTTCGCTTAAACCTAAGTAACGAACTTTGCCGGCCTGAACCAGTTCGGCCATCGCGCCGACCATCTCTTCGACTGGGACGTTAGGGTCAACGCGGTGTGCGTAATAGAGGTCGATGACATCAACGCCCAAGCGCTTCAAACTTTCGTCGCAGGCGGCTTTGACATACTCAGGTTTGCCGTTGGCAGCGGTGACGCCGCCACCGTCGATCAGGCGCAGACCAAACTTTGTGGCGACGATGGCTTCGTCGCGGCGGTCCTTTACGGCTTTGCCCAGAAGTTCTTCGTTATGACCGTTGCCGTACAGTTCAGCTGTATCGAAAAAGGTGATCCCAAGGTCGAGGGCGCGGTGGATCGTTTTGATCGATGCCGCGTCGTCATTGCCGGATCCGTAGAACACCGACATACCCATGCAACCAAGCCCGACAGCGGATACCGTGAGGCCTGAACGTCCAAGATTTCTTGTTTTCATGGGCGGCAGTGTAGCGCTTATCGGCCTTCGCGCCACCATGTTAGGAGGGGCAGCGTAAGCAGAACGAGTAGCGCCAGCCAAGCTGGTATGAGCGCGATTTCACGGACGTCATCGACGACATATTGGCCGTTGGCGCGAAGCCCAATCCAGGACTGACCGTTGGAAATGCGGTCCGGCGCGACCTGTCTTACGGTTGGTACACCGTTGTCGGCAATCCAGAACAAGCCGCCGCCTGTTGCCTCAGCGATTGGGCTGAGGCGTGTCTCCGTTGAGATGACGTCTTGGTTCTCAAGTGGGTTTGCGGCCCCGACGGCTACGACAGTCGATAGGACTCCATCAGCAATTCGGTAGAGCCCTTCGTCGCCCGCTGTGACCTGGGCCACGAAGCGGCCAGCCTCGGTGTACTCGGGTTGCGCGGTTTGATCCGTTCCATCTGGTGCTGTCACAGTCACTGCGCGCACAGACGCGTCTAAACTGGTGCGGATCACATTTATGTTGCCGTCTTCCACCGTGGCGGTGAGGGCTTCTTCTTCTAGCTCAGGTTCTTTCATCAGCCAATGTGCCAACCGGCGCAGCATCTCTGCTTGTGGGCCGCCACCATCGAAGCCTTTGCTCCAAAGCCACATGGTGTCGCTGAGCAATAAGGAGACTCGACCTTTGCCAACGCGATCCAGCATGAGAAGCGGGCGCTGGCCGGCGCCTTGCATGAGTTCTTGTCCCGAGGAGGGTTGCACATCGACCTGCCGCAACCATCGGCCCCACGTTGGGTCTGCCTGACCGGGCATTGATAGGGAGGCGGTTACCGGGTGTCGTGCGCCCGTCTCGCTGATGCGGGGCAGAAACGGTTTGTCATAGACAAGGCCTGTCGGTGCAGCGGGCAATACATTTTGTAGAGGGCTATCAAACAGTGAGAACGAGTCTGCATACTCAGGGCCGACGGATAACATCACCGCGCCACCGTCCAGGACGTAGCTGGCAATGTTCATCATGAATTGGAATGGCACTAGGCCGCGCCGACTGTAGCGATCAAAGATCACCAGATCGAAGTCATAGAGTTGTTCTTCAAACAGCTCCCGAATAGGGAAGGAGATTAGCGCCAGTTCATTGAGCGGTGTCCCATCATCTTTGGACAGAGGCCGAAGAATTGTGAAATGGACCAGATCAACATTAGGGTCCGATTTTAGGAGGTTGCGCCATGTCCGTTCGCCGACGTGAGGTTGGCCAGAGATCAAGAGGACCCGAAGCCGGTCGCGGATCGCATTGACCGTGATGAGCGTGCGATTGTTGCGCAGTGAGATCTCATCATCCGCTTGTTCGATTTCCAACTCAAACACGTTGGCGCCGGGATGATCAAGGGATGGAACAACGTCGATGGTTTCGTCCGTGCGCATGGTGAATTGCTGCACCGCGCCACCATCGGTTCGTAGGGTTGCTGAGATCGGTGTGCCGGGTAGGAAGTTGGTATCTTCAGCGCGCACCCGAAGCGTTACAGTCTTGTCGACCAATCCGAATTCTGGCGCTTCAACCACCACAATGCGGCGATCACGTTCATCTTGTCTTCCCGTGAGCAGGACATGTACGGGCGCGGTGATGCCTGATTGTTCTGGAATGCTCGGCGCATCATGGACAATGCCATCTGTGATTAAGATGACTCCAGCGAGGCGGCTATTCGGAATGTCAGATGTTGCTTTCGATACAGCATCAAATAGGCGAGTTCCGTCGCTGCGCGCACCGGCTGTTTCTGGTGTCAGGCGTACCGTGCGGACTTCTGTCGCGTTTAGTTTGTCGAGAGCGGCGTTTAGCTCAGTGAGAGTTGCCGACGTGCGCGCCGGGCGTTCATCCAGTTGCTGGGAGAGGCTTTCGTCGACGACAACAACAGCGACATCATTCAGGGGGGTGCGATTCTCGATTGTTGCTCGCGGGTCCATCACGGCTGCTGATAAGACAAGGAGCGCGACAATGCGCAAACCTGCTGCCCGTGACCTGCGCACCAACGCGTAGACGGCTGCGGCCAGTCCGACAGCTAAGACAGAAAGAAGAACCGTGATCGGCACAAGGGCGGAAAACGTGATGCCGGTCATTGGGTGAGCCGTTGCATGATGGCGGGTAAATGGACTTGGTCTGCTTTGTAATTCCCCGTGAGGGCATACATCACGAGATTAACCCCAAATCGATACGACCATTCCCGCTGGCGTTCGCCACCGGGTACCACAGGGTAGATGGGTAACCCGCGAGCGTCGCGCGCCCAAGCGGCGGCCCAGTCGTGGCTACCAATTAGGATCGATGAAACGCCGTCGTTGCTCACCGAGCCGCGTTCGACATAGACCGGCGCGCCGGTATAGCGTCCAGGCAAGTCGGGCAGTAGGTAAAAGCTTCTCCGTAAGACATGATTCTCTGGAACTTGAACGAGCTGAGAAACGTTCAAGCGCATCAGTATCTGGTTGAGGGCCTGTCCAACTTGTTCTCCCTCGCCTTCTGGGTTTGCGCCAATCTGATTGGGAGCGTCAAACACGATCATGCCGCCACGGCCAAGGTAATCATTGATGCGTACGGACGCTTGCTCTGTCGGCGGTTGTTGGTCTGGGGTCACGCGCCAATAGACGATGGGGTAGGGGAAGAGCTCATCCGTCTCAGGATTCACGGCTGCGGGCGCTGCCATCTCTGCTGACGTGCGAGAGGCGAGGACGTTGGTCAAAGACCCCAATCCCTGCTCAGACAGGAGGTCAATGTTCGAGCGACCAGTTTTTACGTAGGCCAGTCTCGTTTGCAAAACGGCGTCGACTGTTGCGGGGTCGAGGACGTCTTCTGCACCCTGTGCTGTATCACTCATTGTTATGGCGATCATGAGTGCAAGTGCCGTCGTTGCTGAGCCAATCGCGTGTGGGCGAGGAAGCGAAACCAGCCCGCGCAAGAGCAGTGAAACCAGCAGATCAATTGTAAAGAGAATGAGGGCGCCCAACAGAAGCCAAGGCTTCAAGGTGCGTTCAGCGGCGACCGCATCGAAACTGGAGACTCCGATATGCGCGGGCCAAGGCGTTTGTGCCGAGAAAGATCCAATCGTCGGACCCAAGTTTACAGCAATGCGGATTGGGCCTGCGCCGTAGTATCCGGGTGGGTGGATCGGTCCGATGTTTGGGTCTCCAATGTCTTTTTGATTAAGCGCTAACACGGTAGGTGGTGGCGTAACCAATTGTCCGTCGCCGCTCAAGACTTCGCGCGCGGGTAAGCTTTCCGGCAACGCTGATGTTGTTTCATTGACCCCGCGGCTTAGGTCGAGAACGCGCCGCAACATATCAACCATGACTCCTGAAAGCGGGAGGGTAGACCAATCCGGCGTAGCGGTGACGTGAAACAAAACGATCCAGCCCTGACCGCGCCGCTCGGCGGTGACGAGTGGTGTGCCATCATCGAGCCGTGCCCATGTCCGTTCTGTTAGGCCAGGTGAGGGTTGCGCGAGAACCTGAGACGACACCAAGACATCGTCTGGAACGTCTAGTCCGGCGAACGGACTATCTGTCGGGAAGGGTGCTAAGCCAACGGGCTTTGTCCATGACATCGTGCCACCGAACGTGCGTCCACCGCCGCGAAGGCGTACCGGTAATAAGGAGTCGATGTTGCCGTCCATCGTTGATCCCGCAAAGCGCACTAGTACACCGCCACGTTCGATCCAGGGTTCTAGCAATGTAACTTCTGGTGCGGTCACGCGATTGCCGCTCGCGAGAACCATCACAGCCAGCTCGCGCTGAATGAGGTCGGCTAGAATGCCGCTATGGACTTCGGCATAGGGACGTAGGGCCTGGGTCACGTAGTACCCGTCTTCTAATAACGGGGTGATGATGCCATCCGGGTTGTCAGAGACCACGCCAACCGGCCGGCGTGTCCAGCGATCGTCGAGGAGAAAAATGCCAGCGGCGCCGAATTCATTTTCTACGCTGAGGCGCGCCATCCGATTGCCGAGTTCTGTTGGAACCGTAAAGCGGGCCGTTGTCACCGACTCATCACCTTCGAACGTGGCCTCGGCGCGGGCAACAGTGCGCCCCGCGGTATCCATAGCAACGACGTTTGTCGTGGCCTGCGTTGCAGCGTTTGTGGCTGGGCGCCGTACGGTGACGGAGACGACGTTGTTGTCTCCGTCCGGAACCCTATCGGCTGGTCCAAGCACGAACGGACCAGCGCGCCCGGCATCGGACAACACGGTTAGGCGACCGAGACGACGTAGGTGTTCTGCAATGTCTTTATCAGAGCCGGAGGCTATGCCGTCGGTCAACCAGACGGCTTCGGCTGGCGGAGATATTGTGCTGGCCTCCAGGCGCTGAAGGAGTGTTGATCGTTTTGTAGACCAAGGCTTTGCAGTCATCGCGCGGGCTAAGGCGAGGGCTTCACCGGCAGGTGCGTAACTTAGGGCATCTTCGATCCCGGCTTGTGTGGGTGCCGTCATGGCAAGCATCACGGGCCGTTTTTCACGCACCGCGCCTTCTAGTAGGCGGATTAACGCGGACTGGCGTTGTGTCCATTGCGGGGCAGCAGCCCAGCCGTCATCAACGACAACAACCAACGGGCTTTGTTGCATGCTTTCGCGTTGGTTCATGACCGGGTCAGCTAGCGCAATAATCACGAGCGCGATGCACGCCAGGCGTAACAACAGCAGCCACCAGGGTGTGCGTGCAGAAGATTTTTCGGGTGACGACAAGCCAAACAGTAATCTGATGGCAGGAAAGGAGAGGCGCTTTGCCGCAGGCGGTGTGACGCGCAACAGCAGCCAAACCAGGGGCAGCACGGCAAGAGCTGTCAGCACCCATGGTGATGCAAATGTTAGTGCGCCGAGTGCTACCATGGCTGTTCGGCCAACCGGTTATGAAGGCCGACGAGGGCTGTATGTGGTTGCTTGTCGGTGTGGTGCACGCCGAACGTCCAACCAAGTCGACGGGTCATGGATGAGATTTGAGCACGGTGCTCGGCAAGCTTGCGTTGGTAATCGGCACGGACATCTTCGGTGCGCTCAATGAGGAGTTGACCTTCCTCCTCCATGCCTTGAAACCGAATGCGCCCTGAATAAGGTAACGCTTCTTCCGCTGGATCAAGGACCTGCAAGAGGTGGCCGCGAACGGCGCGACCGACGTATGACGTGATCGTCTTTTCAAGAGTGTCTATGGGCACCATGAAGTCGCTGATCAAGACGGCGGCAGAGTGGCGGGGCATGGAAGCGGGTGACATTGGAATTCCGGTGTTCGGCGGGGTCTCGATTTCGCGTTCTAGGTGATGGGCCATTTGAATAAGGGCTAATCGTCCAGATGTTGCGGCCACTTGTGTGTTTAGCAAACGTACGCGCTCACCACCCTGTAGCAAGAGAGACGCCAGGCCCATGCCGATGACGCAGGCCCGTTCTGCTTTCGTCGGCAATTTTTTGGATGAGCGAAAGGCCATCGATGGCGAGCAGTCACACCAGATGGCTCCAGTCTGCGCCGCATCCCATTCGCGCTCGCGCACATAAACCGGCCCGAACTTTGCTGATTGGCGCCAATCGATTGTGTGGGCTGGATCGCTTTGCGTGTAATGACGAAACTGCCAAAAGGTATCGCCAGGCCCGGCACGCCGTCGGCCATGGCTTCCTAAAGACACGGTTGCGGCGACGCGATTGGCGTCGATGAGCAACGGTGGCAGCGTCGAGGCAGCATGCTCGGCGTTATGCTGAAGAACCTGTGCGGTTACGGGCATAATAAAATTTGCGCTTAGCTTGGGTCTGCGGCGTGGCTGAGACGGTCGATCACGTCGTGCAGGCTTCTGCCATCTGCGCGTGCTGAGAAACTTAAGGCCATGCGATGCTGCAGAACGGGCTTCGCAAGAGCCAACACATCATCGACCGAAGGGGCCAAGCGGCCATCGAGAAGGGCTCGGGCGCGCACGGCCAGCATGAGCGCCTGACTGGCGCGCGGGCCTGGACCCCAGGCCACCCATTCGCGCACTTCGCTGATATCCGTTGTTTCTGGGCGTCCCGCGCGAACCAGTTTCAATATTGCATCGATCACGCTGTCGCCCACCGGCAGTTGCCGTACGACGGCTTGTGCAGTCATGAGGTCATTTGCACTGAGAATTTTTTCAGGCTCAACTTCTTTTGCGCCGGTGGTGGCGATGATGATTTGACGTTCGGCAGCGTCATCTGGATAAGAGATGTCGACCTGCATGAGGAAGCGGTCTAGTTGTGCCTCAGGTAAGGGGTAGGTGCCTTCCTGCTCGATCGGATTTTGCGTTGCGAGAACATGAAAAGGCCGAGGTAACTCATGATCTTGCCCAGCAATGGAGACGCGTCGCTCTTGCATGGCTTGTAGAAGCGCGGACTGCGTCCTTGGACTGGCTCGGTTTATTTCATCGGCCATAAGCAGTTGGCTGAATACAGGGCCTCGGACAAACCGGAAGAAGCGCTTTCCATCTTCACCTTCTTCTAGGATTTCTGATCCCAGAATATCGGCAGGCATCAAATCTGGTGTGAACTGCACGCGTTTGTCTTCTAGGCCGAGAACAGTGCCAAGCGTTTGCACGAGTTTGGTCTTAGCGAGACCTGGCACGCCGATGAGAAGAACGGTGTCCGCCGGCAAGTAGGGTAATGAGGCTTTCTTCGACGACTGACCTTTGTCCCAAGATCACGGCCTCGACCGCAGCCTTGGCTTTATTCATCTGCTCACTGACTCGTTCAACGTCCTCAACGGAGACATCTGCGTGCGCGTCAGGGCTTTGTGTTATCGTATCGCTCACCCTAAATATCTCCAATGTAAGGATTTTCGTCTGGTGTGCAGAGTATGGAGGGTCATGTGGGCAAGTTAGAAGAAGATTCTGCTTCAGAAACGCTTACATCTTTGCGCGCATCCAGTGCTCGGGCGAATACGGATCAAGACTGTGGCGATTTCGGTATTCGAATCGACCGCAATGGGGTTTGGTACTACCAGGGGTCCCCGATTGGGCGTAAGCCCATGGTGAAGCTGTTTTCCACGGTTCTGAACCGCAAACCTGACGGCAGTTATTGGCTCACAACGCCAGTTGAGAATGGCCGGATTGAGGTTGAAGACGTTCCCTATCTGGCGATTGAATTAACCCACACCGGAAAAGGGGTTAGTCAAACGCTGGACTTCAGAACCAATCTGGACGCCATTGTCCCCTTAGGGCCGGACCATGCGTTGCGGGTTGAGACGAATCCGGGGTAACGGCGAACCAGCACCTTATATTCACACGGGAAAAGATTTAGACGCGCGTATCGCGCGGTCAGTCTTTTACCATTTGATTGACCTGGGTGTGGAAGGTGAGGTCGATGGCAAACCATGCTTCGGCGTATGGAGCCGGGGCGTGTTTTTCCCCATCGGGGATGTGGCGGCGTCATGACACCGGATAAAATACGCGAGCGTCTTGAGACTAATCGAACCGCAAAAGAACGTGGTGATGTGGTCTCCGGCCGAGCCTTGTTGGCGGAAGAGGGGCTTACTGAATTCGAAGCCAATGGGTATGGACCGATTCCGTCCAGCGGCATTCCTTATGAACGCGGTGCAGGTGCGCCTGGTGTTCGGGTTAAGCGAGTCTCCGCTGGTGTCTTGGTCCCGTTAATCAATCGGGAAGACGGGGTCACTGTTTTGCTCACGCGCCGGACGGAGGATCTAGCAAAGCATGCTGGTCAGGTCGCGTTCCCTGGGGGGCGTGTTGATGACAGTGACGCAGATCAAGTTGCAGCTGCGTTACGAGAGGCCCATGAAGAAGTTGGAATTGTGCCTGAGATTGTCGACGTACTGGGCTGCCTTGATCCATACTTGACGATTACTGGGTTTGAAGTTCTTCCCGTTGTGGGATTTGTTTCGCCCCCGCCTGCAGCGTTTAAGCCTGAACCAGGCGAAGTCGCGGCAATTTTCGAAGTGCCACTGCCATTTTTATTGGACCGCTCCAATCATCAGAAAGTGCGCCGCACGGTGAATGGTCTAGAACGGGCTTACTACGCCATGCCCTACGAATCACATTACATTTGGGGTGCTACAGCTGGTATGATCGTTAATCTCAGCGAGGTTCTAAACGACTAATTATGCGTATCTTCTTCCTTTACGTGCTGCCTTTTCTTCTGCCCCTAACCGCATATTTGGCGTGGGCTTGGTATCGTGCGACCTACGTCAAAAAACACGGCGGAAACGCGCCAGAAATTGAAAAAGGACCTTGGCCGTTCTTGCTGTTTCTCGGCGCGCTCCTTGCTTTCGGTGTCATGGGGGCAACTGCACTAATACGGGGTGCCGACCCTGATGCGACATACACACCATCTCGATATGAGGATGGGCGTATCATCCCGGGCCAGTTGGACGAAAAGTAGAGTGGTGTGACCTCTGCTCTAAAGGGTGCGCCATGGATGAATGTCCGTGCGGTGCACACATTGTTCTCTGCTCTGGGCGCGCCAGACACTGATGTTCGTTTCGTCGGCGGCTGTGTGCGCGATTCTGTGTTGTCTCGCCAAATCAGAGACATCGATATCGCTACGCCGGACGAGCCTGGGGTTGTCGTTGAGAAGTTATCTAGCGCTAAGATCAAGGTTGTCCCGACTGGCCTGGCCCATGGCACGGTGACTGCGGTTGTGGATGGTCAGCCGTTTGAAATTACGTCCCTGCGCAAAGACACGGCCTGTGATGGCCGTCATGCAGCTGTCGAATTCACGACGGACTGGACTGAAGACGCATCGCGACGAGACTTTACCTTTAATGCGTTGTCTATGCGGCAGGATGGAACACTCTTTGATCCGTTCGGCGGCGTTGCGGATGCGCAAGCAGGGCGGGTTCGGTTTGTGGGCGATCCAGGGGATCGCATCCAAGAAGACTATCTCCGTATTCTAAGGTACTTCCGATTTCTTGCGCTCTACGGAAAATATGATCCGGACCGCGACATTATAGAGGCATGCGCAACACATCAGGACGGTCTTGCATCACTCTCTGTTGAGCGGGTGCGCGATGAGTTTATGAAACTGCTCAACGCACCCGACCCAACCTTGTCTTTGACGGCAATGGCAGAGGCTGGCGCCCTAAAAGTGGTTGCTCAGGATACTGAAGTCGACCTTTCTTTGGATCGTTTAATCAATGCTGAAACGGCATTGGGGAACGATAGAAACGGGATGGATTGGGTTCGCCGCTGGGTGTTTTTGCTTTGGGCAAAGTGCAACGGATGTTGCCCAGCGTATGAAGGCCAGTCGGAAGAATGCTCTCAGAATTCAGGATTGCTTTGCCGCTTCCGTGGCTGCAGCAACAGTCGCAGGACCCATTGATTTGAACCGTTTTCTGTATGTCTTTGCTGATGGCGGAGGCGCTGGAAACGCGGCCGTTGAGGGTGTGGTGATCGCCCATGCGCGTTCTGAAGGTGCAGGTTCTTATGACTGGGCGTCACTCCTTGATAAGGCCCGTACGTGGACTCGGGTTCAGTTTCCGCTCACTGGTGCTGATGTTCAAGCGCTTGGAGTATCCGAAGGGCCTAAAATCGGAACATTACTGAAGGCCGTAGAGCAGGAATGGGTCGATGGAGGATTTGAGGCTAGCCGCAAAGATCTTCGCGCCCGTCTAACAGCTTTGATCCATTAAAAATGGCCCCGTCCTTTTTGAGGAGGAGGGGCCAGTCTTAAGGAGCAATGTAGGAGACGGGAGGGGGATCCTAGTCTTCACGACAATTGCACCTCCGTTCTAAGCCTCCTCGACTTACAGAAAGATTGCGGGAGTATTACACCGTTGTCATGTCAGCTTGTTGGCCACCCATTGAGTTGGCGGAGCCCTTCTGCGCTGGCGATGGCTGCAGATTGAGCCAAATTAAGTGATCGTGTCCCCGCAGCCATGGGAATCGACAGGCGGGCATCGGCCGCTTCGTGCACGTCATCGGGCACCCCAGCGCTCTCCTGGCCAAAAACAAGTTGGTCACCAGTTGCGAATGAGAATGAATGATGAGGCTCGGAGGCCTTGGTGGTGAACAGGATAAGGCGACCAGTCTGGCTTGATTGCGCAGAAATGTAGGCCTCCCACGACTGATGTCGGGTGAGTGATACCTTGTCCGTATAGTCCATTCCTGCCCGTTTTATGCGCTTATCGTCCCAAACAAAGCCGCACGGTTCGATGATTTCCACCGCGATATTGAAGCACGCGCCAAGGCGCAGCACGGCTCCGACATTCTGGGGGATATCGGGCTGGAAAAGGACGAGTGCGAATCACACTCGTGTATCCCGGCGTTACTTGTGCACGGTTTTGAGGCGCGGCAAAGCCCTTTTCACGGCCCATAAAATATCCTATACCCCACGGCATTGTTTTCCTTAGAGTTTCGTTGGGGTTGGGGAAGCAAGGCAAGGCGACCTGAGCCGTTCTGGTCGTGGATCGTCTGGGTTGTATGGAAGGTGTTCTCAGCCCCATCTTGCCTGGTCTCGCGCACCGCTCCCGGCGCGCGCGCAAGAACCGAGAGGCCCGAACTAATGGCGGATGCGGCAGAACATCCAGACGGTTCCCACTGACGATGAGTCCCGGCGGGATTTCCTGCTCCATGCAACGGTTGCCACCGGCGCTGTTGGGGTAGCGCTATGTCCTTGTGGCCGCTGAATCAACAGTATGAACCCGGCAGCCGACACGTTGGCGTTGTCTTCAGTTGAGGCCAGCTCTAGCGGGCCTTCAAGAAGGTCAGGCGATTACTATCAGCTGGCGCGGCAAGCCAGTCTTCGTGCGCTACCGGACTGCTGCGGAGATCGAAGGAGGCTCGCGGTGAGCGCTGGCAGGATATGCCGGATCCCGCAGCCGGACGAAGAGCGTGTTCAGAGACGACCAGCTATTTGATCGTTGATTGGTGTGTGCACCCATCTCGGGCTGTATTCCGCATCGGGCCAAAAGACCACCGAAGCGCGCGGCGGATTATGGCGGCTACTTCTGCCCCTGCCACGGATCTCACTATGATCTGTCCGCTCGTATTCGCAGAGGACCGGCCCCGACGAACCTTGAGGTGCCGGACTACACCTTCCTCTCCGAAACAAACATTCGCATCGGTTAAGGAGCGTAGCCGCAATGAGCACTGAAAAAGGTTGGGGCACGCGAGGCTTTCGATTGGTTTGAAGAGCGCCTGCCTATTGTTTCCTTTATCGATCACACTCCGTCGGATCTAAGTACCCGGCTCCGAAGAACCTGAACTACTTCTGGAACTTTCGGCGCTCTGAGCCGGACTGCGTGCTGGTGGTCATGATTCGTGACGGGCATCCTGCTCGCCATGTCTTACACGCCGCATGTCGATTATGCGTTCCAAAGCGTTGAGCGCATCATGCGTGATGTGAACTCTGGTTGGTTGTTGCGCTATATGCATGCCAACGGTGCCAGCTTCTTCTTCATCGTGGTCTATATCCATATTTTCCGAGGGTTGTTCTACGGCTCGTATAAGTCACCGCGGGAAGTGCTGTGGTGGCTCGGTGTCATTATTATGATCCTCATGATGGCAACTGCCTTCATGGGCTATGTCTTGCCATGGGGGCAAATGAGCTTCTGGGGCGCGACGGTTATTACCAACCTGTTCTCGGCAATCCCGGTCATCGGTGATTATATCGTGACACTGCTCTGGGGTGGTTTCTCGGTTGATAATCCGACGCTTAATCGCTTCTTTGCCTTGCACTATTTGCTGCCGTTCGTTTTGGTCGGCGTCGTGGTCCTCCACATTTGGGCGCTGCATATTCCAGGCTCTAATAACCCACTGGGTATTAATGCAACGGCCAAGGACAAGATTCCGTTCCACCCGTACTACACCGCTAAGGATGCGTTTGGGCTCGGTGTCTTCTTGCTCGCTTACTTTACAGTGGTGTTCTGGTTCCCGAACGCCATGGGGCATACGGATAACTATATTCCAGCCAATCCGCTTTCGACGCCGGCTCATATCGTGCCTGAGTGGTACTTCTTACCGTTCTACGCGATCTTACGCTCAATCGACGATAAGTTGACGGGCGTGATCTTGATGTTTGGTTCACTTCTAATCTTGTTCGTCATTCCTTGGCTCGATACATCGCGTGTTCGGTCAGCGACATTCCGTCCGATCTTTAAAGTCCTGTTCTGGGTTTTCTTGGCCGACTGCGTAATGTTGACATGGTGTGGGGCGCAATTGGCTGAAGGTCTGCCATTGCTGCTCAGTCGGATCGGCACCTTCTGGTATTTCTTCCACTTCTTGGTCTTAATGCCTGTCGTTGGCTGGATTGAAACACCAAGACCCCTTCCAACAAGTATAAGCACGCCCGTTGTGGCAAAGCCTGCGGAGTAGAGATATGAGAATCGTTCTTTTTGCCGCCTTCGCCACATTGCTCATCGGTTTTGCACCGGTCGAAGTAAAAGCTGCGGATGGAAACGTCGAACTCACTAATCAAGAGTGGTCTTTCGATGGAGTGTTCGGTCGCTTTGACCGGCAACAGCTGCAACGTGGCTTTCAGGTTTATCGGGAAGTGTGTTCATCCTGCCATGGCTTGGATTACATCGCGTTCCGTAACTTAGAAGCCATCGGGTACAGCGAAGACCAAACGAAAGTGTTGGCATCTGAGTACATCATTGAGGAATGCTGTGACGATCAGGGTGATATCTTTGATCGACCAGCAATCCCCGCCGATTACATGCCCAATCCATATCCGAATGACCAGTTTGCTCGGGCCTCAAACAATGGCGCGTTGCCACCCGATCTGTCCTTGATGTCAAAAGCGCGGCATGGCGGACCAGATTACGTCTACAGTTTGATCAATGGCTACGAAGAGCCATCGGCTGAAGTGGAAGCGGAGATGATGGACGGGATGTATTACAACGTTGCGTTCGAGGGAAATCAGATTGCGATGGCCCAGCAGTTGTTTGATGACTTGCTCGAATATTCGGACGGGACACCAGCAACAGCCGAACAAATGGCAACAGATGTTGCCGCGTTCTTGCACTGGGCTGCTGAACCTAAGTTGGAAATCCGTAAGCAGACCGGCGTTCGGGTGTTGCTGTTCACGTTCGTCTTTACAGTTCTAGCGTACTTCCTAAAGCGCCGGATCTGGGCCGACATCGAGCACTAGACGCTCAACTGAGTAAACTAAAGTCTTCAAGCCGCCGGCCTCACAGCCGGCGGTTTTGCTTTGTGGGTTCTGTGATTGATGTGTGGCTTAGACATTAAACAGGAAGTGCATGATGTCACCATCTTTGACGAGATAGTCTTTGCCTTCCTGGCGCATTTTACCGGCATCTTTGGCAGGCTGTTCACCGCCTAGTGTGACGAAATCATCGTATGCGATCGTTTCAGCCCGAATAAAACCACGCTCAAAATCCGTATGAATAGCGCCAGCGGCTTGTGGCCCCTTAGCACCATTTCTGACCGTCCATGCGCGGGCTTCTTTTGGGCCGACTGTGAAGAACGTCAGGAGATCGAGCAATTCGTAGCCAACACGGATGACGCGGGCGAGCCCGGTTTCTTCCAGCCCGAGGGTTTCGAGGAAGTCTTTGCGCTCTTCCGGATCATCCAGCTGAGACACTTCTTCTTCAATAGCGGCAGAAACGACAACGCAGCGCGCACCGGCCTTTGCAGCCATGGCCTCGACTTGAGCTGAGTACTCGTTGCCCTCAGCCGCATTGCCTTCTTCGACGTTGCAGGCATAGAGCACTGGCTTTGCCGTGAGCAATTGCAGTTGGCGAAAGAGCTTTAGTCCATGCTCATCATCTGGCCGTGCCGTCCGTGCCGGGTTGCCTTGCTTGAGGGCCTCTAGGGTTGGCTCCATAACAGCGAGCCAATCCTTAGACTCTTTGTCCCCTGATTTGGCTTTCTTGGCCATGGCGTCGGTGCGTTTCTCCAGGCTTTCCATATCCGAGAGAAGCAGTTCAGTTTCGACTGTCTCTGCATCCCGTACAGGGTCAACTGACCCGTCCACGTGCGTCACATTGCCATCCTCAAAGCACCGAAGGACGTGAACGATGGCATCGACTTCACGAATGTTGGCGAGAAACTTATTGCCCAAGCCTTCACCTTTGCTGGCGCCTTTCACGAGGCCAGCGATATCGACAAATTCGAGTTGAGTTGGGATTGTTTCTTTAGAGCTGGCAATCTCCGATATTTTTGTCAGCCGGTCATCGGGGACTGCAACGCGTCCAACGTTTGGCTCAATGGTACAGAACGGGAAGTTTGCCGCTTGTGCGGCCGCCGTGGACGTCAGGGCGTTAAAGAGAGTCGACTTACCGACGTTTGGCAGGCCAACGATGCCGCAATTGAAACCCATTCGATTTTACCCTTCTTTCTTTTCGTTTTTCTTGTCGCGTGGTGACTGTGGTGTTTCAGCGTCCCGCATTACCTGCGCAACGTCTGTCATGAATCGATTGTCTTCACCATCAACCAACAAAGGTGTGGCATCTGCTGATGCGTCGACCAACGCCGTAACCCAAGCTTCGTCAGCTTTTGCAAAATCCTGCAAAACATATCCAGATACTCGGTCTTTTTGTCCAGGGTGACCGACGCCCATGCGAACGCGCCAGAACGCCTCGCCAATATGAGCCACCAAACTACGGATGCCGTTATGGCCGGCATGGCCGCCACCTTTTTTGACGCGGATCTTTCCGGGCGCCAGTTCAATTTCATCGTAAAAGACGATGACGTCTTCGAGTTCTAATTTGTAAAAACTCATGGCTTCGCTAACGGAGCGTCCCGATTCGTTCATAAACGTGGCAGGTTTTAGAACGACGACTTTGTCGCTGCCTAGCTGTCCCTGTGCAAATTGTCCCTGAAACTTGGTGCGCCATGCACCCAGGTTATGGCGCGCGACAATGCTGTCAGCGGTCATAAAACCAAGGTTGTGTCTATTGTTGATGTAGCCGGAGCCAGGATTGCCCAGACCTACTAGCAGGCGCATGGCGGTCTCGCGATGCAGACAAACAGAGGAATAAAAGGCTTAGAGCGGAGAAGGTGAGGGTCCGGCCAAATAGCCAGACCCTCAACAGTCTTAATCTCCGGACTCTTCTTTCTTGTCGCCTTCGGCATCTTCGCCTTCGGCGGCTTCACCTTCGGCTGCTGCTGCATCTTCTTCGTCTTCAGCAGCTGTTGCTACCGTTGGTGCAGCAAGCGTGATGACCGTGAAGTCGCGATCCGTAATCGTCGGAGCGACGCCTTCCGGCATTGTGATCGCACTAATGTGGACCGAATCACCGATCTCTAGGCCTGTGAGGTCGATTTCAAAACTCTCGGGCAACGCATCTGGGCGCGCACGGACTTCAATTTCGTGGCGTACCATGTTGATCACGCCGCCGCCCTTAATGCCGGGTGAGGCTTCTTCGTTGATGATCTGCACGGGAATCGCAACGTTCACGACCGTATTCTTGCCAATGCGGCGGAAATCGACGTGAACTGGCGTATCGCGTACGGGATGCATTTGTACATCCTGAGCCATCGCTTTCTGGGTTTCTTTGCCCACAGAAATTTCGAATACTTTCGTTGCGAATCCGGGTTTACGCATTTCAACGAACAGATCGCGCGGTTTCATGGAGATAAGGGTTGGTTCCTTGTTATCGCCATAGATTACGCCGGGCACGAGGCCTTCTCGACGTATTGCGCGGGCTGCCCCCTTGCCGGCCCGGTCGCGTTCCTGAACATTCAGGGCGCCTACGTTTGCCATTTCTGGTCTCCTTCAATGTGAATCGACATCTCAATAACTGAGGTGCCACCGGCAGGCCTCCAGGGGTGTCGCCGCCGGTAATTTGGCCCCACCCAAAAGCTGGATAGCGCCAAGAAGCGGGGGTAATACAGGGATTCAGGGTTTGGCTCAAGCCCTAGAGGGCCAGAACGGCTGATCAGTCAAATAGGCTGGAAACTGAGGCTTCCGAGCTAATCCGTTTCACGGCCTCGGCCATCAGTGGTGCAATTGATATCTGGCGGACATTATCCGCCAAGCGAACAGCCTCAGTGGCTTGAATACTGTCCGTTATGACCAATTCGGTCATGGGAGAGGCGGAAACACGGCCCACGGCCCCGCCAGAGAGCACGCCATGCGTGACATAGGCGGATACGGTCTTGGCACCGCTATTCATGAGGGCAACGGAGGCATTACAAAGGGTTCCGGCGGAATCCACGATGTCATCCACCAAGATGCAATCGCGGCCTTGAACGTCCCCAATGATGTTCATGACCTCAGAAACGCCTGCTTTCTCACGCCGTTTATCAATAATGGCGAGTTCCGTATTCAGGCGCTTGGCGATGGCCCTGGCCCGAACCACGCCGCCGACATCTGGCGAGATGATCATGGGGCTGTCTTTGCCTTCGTACTTTTCTTTGATGTCATCAACGAAAACAGGCTGCCCATAGAGGTTATCCAAGGGAATATCGAAAAAGCCTTGGATTTGCCCCGAGTGAAGATCAAGGGTCAGGACACGGCTTGCACCGGCCTGGTGGATAAGATTGGCAACCAGCTTGGCGGTGATTGGGGTACGCGGTGCCGTCTTCCGGTCTTGTCTTGCGTAGCCATAGTAGGGGATGACCGCTGTTACACGCTCTGCTGACGCTCGACGCAGAGCATCAAGCGTAACCAGCAATTCCATAAGGTTATCGTTGGCCGGGTAGGATGTTGGCTGAACGACAAAGACGTCTTCACCGCGAACGTTCTCGTGAATCTCGACAAAGACTTCCATGTCGGAAAAACGCTTCACTGACGCATTTGTCATTTCGACATGTAAATACGCAGCGATAGCCTCGGCGAGTGGCCGATTGGCGTTGCCAGCCAAAAGTTTCATGTAAAAAGACCCCCAACGGCACGCGCCCAATTCACCGGCTTTTGGTTCCGCTCCCCAGCCGTATTGAACCGGCGAAAACCTATCAATCTGTCACAGGTCTGTAAACGTTCGACGGCCCTGATTCATCGTATCTGGCTACACTTTTTCAAGAGAGTCCGTTTCTAGCGTCTGGGTTGCACCGTTTCGGCAATAATTTCCAGTAGACCGGGCATGGCACCATCAACAATGGCTTCCGAAATCATGCCCCAGGCGCCGTCTAATTCCCCGCGTGGGATACGGTTATCCAATCTGACCTCACCCAAGCTTTGTTCTTTCGAGTCGAGGACTTGCCATATGATGGCAATGTCATCTTGGGTTAAGTCGTATCGGGTGACGTTGACGGTGGCGGCGAGGACAACATCGGGGACTCCATCCGTTGGTTTAAGACCTTCTCGAGCGAGTCGGTTGGCCATGGCGTTACCCAAAGATTGGGCGCCATCACCCGGCGCTGTGTCGGGGCGTCGGATCGTTGCGGTCAATCCATCCCAAGGCGTTGTCTGTTCCGGTGGGGGCTCGACATCGATAGAGGGCGCGAGAAGTAGAACCAGGCGGGCTGACATGTCGTCTGCGACGCGGTTGTGTGCCGTGCTGTCAGCTTCCACCCATGCTGCGGATTCCACTTGTACAGTCTGATTAAGGCGGGTGACGATTTGTCCCAGGCGATTGAGAAGTCTCCAGTCAAAGCTGAGAGTCGTGAGAAAGCCGTCGTCTGAAGAGTCGCCTAAGTTTCCCTCGGCGGTGAAACCGAGAACGCCGGTCTTGCTTACGGCTTCGGCGGGTATTTCCTGTTGCCTTAAATTATCGGCGATACGGTCAGCAATATTGGATGCGATTGTCCGATCAATACCAGCGGGAGGCAGAACGCCCAATCCTGCACCGCTAGGATTTGCGAGCAACGGATTCTGGGTATTGGAGGCGCGCCGAAAAGGCTGAGGGACAGACCCGCACGCAACCAAGGCTGTCGATGTGAAGAGAGTTATGAGGTGTCTGCGATCAAACATAATTTTAGGGTGCCAACGCTATGCCCGACAATTGACGACCGTAATCTGTCTCATCCCTGTGGCAAGATCGCCGATAGCTAAAAAATTTATCTGTCTGTGAATAGGTGTCGGCCTTCAGGCGCTCCGCAGTGTTTACGCCGCTGGCTCTAACCTTATCGAGTACAAACCCCCCAATATCAAAGTAGACGTGTCCGGTTTTCTCTGAAGGCTGAAAATAAAGTGCATTGTGTGCGTTGTCTGAGAGAAACCGATCATGGAACTCGGGCCCAACTTCATAGGAATTTGGACCGATGCACGGGCCAACCGCCGCAATGATTTGGTCGCGCTTAGCTCCGAGTTGTGTCATCGCATCGACTGTGTTCTCAACGATGCCCGAGATCGCACCTTTCCATCCAGCATGTGCCGCGCCGATAATTCCAGCTTCAGGAGCAGCAAAGAGTACCGGCGTGCAATCGGCTGCAAGCACGGCAATGGCAATGCCGGGGACCTTGGTTACGAGTCCGTCTGCGACTGGAGCGTTCCCATGTGTCCAAGCCTTGGACACCGTGATGACGTCGGCCGTATGTTCCTGGTGTACGGTTAGAAGGCGGTCCGCGCCCACGCCCAGTGCTGTTGCGCAGGCCGCCTTGTTTTTGAATACGGTCTCTTGGTCGTCGTCAGAGCCGAGGCCGCAGTTTAAGCTATCGTACACGCCGCTCGAGTACCCGCCTTGGCGCGTGAAAAAGCCATGTTGGACACTGCCTAGTGATTCAAGGTTTGTTGCTTTCATCATGGGGATGGTATGGCCTCAAACCCTGAAAACGTGGCTATACCTCTCGGTCCAAGTGCCATGACCTTGAACAAGGACCCCATCTCTTGTGGGTCGAGGAGTCGACGAATGCTGGACTGGATCGCTTGTATTTCTGCGTCTGTTTTGCCCTCAGACAATTGAACTTCGCGAATCTCTGCACCGAGCCGTTTGAGCCAAGGCCCCTGCTCGACCGGTCCATGAATGCTTGCGCCCTGAGCTCGTGCAGACTGAGCGATGGCTGCGAAGTCTACATGAGCCGTTATGTCGGCTTCTCCCGGCGATTCAAGGACGGGATGGTAGGCATGGTTTTTGATGGCCTGCACCGTGTCCCCAACATCCGAGAAGACGTGTCCGTAGTCTATCAGTAGAGCGGCGCCAGGATTGTCTACGCAAAGTGTTGCAATGCGCGAGGTCACATCTTGCACGGCGCTCGACTGTTCTAAAATGCTTTCCGCAGGCGCGTCGTCAAACGCGTCACCAATTTCGGGGCGGGGGAGCGGCGCTGTCGTGAAGTGAAACCCCTCACTGTCATGCGTCACCATGCGTTCACACCACCCGGATGATGTTTTGACAAATTGTGATACCGGAAGGGCATCTAAGAATTCGTTGGCGACAAGAATGACGGGGCCGTCTGGTATTGTAGAGAGGTCGTCATGCCAGTCGATATCGTAGGGTGCTAATGTCTTGCGCTGTTCATCTCGCAGAGTATCACTGCGCTCAACGAGATGGAGTGAGGCAGAGCGGGCGAATATCGGTGCGATGTCCCATACCGTGCGCAACGCGTCGGCCATAAGCGTGCCACGCCCAGGTCCGCACTCAACCAAATTGAAATTGCGAGGTTGGCCGAGGGCTTGCCACGCAGTGACACACCAAAGGCCAATAAGCTCGCCAAAAACCTGAGAAATTTCTGGTGCTGTTATGAAGTCACCGGATTTTCCAAAAACGGTTCCACGAGCGTAGTAGGCATCTGCAACAGCATCCATATACGTCGCAAAAGGAATGGGGCCGTTCTTTTTGATTTGCGCGATGAGATGCGCTTCTAAATTGGAAGTGTTTTGCTCAGGGGCCTCCGTGGTCATGTCTATGCCTGAACGGGAGCGCGCTTTAAGGAGCGCCAAATGACGGCGAGGCCAAACAGCAGGAGGGCGCCGGATAAAACTTGGCCCATTGTTAAGCCGAAAGTGAGGAAACCTAGGTGACGGTCTGGCTCTCGGAAAAACTCAACAACGATTCGAGCGATACCGTATCCGGAGCAAAAGCAGCCGGTAATAATGCCGGGTCTTTTCCGTATCGTGTCCTGACGCCATAGGACATGAAGAATCACAAACAGGACGAATCCTTCAAGGAAGGCTTCATAGAGCTGACTAGGGTGACGAGGGATTGGCCCACCGCCTGGGAATGCCATGGCCCAACTGACATCGGGCGCAGTGCGGCCATACAACTCGCCATTTACAAAATTAGCGATGCGTCCAAGAAAGAGGCCAATAGGGACGGCACAGCTCACCGTGTCGCCGACATACCATTTATCAACTCGAATCTTTCGGGCGAACAAAATGATCGCGAGAGTGACCCCGATCAATCCACCATGAAACGACATGCCGCCTTCCCAGGTCATCATTATCTCGCCTGGGTTCGAAAGATAGTAGGCCGGTTTGTAAAACAGTACATACCCGAGGCGCCCACCCAAAATAATGCCGATTAGCGCCCAAATGAGAAAGTCGTCAGCCTGCTCTGGAGTCATCAAAGCAGGCGATTTTTTCACCAAACGCCGCATGTACCATGTGCCGCCAAACAGACCTGCAATATAGGCCAAGGCATACCAGCGGATCGCGAAGGGACCGATTTCGATTAAAATCGGATCGATCGTCGGAAATGTGAGCGCTAATGGAATCATGATTGGTAAACCGGCTTAGCGAAAAGGGTCGGGTTGGGCGAGGTAGTCTTTGATCGTGATCGTGACACCCTCTTCCAACGAGGTAAACGACTCCGTAAAGCCTGCAGTCCGCAGTCGCGTGAGGTCGGCCTGGGTGAAGTACTGATAATGCTCACGCAATGTTTGAGGCGTGTCGCGCCAAGTCGGCTGGAAAGCTTTGTCACAGGCCTGGTGAACAGCGCGCGCTAAATCGAGAAAGGTTCGAGCGTTACCGCTTCCGACATTGAACAATCCGGAAACGCTACGGTTATCTAACAGCCATCTGATCACTGCGATGCAATCATCGACATAAATGAAGTCTCGTTGCTGTTCGCCATCTGCGAAGTCTGGATTGTGGGATCTGAATAAGGGGTAGGGGTCGCCACGCGACACAACAGGGTGCATCTGACTCACAACGCTTCCTTGTGTTCCCTTATGACGTTCATTGGGCCCAAAGACGTTAAAGAAGCGCAGGCCTGCCCATTGCGGTGGGGTTGGATTCCGCCCTCAACTTGCACCGCAACAAAGTGATCAAATGCCAGTTTGCTTTCGCCATAGATGTTCAGCGGCTTGAGTTTCGCCATGGCGCCGGTGAGGACAGGTCGTCGTACAAACCCGAGGGTTCCGTCGCCGTACACCGAGGCTGATGACGCGTAGATAAACGGTGTTTCTGAGTCTGTTAGAGCACCACGCCCACAGGGCTTTGCTCAGGTCGACGTTGACCGCGAAGACCGCGTCTCGATCCGTAGCCGTGGTGGCTGTTTCCGCGCC
The DNA here is from genome assembly GCA_943787205.1 of uncultured Rhodospirillaceae bacterium. Classification (GTDB taxonomy): domain Bacteria; phylum Pseudomonadota; class Alphaproteobacteria; order Rhodospirillales; family Rhodospirillaceae; genus WLXB01. The sequence continues at coordinate 51,792 of CALSLN010000004.1, forward strand.
GAGGTGAATTACCGCCTCTATGTCTGCGGCTGTTGCGCAGCGAGATAGCGCTGCATAGTCCGAGAGGGCTCTGACCCACGTCACGCTCGCTTCTTTTGGCGACGTTTGCTTCGTTTGGCGTCGCTGTCCACGACTATCGATCGCCACGACATGGGCCCAGGGCTCGTCGCGTTGTGTCACGCGCTGCAAGGAGATTTGATCCGATAAACCCGGCGGCACCGGTTATGGCTAGCATAAAGGGCTCGTTACGCGTGGCTGGTGCTGGTCCAGTTATGCCGGAATCAGGCATAGCAGGCGAGCAATCGAAACAAAAGGACGTATCTTGCTCTCTTCCAGCGGCTTGAAGCTTTGGCTGTAGCAGGCCGATATTACTCAGTCACGCGCTGAGTCAACGGAGCACTCCTCATGCAGAGTCAGAAACGAATCTTTGATGATATCGCGAAGGTCGCCGGCGGCGCCCTCGGCGCTCTTAGGTAGCCTGAAGCAAGAAATCGAGAGTCTAGTTAAGCAACGCATGGATCGGTTTGTGTCGGATCATGATCTTGTGAGTCGTGAAGAATTTGAAGCCGTCAAAGCCATGGCGTCAGAGGCGAGGGCTGAACAGGAAAGGCTGCTGGCTCGGGTTGCAGAACTCGAAGCGGCTGCAAAACCAAAAGCGGCCAAGTCCGCGACACCCAAGCGGTCGACAAAGGCTAAGGCTGCAACATCATCGTCAAAGAAAACGTAGGCCGGATCGGCAACAGAATGTCGTTTAGCCTCTTTAAAGACGAGTGTTTCTGCGGCGTTTTATGACGAAACGGTGAAGCCTCGCGACTCGGCAAAAATACTACGATTAGTTATTGCCGCCCCCCAGAACCTACTATATCTTGAATTTCAGGCTACGAATTTGGTGGGCTCAAACGATGTTGAGCCCGGGGCAAATGAGGGGAATCCATGCGCACCACGACCGTCAGCCAGGAATCCACGGCAGACAATCCACTTGATCGCATTGAAGAAGTTATCAGCGTTAAAGACTGGGTCTTTGATCGGCGCAGTGATGAAGAGATGGCGGTCGAAGCACCTGGGACCTGGTGTGACTTCGGACTGTTTTTCGCTTGGTCGCAAGAGTTAGACGCTCTGCATTTTTCCTGCGCTTTAGATATGCGGGTTCAGCCAAAAATCATGAGCAACATTTATGAGTTGATTGCAAAGCTGAATGAACGGTTGTGGACCGGGCACTTCGCCATTTGGGTCGAAGAAGGAATCCCGATGTTCCGACACACCATTCACTGTAGTGATGGTCGTGTTGATGCAGCCCATATCGATGAGCTAGTTGATTTGGCCCGCAGCGAATGCGAGCGGTACTACCCCGCCTTTCAGTTCGTTATTTGGGGTGGAAGAACGCCAGACGACGCGATCGCCTGCGCTTTGCTGGATACTGTCGGCGAAGCCTAAGTTCTTATTCCGCGATAAATCCAACCCAGAGGCGGCTGCATAGCCGCCTCTTTGTGTTATGCTCCCCAAATGATTGAAGGAACCATACTTCTTGTCGGCTGCGGCAAAATGGGTGGCGCGCTGCTTAAGGGCTGGTTTGCCCAAGGGCTCAGTCCGGTCGATGTGATGATTGTCGAGCCGGCTGGCCGTGCGGGTGTCGAAAGCGCGGAAGAGCATCCCGCACTCAGCGTGCTATCTGATGCCTCTGAGCTGCCAAGCGATTTCACCCCTGACGCAGTAGTCTTCGCCGTCAAGCCGCAAGCGGCGCCGGACGTTATGCCTGCCTATGCAAGATTTGCGGAGGGGGGCACGGTGTATCTATCGATCATTGCTGGTTTGCCTAGCAGTCGGCTTCAAGGTTTCCTTGGGCCTGACGCGGCCATCGTCAGAGCTATGCCAAACACCCCTGCCGCGATTGGGCATGGCATGAGTGTTTTGTATGCTGGTGAGACGGTTGGCCCATCACAAAAACGCGTCTGCAAGGTTCTGATGGCCGCTGCTGGTCAAACGGCTTGGATTTCAGATGAAGCAGACATGGATGCGGTGACAGCCGTATCCGGTAGCGGGCCTGCATATGTTTTCTTGCTGGCCGAGGCACTGACAGAAGCCGGTATTGCTGAGGGATTGGAGCCCGCGTTGGCGGCCCAACTGGCGACGGCGACTGTCTCCGGCGCGGGTGCTTTGCTCGATGCAGAATCAGCGTCCGCCGATGTTCTACGCAAGAACGTGACCAGTCCCGGCGGCACAACTGAAGCGGCACTTAAGGTGCTGATGGCCGACGATGGATTGAACCGGCTACCTTAAAGCATGCGGTTAAGGCCGCTGCTGTAAAATCGCGAGAGCTGCCACCGCGCGCTCTTAACGCGGTTAGTCTGTCACCCTATCAAGAGGCATGACTGCGAAGATATGGCGGCTAAACCCAGGCCTCGAAGGCGAAGACTGACCCCAGTCGAAAGAGTCAGTCGCCTATTGCGGATTCCGCATCATGGAAGCCAGTCTGCAGATTGCCTCGCGAACAGGCTGGGCAGAGCCGTGACCTTGACTCGAAATTGGCAGACACCACCGGTGAGCCGCTGGGTGCGGTTATCGCCGAATGTTTACCGACAACGTCAGATCGCATCGCGTCGGCTCTGTATTCGACCGGATCGACCAGCAGGTCCTTTCTCAAAGGTTGCATGGCCATGTGGACGAGTCTGAAACGCCTCGGGACCGTCTGTTTGGAATCTCTGATGATGCAGGTTTGATGCGCTACAAGAACGGCGTACGCTCTGGCTACGTCTGCAATAGTGCATCCATATGCGGTCGTTGCGTCGACCCGCGGCTATTGTTGCTGAGGGCCCCGGCCGTGGTGCACTCCATGGCATTGATGCTCATTGCATCTGGAATGGAAGCAAGCAGTCCACTCGGTGTGGCTCGCGCGCATGCGTTAGCAGCAGCATATGCTTTGGTCATACGGACTTGGCTTAAGGATGACAGCGCAGATATGGCAAAGACAATGTCCGCACTGGATAAAAACCTAAGCCGACTCAAAAAGGTGCAGTCTATGGTCTTGGCACGGAAACCTGCTCGAAGTTCTGCATCTGAAGACGGCGCAGAAGAGAGCTAAACGGGAAACCTCACGGTTGATCGGAGCCCCCCCAATTCGCTTTGGCCCAGGGTTAGGTCCCCGCCAAGGCTTTGGGCGATATCTCTTGCAATCGTAAGGCCTAATCCAACACCACCCGTCTCCGGGTTGCGTGAAGAGTCGACCCTGTAAAAGGCTTTGAAAACATTCTCGCGTTGGTCCTCAGCAATACCCGGTCCGTCGTCGTCAACGTTGATCTCAATGCGGGCCCCAATTTGTCTCGCAGTAATGTCGACACGGAAACCATAGCGAGTGGCATTGCCAATGAGATTGGATAGGCAGCGTCTAACGGCAATCGGTTTAGTTGTGAACTCATCGCTTAGGCCTGTCACCTTTAATTTCACGGTAGCCTCGCTATGCTGGAAACGGCGGTGAATGTCATTTAGGAGCTCATTCAGATTAGTTGGTGCTGATTGTTCGTCTCCCTCGCCACGGGCAAAAGCTAGATAGCCGTCTAACATGCGTTCCATTTCATCAACGTCTTCTTTGATGTCAGCCACATCTTCTGGCGCTGCGCCATCGAGCATTTCGATCTGCAGCCGCAGTCGTGTAAGTGGTGTGCGTAAGTCATGCGAGACACCAGCAAGCATCTCTGTTCGCTGATCGATTTGTCGTTGGATACGATTGCGCATGGCCGTGAAAGCCAGCGCAGCCTGTCGGACTTCTCGAGCACCCTCGGGTTTGAAGTTGGGTACGTCGCGTCCCTTACCAAAACCATCGGCCGCGCGCGCTAGGCGGCGTACAGCCCTCACCTGAATGTTTAGAAACAGGGCGGCAACACCGAATAATAGCATAGATGACCCTACCATCCACAATACAAATACATAAGTCGTTGAGCTAAAAAGGCGTTTCCTTGGCGCGAGCACATGAAGGACGCCGCCCGGCAACCGCATGTTGATTTCTATCTCTCGGTCGGAATGCTCAAAATCTATGGTGAACGGTCTTTTCAGCTCCCTCCAAAGTTCACGAGTCAAGACGTCCGGAAATGGACCTTCAGCCGTGATTGTCTCTGCTGCGGCTAGTGTGCCACGCAGCTCGTAGTCGATATCCAACTGCATTGTTTGCCGTGCAGTTGTTTTAATCCAAGCAAAATCTTCGGGTGCTGGATTGTCTCTGAGATAAATACGGATGTGAGAAATATCACCGGCAAGACCTTGTGCTAGCCGGCGAGACAGCGTCTCCCAATGGTTGTCGTAGAATATGAAAGTTGAAATAATTTGGACTAGAATGAGAGGGATGAGAATGATTAAGGCAGACCGCCCCATTAGCGTCGCTGGCATCCAGCTATCCCAACCAGAGTAATCGATCAAACGTGCAAGGCGATTAGTCATAGATTCTTTGGTGCGGATGTTCTCAGTCATGACTACTCATCCAGCATTCTAATCTGTGCGCAGCAAGTAACCGGTGCCGCGGACCGTTTGCAAGTAGCGGGGTTGGCGGGGGTCGCTCTCGATTTTTCGTCGTAGTCGCGTGACTTGGACGTCGATGGTTCGCGGGTTGGTATGACCGTTCTCGTCACTGCTCAAATGACTGCGTTGTACGGGCGTATTTGCATTCAGTGCCAGGGCGCGGAGAAGAACAGCTTCTGCTGAAGTGAGATGAACGGAAGCACCATTTCTGACCAAAGTATTGCGGGCAATATCATAGCGGCATTCACCAAAGCTCAGTTCGTGCATGCTGTCGTCTGGCGGTGGTGGGGTCCGCCGAAGAATTGCGTTGACCCTCAAAAGCAATTCCCTCGGTTCAAAGGGTTTTCCCATGTAATCGTCAACGCCATGCTCCAGCCCTTGTATCCTGTGTTCTGCCTCGCCCATGGCCGTTAGCATGAGAATTGGAATTTCGCTATCGGCTCGGACGGCACCGGCGAAACTCATACCGTCTTCACCCGGCATCATGACATCAAGAACAATCAAATCGAATTGTAGTGATGCCATGTGCTGCCGTGCCTCGTGAGCAGAGGATGCGCCGGTCACAAGGAATCCTTGTTCTTTAAGATATTTCTGAATCAACCGTCGTAAGCGTTTGTCGTCGTCAACAACGAGGATGTGGGCGGGTGATTCGTTTTGAGAGAGTTTGACCATGGTATCAGCCTAAGTCTTATCCTCGTTAAAGCGGTGGCGGGCAGAGTCTTCCATGATTCCAAGCATGACCTTTCGGAAACCTTCTACCGCATCGGCGCCGGCATTTTTGTAAGCGGCGGCTATCCTGGCGCGCTGTTCACTGGTCAAAAGCTGTTCCAGCTCCTTGCCCTTCGCTGTCAGAGTTAGAAGACGTTGCCGCCGGTCCCTCGTCCCCGGCTGTTGATCAATGTAGCCTTCGTCCACGAGCTGGCGCAGGACACGCGATAGGCTCTGTTTGGTGATCGATAGAATGTCTAAGAGGTTGCTCACGCTCATGCCTGGGTACTGTCCGACAAAGTAAATTACGCGGTGGTGAGCGCGTCCGAATTTCTGTTTGGACAATATTGTGTCCCCCTCCGCCGTGAAGTCGCGGTAGGCAAAAAAGAGGAGCTCAATTCCCTGTCGTAGGTCCTCGTCACGGAGGAAGAGAAGGTTAGTGCCTGGCTTTGTTTCGACCATAGTTCTGCGTCGCATCGCTTGGGGTTGAGGTCAATGGGGTAATTTATAAGTCAGTATTATTGACATATATTAATTGGGCTGTTACGTCTGAATCCAGGTTTGATTTACAAAGTGTCTCAAATAGACCTCATCAAGCTCTATCAGGGAAACAACATATAATGTCCACCCAGCCCTTCGACGATCGAGACGGATATATCTGGTTCAACGGAGAACTCCAACCGTGGCGGGATGCGAAGCTCCATGTTCTCACGCATGCGCTCCATTATGCCTCCTCTGTGTTCGAGGGGGAGCGCATTTACAACGGCAAGCTTTTCAAGCTCGAGGAGCACACGGACCGGCTGTTTCTATTCGGCGGAGACCCTGGATATGGACGATGCCCTTTGACCAAGCGGTGAAGATCAACGAGGCCTGTCTTGGAGGCCATGCGAGGCTAACGGACATTACATGGACGGGTACGTCCGGCCTATCGCTTGGCGCGGCAGCGATCTCATGGGTGATCACGGCGCAAGGTGCTCGAAGGTCAATGTCGCCATCGCGGTCTGGCCGTGGCCGTCTTACTTTCTCGCCCGAAGCCCGGCTCAAGGGTTTAAAGCTCGATCTATCGCGGAATGGAGGCGGCCCTCGCCGGCAGACGGCGCCGGTTTTCGCCAAGGCGGCAGGGTCTCTACATGATTTGCACGCTTTCCAAGCACGCTGCCGAGCGCAAAGGGCTCGACGATGCCTTGCTTCTGGATTGGCGCGGCCAAGTTGCTGAGGCGACCGGGAGCGAACATCTTTTTTCGTGATGGACGGGAAGCTCCATACTCCGACGCCGGATTGCTTTCCTGGACGGCATCACACGCCGTACCGTTATCGGCTTGGCGCAAGCAGCGGGGCTACGAGGTCATCGAACGGGTCAATCATGCCCGAAGAGATGGCCAACAGGCCGACGAGTGCTTTTTGACAGGGTACCGCGGCCGAAGTGACCCCGGTCGGCTTCGATCGGATCCGAGTACCAGTTCCATCCTGGCGAGGTCTGCCGGACTCTGATGGATGCTTACGACGTCACTGTTGGTAAAGACTGTGCGTCAGTCGGAGATCGACCGTACGGCCTAATCGTACCGTGGTCCCAACGCGTAGCGGCGCGATCGTCATCTCTGGTCTCTGGCGTCGACCCATGATGCGTCTGTGCTTCGGTGTGCTCTCGTTTCCAGAAATGGCGCTTGGGTTTTTAGCCTGTCCATAATGAACTCACACGCGGCGAAGGCAGTCCCCCCTATGGGCGGCGATGCTGTGCACAGACCAGTCACAATGGCATCGCCCAGGTTTCATCGCGGCCATGATCGGTGGATGACTGAGCGCGGCGTCCAGAGGTCCAGCGCTGTACTGCGCGTCTGCACTAATTCGCTCCAGTTCTTTCTCGGTCATGCCGGGGTAGTGCTCAAGCTCAAGCGCCTGAAACGCTTTTGCTCTCTCCCGCCCCCTGTTCTTGAAAGTCGCGGACCTGTCCTACGAACGTCGCGACGCCGCCGGAATTTGAATTGCGTGGCTAGGAACGCATTGGTCTCTGCGCCCGCGTTGATCAAAGGTGCGCTTTGTACTTTGCACTCGAACCACTGTACGCCTCCAGTCACCGGCGGGAAGAACGCGATCTCTGTCGCGTCATCCAATATGCCGTGTCGAATGGGCCGTGTACTTGATCGACAGCAACTCGAATCTGACTTAGGTCTGAAAAAGCATCGGCGTAGGATGGGCTCTGTAATTTGAGCCATTCAACCATGTCAGAAACAGTTCTAACGCTTTTAGGCGGGGAAAGACGTTCTTGTCCAACGCCAACTTTCTCTTTGACCCAAGCGAAGTAAAGCACCGTAACCGACATTCGTGTTACTCCGCTGATCCGGTTTTGTCGCTATTGGCCACGCTATCTGCTTCTAGCATATGGACGATGCCGGCCTTCAAGTAGTCATACCCAGTTATCAATGTAAGGAGCGCAGCAAGCCAAAGTCCGACCTCCCCAATGATCTGGGCTGGAATCCAGGTTGGGGCGTCCGAGCCGACGATAAGGAATCCCAGGGTGAACATCTGGAGTGTCGTCTTCCACTTCGCAAGTGTTGAAACTGGGATGCTCACCTGGGTTTGTGCCAGGAATTCGCGCAAGCCCGAGACCAAGAGTTCTCGCATGAGAATGATCACGGCTGGCAGATAGGACCATGTCGACATGCGATCAAATCCAACCAGCATGAGGAGCAGAGCGGCAACTAACAATTTGTCGGCGATTGGGTCTAGAAAGCGCCCAAAGGCGGACACTTGATTGCTCCGCCGCGCCAGGTAGCCGTCAAAGAAATCAGTAATGCCGGCGGCAGTGAATAGGCCGAGCATGACCCAGCGCGTCGTTGGGCTATCCCAGTAAAACATGGCGATGACCACTGGGATTACAAAGATGCGAGAGAGCGTAAGAATATTTGGGAGGTTAAGCACGCGTTAGGTCCGTCTTCGTTCCGATGGGAGCAATTTAATGATCCGGGTGAAAATGATCATAGATTCTTTTTGCGAGCGCTGCACTGATCCCGTCAACGGTCGATAAGTCCTCTATTCCCGCCTGGCCTACGGCCTTGGCTGAGCCAAACCGATGAAGCAGGGCCTTCTTTCGTTTTCCGCCGATTCCCGCCACCTCATCAAGTTCAGATCGAGAGATCGCTTTAGATCGCAGATTGCGATGGGACGATATTGCGAATCTGTGTGCTTCGTCTCGCAGTCTTTGAAGGAAGTATAAGGCCGGATGCGCTGGGGGGAGAGTGAAGGGAGTCTTCCCAACGCGATGAAATTGCTCTCGGCCGGCATTTCGATCAGGTCCCTTCGAGATGGCGACCAATGGCACGTCGTCAATCCCAAGGTCTTCCATGGTTTGTTGTGCTGTCGACAACTGACCTTTTCCGCCATCAATGAGGACAAGGTCGGGCCAAACGCCCTTCGTGCGGTTCGGGTCCTCTTTTTGCGCCCGTGCAAACCGACGCGTGAGAACTTCTTTCATGGCACCGTAGTCATCTCCGGGTGCTAAGTCGGGTGTTTTGATATTGAACTTGCGGTAGGCGTTTTTCTCGAATCCTGTTGGGCCAGATACGATCATTCCACCCACCATATTGGTGCCCGAGATATGTGAGTTATCGTAGACCTCAACGCGGCCTGGCGTTGAGGGAAGGTCAAAGATTTCAGCTAAGCTTGCCAGTAATTTACGTTGCGCGGAACTCTCTGCCAATCGACGGCCATGAGCTTCGCGCGCATTCAGGGTGACATGATCAACCAACTTCCGTTTCGTGCCGCGCACCGGAACTCGCAATTCTACTTTCCGGTCTGCTCGAATACTTAGGGCCTCCGCAATAAGGTCCGTATTGGGCGGGCGATGGCTTAGAAGAATCGACGGGGGAGCGGTCGTCGTATCGTAGAACTGCGCTAAGAAAGCCTCAATAATTGCACCGTCTTCGTCATCCGCGCTGTGCGACGGGTAATAGGCGCGGTTGCCAAAATTTTGCCCACCACGGAAGAAGAAGATTTGGATACAAGATTGTCCGTCAGCTCGGTGAAGACCAACTATATCGGTGTCTTCGTTGGTCGGTAGGTTGATGTCTTGATGGCTTTGAACATTTGTCATGGCACGAATTCGGTCGCGATAGGTGGCCGCCGACTCGAAATCTAGTGTGGTACTCGCCTCGTCCATCTTCCGGGAGAGTTCTTCTTGAATCTCGTTGCTGTCTCCATTGAGAAAGTCGCGAGACTGTTGAATCAATCCGGCGTAATCCTCTTCTGAGACTTTACCGACGCAGGGTGCACAGCAGCGCTTAATCTGGTGGAGTAGGCAGGCTCTTGATCGATTGGCAAAAACGGCGTCAGAGCATGTTCTAAGCAAGAAGACTCTCTGAAGCGTTGCAAGTGAGTGGTTGACGGCTCCGGCGGATGCGAAAGGTCCGTAATAGGCATGCGGTGTTTTGCGTTTACCACGATGTTTAACGATGCGCGGATAAGGGTGATCACCAGTGACCATGATGTACGCGAAGGATTTGTCGTCACGTAAAAGGATATTGTATCGCGGCTTTAGCTTCTTAATGAGGTTGCTTTCCAGCAGTAACGCTTCAGCTTCCGTGTGTGTGGTCACGACCTCCAGATGGGTTGTTTCCGTAACCATGCGCTGAAGCCGCATCGGCATCCGCTCAAGGCGCGTGTATGAGGTGACCCGCTTCTTGAGGTTCTTGGCTTTGCCCACGTATAGGGCATCGCCCTTGCTATTAAGCATGCGGTATACGCCAGGACGGCTAGGCAAGTTCTTGAGCGCATCGCTAATAATCGAGAGGCCTTGGCCAACCTGGCCCGTTTTCAGGTCCGGAGTCTTTGGCACTGCTTCAGCGGGGTCATCCCTATGGCCAGACGAGTCGCTACGGGTTCGATCCATAGGTCGGATGTCGCATCGATGCCGTATTTGGTCAACTGCTGAACTCACCACACCTTATTTTAAGATTTATATCCACCAAACCTGTGGAAATAAGGTGGCTGCGTGCATGGCAGAGAGGAATTTCAATCAAAAATCGTTATTTGCCTATAACTAAGGCAATTAATTTAAGTGATTGAAAAATATAGAGAAAAGGGCGCTATGGCCTCTTCTGGACCAAACCAACAGGTTATTTGTCTTCCAACTGAACAATCTTTACGGACATCAAAATTGGTGTGTACAACTCACTTGACTCACCTACCGGCTTAGCGTCGGATTTTGATTCGATGTGTACTTTCTGTGACAAATCAATGGATTAAAGATCAGGGCGGTTGAGTCAGCTTGCCGTATGGCGCTCAATTTCTACGCCGACGCTTTCCACGTCTTCAAAAACGTCGAGTTTTTCGACCCGGACTCGGACGGTATGGCAGTCTGGATGCTGAAGACAAGTTTGGGCGATTCGCTCCGCTAGGGTCTCGACAAGGTTGGTGTGCCCGTCGTTGGTAATGGCCCGAATCTTGGTGACCACATCCTCATAACACACGACGTTCCCTAGCTGATCGGCAAGCGGGTTTCCGTCATCTGTGACGGCAAGATCTAGGTTAATTCGGACGCGCTGAGGTTTGCCCTGTTCATGGGGGTGGATGCCAATATCGCAGGGTAGGACCAGGTCTCGAATAAAGACGTGGCGGACCCGCTCTGCTGCATCCGCGATGCGTCAGCGGCTCGATCACCCTCGATTTGCTAACGTCACCCATTCAACGATCTGTCCTTCCTTCTGGCTGGGTCCCACCCTAGATGCTCACCGCTGTCTACGGCTATCATCTCGCCTGTCACGGCATCGGGCATGCGAGCAGAGTACTTTACGGCCGCCGCAATGTCATCGAGGTTCGACCTGTACGTTTGTAGCGGCGTCGCTTGAGACGGCTTGACGTCTGAGAACGTCGTCTTCTGCTTTGTCGTGCATTTGGGAGTGTCGGCCCTGGCCCGACTGCCATTGACGCGGATTTTCGCGGTGCCAGCGCCATATGCGAAGTGTCTGGGTCAACGTCCAGAGCCCTGTCTTGCTAACCGTGTAGGACATGAACGTCCGGCGTTAGGTTGAAGACGCGCTGGTCGATCACATTCACGATAGCGCCCTCTGTATTATCGGGAAGCGCCCGAGCAAAAGCCTGGCTTAGAATAAACGGGGCGTGCAAGTTCACACTCAGATGGTTCTGCCAGGACGCTGTTGTAACTTGATCCCAGTTTTCTTCTTCAAAAATTGAGGCGTTGTTGATGAGTGCGTTGACTGGGCCCAGCGCTGCGGTCACGGCGGGGAGTAAATTCTCTGTCTCTGCCGTATTGCTTAAGTCTGCGGAAAATACGGCGGCGCGACCGCCATGCTCCTCGATGGAGCGGGCCACGTCGGTGGCTTCCGTGCTGGACCCGAAGTAATGAATGGCAACGGTCCAGCCACTTTCCGCCAAGCTTTCTGTGAGCGCGCGTCCAATGCGTTTGGCGCCACCTGTTATGAGCACTGTCTTGGATGTAGATATGTTCATTATATTATGCGCTCAACGCCAATGTACTGGATGGCAATGTAGGCGGCGTATAAGGTCAGACAAACTGTGCCTTCGCGGCGATTAAGGACGTTTCCGGTTAGCATCAGTGGCACGAGTAGGATTGCTGCTGCTGCCATCACCCAAATATCGAAAGTTAAGATTTGCTCGCCGACAGGGACGTCAGCGACCGTCGCTGTCACTCCCATGACGCCGAGAATGTTGAAGATGTTGCTGCCCATCACGTTTCCAACGATGAGATCCGTATGTCGTTTCGCTGCTGCTGCAGCGACCGTAGCAAGCTCTGGCAAGGACGTTCCGATAGCCACCATCGTGAGGCCGATGACTTCTTCTCCGACGCCGAGGCTGCGGGCTATTGTTGTAGCACCGCTGACCAAAAGTTCAGCGCCAATTGCAACGCCGAGTAGGCCGCCAACAACCCAGAATGTCGCACGCTTCATTGGGACAGTGGTCTCTGGTGCAGCCTCATCCATGTCGATCATGCTGAGGTCATCCATGCCATGCTTCTTACCTTGCACGTATGAGAAAACCAGAAAGGCCAGAAGGAGTAGGATCATGATCGTGCCAGATAAAGAGGCAAAAGATCCGGTTAAGGCGATTGCGATAAACAGGACTGTTGCGCCCACCATGATAGAGCCGTCGCGCAGGAAGTGATTTCTATTGGCTGAGATGGGGCACATCAGTGCGCCAGCACCCAAGATCAGCAGAATATTGGCTATGTTGCTGCCAACAATATTCCCCACGGCAATCCCTGCAGCCCCGGCGGAAGCGGCTCGCACGCAGACGACGAGTTCAGGCAGAGATGTGCCAAGTGCAACAATGGTGAGGCCGACCACAAGTGGCGAGATGTTTAGGCGTGCTGCAATAGCGACTGCACCCTGAATCAGATAGTCAGCGCCACCACTCAGTAAAACCAAACCAATAAGGAGGGACGCGTAGGGGATAATTTCAGCCAAAACGAAACGCCTAACCTAATAAATATCTGCTCTTGTGTGGTACGCGGACCGTTCTTTTTTGGCAAGGCCCGAAGGGCTTGAACGTTAGCCAACTCAGCGGTATCAAGCCCTAGTCGCTCAATACTGGACAGTCACAAGATCAATATGTCTGAAACACCATCAAATGGCCCAAAATTGCTCTTAGTCCTATGTGCGGCTCTCATCTCGATATGGGCTGTCTATTTGATTATCGCGCCTCAACCGGAAGGCGCTCCGGAGCTCAATCGGACTCTGCAGGAAGACGGTTAGTCGTCCTCTTCCTTCTCGATGCGCTCGATATACTGGTCTAGCAGACCAATGTAATCGGGTGCCGGTTGCTGCCACGCAGATTTTGGCAAGAGAGTTGCCTTGTGTCGCTCGAGCAGGCGGGCCGGCTGGTATTGTAAAAGGCTAGAAAGGCTGGCTCCGGATTTTATTAACTCGGTCGCCTGAGTTTTTATGACCCTGCGGCCCGGGAGAAAAGCGCCAACTGTCGCAGCTGCGGTGATGTCTGATGGTAGGCCGTATTGAGGCACGAGGACTGCCTGGTTGAACGCATAAAACGACGTGTATGTGGCAAAGTTTCCATCAACTTCGACTATTGGAATGCGATCGACCTTTAGGCGGCGCCCCTGGGCATCTTCAGCGGTCGCCAATCGTTTAGCAATCGCATCCAGTGTAGAGCGAAAAGGGTCCTCGCTCATTTGTCCGACAAGGACATGCCCTGGTGCAACGAAGGCGCAGGTTCTACGAATTTACCCTCTGCTGAAGTCATCGCCAAGACAGTCATCAATCCAGATAACCCGCGTAACGCCGAGCCATCGGCTCAAAATATCAAAGACATCGAGCTTGTGGACCCCTTGGTTTCTATCGGCTCTCATTGCCGCTGAGGATGCGGCAATAAGCGTTCCTTCGCCGTCGCCACAAAAGGCTGTTCCCTCTAACGTCAGCGGTGCCCTGAACCGTCGTATCTCAGTCTCACCGAGTAGGGTGTGTGTAAGAACTGCATCTTCATCCCAAGATTCAACCTGGCCAGCCCATCCGTCGAATTGCCAGTCAACGGCTGCGGATCCACCTTTTCCATCAACGAGAAATGTTGGGCCCGTATCGCGTAAGCGCGCTGATATGTGTGGGATATTGAGAACGTCAATATGACGGCCGCATTGCTCTATGATTTCAGCTCTATCGTTAGGTCGCGCCAATACAGTTACGGGCTCATACCCTCCAATTGCTTTGAGGGCAGGTGTGAGTTCGTTCTTGAGAGCCCGGAATTTGTCTTTGCTATCGGATTGTGTCGTGGGCCATGCTGCCCAGGTCCGCGCATGACGGCACCACTCTGCCGGCATGTAAAAGCCATCGTCGGTTGGTCTCGTCACGGTCTGCTGAGGCTGCGTCATGAGCCACGATACAAAGGCAGGTGCCGGGCGTCTACGCTCGAACGGCGGCTTTAGCTTTTACTTGGTTTGCCGAACCCACCACCACCTGGTGTGGCAATGGAAATGACATCGCCGGGCCCAAGGTCGGCGTGATCTGCGTATCTCAATAGGGTGCGTGAGCCATCGGCGCGTATAACTTCTGTTTTGCCAGTGAGTCCCGCATCACCGCCAGATAGTCCGAATGGTTCTGTTGTCCGACGGCCCGAGAGAATGGCCGCTGACATGGGTTCGAGGAACCGAATCTTTCGGGTCACGCCGTCGCCACCTGAATGGCGACCCAGACCGCCAGACCCTTTTCTTATGCGGAAAGATTCTAGGAGGACTGGGTAGCGCCATTCCAATACTTCTGGATCAGTGAGTCGAGAATTTGTCATGTGGCTGTGTATGGCATCGGTTCCATCGAAGTTTGTGCCGGCACCGGTCCCACCACAGAGCGTCTCATAATATTGATGGGTTGCATTACCGAAGGTCAGGTTGTTCATCGTACCTTGGCTGGCAGCGAGGCGGCCAAGCGCACCGTACAGGGCATCGCATATGATCTGGGAGGTCTCAACATTACCCGCGACGACGGCGGCCGGATGGATGGGGTTTAGCATAGAGCCTTCTGGGATGATGAGCGTCAGCGGCTTGAGGCAGCCTTCATTGAGCGGGATATCATCGTCGACAAGCGTTCTGAAGACATACAGAACAGCAGCTCTGCAAACGGCGGAGGGGGCGTTGTAATTGCTTGGTCGTTGCGCCGATGTCCCAGTGAAATCGATCGTTGCGGATCTTGTTGCTCGGTCTATGGAAATAGAAACACAGACCTCACTTCCATCATCCATGGGAGCCGCAAAACTGCCTTCTTCTAAGTTATCGATTGCGCGCCGAACGGCTTCTTCTGCATTATTTTGTATATGCCCAGTGTAGGCCTTAACGCCTTCCAGCCCATAGTGATCGATCATGGCGTGCAGTTCAGTCGCGCCTTTGGTGCAGGCTGCGATTTGGGCCCGTAGATCGGCCATGTTTTGATCGGGAGATCGCGCTGGGTATTGGCCAGATGCGAGTGATGCGCGAATATTGGATTCTAAAATCTCGCCGTCACGTACCAAGGGAAGCGCATCAAAGAGAATTCCCTCTTCATCGATTGTGCGGCTATTTGGTGGCATAGACCCCGGCGTTAAGCCGCCGATATCGGCATGATGCCCTCGAGCCGCGACAAAGAACGCCCGTTCGCCAGTCGCTCGGTCGAAAACGGGCATAACCACTGTGATGTCGGGAAGGTGGGTGCCACCGTTGTAAGGCGCATTTGTTATATACGCGTCGCCAGTCTTCATGGTTTCGCTGTGGGCTGTGATAATGGCGCGAACGCTTTCACCCATTGATCCCAAATGAACAGGCATATGAGGGGCGTTGGCTACAAGCTCACCGTTGTTGTTGAACACAGCACATGAGAAATCGAGGCGCTCTTTTATATTCACCGAATGCGCGGTGTTCTGGAGCGCCGCGCCCATTTGCTCGGCGATTGACATGAAAAGGCTGTTAAAGATTTCAACCAAGATAGGGTCGGCCTGTGTGCTGACTAAATTTTTCTTTTCTTTGTGTGTTGTTCTGGTCAGCACGAGGTTGCCGTCATCCGATACACCGGCCTGCCAATCTGGCTCGACGACTGTGGTTGCATTGGCATCGATCAGGATTGCCGGGCCGGGAATTCTAGCCCCTGGCGGGAGTGTTTCTGACTCGTAGACGGGAACCGAACACCATGTTCCGTCAGCCCACATTTGGACAGTTTCAATCGGCCTGTCTGTTTGTGGTTGGCCTAGAGTTGAAGGCGTCGCACGCTCAGGGCTAACGCCGCCGCCACTCGCTTCAGAGGTCAGGATCTCAACAATGAGCGTCTTGCCTTGCTGGAGAAATCCATAAAGCCTGAGGTGCTCCGTTTCGAACTCCTGAATGATAGTGTTTAGATCACTTACTTCTATGGGGATCGAAAAGTCAGATCCTTCGTAGCGGATATGCAGGTGTTCGGTGGTCTGGATATCGGGTTCTGCAACATACTGAGCTACCAACTCATTGCATGCCTTTTTTGACAAAGCGGATAGGCTCGCTAGGACTGCATCGAACCGTGCTGCATTAAGGGGGTGGGCGTGTGTTTGTTCTTTTATGACTCGAAGGTCGGCCAATCCCATTCCATAGGCTGATAAAACACCTGAAAACGGCGGGACAAATATTTTTTCAATACCGAGGCAATCGGCGACACGACAGGCATGCTGACCACCGGCGCCGCCAAAACAAACCAATGTATATTCAGCGGCGTTGCGGCCGCGCTGGACAGATATTTTCTTGATGGCATTCGCCATGTTCTCGACAGCGAGTGTTAGAAAACCGTCAGCGAGTGCTTCCGGTGTTCTTTTGCTTCCTATGGTCGCCGCTGTCGTGTCCGCAAGCGCACCGAATTTGATTCGCACCGCTTTGGCATCGAGTGGTTCGTCCGCATTGTCGCCAAAAACGCGCGGAAAATGCTGCGGTTGAATCCTGCCGAGAAGGACGTTGCAGTCTGTTACCGTCAATGGTCCGCCCCTCCGGTATGACGCTGGGCCAGGATTAGACCCGGCGCTTTCAGGGCCGACGCGTAGTCTCAAGCCGTCAAAGATACATTGTGACCCACCACCGGCTGCGACGGTGTTGATGTCCATCATGGGCGCACGGATTCGCACACCGGCGACAGTGGCGTCCAAGGTGCGCTCATAGGACCCCGCATAGTGGGTAACATCCGTGGATGTACCGCCCATATCGAATCCAATGATTTTATCGAAGCCGGCAGATTTTGCGACGCCGACCATGCCGACGACACCCCCAGCCGGTCCGGATAAGATGGCGTCTTTGCCGCGGAACTGATGGGCATCCGTAAGCCCACCATTAGATTGCATAAAAAGAACGCGTGCGTTGCCTACGTTATCGGAAACCTGTTCAACATAGTGCCGCAAAGTCGGGGACAGGTAAGCGTCGGCGACCGTTGTATCGCCTCGACCCACCAGCTTCATGAGCGGGATGACATCGTGAGAAGCCGAGACCTGGGTGAATCCGATGTCTTTGGCCATCGCGCTAATTTTCTTTTCGTGCACAGGGAATCTATCCGCGTGCAACAAGGTTATGGCAACGGAGGTGTAACCTTCCTCGAATGCTGCTCGTAAACCATCATATGTGGCCTTCTCGTCGAGTGCGGTTTCAATGCTACCGTTCGCATAGACGCGCTCTTGAATCTCTAAGACGTCTGAATACAGCATCGGCGGACGTTGAATATGCAAGTCGAATAGCCTGGGGCGCTGTTGGGTTCCTATGTGGAGGGCATCTGCAAACCCGCGTGTAATCGCGAGCAGGGTGCGCTCGCCCTTGCGCTCGAGTAGGGCGTTCGTTGCTACAGTCGTACCCATCTTAATGGCGTCAACACTTGCACTGGGAAACGCGTCGCTATCGGATAGGCCAAGAATTCGCCGCATGCCCTCGATCGCTGAATCGGCATAGTGTGTCGGGTTCTCTGATAGAAGTTTAGCAGACTGAATTTTACCGTCAGGTGCCCGTGCGACAATGTCCGTGAAAGTGCCGCCGCGATCAATCCAGAATTGCCAAGTCATAAACATCGTCGATCAGGTATGAGAGATGATTCGAGTGGTCGCCAAACTTCCACGCCGGAACCGGTGTGGCAAGTGGCCACGCATACTTTATAAAGGCGAGCAGCCGAGGTACATTCGGCCTTCAGTCGCAGACCTACGTCTCGCGGCTTTCGTGATGATTAGAAGGCAGTGATGTGTCGGCCTAGAAACGCATTCAGGATCACCACCACTGCCACGTCTTATTTTTTAGGTATTGCTTGAATGGAAAAGCCGCTACCCCCAAAGCTTGCTACTCGACTAAACCAAGGTTTGGAAAGCCATAGGGCTGGTGATTTGCAGGCCGCGCTGAAGGCTTATGACTCAGTGCTGAAAAAGAAACCCCTCAACGCAGATGCGCTGTGGTTAAAGGGGTCCGTTTTCGTTGGGCTTGGTGATGGCCCATCAGCCGTCGCGTGGCTGACAAAGGCCGTGAAACGCCGCCCAGCTGATGCCGCAATCACAAACGACCTGGGAATGGCATATGAGTCATGTGGCGATATTGAAGCAGCAAGGGATGCTTTTAAGAAGGCGCAAGGGCTGGATCCAGAGGAACCCTCTGTACGCGTGAATATCGCGCGTTATGCCCTGGCTGATGGGCAAGCAGATGTCGCCCTCCATGAAGCTGACGAGGCGATAAAGACGCAGCCATATCTTGTTGAGGCGCACAACACTAGGGGCCTAGCTCTTGTAACGCTTGGGCGTGAAGAGGATGGATTAACGGCATTTGCTGCAGCTCTTGAACAGTCTCCCAACGATGTCGGCGTACTTTTTAACAAAGGTGATCTGCTCCGAAAGCGTGGAGCGTTTGAAAATGGGCAGCTTGCACTGAGGAGAGTTGCGGACCTTGCGGGCCCGGGATCAGACGATTGGGCAAAAGCCATGATGTCACTAGGACTCATTCATGTGGAGCTTGGTCAGTATACCGATGCCATGACTTGCTATAACAGCGTTCTTGGCCAGTGCCCTGGTCACGTTGATACATTAACCAACAGAGCTGACCTCCGGTATCTTTTGGGAGACCTAGTGAGTGCTGAGCAAGACAACACTTTGGCGTTGGGGCTTGATGGCGACAATGCAACTGCTAGATCCAACCAAGCTTTCATCCATTTGGCCAGAAGGAATTGGGGTGTTGGCTGGGATGACAATGAAGCGCGGTGGCTTGTCGATGAGCCAACATCCATACGCCGCGATCGGGGAATACCAGCTTGGGACGGTGTGTCGTCGGAGAAAACATCTCTCTTTGTTTGGGGTGAGCAAGGGCTGGGTGATCAGATTTTGTTTTCCACGCAAGTGGCGGATCTAGTGGCAAGCGGAGTTCATCCGACGTTAGAAGTCGATCGCCGCCTTGCCCCATTGCTGCAGCGAAGTTTCCCAGATTTAACCGTATTCGCATATGACGAGATTTCTGTTGAGGGTTTACGTGTGTTCGACGGGCAAATTGCTATGGGCTCTCTGGGTCGATTTTTGCGGAGGTCTGCAGAGTCCTTCCCTGAACCGAAGGCCTTCTTGAAGCAGGATGCAGAGCTTACAGAGCAACTTCGTCGGAAATATCTTGAGGGCGCGACCGGGAAGCCAGTTATAGGGTTGGCTTGGAACAGCATTAACCCTCGGACCGGTTCTAGGAAATCCTTACCCTTGGCAGAGTGGGGTTCAATTCTCACGATGACGGACGCACATTTCGTGTCTCTGCAGTATGGCGAGGTCGATGCCGCAATAGAGGCTGCAAAAATAGCAACGGGCGTTCATATCAAAGTTGATGCTGACGTTAACCCCATGGCTGACTTCGATGCGGCGGCGGCACAAGTTGCCGCTATGGATCTTGTTATCGCGACGTCTAATACCGCGGTTCACCTTGCAGGCGCACTTGGTAAAACGGTGTGGGTTATGATTCCGGCGGTTCCAGATTGGCGTTGGGGTTTGGAGGGCGATACAGCGCCTTGGTATCCAAACTTGCGGCTTTTCCGTCAGAAAGAGCAAGGTGACTGGGGCCCTGTTATTCGCGAAGTATCCACCGCTCTCGAGCAATGGTGCGCCGCAAATTAACGGTAGGCAAATTCATCAGCCGTGGCGATCACGCCGACCAACCGCCGTAGATGGTTCTCGACGGTTTTGGCAGATGATGATTTCTGGCCCACATAGGTTAGGACGCCATTGAGGCTCACCGCAAAATCGATAAGCTCGTTCATCTTAGTGTTTGGCAATTCGAAGCCGATGATGCGACCCACCCAATCTTCTACAAGTTCAATCACAGATGTTGTAGCGAGGGATTCATCGGTGATCGAAACATCGGTCATTGGTCTACCAAGGACCGTGAGCAAGGCATTCCACTCGGTCATGAGCGCTGTAGACGATAACCAGTACCCATCGACATCAGGGTGACCGTTAGGCGCGGGCCAAGTAAAGATCTGGTCTGGTGTCTTTTTGAGAAGATTAAACATGCTGCGGTGTGGCACGGCTGTGGCGTTAACAGACCGCATGAAAGCCACCGTTTTTTCGAAAGGCTGGCGGACTTTAGATGCTGGTGCCCCGATCTCCGCCGATAACAATATCGTTTCCATGACCCTTCGTAGCTGGTCTGGCTGAGATTGATGCGTCATCCACGCCGAGATCGCTGCGTTCAAGACGTTGGCAGGTGGTGCATCCCCAAACAACCGGCGGCATATTTTTGTGCAGAGGAAC
This sequence comes from uncultured Rhodospirillaceae bacterium, assembly GCA_943787205.1. Lineage (GTDB taxonomy): Bacteria > Pseudomonadota > Alphaproteobacteria > Rhodospirillales > Rhodospirillaceae > WLXB01. The sequence goes on from CALSLN010000004.1 coordinate 72,210, forward strand.
GTTGCAGTAGATTCATGAGTCGCGATGATATCGAGGATCGCGCGTCCTTGAGCCATGTCCGTTGCCAGGCTTGAAAGATCTTCTCCCATAAAGAGACCTGCGTCTGCGTTGTGCAAGAATGGCTCGTAATGAAACTCTCCGGTTGTCGGAAGCTTGCCAAGTTTGCCCATGCGATTGCCAGATCCCACGGTCCATCCGGAGAGTGCACGCGAGGCCGTAATAACATCATCATCCGTGAAGCCGACGGCCACGCCGCTGGAATTTTTGATCACGTTTGAGGCGTTAACTTGGCCTAAGTAGGCGTCTTGACCGAGCGTGTGGAGTTCTAATAACTCTCTCGCATAGTTTTCATTCGGGGTGGCGGGTTTGCTAATTGCGTTGTCGAGGTAAAACAACATTGAGACGCTTGTCGCATTTGCCTCGAGCATATCCCTGAAGTTGCCAAAAACGTGCGGACGAATGGCATCCCGGTCGTAGGCTGCGGTACCCGTCCGTACGGCAGCTGATTCTTTGGCTGCGACGTTAAAGTGATTATGCCAGAAATCAGCCATGATTTCCCGCACTTGGTACGTTGAATGGGTGGCGCGCATCCACGTCGCAGCAACGACTTCTTCGGTGATTCGCGAGATTTCTTTATTGGGAAGCGTTTTGTTTCGTTGCTTGTATATATCCCACAAGCTTAGGGGGCTTGCGTTAAGCGCAGTGAGGGGCCGATCTTCATTCACGGCACCCCAGCCCCCAAATGCATTATCCTTGGCGCTATACTTAATATTCATCGTTGAACTGGCGATGTAACCGGCCAATTCAGGGTCGTCGCCTGCTGGCGGCGAGAGCTGGTTTTCAACCCACGCTGCCCAGCCGATTTGCTGAACGTGAGCTTCGTCAACAGAGCGCGCACCAAAGGTCGCGCGGTTTAGGGCGAGCCGCTCAAAAGATGGGGTCGTCGGCAACATAAATATCTACTTTCCAGAAGACCATTCGCGCCCTACCCGTGCGAAGGTCTTGTCTTTGGAAAGCCCCAGAGTCAGACGGGGCTAGGACACATTGTCAGTCGTCGGTTAGCTCGCGCTTGAAGAGGTGTTGCTGGCAACGACGGCGCTTGTGAGGGCGCTGTCATCACCGTTAATGACGCCAAGTGGGCTGTATGGAACGGTCGGGAACACCGTTGCTAATGATGGGCTATTGTGCCGCTTGGCTAAGATTTCTGCGATGACTTGTCTGTAGTCTGTGCTCACCGCAAGATCACCATTATCGAGGTCAGAGGGTGCAATCCCTGGCCAGTCGCCATACATCTGACCGCCATTGGCATTGCCCGAAAGCACCATCATGACGGAGCCCGACCCATGATCTGTTCCGTTGCTCGCGTTTTCGCCGAGGCGGCGCCCGAACTCTGTCATGAATACGACGCTGATGCGGTCGCGATAGTCCGCGACATCTTCCCAGAAAGCGCCAAGCGATTGAGAGAGTTCCGAGATTTGGCCACCGAACTCATTAACCAAATTGTTGTGATGGTCCCAGCCGCCGTGATCGACAGTTGCGACATCAAGGCCGACATCCATTTTGATTAAAGTTGCGAGGTTACGTAACGCGCCAGAAAGAGGACCGTTCGTATAGGCTGGTCCTTCGGATTCGCCGGCGTCTTCATCGGTGTTTGAATTCAGCTCTAGTTCGGCGAGTTTGTCTTGGACCGTATTAATGGATTCGATCGTCTGCTGGGCAACCTGTTGATAAGCAGAGCTGCCGGAGTTTAGAGCCGCGATGACATTCGCATTCACGTCGCCACCGGCAACGTTGAAGTTTTGGACGTCAGGAATACTGACGGCCTGAGGGTACCCTAGAAGTGAGATTGGGTTGTTTGATGCTGTTGATACTGTGGACAGCAAAGGCCTGTCGGCGGCTAAAGTTTCAACATGTCGTGTCAGCCAGCCCGACGTTAAGCTGCCTTCATTATCTGCAAGGCCGCGTTCCATCATGTCCATGGACTTAAAGTGACTGCGGTTTTCTGTCGGAACGCCTGCCGCGTGAATGAGGGCCAAGTCGCCTGACCCATAAAGATCGTTTAATTCCGTGGCGCCTGGATTCAGAAAGAAGTCCACGCCATCCAAGCCATTCGCGAGCGCAAGCCCAGCGTTCGTGCCAGTCGGTTGCACGGCTATGGTTGGGCGGGCTTGTTGATAGCTGGATACATCAGCCGGTGCGACCAGCTGCAAGCCGTCGGCACCGCCGCGTGCGAACAAAACGACGAGGATTTCATCGCTCGTGCTATCTGCCGCCATTGATACGCGAAGGCCAGGGCCGGCGGAGGCCATAAATGCACCACCGGTTGCGCCGAGGAGAAGGTTTCTGCGTGTTAGTCTCATGTGAGGCTCCTAACGGAAGGAAAATTCTTCAGAGGTTGAAATAAGGGCTGCTAATCTGGCGAAGGCGTGTTCGACATTCTCTGCCGTTCCAAAATTTATACCAGTCATGATACCGGCGTTACTGGCTGAATCGTCAATCAATGTGTTCATCACGGCTGCTGAGGGCTCAAAGCCAATCATACGCTGTAACCAATATTCGACCATTTGTGTGGGTGAATCTTGAATGTCGAGCGGGGTCTGATCCGTAAATGAAGTGGCGAATTCTTGTAGGTAGAACAGCCAAATGCTGAGGTTCCATGTCGTAAGATTTGCCGTTGATGAGAACCAATAGCCGTTCACGTCGGGCCGACCATTCGGCGCGGGCCACGTGAATAGCCCGTCATGGAGGGGCTCGAGCAAGAAGTTCATCCAAGGATGGGCATTGAGGACCGTATCTGTTGTCCGGTAGAGAGCCATCAACTTTTCAAAAGGCCGTCGCATTTTCGCTTGAGGTGCTTCACCGATCTCGGGTCCATCCAGCAAGATGGCTTCCATAACCTTCTTGATTTGATCCGGCTCGTCTTGATTCAGGGTCCACGCTTCGACGGCGCGGGTTTGTACAGCAGCAGGTGGGGAATCGCCAAAAATGCGTCGGACGAGCTTCCCGCAAATGAAGTCTGCTGTGGCGGGATGGCCAGCCGCAATATCGAGAACTTTGCGGCCTTGCTCCATGGGTTCATTAAAACCGCCTAAATGCACGCCCATGAACACACCGGTATCCGGACTGTGTTGTACCGGACTGTACAAGAAGTTGCCGGTTATTGGTGCGCGTTTGCCGCCAGGTGCAATCGGCTGTCCGAATTCAATCGTCCAACCGGAAAGCGCGGCGGAGGCTTCGAAGACGTCGATGTCTGAGAACCCATCTGCTTTGATACCGACGTTCTCGCCGAAGCCGCCTTCCTTAGCGACGGGGTCTATGAAGCCCAGGTAGGCATCTTCGCCCATGGTGTGAAGTTCTAGCAATTCACGGCCATAGTTCTCGTTCGGCTGTTCTGCGACGCTGACTGCATTGTCGAGATATAACAGCATGGCAGTTGATGTTGCGTTGGCCTCCAGCATTTCACGGAAATTACCAAGCACATGTGGGCGGATGTGATCGCGGTCATAGACCGGCAGAGTCACAGTGGCGAACGTATTGTCTTGCTTGCCGATGTTGAAGTGATTGTGCCAGAAGTCGGCCATGAATTCGCGAATCTGGTATTCAGCATGCACTGCTCTGATCCAAGACGCAGCGGATAGTTCTTGTTGGACGCGGGCTTGCTCAGCGAATGAAACTGTTTTTCCGGCATTGATTGCAATGTTGAGCAGTGTCGTGGTGTCGGCGTCGAGGTAATTGAGGGGGCGGTCCTCGTCCACGTCCGGCCAGCCGCCGTCCTCATTTTCTTGGCCTCGATAGGTGATTTGCATCGTCTGTTCAGCCAAATGGGCTGTCAGGGCATCATCGTCGCCATCAGGGGGGTTAAGTTGCTCTTCAACGTATGCGTCCCAGCCAATTGACTGGACATAGGCTTCGTCAACGTCCCGGGCCCCAAAGGTTACCCGGTTCAGTGCGATACGTTCAAAGGTTGGCTCAGCTGCTAACATGAGATCCTCATTCAGCTAAACCAGAGGCGTGTTCAGTGTCGTGGACCGTATACAACGGCCGCTTAAAAATCAATGAACAGGCTGAAAAAACGTTGCAAACCCTGGGAAAATTTCCCAATCGGGTGGTGCGTGACGGTGATGGATCGTTCCGCATAGTGTTCGTTTTCGACCGATGCCGGTCTGCCGCAGCGCCTTATTTTTGGCGGTTTCCGAGGGCAGCCGTGTGGGCGCCTTTTCTAGCTGGTTTGTCCAGCAGCGTCCTGCTTTCCACATACTAACGCGCGTGTTGGGGGTGGGTTGCACAGTCGCTGATACAGTCTAGATGCATTAGATGCGGGATTTGGATGCAGCGAGTCGCAAAAGAGGGACGCTCATAAGAAAAGGGCCAGCGCTTGGCGCCGGCCCTTTTGGTATTTGATGACTAAGCTTGGTTTAGAAGCTGTATTGAACGTCTACACCAAAGTCGCGACCGCGAGGTTGGTTGAAGAAGAACCCGCGCCATGAAGACGATCCACACACTGACGCGCCGCAGAACTGGCTGCCAGACGCTAGACGATAATCCCTGAAGCGTAGGATGTTGTTCGGTGTTAGATCGTTTAACGCGTTGGTGACGTAGCCGGTAATCTTCCAGTTATCGGCTTCAACGCCCATACGGAGGTTCAGCTTGTAGGAATCCCCATTGTGCTGGAAGTTTGAAACCTGCGTGTAGCGCTTTGATTCAACGTTGAGGTCTGCCCGGATGAACCAGTCAGCATCTGCTGAGAGGCTGTCGCGATAGGTACCGTTGACGTTCAACGTATGCTTTGGACTCTTTGGCAATTGGTTACCAGAGACGTTACCGCCATTTGCCAAAGTTGGGTCATCTTCACCGGTGAGCAAGAAGTGTTGCTCGTCGTTGAACACTTTGATCTTTGAGTCTGCAAGACCGTAGCCAAGGCCAACGTTGAATTGTTCAGTGACTGCGAAGCTGGCTTCAACTTCACCGCCTTTGATTTCCGTTGAACCAAGGTTGACCAAGATTGGTGTCGAGTTCGGCGCGCCCGCAGAATCAATGACTTCGATAATGTTGGTCAGAGTCTGGTTCGACCAGTCGATGTAGTAGGCGGAAACGTTGAAGATGCCTCGGCCATCCATAAAGGTGGTTTTTAAGCCAGCTTCATAGTTCCACGAGCTTTCTTCGTCAAAGGCGATCGTTCCGTTAGCACGGGCTTCAGCTAGAGACTCTGCAGACTCATCGAACAGCCCAGCGTTAAAGCCGCCTGGCTTAGTGCCCTTCGAGATCAAGGCGTACCACAACACGTCGTCGTTCATTTGGTAATCAATGCTGACACGTGGAGCAAAGCTGTTGAATGATACTTCTTCGTCAGTGTTGCTGGCCGCAGTAATGGCGCCGATCGTATCTTCCGAATAACGACCTTCGACAGACACGGTAATATCTTCCGTGACGTCATACTCAAGGTGGGCGTAGACCGACCAGTTTTCGACAGTTTCAGTCAAAGGAAAGAATGCTGGCTCGAAGGTTGAGAAGTCGAGTGCGGGATTATCAAAAGATCCTGCAATCGGACCAAAGCTGGTGCCGATGCCACGGTTACCGGACACGTGCTCTTCATCGTAATAGGTGAGTCCGGCCAGTCCACGCACGCTGTTTTCTTCTGGTGACGTGATTTGCAGTTCTAACGAATAATCCCGGAAATCATCAAAAAATGCTGATTGAAGCAGACCGGTACCAGAGATTCCGCGTTCACCGATGGTGTCACCATCGAACGCGGTATTTTCGTCATCTTTGTTGTAGGCGGCGCGGGTCATGATGCCCCAACCTTCAATGTCGATGTCAGCCTGAGCAAGCCAGCGCCAAGTTTCGCGCTGCAGGCCTGGTTTAGCCGGGTCGATGATGGTCGGACCGGTAAACGGCAGGAAGAAGATTCCGTTGGTTGTTAGGCCATCAACGAAATCAGGAATATTCAAGACCGGCTGACGCGCGTTACCTGTATTAGGGTCACGGGCTTCAACTTCACCACAGATGTATCCGGCTGACGTGTCAGGAGCGGTGCCGCCTGCGCTAATCGGATTCAAACAGTTGTGTTCATCGCGACCGGCCAGTGTTCTGGGGTAATGGCTGTCATCGACATCGCTGTAGTTCATTTTGAATGTTAGTTCGACATTCTCAGATGGGTTGGCGACCAATTTCAACGTTAGGTCTTGTGTTTCCTCGGTACCCAGTTTGGAGGTGTCCCCACGGGTTGGCGCTTCGGCAAAGGCTGGGATGAAGGGAATGTTGAAATAGGCGTTGTTGGCAGTGTTCGGCTGAAGGCCGTTGTTCCACTCGCCACCGTAGTAATCCCAGTTAGCGGCTGCGAAGTAATACAGCTTATCTTCAATTAACGGACCGCTCATCCAGATGGAGGCTTTGGTGTCTTCGTGGCTGCCATATGAACCGTTGAACTGCCCTTCAAACTCATTGGAGGGGGTTTTGGTGATGTAGTTGATGGCGCCAGCGAAGGTCGCGCGGCCGAAGAGGGCGGCCTGTGGGCCACGGACAACTTCAATCCGCTCAAGAGAGTCGATCGTTGTTGAGGAAATTGTGTTGGAAACAAAAACGCCATCAACAAAGAAGGAGGCGTTCTGATTACCAAGTATGGATGCTTGTCCACGAATAACCGGACGGTCAAAAAAGCGGCCAAAACCGCGGTCCATGGCAAAGCCTGCTGTTTGCTCAGCAAGTTCATGAATGCTTGAGATGCCCTGGTCACGTAACTGATCAACCGTGTAGGCCGTAATGGACAGCGGAATGTCTTGAATGTTTTCCGAGCGCTTACGCGACGTAACGGTGATTTCTTCGATCGCAAACTGTTGCGCAATAGCCGGTGCGGTCACTGCTAGCGCGAGCGCGCAGATAGCAGACGTCTGTAATAAAGTAGAACGCATGGACATAGTTACCCCCAATCCAGGTATGTGTGCTGCTCTAAAAACGACCCCCAAAACCTAAATCAGGTCGAGTTCCGTACATAAAGCCTCAATAAGAAAGTTCTCCCAGGACATCCAAAGGTTTTTAGGGGCTGAAAGCAATCAAAGATATAGGTGTCTTTGTATTCGGTCCCGACTTGTTGCATTCATGCGACAGCCGAAGACGTCATTTTGGGGCGAATATTCTAATACTAATGGAGATTAGTAGTATTTCGTTCTATTTTTTTGTTTGAGAGCGAAAAAATGCAGCATTGCCCGTGCCGACCAATCCTCGGTTTGTCCGAAAGAAAGGGCGGCTGGAAGGGGGGCTTAGGCCGCAAAAGCGCGTTTGAGACTCGGGACCGCATTCATCAGAGTCCGCGTATACTCATGGGTGGGGGCTGTTAAGACTTGTTCCGAGTCTCCTGCTTCCACCACCTTGCTCTGGTACATGACAGCGACTTTATCGGCTATGTGTTTCACCACCGAGACGTCATGGGAGATAAACAGGTAGGTCAAACCATGCTCATCTTGAAGGTCGAGCAGAAGGTTCAGGATTTGGGCCTGAACGGACACATCTAGGGCAGATGTTGGTTCATCAAGGACCAAGAGCTTCGGGCGCACAGAGAGGGCCCGCCCGACAGCGATCCTCTGGCGCTGGCCGCCTGAAAATTCGTGCGGCAGCCGGTCGATCTGGCTGTTCTCAAGTCCAACCATCTCACACAGGTCTGCTGCGCGATCACGGAGTTCCGATTTGCTCGGAGATTTCCCGACCGTTAAGGGCTCGGTCATGATCCTCCAGACGGGCCAGCGCGGGTCTAAAGAAGGACTGTGGGTCTTGAAAGACGATTTGAATTTCTCGGCGGGTCGCTTCATCAAGGTCCAATATGTTCTTGTCGCGGTACAGAATTGCGCCATCAGAAAGCGTGTTCAGTCCAACGACAGCATTGGCCAAAGATGTTTTACCGCAACCAGACTCGCCAACAAGGGCGAGTGTCTCGCCTTCTTTGATCTCGACGTTGACGTGATCGACGGCGGTGTGGAAGGAAACGGGGCGGCCGAAGAAATTATAATCTTTCGGGTACCGAACCGTCGCGTCTTGCATTTTTAATATTGTATCGCCAGTCCGGGCAACGCGTGTAACTGGCGCAATGGGTTCGTCAATGATCTCGCCTGTGGCGCCTTCCAGCATTGCGGCAGCGACGGTTGCCAACCGGCTTTTCGGGGCTTTGCCCTCAGGCAACGAGTTCAAGAGCGCTCTGGTGTAAACGTGCTGCGGGTTTCCGATGACATCGCTTGTCTTTCCATTTTCGACAAACTCGCCTTTGTACATAACGTATACACGGTCGCAGAGCTGGGCGACGACGGCCAAGTCGTGGGTAATTAACAGCACGGATGTTTTGGTGGTCTGAGCGCGTTCTTTAAGAAGCGCTAGGATTTGCGCTTGAACCGTAACGTCGAGTGCCGTTGTCGGCTCATCGGCGACAATGAGTTTCGGTGAACAGGAGAATGCCATTGCGATCATAACGCGCTGACGCATGCCGCCGGATAGTTCGTGCGGAAACGACTCATACACGCGCTGGGGGTCAGTAATTTTGGTGTCGGCGAGAAGCTTGAGAGACATCTGCTCCGCTTCTTCGGGGGTGACATCCCGATGGCGCAAAATCACGTCGTCGATCTGATTTTTAATCCGTAGGACTGGGTTGAGGGCTGTCATGGGCTCTTGAAAGATCATGGAGATTTCACCCCCACGAATAGCCTGTAGCTCGGTCTCACTCATCGACTGCACATCGTTATCGAGCACAGAGATGCTACCGGTCGGCACATTGATTTTGGTGCGTGGCAGTAGCTGCAGCAAGTTCATCGCTGTCACGGACTTGCCTGAACCGGATTCTCCGACGACCCCCGACAATCTCTCCTTCGTTAATATCCAAGGAGATGCCCTTAAGGGCTTCAAATGGGCCCGCCTGGCTTAGGAACTCGAGGCGCAGGTCATCGATGCGCACAACAGGTTTAACCATAATTGCTCCGGTCTAGATTAAGGAACGGATGAAAAGCATCAGACGTCGATGCTCCGTCCTTTTTTGCGAGAAAGGCTGGCGACGCCGTCACCGACCAAGTTCATTGTTACGACTGCTGTCACAATTGCGCCGGCCGGCACGATTAGCATCCAGGGCGCGCGGATCATGTATTGGCGGCTTTCGGCGAGCATGTTGCCCCAGGTCGGAACGCCGAGCGGGGCGCCAAGGCCAAGGAACGAAAGAGCGCTTTCAGCAATCAAGAGTCCGGCGAAATGGAAGGCAAATACGACGAAGAGACTAGCGCGTACGCCAGGCAGAACGTGTTTAAACATAATCGCCCAGCGGCTTACACCGGCCAGTCGCGCTGCTTGAACGTATTCGCGTTGGAACAGGCTTGAGGCCTCTGCATAGATGACCCGCATGTAAACGACCCAGGATAACAGCCCGAGCGTTAGGACGAGGGTCAAGAATCCTTGGCCAACGACCACGACCACACAGATCAAGATGATGAGTCCGGGAAGCGACTGCAGGGTATAGACGAATTGGTTTACTATAATTCTTAGGGCCCCCGGCTTTTCGGCTGCTAAAAGACCCAGGGTCGACCCAAGAAACAGGTTGATGACATTGGCGGTGAGGGCGCATGCCATAGACCATTGCAACCCATCGACCATGCGGGACCATAAATCGCGACCGAGGTGGTCACTGCCAAAGAAGTAGCCTTCCTGTCCTGGCGGCGTGAAGCGTTTTAGCAAGTCGCCTTGCATGGGGTCATGAGTCTGAAGGAATTGACCGAAGATCGCCAAGATTGCCAAGACCGTAAATAACGTGAAAGCGATGACGATTTCTGGATTGGCGACCTGGCGTACTTTTTCCCAGCTGAAGCTTTTACCCTCTTCAGTCCCGAGCAGTCCGCCTGTCCGGCTTACTTTAACCTCTGACATGACTTAGTTCCCCTTCGTGCGTAGGCGTGGGTCAAGGAACTGGAAGCTCAGATCCGTCAAAGCATTTACCGCGAAAACGAGTGTCGCAATACAAAGCGCCAGCGATTGCACGACTGGAAAGTCGAGCGTTTGCGTCGCTTCAATGAGCAACCAGCCAATTCCCGGCCAGGCAAAGATAGTTTCTGTGATGACGGCGCCGCCCATCAGAAAGGCAAACTGTGTCCCGATTAAAGCGGCCGCACCTAGGAGCGCGTTCGGGAGTGCATGGCGCCATAACAAAGTTCTGGCTGAGGCGCCTCCGGCGCGCGCAGTCCGAATATAGTCTTCACGCATCGCCTCAGCGGTGTTGGCGGCCACAACACGGGTCAAACTGGGCATGAGAAACCAAGCCAAACTCGCGGCAGGTAAGACCCAGGTTTTTGAGGGTATGGGTATTGGGATCGATAGAGTCTCAGTAATAGCCCACTCAATAACAGTGCCCCACTCCATGCCGAGGGATGGGAGCCATCGTAAATTGACGGCAAAAACTTGTATAAAAATGAGGGCGGTTACAAAGCCAGGGACACCCTGGAAGACGAATATGATTCCGGAAACACTCCTTCTGTCGGCGCGCTCAGGCTTGAAGCCGAGCCAAGCGCCTAAGGGAATCGCCACAATGATAGAGAAGGCCATAGCTAACCCGGCAATGAGCAAGGTCGCGGGCAGCATAGTCAGAACCTTTTCCATGGCGGGTTCGCCACTTGCTAACGACTTGCCAAAGTCGCCCTGCACCAGGTTCCCCATGTAGTTGAGGTACTGAACGACCAGCGGCTTATCGAGGCCGTATTGTGCGCGAATCGCTTCAAGTTGCTCAGGTGTCGCATCGTTACCTGCGAGGACCAGGGCGGGATCGCCGGCCAGCCTGAGCATAAAGAACAGCAGAGTCGTCACAGTGAAAAGAAGGACCGCCAGCCTAATCAGCTGATGGAGAACCGGAACTAAGGGGCCCATTAAGGACTCCAGTGCTCCTCCGGATTGGACGTCCGGTGGAACGGTTTCTGCCGTTGAGCTCATGCCTCTCCTGCGTTCTTGACTATTATTATTGTTATTGTTGTTTTTATGTTTTCCTCGAAGATGCCTTCTATACGACACCTTCATCCCCGCTTATCGAAAACCGGCTAGGTGATCGATGCCTGACCATAATTCGCGTGTCGGGGAACGCAAGCGAAAGCGACGTCAGGTCTTTGCTTTGTGATCCCTTGGAATTCTAAGGCCGGTGGTGTATCCCCGAAGCATATCAGAGTGCCGATTGGTGAAGATGGGCCGAATCGGTTTTATAAGGTGTAGAGGACGAAAAAATGGCTGTTCGTATAGCAATGAATGGGTTTGGCCGCATCGGGCGTATGGTTTTTCGCGCATTGGCCGAATCTGGACGGGATGATATCGAGGTTGTCGCAATCAACGACCTTGGGTCGGCTGAAGACAACGCTCACATGCTCCGATTCGATTCGGTTCATGGGCGGCTCCCAGTCGACGTCGACGTGTCCGGCGATACGATGACGGTCGGCGACCGTAGCGTTAAGGTGCTGGCCGAACGTGATCCATCTGGGTTGCCTTGGGGGGATCTTGGCGTCGATATCGTGGCTGAGTGCACTGGGATCTTCTCCGACAAAGACAAAGCTGCTGTCCACCTTGATGCGGGTGCTAAGCGGGTGCTTGTGTCGGCACCTTCGAAAGGCGCTGATCTCACCGTTGTCTATGGCGTGAACCATCAGAAACTGACAGCTGACCACTTGGTCGTCTCCAATGCCTCGTGCACGACAAACTGCCTGGCGCCGGTCGCTCATGTTCTGAACCAGGAATTCGGCCTGAACCATGGCTACATGACGACGATCCACGCCTTTACGGGTGACCAGAGAACAGTTGATACGTTGCATTCAGATTTGCGGCGGGCTCGGGCTGCATCTGTCAGCATGATTCCAACGTCAACCGGCGCAGCGAGAGCGGTCGGTGAAGTGCTTCCAGAATTGAAAGGCAAGCTCGATGGCTCTGCCATTCGTGTGCCCACGCCGAATGTCTCCATGATCGACCTCAAGTGCGTCTTGGGTAAGACTGTGACCGAGGCTGATGTTAATGGAGCGATGCAGGCAGCTGCAGATGGACCGCTCAAAGGTGTTCTCGCCGTTAATGAGTTGCCGCTTGTCTCGATCGATTTCAATCACAACCCAGCCAGCTCAACCTTTGATGCTACGCAAACGAAAGTTCTCGAAGGGAACTTCGTGCGGGTTCTATCGTGGTACGACAACGAGTGGGGATTCTCGAACCGCATGCTCGATACACTCGCGGCTATGGGTAAACTTATCTAAGGACTTGCGGTGTCCTGCGTTTCGCACACTCGATGATCTAAAGGTGGATGGACTTCGCGTTCTTGTGCGCGGAGACTTGAATGTACCTATGGCTGACGGACGCGTCACAGATTCAACGCGTCTGGACCGGCTTGCCCCCACACTCATAGAGCTGTCCGATAAGGGGGCGCGGGTCGTTGTCTTGTCGCACTTTGGTCGCCCTAAAGGTGAAGTCCAGGCAGGCATGTCGCTCAAGCCAGTTGCCGATGTCCTCGGTCAAATTTTAGAACGCGACATTGCGTTCGCAAACGATTGTATCGGTCAAGCGGCTGAAAGTGTGGTCAACAGTATGGCGTCTCGGGATATCGCTGTGCTTGAGAACCTCAGGTTCCACGCTGGCGAAGAATCCAATGCGCCTGACTTTGCGCGAGCACTGGCTGACTTGGGCGATGTGTATGTTAACGACGCATTTTCCGCGGCTCATCGCGCGCATGCCTCGACTGAACAATTGGCGCACCTCCTTCCAAATGCGGCTGGCCGACAAATGCAGGCTGAATTGGATGCTCTCAGTGCTGCGCTTGATAAACCAGATCGACCCGTCGCGGCTGTCGTCGGTGGGGCTAAGGTTTCGTCGAAGCTGACTGTCCTTGGTCATCTTCTTGATAAAGTCGATGTGCTGATTATTGGCGGTGGCATGGCCAACACGTTTCTCCATGCCCAAGGGATTGAGGTCGGTGCTTCGCTTTGCGAACCTGACCTTGCCGATACAGCATCTGCGATCATGGAAAAAGCCAAGCGCGCTGGATGTGAAATTGTATTGCCTGTTGATGCGGTTGTTGCATCAGGTTTAGGGAAAGATGTTGAAACGACCGTGTGTGCCGTCACCGCGGTTCCGCACACGAAAATGATTCTCGATATTGGTCCTGACAGCATCGCTGATCTCGAGGCGCGTCTTAAAACATGCAAAACAGTGGTTTGGAATGGACCGCTCGGCGCTTTTGAATTCAAGCCGTTTGATGTTGGGACTAATCGCGTTGCTGTTGCGGCTGCGGATCTCACAACGTCGGGCAAATTGGTTTCGGTCGCGGGAGGCGGGGATACCGTCGCGGCGTTGAATGGCGCTGGCGTAACAGACCGCTTTACTTATGTTTCAACGGCTGGCGGTGCGTTCCTGGAGTGGCTTGAGGGCAAGACCCTGCCCGGCGTCAAGGTGCTGAGCTAGCGTGGGGTGGATGGATCGTATGCAACGCCCCATTTTTGACCAACCAGAACGCCATGTCTTTTCGTAACTTACTCGACCGGTTCTTGGGTCCTTCACAGACCCAAAAAAATATCGCTATTCAGGTGAACGACGTCGGTGCGAGATTGGCGCAGAAGGGTTTGCTTGACGAAGCGGTATTGAATTTTACGAGTGCCGTGAGCATTGACTCCATGGTGCCTGAGTTTTGGTCAAATCTAGGAAATGCGCTCCATTTCTCTGGGGAGTCTGAGTCAGCTTGTCAATGCTTCGAGAAAGGAAGCAAGCTGAAAGGAGCGTCTGCACACCTGTATGACAATTGGGGTGGCGCATTAGCCGACTTGGGGCGCTTCACGGAAGCAGTACAGGCTCACAAGAAGGCGTTAGCGATTGACGCCACCGTTCCAGACTCGCTTTCGAATCTTGGAAATGCATACAGGGCGATGGGTCGTATAGAAGATGCATTGATGAATTTGGATGCAGCCGTTGCGATGGCGCCGAATTCAAGAGTTATCGCAAGTGCGCGCCTATATACACTTAATTTTCTAACGCAGTTATCTAACGAAGATGTTGCCTACGCCCATAGGTGTTGGCCGGGCGCGCGGACTGAAGTCGCTGGTTCTTTCTCGAATGATCCGGATCCTGCGAGAGTGCTGCGGATCGGCTATGTTTCGTCAGATTTCAGATTGCATTCCTGTGCCAATTTTATTCTGCCATTGCTTGAGCAGCATGACCGGTTAGGTTTCCATGTGACTGCGTTTAGCGGCGTTGAAAGTCCCGACGGTGTTGCTAAACGAATGGCATCATCGGTTGATGTTTGGGTCAACGTATCGGCGCTGTCCGATCAAGAGTTTTACAGCGAAGTGCAGAGTCGATCGATCGATTTGCTGATCGACTGCAGTGGCCACACAAGCCAAACAAGATTGGCGTCATTCCTCTTGAAGCCAGCGCCGGTGCAAATCTCGTGGCTTGGGTACCCCAATACGACAGGTCTGTCGGCTATGGATGCGAAGCTGACAGATGCTGTCGCAACGCCGGCAGATATGGCGCATCTATTTTCCGAGAATCTAATTCCCCTGCCTGATGGGTTTCATAGCTACCGTCCCGTCAAAGGCGCGCCCGCGACTGCGCCCTTACCTATGGTGAAAAACGGATACCCGACCTTTGGCGCATTTCATAATCTGGCGAAAATGTCAGATCGAACTCTTGCTTTATTCGCTGAGGTGTTGCGCGTCGTCCCCAATGCGCGATTGCTTGTGAAGTCGAAATCCTTTTCTGACTCAGACGTAAGGATATTGTTTGAAAGTAAGTGCACAAAGTTTGGGTTAGACCCAGAACGGATAGAGACACGCCCATGGCGGCTAAATTCGGAAGATCATCTCTCTGATTTTGCTGACATAGACATTGCTCTTGATGCGACGCCATACAATGGAACCACGACGACATGTGAGGCGCTTTGGATGGGTGTGCCGGTTGTCACGTTGCTCGGCGACAGGCCGGCCAGCCGGGTTAGCGCCAGTCTTCTCACCCAGATTAAGCATTCAGAGTGGATTGCAGAAGACGATGAAGAGTATGTCCGAATTGCTAGGGAGCTTGTCGAAGACCAAAGCCGTTTGGCGCGAATTCGGAACACCCTCCGGGATGACGTGCTGCAGTCTTCGCTCGGGGATGCCAAGGTGTTTGCGCGGTCTGTCGAAGATGCTTACCGATCGCTTTGGCGCGGTTGGTGTGAGAAGCAGGTAAGCGCTTCAAGTTAAACGATGTGTCGCAGTTTACTTGCGGTCAGGCACACGACCCATGGCGATAAATTTGTCCCGCCTCCGCGCCCTAAGCTGACCACCCTCAAGCTTGAGCAACTCGTCCAAATGGCGTTCAAGCGTGTCGCCAACTAATTGATAAACAGCCTGTGTGTTGCGATGTGCGCCCCCAACTGGTTCAGAGATAATGCCGTCAATGACATCAAGTCGATCCAGATCTTGGGCCGTGAGTTTGAGAGCTTCGGCAGCGGACTTGGCTTGATCGCCGTCGCGCCACAGAATCGAGGCGCAGCCTTCCGGTGAAATAACCGAGTAAATTGAATGTTCGAGCATCAGCACTTTGTTGCCGGTGGCTAACGCAATAGCGCCGCCCGATCCACCTTCGCCAATAATGACACAGATGACGGGAACGCGGAGATCGAGGCTAGTTTCAATTGATCTTGCGATGGCCTCGGCTTGGCCACGCTCTTCTGCGCCGACGCCGGGGTATGCGCCGGCTGTGTCTACAAATGTTATAACGGGAACGCCGAAGCGGTCTGCCAGTTCCATGAGGCGCTTGGCTTTTCTGTAGCCTTCCGGCCGTGCCATGCCAAAGTTATGAGTAAGGCGGGTTTCTGTGTCACGACCCTTCTCTTGGCCCAATATCATCACCGATCGTCCGCGAAAGCGGCCGAGCCCACCGATGATCGCCGCATCTTCTGAATAGTTGCGGTCTCCTGCCAACGGCATGAAGTCTGAAATCAATGCGCCAACGTAATCGAGGCAGTGCGGCCTATCCGGATGGCGTGCCACTTGGGTCTTCTGCCAGGGCGTAAGTTTGGCGTATGTCGCCTTGAGGTCCTTGTCGACCTTGCCCTCAAGTCGGCTGACTTCTTCCGCAATGTTGACGCCATCAGCGTCGCTCATGTGACGCAGTTCAGCAATCTTGCCTTCTAGCTCAGCGATGGGCTTTTCGAACTCGAGAAAGTGCATATGTACTCCAGCTTCGCCCGAACAGTTAGTGGGCGGCGCGCATCCTTGTTAACGGGGCCTTATATGTCAACTTTAGCCTGGCGGCTATTGGTTAAGAAATGGGCTTTTGGTTCTCTATGTTGGGCGGGCTGTATGGTGCCAGAGTTTCGGCGCAAACCGGCCAAAATTCCTTCGTAGTCAGGCTCTAAATCCGGCGAAAGGACGCCATGGCGTATGGCAAAATCCAATATGACCAGCGAGACATTAAATTTGAAGGTGCTCCCGTTGCGAATCAGATCGAGCGTCTCTTCAATCGCCATCAGCCTAAAGTCTGCAATTTCACCGTCCTGATTGGTCGGGGTGAAGGTGTCAGGTACGCACAGGTCGTAACAGAACAGCGTGTCTGGCTTCAGCCCACTCTCGTTCTCGAAGCAATAGGTAACCGTGCCCACTGGCAATGACCGTTCGGCTAGCGCGCGAGGCAAGTTTGCTTCCTCTGCACATTCCTTGATTAAATTTTCCATCAGCGACAGTGCTGCGGGTTGGCCACCCGCCACCATATTGTCCAGTTTATTGGGTTCAATCCGGCGGTCAGAGCTCCGCTTGCCAATCCACATATGGATACCGGTTGGCTTTTCGACATAACCATTCAGATGCACACCATAGGCGCGAACGCCAAAAATTGGGGCAAGGCCGCGATCTAAGTGGAAGTGGGTCGGCCCGGACCAAGTGTCGCGTACAGGATATATTTCGTCGCGTAGCTTCCTGATGATTCCGGCGTTGACCCAATTCGTTGCTACCTCCTTTAGCGCCGCTGATCGCATTTCAGGTGTTGTGAGGCGTTCAACGAAGGAAGCCGTGGTGTCCGTGATTAAAAACACGCCTGGTTCTGCGATGAGATGCTCAACGAAGTGTGCCTTAATCCAGCCCACCGTTTGTGAGTTGATCTGAAAAGGGATGAAACCGGACAGGTCGTAGTCATTACAGACCCGAATTCGCTCAAGAAAACTCATAACGGCTTTGTTCAACAATCGTTCAGGGTGGGTTTATGGCGGTAACCGGCTATGATCCTTATAGTCTTGTCACAGAGACACGCAATTCTTACCGCACCGTTTGGTTAAGGCCCGTCATGGAAAACAAGATTAAGTCGATTCTGCATTGGGGTGTTTTTGTTCTCGCTGTTGCAGTGACCACCGGCTGGCTAGTTCTGTGTCTCACCTATTTGACGCGCTTGGGTTGGGACGGGTTGCTGTCTCTTGAGCCTGGTGCCCTCGCGGCGACGCTAGCCGCCGCTGCCGGACCTCCGGTCGCTTTATGGCTCATTCTCGTGGTTACGGCACAGCGCCAAGAACTTGTTGGTCTTCGCAGAGCTGTGCTTGATTTCGGGGTCGCTATTCGCCGCGGGCAAGACCATGCGGAAACTAATGGTCGGGCCTTGCTTGAAGTCACTGCCGCGACAAGGCGTCAGGCAGCCCAAGACGGTTTGAATGTCGCCCTCGATGATTTGGCCTCGCATGCATCTGTTGTGGCTGAGCGGCTCGGTGTTTTGGACCCTGACGACTTGGCTTCGGCGTGGGCACGTTATGGGTCTGGAGATAGGTGGGCTCTGTTGCGGCCATTTTTGGACCGTGCGGCTCTAGAAGTTGATTTTGGCGACAGACTTACCAGTGCGCTGAGTGAGGACGCACAGGCCAAACTCGCTGCGGCGGCTTTTGTGCGGCGTCTCGGTCTGATGCGCGCACGTGACGGAATTCCTGCAGAACAGAAACTTATTCAAGAAATCCTAGGGGACGGACCAGTGGCATTGGTTGCGCATCTGTTCGCTGGCGATATGGGCAGTACGGTCAGTGTTGAAGAGGCGGACCCGTCGGACCACGAGAACGGCACGATTGACGATAGGTTGGGGCCACAGCCGACGCTTTTTCAGCCTGAATCAAAGTCCGCATAGCAGGCTCCGGGAAAGGTCGAAACCGTGTTTAAGTCCCTCTTTGGTGGTAAAAAGAAGGTCGGCAAGTCGGTCAACGAGGTCCGTGGGCGCCCAAAGAGGACGCAAACGGTTACTGATCCCTTAGAAGAGCGAATCAAGGCCCGGCGGGCGCGGTCTCTTTGCATTGCAGAGGCTAAAGCCGCTTTTTCAGCTGCAGGGCGTGGAGCCCAACCAGATATTGCTGGAGCGGTCGATGCCGCAAAGAACGCTATCCAGGGTGCGACTCTGACGGCATGTCGGTCTGAGGTTGACCGGGCTCTTGTGCTGAAGGGGTCTGAACGGGTCATTGGCGAGACCTTAAGCCACCCATTGCGGCAGTACCTCGCGCTCGCAGTGGTTCGAGGGCTCCTTGAAGAGGGGCAGGAACAGGGCGTCTCGGCGGGTTTGGCGCCCCAGAAGCGTCGCAAAACCCAAAGAAAGCCCGGTAGTCCGTAGAAAAACGGTATTCTAGCACTTGACGGAATGAGGGGGCGCGTCTAAAAACCGGCCTTCCGTAAGGCCTGCGTGTATTTTGCGAGGCTCTATCAACAGGAGTTTATCATGTCGCGACGCTGTTCCATCAGCGGCAAAGGGGTCATGACTGGCAACAACGTCAGCCACGCCCATAACAAGACCCGCCGGCGTTTTCTGCCTAACTTGCAGGACTTTTCGCTGTTGAGTGAGGCCTTGGATGCGCCGATTAAACTTCGTTTGGCTACAAGCACGGTACGCTCGATTGAAAAGCGCGGTGGCCTGGATGCCTATTTACTCTCAGCCAAGGATACTGCGCTGACAGACGAAGCTGTAAAAATTAAACGTCGTATCAAGAAGGCTCAGGCTAAAGCTGCAGCCGCCGCTTAGTCGCGTTTCTTAGATATGATGAGGAAGGCCCGCTGAGCGGGCCTTTTTCTTGTCTGAAATTCGGGATGGGGCTTCTAGGTTGTCTTGCTTATCAGAGCAGCAATGTTGGCACCCCATAGAGTGAAGAGCATCAGACAGCTTGCAAAGAATGCGTAAGCCCGCGCTTTGACATTGTTGCTAGTTAAGTGAACCAAGCTTTGCGTTATTCTCAGACCTGCAAAGCCCCAAGCAGCGATCAACGTCACCGCGCTTGGTTGATCCAGTATCCCTGCAACAATACAGCCGAAATAAAATAAGATGGGTGTCTCGAAGAGGT
This sequence comes from uncultured Rhodospirillaceae bacterium, assembly GCA_943787205.1. GTDB lineage: Bacteria > Pseudomonadota > Alphaproteobacteria > Rhodospirillales > Rhodospirillaceae > WLXB01. Next base: position 91,510 of record CALSLN010000004.1, read on the forward strand.
TGGTGTAGTGACGGGTTGCTACCGCAATCAATTCTGGTTCTTCGCTGCCGCGGTAGCTGCGGTAAAACGACATACGCATGGTTCCACTTTTCATTGCGCGTATGCGAAGCGTGATCAGCCGTATCCCGGATAATACCGTGAGTACGACGACGGCAATAATTGGCCACAACATTTGAAGGTCAAAGTTGATTGCAGTCATTGTTGTGCTCTCTTTCTATTCTCGTTTGGATTTATGTCGGTCTAGTGCACCGGTTCATTCTTGCTACGGCTACCGAGCGGGAGTCCGGCAGCTTGGGCCGCTGATGGCTTAAGAACCCGGTGTATGCGGCCGTGGCTACCCAGATTAAAAGCGGCCGTGTCCCAGTTGGGACAGGCATCCTCTTCGAGGTCCCATCGTGCCGAAGATGATTCATCGCACCATTTGCTAAGTTTAGGCATCGCTGTTCGATGGCTGCCATTCGTTACAAACGCTTGGAGGTGATCTGGTCTTTGTCAGACCGTAAGCGTCCAATATTCAGTATCTGAAACACGGCGGATGCGGGCGCCGATGTTTCCATTTGCCCATTTCGCTTGCCACAAAGATAAAAAACTCAAACAGAGGAAGGATATGCGCTGTGCGTCAGGTCTGAGGCGAAGGCGGGTTACCGCGGCGACTGGCATATCTAAAGTTCCTAGGGGGCAAGGCGCGGGGGTTGCTCAAGTTCTAAGCTGGTCTGGGACTTGGGTGAATTGATCAAATCTGAATAGGGCATGCAAAGAATGCGAATGAGGGAACTTTACTGCCATAGTTATCTATGCAGTTTGCCTAGGGGAGGGTGCCCAGTCCTGTCATGCCAATGTTAGCTAAGTTGGAGTCCAATATATCGGATGCGGTTTCTGAGGTTTTGCCACTGGCGATTATGAAACCCGAATCTGCAAGGCGTCTTGTTTCTTGGCAGTGACGTAAAGCCGTTTTCATTCGTGACTTCTGGGCTTGCGCGATGCACAGGTTGTGGTGGGCTATCAGTCTGCCGCGCTTACTGTCCGCCTTGGCTAGGGCGCGGTGAGAGAGCCTGAGTCCTGCGGTGTAATCCCCCTGACTAAAAGCCGTCGCCGCGGAATCTGAGTGCGGCAGTGTTGTGTCTGACCACAGCCAAACGGGTGTGGCTGACGCGCTTTCTTCGGCCAGCGCTGAAAAAGCTAAAGACCATGAAAAAGCGATGATGATGGCGGCGAAAACGGTTCTAAGGCGATCTTCGGTCAACATTTGTTTCTCCTGTAGCTGGGACACGAAGGTGTGTCGATGACCCATGTTCTAGGATGCAAAGAAAGTGAATGGAATTGACTAATAATAGATATTTGATATAAAAAATCTGAATAGCGTTATCGGCCCCATTAGAGACTAAGGAGAGCGACATGGATTGGTCTGTGGTTCGGGACTTTCTTGCCGTTGTTGAGACCGGAAGCCTATCCGCGGCGGCTCGAAAACTACGTGTGAGTCAGCCAACACTCAGCCGCCGAATCTCAGATCTGGAAGAGAAATTAGGGGCAACTCTGTTTCTCAGGACCCCCAAAGGTTTGCTGATGACTGAGACCGGAGAGGGCATCCTGGCCGATGCGCTTGAAATGGAGACCCGAGCGCTGGCCATAGAACGACGCGCCGACGCTGGGCGAGACGCTTTAGAAGGGACCGTGAGAATCTCTTGCACGGAAGGGCTGGGGACAAAGTGGCTGCCCCGGCATCTTAAAACCTTCCATGACAGCTATCCGCGCCTACAGGTCGAAGTTCTGGTCGATAACCGTGCGGTCAACTTGGTGAGACGTGAGGCTGATATTGCTTTGCGTTTGTTTAGGCCAGAACAACCTGATCTCGTTGCCCGCAAATTGGGTGGCTTAGACATGGGGTTGTACGGCTCTAAGAGTTATCTGAAAGAGCGCGGCGTCCCGGCTAAGGTCAGTGATCTTAAATCCCACTTGCACGTTGGTTTTGATGAGAGCCTGACGCGGCGCTCAGATATTCAGTATCTCGAGAGTATGTTTAATCCTGATGCGATTGTGCATCGCTCAACAAGCTTTGTCGGACAATTTGAAGCTGCGCGAGCCGGCATTGGCCTTGCGATGGTCGACTGCTTTTTAGGAGATGCAGACCCTGATCTTGTGAGGATACTACCGACCAAACTGTATCACACGATGGAGGTATGGTTGGTGACGCACTCAGAGGTCAGCCGGTCCGCGCGCATACGTGTTTTGTTCGATCATCTTGCGGAGGCGTTTCAGTCGGATCGTGCATCGATCGAAGGGACACCGCCGGATGCAGCTGTGGCTTAGGCGGTCGTCAAAACACCAATGGGGCTTGCGCAGAAGGTCGACTGCGATCGTCTTCGTCGAACAAATCGGTTAACTGGGCCATGACCGCACCGCCCAACTCATCAACATCCATCAGGGTGACCGCGCGTCGATAATACCGGGTCACGTCGTGCCCGATGCCGATGGCCAATAATTGAACCGGCGACCGAGTTTCAATAAACGTAATCACGTCTCGTAGGTGTTTTTCCAAGTAGTTGCCCGGGTTGACGGACAGAGTCGAATCATCCACCGGCGCGCCATCAGAGACGACCATCATAATCTTGCGGGCCTCAGAGCGGCCGAGAAGGCGGCTGTGTGCCCAAGCTAAAGCCTCGCCGTCGATATTTTCTTTCAAGATCCCTTCGCGCAGCATCAGGCCCAGATTTTTGCGCGCGCGCCGCCAAGGTGTGTCTGCAGATTTGTAAACGATATGCCGAAGGTCATTCAGTCGTCCTGGGTGAGCTGGCTTGCCAGAGTCCACCCATTGCTTGCGTGCTTGGCCACCTTTCCACTGGCTTGTTGTGAAGCCAAGAATTTCGACTTTAACGCCACAGCGTTCCAAGGTTCGCGCCAAAATGTCTGCGCTCATCGCTGCAATGGTGATGGGGCGTCCGCGCATTGACCCAGAGTTATCGATGAGCAGCGTGACGACAGTGTCTCTGAATTCCATTTCCTTTTCGCGCTTGAACGACAAGGAGTGGGTTGGGTTGGCGACAATGCGGGCCAACCGGCTTGTGTCGAGGAGGCCTTCCTCAAGGTCAAACTCCCAACTGCGTACTTGTTGGGCCATGAGCTTTCGCTGGAGACGATTTGCCAAACGAGACACGACGCCCTGCATATGTGCCAGTTGCCGGTCTAATTGTTGCCGCAGACGTGAGAGTTCTTCGGGATCACATAAGCTGTTGGCATCTTCGATTTGATCGAACTCAGTTGTGTAAACACGATACCGCTCTTCTTTGAATTGGCGGTTGTGACCTGCCTGAGGTTTCGGCTGTTCGCCGTCGTTGCCTGGGTCTTCGGCAGATTCCATGGCGAAGGGAATGGACGATTCTTCGCTGTCTCCAATCTGAACATCTTCGTCTGTGTTGCCTGTCTCAGGCTCGGCATCACCTGATTCCGGTTCGGATTGGTCTTGACCCTCGCTTTCGCCCTCATCGCTTTCAGATGTCGACTCAGACTCTTCGTTCAGGTCAGGGCTTTCGTCTTCGTTCAGGTCGCGTCCGCCGTCGTCTTTTTCAAGGTCAAGAACCTCGATCATTTCTCGTAGGATGTTTGAAAAAGATTTTTGATCGTCGACGGAATCGACCAAGCGATCCAAATACGGCGCTAATGGTTCTCCGTATTCACGTTCTGCCACCTCAAGGACGTGCGCTCCGGCATCCCCAAGGTCGAGGACTCCGCACTTGGAGTGGATCATCACCTTCAGCGCATCTTGCATTTGGATTTGCACTGAGGCGCGTGCCATCTGGTAGCCTTCGAGGTGTAGGCGCTGCTCTAGGGCTTGGCCGAGGTTCGTCGCCACACCCATGTAATCTTGTGCGCCACGCACTTCTACGCGCGCCTGTTCCATGGCGTTATAGGCGTCGATGGCGTCTTTGCCATGGGGCATGCGCCGCTCGTGTACGCGATCGTTGTGATGCCGCAGTCTCATTGCGCTAGCGTCCGCAGAGCCACGTAGTCGAACAATGTTTTCTTTGTTCAGTTTCGCAGAGGGCAAGGGGAGTCGAACAGAGGAGCCTTGAGCGTTGCTTTTCTGATTTGTTGCGATCGGCGTATACGACACATTTGTGTCTGACCGCCCCGATAGGGCGCGTACGGCGGCTGTAGTTGCCGTTTTAAACGTTTCAACACGGCCTGAGTTACGGCCGGCGTCTCGTTCCATAGACGTTGCCGATTTCTTAGGTTGCGGCTTTGTAGCTGGTTCGTCGCGTGGCGGCATAGCCAGGCTTCCGGTTACTGAGCCGCGACCGAGTCCGGCAATTCTTCACCGAAGCAGCGCTGGAAGTACTCAGCCACGATTGGCCGCTCAGTTTCGTCGCACTTGTTTAGAAATGTGACGCGGAACGAGTACGGAATATCTTCAAAGATTTTCGCGTTCTCAGCCCATGTGATAACGGTGCGTGGAGACATCACTGTCGAGATATCGCCAGCCATGAAGCCGGCGCGTGACAGATCCGCCACCCGGACCATCGCTGATATCGTTTCTTGGCCTTCTTTCGAATCGTAAGCAGGGACTTTCGCGAGGACGATATCCGCTTCAGCATCGTGATCTAGGTAGTTCAGTGTTGCGACAATGTTCCAGCGGTCCATCTGGCCTTGGTTGATCTGCTGAGTGCCGTGATAGAGCCCAGTTGTATCGCCTAGGCCAACCGTGTTCGCGGTCGAAAACAGCCGGAACGATTTATGTGGGTTAATGACCTTGTTTTGGTCAAGGAGCGTAAGGCGACCTTCTACTTCCAAAACACGCTGAATCACGAACATGACATCCGGGCGACCCGCGTCGTACTCGTCAAAACACAGGGCGATGGGATTCTGAAGCGCCCACGGCAATATCCCTTCACGGAATTCAGTGACCTGCACTCCGTCACGCAAGACGATCGCGTCCTTACCAACTAAGTCTATCCGGCTGATGTGGCTATCCAAGTTGACGCGCAGGCATGGCCAATTGAGCCGCGCTGCCACTTGCTCAATGTGCGTCGATTTCCCGGTGCCGTGGTAACCCTGAATCATCACACGCCTGTTGTGGCTAAAACCTGCCAAAATGGCACGCGTGGTATCCGGGTCAAACTGATAGGCCGGGTCGAGGTCGGGCACATGCTCTTCGCGTGTGCTGAAGGCTGGTACGACCATTTTACTGTCGATACCAAAAGTCTCTTTTACATTGACCTCTGTGTCGGGGAGGCCATGGATTTGTTCACTATCGGGCGCCATTAAACGATCCTTTATTGCAGACCAGTTTATACCCCGATCAGCCTTGGTTTTGTATAGCGTGGAATGCCCTTAATTTTGCGGGGCTAACCGATGCCTTTTGTCCAGCCGCCGTCGGCCGTGAGGCAGGCGCCGGTCATGTTTGCAGCGCGCTCTGAGGCAAGGAAGGCAGCCAGGCGACCGATCTCATCAGGTTCTGCAAGCCGATCCATAGGAATTTGATCTTTGTAGTCCTGCTCGATATCGGCCACTGAGCGACCACTGCCCTCAGAGAGTTTGCCCATCAGTGTCGTCCAGCGCTCTGTCCGGGTCGGTCCTGGGTTCAGGGCATTGACGATCACGTTATGGGGGGCCATGTCTTCAGCGAGGCCCTTTGTGACGGCCAAGAGGGCGGCGTTTGCTGAGGATCCTGGCAGTAAGCGTGGTGCGGGCTGCAGGCCCGTGTTGCCAACAATATTAACGATTCGGCCGCTCTTATTTTCGATCATGTGCGGGATAACGGCTCGCATCATGCGAATGGTACCCATGACTTTGAGCTCCATGCTGTCCTGCCAGACTTCCTCTGGAATTTCCCAAAAAACCCCGCCTTGCGAGGCGCCAGCCGAGTTGACCAGGATGTCGATGCGGCCAAAGGCGTCGATGCCTTGCTTGACGAGTGCATCGCCAATCCCAGTTTCGGTTAGGTCGGCGGCGATAGGGATGGCTTTGATTCCGTGTTCTGTCGATAACCCATCGGCCTGGGCTTGTAGCGCGCTTTCGTCTCTTGCCGTCAGGATTAGGTGTGCGCCTTCTGCCGCAAGAGCAGCGGCTGTCGCCGCTCCAAGGCCTTTGCTGGCGCCTGTGATCAACGCGACTTTGTCTTTTAGGAGGAGGTCCATGGATTCAATGCCTTGAAGAGATGGGTGTCTACTCTGACGGTTGGGTCAGGGCGGTTCGGAGTATGTGATAGGCAGCGTTGATTGTTTTTAATCTGTCTTCTGATGCGGTTGAGCCGCCATTCGTGTCTGGATGATACCGCTTCGCCAATTCTTTGTATCGCGCCTTAAGGGTTTCCATCGTGACGGCACCCACCAAGCCAAGGCTGCGGCGCGCCTTTAATTCTTCTGCAGATGCCTTTGGCTGACTATGCCCTGGGGTGCTCGGGTCTTCCATGGCTTCGCGATAAACATCAAACGGGTCGTATACCGTGTGCCATGGCCGACCCGGCGCGTGGCACTCGCCCATCTTCCAGGTTGGCCGGTCCCACGTGGCGGTGCTGCGAAACTCGATTTCCATGTCTTCGGGTGCGACGCCCTGGTGGTAGTTCCATTGTGCGTTGTAAAGACGGACATGCTCGAGGCAGAAAAAATAATAGTCAGATAATGAAGAATCCTGGGGTGCCTTATGGACGCCTCCCTCAGTGCAGCCTCGCCATTGGCAGTGGCGGATGGCACCACTGCCTGCGGATTGCGCGCCTGGGAATCGGTCTTCAGTTGTCGATGTTTTAGTCATTTTATAAAGTATCGGGACCTAAGCGGAGGGGCGCAATATTGCTTCTTCCCATGAAGTATGCTTGCTGACGTTAGCTTTATACGTTGCACAAAGAAGGAGAGTCTCGTTGGGCGAATATAGTGACCGCATCGAACGTAAACTAACCGAGGCTCTTAAGCCCGTTCGCCTTAATATTGAAGACGAGTCTCATAAACATGCGGGTCATGCTGGTGCCCATGCGGATGGCGGTGGTGAAACGCATTTCAGCGTTGAAATTGTGTCAGACGTGTTTGTTGGTCAAAACCGTGTTGCTCGCCAACGGCAAGTTTACGCCCTGCTTGCGGAAGAATTGAATGAACGCGTGCACGCCTTATCCCTCGCGACTTTGACACAAGAGGAAGCAGCAAAAAAACCTGCTGCCTAATCGCCCGTATAGTGGTCTGGAAATTCGCGTTTAACGATTTCTCCGTCGGCATCCCAGGCGTGGCACGTGTCGAGAATAGGCGGCCGTTTTATGGCGCCGGACTTCAAGGCTGCGCCTAGTCTCCCCATACGCTTGCCGACGAGGGTTTGAAACGCGGTTGTTGCGATTGGTTTGATAAGTTCAACAAGGTGCGTGCACCCTTTAGTGCCGCCCAGTCGTTCTTGAACTTTTTTCGTTAGGCCTTGAGAGATACGAAGTCCAACCAGGGCTTTAAAATTAGGGGTGATATCTCCGCACAAATTGAAGGGGCTGAAATCAGTGACGGCGACGCAATCTCGAATGGTGAGTGTGTCATCGACTGTCAGTCGCAACCCCATCCCGTGAAGGGGTTCCCCTGCTTTGATCTCTGTTCGGTCGTGATTAGGGAAGTTGTAGGTCTTGATGTCGGTCATCCAGCCATCAATGTCCCACATGCCGTCTGCGCGCTGGTAACCACGGCATTCTATGGTGCGGGTATGGAGTAACTCTCGGTCTTCGGTTGGCTTGGGAAGGGGCATGACAATCCTGGACGTATTGGAGAATGTTCAGGCAGTCCTACCCGAACCCTATACCCAGGCAAAGGTCGAACTGTGTATGGCGCCCATGCAGTGAAGGCAGGGCTATTGTGTTGCGGCTGCTGAGCAGATCAGCCAGTGCCGTAGTTTTCGCCATAAATGAAGGCATTACGATCCTTCAAGTCTTCTTCAAGTTCTAGGTTGTAGATGGCATAGAGATCTCGAACGGAAACCATTCCTACCAACGCTTCCCCGTCCGTGACGGGAAGGTGGCGATAATTGCGTTGGATCATCATCTTGAGTGCTTGCGCCGACGTGTCGTCAGGGTGAAGGGTGTCTGGGTCCGCCGTCATGATGTCTTTGGCAGTCGACGTGTCTGGGTCGTTTCCAGCGGCAATCACGCGCGCCGTCATGTCGCGTTCAGTGATAATCCCAACGAGACGGTCTCCTTCGGTTACCATAACGGCCGCGATCCGTTTTTCATGCATGAGCTTAGCAATAGCGCGGGCCGTATCGCTTAGGTTCACTGTAACTAAGGTTTGGCCGCTGATTACATCCGGGACGATCTTGCGCATCATAGCTTTAAGTCTCCACCGGTAGAGATGTGCCAGACGCCAATGTCTGACTCTGAGCAGAAAGTGTCGCGCTCCACATCCAGCCGGTCAAGCTATGGCCCAGACAATGCCTATTTTTCGTCAGAAATCCGGGATTCAGGGGGTGCTTCGTCACCTGTTCGTGGTGGCGTGACCCGCATCTGCACGATTTGGTTGCGCTGACGGCGCAAGATTTCGAATCGGAAGCCATGGAACCGGAACACCTGCCCGGGGGCAGGAATGGTGCGGGATTCAGCCATGACGAGTCCAGCAATTGTCGATGCCTCTTCGTCCGGCAAACCCCACTCGAATTCACGATTGAGGTCGCGAATTGTGACGGAGCCGTCAACGAGGTAGCTACCGCCTCTTTGGGGTTTAACGCCCGAGACTGAAACGTCGGTTTCGTCGACGATGTCCCCAACGATTTCCTCAAGGATGTCTTCAAGGGTCACGACGCCCTGTAAGTCGCCGTACTCATCGACGACAATCGCGAAGTGTTCGCGGCGTTCTCTGAAGGCGTTAAGTTGGTCGAGAAGGTTTGTTGTTTCCGGCACGAACCATGGTTTCACACTGGCGGATAAAATATCGATCGAGCTTAAGTCGTTGCCAGCAGATTGAAGGGCTCGCAGAACGGCCTTTGTGTGCAAAACCCCAACGATGTTTTCTGTGCGTTCGCGCCACAACGGTATGCGCGTATAAGGGCTTTCGGAAACTTGCGCGAGAATTTGACCTAACTCCAAATCCGCATCGATTGTTACAAGGCCCTTCCGATGGGTCATGATTTCGCGGACTTCGACGTCGGTTAAATCCAGCACACTCCGAAGCATGGCCCGCTCATGCTTGATCTCATCTTTAATGACGGCTTCGCCAGTGTGCAGGTCGATGGCCCCACGTAACTCTGAAAGAGTTTGTTGAGCAGTCAGGACGCGCTCTGTGCTTGCGCCCAATAACGCGAGGGCGACTCGCACAATGCCTTGAATCACAACGTTGACCGGCCTGAAAACCCAGGTCAGTACCTGCATGATTGGGGCTACGGCGAGCGCCATTTTGTGGGTGTGAATGAGAGCGTAGGTCTTGGGTAGAATTTCAGCAAAGATCAAGACCAGCAAAGTCATGACGATTGTAGCGTAAACAACGCCGTTCTCACCGAAGGTTTGGATCATCAAGCTCGTTGTGATGGCGGACGCCAGAATATTGACGAGGTTGTTGCCCAGGAGGATCGTTGCAATCAGTCGCTCACGATGGCTTAGGAGCTTGTTGACTGTGGCTGCCCGCTCGTCGCCATCATTCTCGCGTTGGTGCATGAACGAGCGTGATGTGGCCGTCAACGCTGTTTCGGAGCCGGAGAAAAAGGCTGACAACAGCAAAAGAAAAAAAACGAAACCTGCGGTAAACACCATTGGTGAATGACTCCGAAGCGATCAGGGATTTAAACAGAGAGAGTGGCGTCGACGATAGCAGTAAGGTCGTCCCGTGGGACGTCCTGCGTTAGAAATGCTTTTCCGATACCGCGCGCGAGAACGAATGTGATGTTGCCGTCGGCAACTTTTTTGTCCTGCATCATGTGGTCGAGGAAGACATCTGTGGCGATGCGCCCAGCTTGGCCAGGCGGGGTCGTCGACAATCCAATTGTATTGAAATGCTGACGAACGCGATTGGCATCATCAGCAGGGCAAAGGCCTAGGCGAACAGATAGGTCGAACGCCATGGTCATGCCAATGGCGACGGCTTCGCCATGCAATATGGCGCCTGAATACCCGAGTTCAGCTTCGAAGGCATGGCCGAATGTATGGCCGAGATTGAGCAGCGCCCGCACGCCGTTTTCACGTTCGTCGTCGGCGACAACGCGGGCCTTTGCTCTGCAGCTCACTTCGATGGCCTGGGTCACGGCTTCCGCGTCACCGTCGACAACCTTTTTACCGTTCTGTTCGAGCCAATCCCAAAATACCTCGTCGCCTAATAGCCCGTACTTGCAGACTTCCGCGTATCCGGCGAGGCGTTCTCGTTCTGGCAGAGTGTTTAAAGTGTTGATATCTGCCAGCACGGCTTTTGGCTGGTGAAAGCTTCCCGCTAGGTTCTTGCCTTGTGCCGTATTGATGCCGGTCTTACCGCCAACCGAACTATCAACCTGGGCGAGGAGCGTTGTTGGGATCTGGACAAAGTCGATGCCCCTCAGTGTGGCCGCAGCTGAAAATCCGGTGAGATCGCCAATGACACCGCCACCTAGGGCAATCGCAGTTGTCGACCGCTCAACTCTCGCGGATAGCATCGCTTCGACGACGGCCTGAAACTGCGTGAAGCTCTTTGTTGTTTCTCCGGGAGGCAGAATCAAAGCGTCACTTTGAATGCCGGCCGATGACAGGGATGATTGCAGCGGCTTAAGATAATGTGGTGCGACGTTTTCGTCCGTCACGATGAACGTTCTAGGTTTCTGAAGCGCGGGACCGAGTAGGCCGCCAGCGCGTTCTACTAGGCCCGGCCCGATGTGAATGGGGTAGCTACGATCATCGAGAGCGACGGTTAATGTCGTGTGCTCAGTCATGACGCATCACTGGTGGGCGATGTTTTCACCGCAGGTATGTGGTCGGCTAGCGCGTCGATCACGCGCCCGCACGTGACGTTAGCATTGTCTGATCCGGTGTCCACGACGACGTCGGCCTCGGCATATACTGGGTAGCGTTGGTCGATAAGCGCTGACAGTATTTCCCGCGGGTCACTGCTGTTGAGTAAAGGGCGATGACTACGACCTGAGGTCCGCGACACCAATGTATCGAGATCTGCGCGCAGCCAAACTGATAGTGCCTTCTCCCCGATGAGCGCTCTCGTTTGCTCGTCGATGAATGCCCCGCCTCCGGTTGCGATGATTGATGGCGGTCCATCTAATAACCGTGCAATGACCCGTCGCTCTCCATCCCGAAAGGCTTCTTCGCCGTATTGCTCGAAAATGTCGACGATGGAGCATCCTGCGGCGGCCTCCACTTCCAAGTCAGCATCAATAAATGGGATGTCCAGGCGTTGCGCCATGCGCCGACCGACGCAGCTTTTGCCAGCCCCCATTAAGCCGACCAAAACGATGATCGTGTCTTGGCCTGGGTTTCGACTTGGTGAATGGGCGGCGCTGGTCATGGTAAGTTTTGCTATAGACGTGGGTCAGAGATCAAAAAAAGTTTCAGCAGACAGCCTAGGCTCCGTCGCGTGAGATTTGCACGAATCAGCTTGCTTAGCCTGTCCTTCGCTAGACATTATCACACCTCTCACGTAGTGTCCCGGCCATCGGAAAGGGTGTGTTTAGGCGTCGCCATAGCCAAGACACAGAGTCGCCCTCGGAAGGTCACAGTTCATTGCAACTGTCACGGATTAGGCGGGTCCGCTCACACTATAATTTGGTTCAGAGCCTAAATCATGAAGCTTATTACTAAAATTCTGGTCGTCCTGGTTCTTTTCCTCATTATTGGGGGGGCCGTCGCGCTTGCGACCTGGGACATGCCAGCCCCCACTGCTCCACGCGAGAAAACAATCTCCAATGATCGATTCCGCTAAGCTGATGAGTCCAAGTGCTCGAAAAAGTAGAGATGCCTCTTTTTACGGGGCTATTTTCGTGGTTTTGGCCTGCAGTGTGGCTCAGGCGCAAGACTCGTCGCAGCTTATCAGTCCGGACAGTTCTATCCGAGCGGTCGAGGCCTTGCCGCCACCAGTTTCGTTGGTCCCTGATTCTTTCTCGCTGAACACCGGCAGGCCCGGCGCAGGGGGCATTGTGGCCGACGGTGAAATCTCCATTAGGCAGTTGGATGCGTTAAGTTCGGATTCAATAGGCCTGCTCGACGAATTTACGGGTGGCCTGGCAGTCGATCTTTGGTCAGGAACTTCGAAAGAACTGGTCGACCTGCTTTTACCCAAGCTGCCTAGGCGCCTAAAATCAGGAGCCGCGCGAGACCTAACCAAGAGGTTGCTCCTCTCGGTCGCACGTCCACCAGAGGTCGCGCCAGTTGAAAACGTTTTCGTTGATATGACAGCGATCGTACCAAGTGCGATTGGCTTCACATCCGATGCGTATAAGCAGTCTGAACTTTTGGAAGCGGATGTAGAACAGCCTGAGTCCGTGGAACTGGCCTTATTAGAGCGCCGCTTAACTCAATTGGCCGCGATGGGGGACTGGTCTTCCGTAGGTGCGCTCATTATTCAGGTGCCGCAAGCATCTTTGACAGATGGCATTCGTATTCTGGCATCGGACCTAGCCCTTGTAGAGGGACGCGTAGATCAGGTTTGTCTAGACGTTACGGAAAACTTGAGAGTTTCGACAAAGCCGTATTGGCAAAAGGCTTTTGCATTTTGTCAGTTGAGTGACGGCAACGCGGCTAGCGCCTTTCTGACGTTAGATTTGCTTAGGGAAACGGGCATCGATGACGCGGCCTTCTTCTGGGTTGCAGAATTGATGGCCGGTAATCGACCGATCACGCCAAATGGGCTTACGCGTTTGTCGCCTTTGCAGCTTGCCATGTTGCGCCACGCCGGACGCCCGTTCCCGCCCCAATTGGTGCGCGATGGCGACCCGACATTACTTCGTGTTTTGGCAACGTCAGAGCCTTTGTACGTTGTCACGCCAGACGAGGCAGAAGACGTCGTCGCGGATCGTTTGAGGCAGGCCCTTGACCTACGCCTAGAGTCAGCGGAGCGGGCGGTTCAACTAGGGGCGCTTGATGTTGATGTGCTGCGAACATTGTATCGAGCAGAAGTGGAAGTCGAAGATATTGATGGTCTCAATGAGATGTCGTCATCAAACGCGGTATCTGCGGCGCAAGATCAAGATGAACTTGAACCAATCTTGGATTTGAGTTCGATTCCAGTCGCGACAGCCATTGACCGCGCGCGCCTTTTTATACTTGCCGAGGAACAGTCTATCCCGACGGCTAAAGCCGAAGTTGTTTCACGTGCAATCGATTTCGCACGCAATGACCGTGGACGAAATGGGCCAGATGTTGGCGCAATGGGACAGGTGTTTGCACCGCTCATTCTCGAATTAGAGCCGACCGGGGATTTGGTATGGTTCGCCGGAAATGCAGCACGGGCACTGATCTCTGCCGGAGAGGTGCGTGCCGGCGAGGAGTGGCTCGCGTTGTCTCAGGCGTATGCGAGAACCAGCATTGAAGCGTCAGATGTCGCTGCTGCGATGTGGCCAACAGAGCGCCAGTTGCGGCCTTCCATGATGAACCGGTTCACACCCCTTCGTTTTAAACGGTGGGAAGAGTCTCGCCCGCCTGGCTTATTGGCGAATAACAAAGCGTTGGTGCTCAGCACGTTAACTGCATTGGGCGAACCCGTCGTCGCAGCTGACTGGATGGGGCTCATGGACCGGCGTGTGCGAAGTTCTATTGATATGCCAGCGCCCCAAATTTGGAATGGCTTGGCTCTTGCCGCGCAAGATGGTCGTGTCGGTGAGGTTATCATGTTGGCGTTGATCATGCTCGATGAAGCCGGTCCTTCTGGCTCCTCCCCTGTGATTCTGTCGCATGTTGTTTCTTCGCTCATGACTGTTGGACTTGAAGATGATGCGCGTCTATTCGCAGTTGAGGCCGCGCTCATACAAGGTTTGTAAATCCCGCTAGACCGACTTTAGGTGGACCGTGAGCCGCTACATTGAGTCTTTCCTTGATATGATGTCCGCAGAGCGCGGTGCGTCCCCTCATACGTTGGATGCGTATTCACGGGATATCGTTGGATTCTCCGAGAGTATAGATGGCGACGTTGCGAGGGCTACGTCGGAACAATTGCGCGAATACTTCGACGATATTCTTGCGCAGGGCCTTAAACCTCGAACAGCTGCGCGCCGACTATCGTGTTTGCGGCAATTTTTTCAGTTTCTGTTTGCGGAAGGGGTCCGTGACGATGACCCGACGTCAATCCTCGATAGTCCGAGGCAGGGATCGCGTCTTCCCAAGTACCTAGGCGAGGATGAAGTTGATTTGCTGCTTGAGGCGGCTAGATCTGAAAGTACGCCTGCTGCTCTGCGCCTGACGGCAGTTCTTGAACTGCTCTATGCCAGTGGCCTTAGAATTTCCGAGCTTGTGTCTCTGCCGTTAGCCGCAGTCGCGCGGGAGCGACCCGTGATCATCGTTCGTGGTAAGGGCAATAAAGAACGCATGGTTCCTGTTGGCGCAACTGCTAGGGCGGCAGTCGCGTCGTACTTAGAAGTCCGGCAGAGTTTTATTCCGGCCAATACAAAAAACTCTCGCTGGCTGTTTCCATCGCGCGGGGCAACTGGCCATGTCAGCCGGGACGCTGTTGCTAAATCTCTTAAAGATCTCGCTATCGCAGCCGGTATCGCGCCGTCACGTGTATCGCCTCACGTGCTGCGGCATTCGTTTGCCTCTCATCTGCTCGCCCATGGCGCTGATCTTCGGAGTTTGCAGCAGATGCTTGGGCATGCTGATATTTCGACCACACAGATTTACACTCACGTTTTAGATGAACGTTTGCGCCGGTTGGTTGAAACCAACCACCCCCTGGCTGGCTTGAAATTCTCTGACTAGAGTACAGAACCGCGATTTATATCCACAGGACCGAACGGCAGGGTTTTGCCATCGGGCCGGAAAGCGGTTAGGCTTTTGTCACCATGTTGGGGCCGCGTAAAGAAGGGTGAACGTAGCGATGTCAGGTGCCGTTGATAATTGTCCGGCTCTTGTTCTGAACGCCGATTTCCGGCCGCTCAGCTACTTCCCTTTGTCTCTGTGGTCCTGGCAAGACGCCATCAAGGCGGTGTTTCTAGACCGCGTTAATGTCGTGTCCGAATACGATACGGTTGTTCACTCACCCAGTTTTGAATTTAATCTGCCAAGCGTGATTTCGTTAAAGCAATTCGCACCGACAGACCGGTCGCCAGCTTTTACACGGTTCAATGTTTTTCTGCGCGATCGCTTTACATGTCAGTATTGCGGCATCAATCAGTCGGCCAATGACCTAACCTTTGATCATGTTTTGCCGCGCTCTCGTGGTGGCAGGACCACGTGGAAAAATGTGACGACAGCGTGCTCATCTTGCAATTTGCGCAAAGCCAATAAAACACCACGTGAGTCAGGGATGGCCTTAAAGCAAGTGCCGATGAGGCCACGTTCACATCAATTGCAAGAGTCAGGGCGTGCTTTCCCACCAAACTACCTGCATGAAAGTTGGCGGGATTTTCTGTACTGGGATTCTGAACTCGATCCTTGGTAGTCGGTCGCCTCGTTTCGGCGGCGTGACTAAACTCGCGCCGAGAGCCAAATAGCTAATCGTGATCCAGTTTTAATGGCACCTGTCAGGAGCGGGTAAGCTGGTGCGTTTTCTGCTCCCTCGGCTAACCCAATTTCCCGGTGATGCTGCTCATCGGCCCTGAACTCTTCAATGGTATCGCGAAGTTCAGCCTCATCATCTCCCAAGGTCTCAGCCTGGGCGGCGTAGTGTTCATCGATGACTTCTTCGATGGCGACTGTGCAGGCCATCGCAGCGTCTCGCCCAAGCAAGGCCGTGCCTGCACCCAGAGCAAAGCCGGCGATGTGCCAAAGCGGCTGGAGCGCTGTCGGTCTAATGTGCCGATTAGTCAATTCTTGATTGAACCGCTCCAGGTGCCCAAGTTCTTGGTCGAGCATCTCCCTCAGAATCGGTTCTGCGTCGGTACCAGCCAGGACGGCTAATTGTCCTTCGTAGATACGTTTAGCGCCATATTCGCCTGCTTGGTCGACACGGACTATTTGTGCCACAAGTTCGCTGGCATCCGGGTCGCCAGGAAGGTGGTCACTGGCTGTTATTTTGGGTCGCTTTGTGTTTGTCATTACTCGTGCCAGAACGTTTCGTTGCGTGCCGCCCAGAGGCTCCCTGCTGCAAATACTAGACCGGCAAGCATATTGTAGCCAGCCATGGACAGTCCAAACAGCTTGAACTGAATCTCGTTGCAGGCGGGCTGTCCCGGTTGAAGCAATGCAGACCGAATGTCATCTATGGAAAACGATTGTCCACCGGTCGGCGCACATGTGGATTGCCACCATTCTTGCTCCACGCCGATGTGAAAAAACGCAGTGCTTGCTGTCGCAAGAAACAAGAGGGCGCAGATGAAGCATGCAAGCTGACGCGATTTTGGATCAACGACCGGCATCAACGTAAGGGCTGATAGGCTCACGGCGCCAATATACGGCAATCTTTGATAGAGACACAGTTCACAGGGGTGCAGGTCAAACCCGTATTGCGAGGTCCACGCTGTTGCCAGTGCCGCTACGGAGGTGGCCCCGGTCAAGAGCATGACCGTAAAACTGGGAGGAAGTCTTGCAAACATCACAAAAACCTAGCCGACAAAACGGAGCGCAACAAAGCCTCCGATCAGGAGAATGAACGTAATCATTGTGACCAGACCAAGGCGCTTCTCAATGAACGATTTGATCGGAGGTCCAAATTTCCAAAGTAGGGCGGCCACTAAGAAGAACCTTAGCCCGCGTGCCAGGCTTGCTGCGACAATAAAGACGATAGGGTCGAGGGCGGCGGCACCGCTGGCGATGGTAATCACTTTAAACGGGAAAGGCGTCAGGCCAGCGCCAAAAACGATCCAAGCGCCCCATTCTGAATAAAGGGATTGGAACTCAGTGAATTGTTCTGAGTAGCCATAAAAGGACAGGAGTGTTTGTCCCATCGCCTCAAATAGGAACATTCCGATGGCGTACCCGGCGATACCCCCAAGGACACTTGCTCCTGTCGCGACGGCTGCAATTTTCCAAGCTTTCTCTCGCGAGGCAAGGACCATTGGCAAGATGAGAACGTCTGGCGGGATGGGGAATATGGAACTTTCAAGAAACGCGACAACGCCCAAAAATGCCAAAGCATTCTTTCGGCCTGCCAGGGACAGGGTCCAATCGTATAATCCGCGAATCACTGGATGCGCTCCATGACAGGGGTTTATCAGGTCGGGCAGGTGCCAGCAACGCCATGTCCTGTATGTATTTTGCCGGCTTGCGGGTCTGACGGCACGCCGCTATAAGGGGCTCGCTGTCACGTGCGGGTGTGGCGGAACTGGTAGACGCGCTGGATTCAAAATCCAGTTCCCTTACGGGAGTGTGGGTTCGATTCCCTCCACCCGCACCACTGATGGCCTCGTTCACGGCCCTCTATAATCGCCATCTGTTTAGATGCGGTAAGCTGATTGGTCCCTCAATATGCGGAATGTCTGTGTCTTATTGTTACTCGCAGCGATGTGCGTAACGGCTCAAAGCGCCAGTGCAGCCTGTGTAAAAATTGCGCTTCTCGATGTGGCTGGCTCGGTTATCAAGCCAAACGGATTGGTTTCGGGAATAAAGATCGGTGGTAAAGCGGTCTTTGTTCAGGGGCTCCCACCCCATGATAGCCAGCGTGAAATTGGGTCTATTAATTGCACGCCTGAAATTACTCAGGCCATTCAAAGCCTTTACAATTTATCGTGCCGATCAGAGCAAGCCATGCTGCAGGCAGCGGAAAACAATACTCAGCGAGTTAATGTGGTTCGACAAAGATGCACTGACATGAGGGCTGCTCTTCAATCGAGCAATTAGCGGCCTCTGTGGCGCGGCTACTTTATTCCAGCTCTATAGGTTTCTAAATAAACCATCGGACGCGCAGTCTTCGGTGGCTCCGATCATTGCGTCGACAATGATGTTTATGTCTTCCCGTGTGTGAGCTGCGGAAAGGTAAATTGATCGGCTCGCGTGAAGGGCCACGCCTCGACCGAGAAGGTGAACAAAGAATGCATCATCTATAGGGCCAAGATTGGAGCTTGCGTCATTTCTGTTTGAGGTGGCTCGGTGTTGCAACATCATTCGAAGCATCGAGCCGTTGCGGATAATGTGCAGCGGCGTATTGGACGAACTCCAATAGGCGTTCAGCGGATCCGTTAAATCAGCGGATGATTCTTCAAGTGAGCCGTAAAAGCTTTCACGATTTTCGTGCAGGTAGGACAGGGTTGCCAGGCTAGCCGCTACGCTGAGGGGGTTCCCGGCGAAGGCGCTGCCTGCAAAGACCGACGACCCATGGTTACTGCGCTCAAAAACTTTCATGATCTCGGCTCGGCCAGCAACGGCTCCGGCTGGCAAACCCCCAGCCATTGCTTTTCCGTAGGTGACCATGTCGGGTGAAAGGCCAAATTTGCTTTGTCCGCCGCCAAACGCCAGCCTGAAGCCCGTCATAACTTCATCGAGCATGATAACGACGCCGCATTCACGGCATGTTGTTTCCAGTTCTTTGAGCCATATCTCACTCTCCACAACGGGAAAGGAGCTTTGAACGGGTTCGACGATGACTGCAGCCAGTTGACCCTTGAGGTCTCGAATGCGCTGCAACGCTTCCGCGCTTCCGTAACTTAGAGGTTCGACCGTGCTGTCGAGGGCGTCGGGTATGCCGAGGCCGACATGAGCTTTCTTGGATGGATGTTCCGGGTCCGCCGTAATGAGTGCGGCGTCGTGAACGCCATGGTAAGCGCCGCCAAAGACGCCGACGACATCTTTGTTCGTGTAGGCGCGCGCCGCTCGCATAGCGATGGCAGTCGCTTCTGAGCCTGATGCGCAAAAGAGAATGCGTTCGTTCGCCGGTCCAGCCTGACGAATAAGATCGGCCAGCTTGAGTTGGCTGTCGCTGGTTAGCCCGAAGTTCCACCCCTTATGGGCTTGATCAATAATCGCGTTTTGAACGACCGCAGGAGAATGGCCAATGATATTGGATCCAAAACCCATGGATAGATCTATGTAATCATTGTTGTCGATGTCGGTGATCCGACATCCGTGAGCTGATTGAATAATGACCTGTGGTGTCATGGAGCCGCCCAAGGTTGGTGCGGTCGTCATGATTTTGGAGCGATCGAGAGGGCGTTGTCAGAGGAAGTTCGCGTGCTCAAACGTAAGGCCCAGGTTTGGTATGGGCTAGACGGCGAGCTGACGCCATTCAACTCAGATGCCGCTGCACGATCCGCCTTGAAGGTAGTGGCGTTGTTGAGATGTCGTTCTTTGTTGAAGTGGTTGTGAACTGAGGCGTGGATGGAGACAAATTTCTGAAGCGATTTCGTGCTCCTGAATTTCCCCATCCCCCGCTCTCGTCGCCTAAATGGCTGATGTGAGTTTTCTGCTCTGTTATTGAGCCAACGGCCAGTTTCCTGGCGATCCTCAATTCCAATTTGCTTCATTGCCGCGCGATATGATCGGAGTTTGTCGGTCACCATCACTTTTGGGCTGCCGTAGCGTCTCATGATCTTGCGCAAGAATGTCAGCGCGGCCTTACGATCTCGTTTCTTGGTGACGAAGGACTCTAACACCTCACCTTCGTGATCGACCGCGCGCCATAAGTAATGATTCTCGCCATTGATCTTTACGAACACTTCATCCGGCATTGTCAGAGGAAGTTCGCGTGCTCAAACGTAGGTACAGGTTTTGTATGAACTAGACAGCTAGCTGACGCCATTCAACCAATGCTGCTGCACGATCCGCCTTGAAGGTATTGGCGTTATTGAGATGTCTTTCTTTGTTAAAGTGGTTGTGAACTGAGGCGTGGATGGAAACAAATTTCTGAAGCGATTTCGTGCTCCTGAATTTCCCCATCCCTCGCTCTCGTCGCCTAAATGGCTGATGTGAGTTTTCTGCTCTGTTATTGAGCCAACGGCCAGTTTCCTGGCGATCTTCAATTCCAATTTTCTTCATCGCCGCGCGATAGGAACGAAGTTTGTCCGTCACGATGACCTTGGGACGGCCATACCGTTTCATAACCTTGCGCAGAAACGTCAAAGCAGCCTTGCGATCCCGTGTCTTTGTAACGAAGGATTCAAGCACTTCGCCTTCATGGTCGACTGCGCGCCATAGATAATGGTTATCACCACCAATTTTCACGAACACCTCGTCAAAATGCCAACGCCATTGTGTATGAGATGCTCTCGGTAATGAACGCTTCTTCTTAATTTCGGCAGCAAAGAGTGGGCCAAACCGGTTCCACCAGAAACGGACTGTCTCGTAGCTTACGTCTATCCCTCGCTCATGAAGCAGGTCTTCGACTTGCCTCAGCGAAAGCGGAAACCGGGCATACATCATCACGGCCAGGCGGATGATCTCTTGAGAAGTCTTGAAGTATTTAAATGGATTTTTCATCCGAGGACGCTATGAGACACTAACCGGCAACTCAAGCCGTTTTCCTCTGACAATGCCTTCCCTACCAAGTAAGGGGACGCGACCCCTATTCTTGGATCAACCTATAGAGGAAATTTGGGGAAATTCTAAATACCTATGCGGTTCAAGGGGTTAGCGGATGTCGAGGCAGCTTTGAGCGCATTTTCTTTACCGTCTATCTGCAGTTGGCTAAAACCGCGCCATATAGATACACCGTATGAGCGCGGCGCTCGGACGCAGAAGGGATAAATCCATTGGCGAACAGTAGAACCTATGTGGCTCTTGATGGCCTGACCCTTCATTACGTTGATTATGCTGGCCCAAGCACAGGGGTGCCTGTTGTCTGCTTGCCAGGATTGACCAGAAACGCGCGTGATTTTTCTGCTCTAAGCCGCGCATTTAAGCCAAAGCCGCCGCGTTTTGTGCCTCGAATTCAGAGGGCGCGGAGAGTCTCAGTGGGATACGGATGTCTCCCATTATCAGGCACCACAGTATGTTGCGGATACATTGCTTCTTTTGCAGAAAGAAAAACTGAACCGTGTCATCGTCGTTGGCACATCCCTTGGCGGCATTGTTGGAACCGGCATCGCGATGGTCAATCCGGCCTTGCTGGCTGGCATGGTGCTCAATGACATCGGTCCCGTCATTGATCCGGCTGGCTTGGAGCGCATCGGCGGCTATCTTGGGCATGGTGCGGAGTGGCCGACGTGGGAAGAGGCTGCGTCTAAGCTCAAAGAGGTGAATGCGGTCGTCTATCCGACCTTCACGGATCAGGATTGGTTGGACTACGCTAAGAAGACATGTCGGGAAACCGAAGATGGCTTGATCACGCAAGATTACGATCCTGCTCTCTCTCAAGGGTTCGCATCCGATAGCGCGGCGAACGTTGAATTATGGGGAGGTGTTCGACGCCCTGGCTGATGTGCCGGCGTTGCTGCTTCGGGGGGCGCTCTCTGACCTTTTGTCCGAGGAAACAGCGCAGAAAATGGAAGCGCGCCTACCCAAGCTGGGTCTGGTTACAATCGCTGACCGTGGCCATGTACCAACATTGGAAGAGGCGGATGCCCTTTCTGCCATTGAGGCTTTTGTCGCCGAGGTAGATACTCTCAGTCATCCCTCAACCTGAGCCGCGCGGAGCGTATTCCGTATGACCACTGCAGAAATTGATTTCAGCACCACAACGTCAATTAAACCAGTTGGCCGCCGTCGTGTCTTGAAGGTGATGGCTTTGGCTGGCGGTGGTCTTGTGCTCGGCGTTCCTAGGCTCAAGGCACAACCAGCCTTTGATCCAGAAACCTGGCCAGGCAAACCGTCTGACGCCTTTGAATATTGGATTGAAATCTCACCTGATAACGCGATCACGGTCTTCATTCATTTGGCCGAGATGGGGCAGGGCATCACCACGTCTGTGGCGATGCTGGTGGCGGAAGAATTAGAAGCGGATTGGAAAGACATCCGAGTGCAGTTCGCACCGAATGGTCGCGCTTACTACAACCGAGGCTACGGCGGCCCGCTCGAAAGCACCGGCAGTTCGGCCTCGATCCAAGGGGCCTTTGGGCACAGCCGAGAGGTGGGGGGCGAATGCCCGTGAAATGTTGCGCTTGGCTGCTGCGAAGCTCTGGACTGTTCCTGTCTCCGAGACCCGCGCCGCGCTTAGCCATATTCATCACGATGCGACGGGACGCCATGCGTCATACGGAAATTTAGCTGAGTCCGCAGCGCAAAAAACGCCGCCCAACGATATTTTACTGAAACCGAAATCTGAATGGTCGATCGTCGGCAAACCACAACAGCGCCTTGATACGCCGTCAAAAGTTGATGGGGTCAGCAATATTTGGGGGCCGACGTTCAGTTCGATGGACTGCTGACTGCTGCGATTCGCCATTGCCCGTCTTATGACGGCAGCTTGGTCAGCGTTGACCCCTGCTCCGGCTCTTGCCCTTAAGGGGGTCGAGCACGTGATTACGCTGGACAATGCGGTCGCCGTTCTGGCTGGCGGGTACTGGCAAGCGCAAAAAGGCTTGGAGGCTTTAGGCCCTATTTGGGATCTCGGTCCCCGTTCCGATTACGATATGGCGGCGCTGGAAAGCGACCTGGAGGCAGGCATTAATCGCTCTGACCTCCCCGTTATTCGCGAGGGTGGCGATATGGATGCCGCGTTCGAATATGCGGACTCCGTCTATGAACAAACATTCTCCGTGCCGTATCTTGCGCATGTGTGTATGGAGCCCATGAATGCCACCGCATGGGTCCGGGACGACGGCGTTGAAATTTGGATGCCGGGCCAAGGGCATTCCCTTGTTGTTGATGATGTATCGGCTTTGCTTGGCGTTGAGAAAGAGACCGTTCGTGTGCACCGGACCTTTCTTGGTGGTGGCTTTGGGCGACGTGGTGAGGCTGATTTGCCCGTGCAAGCGGCGTACTTATCAAAGGAGGCCGGTGGCCGTCCGGTCAAATTGATCTGGTCACGGGAAGAGGATGTGCGCCGCGATTTCTTCCGGCCTGCCGCAAGAGCACGCATTCAAATTGCGCTGGGCGAAGATGGTTTGCCAATCGGGCTGGATGTCGTCGAGGCGGTTCCGTCCATCAATAAACGGCGTTTTCCGAATTTCATTAAAGATAGCAAGGACCCCGGCGCGTTCTCTGGATTTCTAGATAGTCCGTATCCGTTGGATCATCATCGCATCCGCTATGCGATGGTTGAGAACGGCGTGCCTGTTGGGTATTGGCGGTCGGTCAGCCACAGCCAGAATGTCTTCTTTATGGAAGCGATGGTGAATGAGCTGGCTCAACGTGCCGGCATCAATGGCCTGGAATACCGCCGTCGATGGCTGGCGGACAACCCGCGCATTCTTAAAGTTTTAGACGCACTCGAAGAGATGAGCGCTTATAGTGAAGCGCCGGAAGACGGGATCAGCAAGGGCGTCGCCCTAAATGCGTCCCACAATTCGATTTGTGCGCACGTCATTCATATTTCTTCTGACAGCGGCACCGGTTTCCAGGTTGAGCGTATCGATTGTGTCATTGATCCGGGCGTTGCCGTGAATCCAGATGGTGTCGTTGCCCAGGTTGAAAGTCAGGCATTGGATGGTTTGTCTGCCGCGTTGTTCGGTAAAATCCATATTAAAAATGGCGGTGCTGCGGACAGTAACTTTGATACCGTCCGTATGCTGCGGATTGCCGAAGCGCCAATCGTGAATGTTCGAGTTTTGGAATGGGACAGTGCGTCACCGGGCGGCATGGGTGAGCCTGCGTTGCCATCTATAGCCCCCGCGTTAACCGATGCCATTTATCAGGCAACAGGACAACGTATCCGAAGTCTGCCTGTGGTGGACAATGGGCTCGAGGTCGCCAGTGCATAAAAGTGTAATAGCCTAAGACGTCGGTAGACCGCGACGAAGCAGTGTCGCCAACACCGTCATACGGCAGATGTTTGGCGGAAACTGATTGATTAAGTTCTTAAGTGCGGTCGTCGTTGATGGGTCTGGTGTGTCCAGGTCCTGGAGCGGTAGAGTTTTGTAGAAGGATTGAGCAACAGCTTCACCGGCAGACAACATCTGCTGCGCAGCGGCTTCAAAGGTGCCACCGCTCAGCACCGGGTCTAGGGCCGGTTTAAGGCGTTCAAGAAAACCAGGCCAGCCACCGAAGTGGCGATACAGAGACGGTATAACGCCGGTGTCTCCGCCGTGGATTTGTCGCGCCAAACTATTCAACGCGCTTTGTGTGGCTGCTGGCGCGTTAAGTGGATCTGTCATGGGTAGAAGGTCACGCAATCCCTGCGGTTTCAGAAGCGCACTTTCCTTGAGGGCGGGAACGCGATTCACGCCAGGCCCTTGTGGTGTGGCGTCGAGCGCAAGGTCAATGATCTTTAACCCGATTAAGTTCATGGGATTGGCGCGACCATAGGTATCGAGTACGCGGTCGATATCGCTGACGTCAGATGATGAGAGACTCGCCTCTGCAATGGGTTGGCTTAAGTCAGCCCGATGACCAGGCATGACCTCGGCCGTTAACTCTTCGGCTGCGTTTGGAATTTCGCCGTTGATGTATAAGGGGCGAATCGTACCCCAGGCCCATAACAGGCACCCTGGTACGGTTGCCCATGTTTGCGAAAGATCAGGTTGACGATGGGCACGCCAATAACGGCGCGGATGTCATCGTACAAGGCAGCGGTTTCACCAACCGCATCGCCTTCTTTTACTTCTGGGAGAGCAGATTTGGCCAATGGATACGCAACCGCTTAGGCCGGCATCAGGCTTGATTGCCGCAGCAGTTCTTCCATTTCAAAACCGGTAATCGGCCGGGAATAGAAGTAGTCTTGAATGATGTCGCAGCCGTGCTCGCGCAGGAAGTCCACATGCTCTAGAATTTCAGCGCCTTCGGCGACGACTTCTAAGTCGAGGCCTTTTGACAGGCCGATAATGGCGCGTGCAATTTCAGCAGTGTTTTGGTTTTCCTGCACATCGTGCACGAACGCCCGGTCAATTTTCAGCGTCGTAATTGGGAACCGGCCGAGATAACTCAAGCTGGAATAGCCAGTGCCGAAATCATCGATCGCTAAGCCGCAGCCTAAGTCACGCATCTGCTGCATCTTGGCGATTGAGGCGTCGACGTTATCCATCAACATGCTCTCAGTGATCTCAAGCTCTAGCCAACGTGGGTGTAAGCCAGAATCATTCAACGCACTGACAACACGGTCGTATATGTCGGGTGAGCGGAACTGATGGGGAGAAACGTTTACAGCCATACGGACAGGGTCATAGCCCTTGTCCTGCCAGTCTTTATTCTGGAAGCAAGCGCGGCGGAGAACCCAATTTCCAATGTCCTGGATCATGCCGTCTTCAGGATCCATCCAGCGCACGAGGGCTTCACAGCCTTTGACTTTCTCCGTGTCCGGATTGACCTTCGGTTGGTAATATAGAACGTAGTGGTCTTTCTCGAGCGCAATGCGCATCTTTCTTTCAAGTTCAAGACGGGCTTTGGCTTTGGCGTTCATGTCACTGGCGAAGAACTGGTATTGATTTCCGCCGAGGCTCTTGGCGTGCTGCATAGCGCTGAGGCTATCTTTCAGCAGGACGTCAAAATCTTCGCCGTCAGCGGGCCAAATGCTGATGCCGATCGACATCGTGATTCGCACGTCTTCATTCGCAACCTTAAAGATTTGTTCTGTCGCATGCAGAACCTTCTCTGCGACGATGACGCTGTCATCAATGGCGGCGATCGGCGTCACGACGGCAAATTTATCACCGTCTAACCGAGCCGCGGTATCACTTTGACGAATGACTTCAAGCAAGCGCTCTGACATTTCTTTGAGCATGTCGTCGCCCACTGAGAACCCGAGCGCGTCATTTATGAACGTAAACTTATCGATCCCCATCACCAGCAGGGCGATGGATTTGTCTGTCCGCCGGGCGTTGAGGATGGCTTGGTCAACACGATCAGAGAGGAGGCTGCGATCTGGGAGCCCCGTCAGGCTGTCATGCCCGACCCTCTTTTTCGTCGATTCGGACTCAGCATCTGTTTGAAACGTGTCCGATAGGATTACAGCGAGAAACTGTGATGCCGAGCCGTCGTCTTTCAGAACGGGCGTCATGCTCAGGCTGTGGACTTGAGCTTTGCCATCTGCGTGCTTAGAGCGCACGGATTGGTATTCTTGAATGGCGCCATTGTTCTGCGCCCACAGGCCATCGCAAAAATCAGCATCGTTGTGGTCTTCAAAAAGGGTGCGCGCGTCTTTCCCTGCAAGTTCCACGCGGGTGTAGCCCGTTAGACGCTCGAACGCATCATTGACCTGGGCAATCGCTCCAGATTGGTCTGTGACCATGACGGCGTCGCTGGTGGCGCTGAGCATCGCCTCAAAAAGTGCTTTGGAATCTGGCATGCCCTGGTAGAGCCTCACGTTCTAAGAAATATGATCCCCAATGTAACCTGACCGAGCGCTGGAGGGTAGGGGCAAGGCTGTGTTTCGAAGGGTAGAAATAACCGAGTGGCCTGGGCATGATGGCCTATCCGGCGGGCGCACCCGTCGAACGCAGAGAACACACACAAAGGGACGTAAAATGGACGTTAAAGCTGCCGTGGCCTACCAGGCCGGAAAACCACTGGAAATTGAAACCGTACAGTTGGAAGGCCCGCAAGCTGGTGAAGTTCTGGTTGAGATGAAGGCCACTGGGATTTGTCATACCGACGCGTTCACGCTGTCTGGAGACGACCCAGAAGGCATATTCCCAGCAATTTTAGGTCACGAAGGCGCTGGCGTCGTCGTTGAGGTTGGTGCGGGTGTAACGTCGGTCGTGCCGGGTGATCATGTCATTCCTCTTTACACGCCTGAATGCCGGGAATGCGATTTCTGCCTCAATCCAAAAACCAACCTGTGCCAATCTGTGCGGGCGACTCAAGGGCAGGGCCTGATGCCTAATGGCACCAGCCGCTTTTCTTTAAACGGCAAACCGATCTTCCACTACATGGGCTGCTCAACATTTTCCAATTACTCCGTTATGCCTGAAATCGCGGTCGCGAAAGTGCGTAAAGACGCCCCCTTCGACAAGATTTGCTACATCGGGTGCGGCGTCACGACAGGCGTCGGTGCGGTGGCCTTCGATGCAAAAGTAGAGCCTGGCTCTAACGTTGTGGTGTTCGGCCTGGGCGGGATTGGGCTCAATGTTATTCAGGGTGCTCGTATGGTCGGGGCCGATAAGATTATCGGCATCGATATCAACGAGAGCAAAGTTGAACTCGCAAAACGTTTTGGTATGACGGATTTCATTAACCCTAAAAAAGTCGACAACGTGGTTGAGGCAATCACCGACCTTACAAACGGCGGCGCTGACTATTCTTTCGAATGCATCGGCAATGTTGAAACCATGCGCCAGGCGCTGGAGTGCTGTCATAAAGGGTGGGGCGAAAGCATCATTATCGGTGTGGCCGGTGCTGGGCAGGAAATTTCCACGCGACCGTTCCAGTTGGTAACAGGGGCGTGTCTGGCGAGGTTCGGCGTTTGGTGGTGCCCGTGGCCGGACCGACGTTCCTAAAATCGTGGATTGGTACATGGATGGAAAGATCAACATTGATGATCTCATCACTCACACCATGCCGCTTGACCAAATCAACAACGCGTTTGATTTGATGCATGAGGGCAAGTCGATCAGAAGCGTGGTGCTGTACGACTAAGGCGCAAGGCTACGCGTTTAATTCGGCCTCATTTTTTTTTGATGACTCCCAGTATTTAGGACTCAACACGTATGACTTTGGAAACGCTTTCCGAACACCATAGTTTTGACGGTGCCGTCGGGACTTACCGTCATCAGTCGACAGAAACACAATGCGCGATGCAGTTCTCTGTCTTCGTGCCGCCACAGGCTAAGGCAGGACCAGTTCCTGTGCTCACCTATTTGGCCGGACTGACCTGCACGGAAGATACCTTTATGATCAAAGGTGGTGCGCAGCGCGTCGCAGCAGAGCTTGGTTTGATGCTGGTTGCGCCTGACACGTCGCCGCGGGGCGAGGGAGTTCCAGATGATCCAGAAGGCAGTTGGGATTTCGGTCTCGGCGCCGGGTTCTATTTGGACGCGACGGAAGCGCCCTTCGACAAGAACTATCGCATGTACTCTTATGTTACGCAGGAGCTGCGGACTCTAGTCTCGAACAGCTTTCCTGCTCGACCAGAACGGCAGGGTGTATTTGGTCATTCCATGGGCGGCCACGGCGCGCTCACCATTGGCCTGAAAAACAGGGATGTCTACGCCAGCGTCTCGGCCTTTGCTCCCATCTGTTCGCCCTTGAATTGTCCCTGGGGTGAGAAAGCTTTACCGGCTTATCTCGGCCCGAATCAGGAAACCTGGGAAGCTTATGACGCCGCCGCTCTCATTCATGGGTTGTCTAGAGATGACGCGCACGCTCATTCGGGGCTTCTAGTTGACCAAGGGATGAACGATCAGTTCCTAGAATCGCAGCTTCACCCCCATTTGCTCGAAAACGCCTGCTCAGAAGTCGGGTTGGCCCTGACTCTTCGCAGTCATGCTGGTTATGATCACGGCTACTATTTCATCTCGACCTTCATGGAAGATCATCTCCGCCATCACGCCGCTGTTTTGTCCTGAGCACAGCGCTGGGACGTTAGGGCGACCACCGCAAAAGGAAAGACCGCTCATGAGTCGCGTTTTCTATGGTTGGATTGTTTTAGGCGGTCTTTGCATCACTTATGCGGCATCGAATGGGATATTGCTGAATTCCTTGCCACTGTTTTACCCAAGTTTGATCGAAGAATTCGCTTGGGATGCGGCGGAGGTTACGGCGCCTGCGACGCTATCGTTCCTCGCCACTGCTATTTTGTCGCTATTTGTAGGGTATCTCGTCGACCGCTTCGCGCCGCGGCCGATGATGATTGTCGGTTCCTTTCTATTTGTCGGCGTGCTTCTCGCCTACCGCTACATCACAACGTTGGATCAAATGCGGATGATCTACGTCGGGTTTTCGGTGGCGTTAGCGTTGAACGGCATTTTGCCCAGCATGGTCGTCACCAGCCGTTGGTTTAAACGGTACCGCGGCGTTGCCGTGGGCATTCTGTTAATGGCATCCAGCTTCGGCGGAGCCGTTCTGCCCCTAATCGTTGGACCGATTATCGAGGATGAGGGGTGGCGGACAGCCTTGATTACGATGGCGGGCCTTGGCTTGGTCATGATGGTCTTGCCCTGCGTGTTTATCTTGAGAAACGATCCAAGCGAGAAGGATACGGTTGTTGATGGTGACGTCACCGCTGCGGCAGAGGCTGCAGCCGAAGCACAAGCCAAGGGGCTGGTGGCAGGGATTTCATTGATCGATGCGATGAAGACGCCGATGTTTTACCTCTTGGCGTTCTCTACGGGCGTGATGTGGTTCTGCATTTCCGGAGTCATTCAACACCAGTCAATTTATTTGGGCAGTGACCTTTCTTTACCGGGGCCTCGGTTGGCCCAGGTCTTTAGTTTGTTTTTTGCGTCATCGGTCATCGGCAAAGTCCTCTTCGGCTGGCTTAGTGATCGCTATTCCAAGGTCAACATCATGCTCTTGGCGACCGTGAATCTCACTGTCGGGCTCGTCGTCTTCCGAATGGTCGATGGCGACAGCATCGCATCCATTTTGTTTTATGCGGTGGGTCTATGGCATTGGATTCTCGGGCGCCTTTACGATGATTCAGCTGATGATCGCAGAGCTATTCGCTGGCCCGACTTACGGAAAAATTCTCGGAGTCTTCGTCTTCATCGATACCTTGGCTGGCGCTGTTGGCATCGCAGCTTTGGGGCAAATACGAGTCGCAACGGGGAGTTATCTTCCCGCTATCAATTTGATGATTGGTCTATGTGTTGCGGCCTTCGTGTGTGTTTATATCATTAAGCGCCAGATTCAGGCGCAACAGCCGATAGCGGCAGAATAGGGGTTTAAGGGAATGCGCGTTTTTTACGGTTGGTATGTTCTGGGTGGCTTGTTCCTCATGTATGCCGTCTCCAATGGTATTTCGAACTTTACGTTGCCGCTGTTCTACCCCTCCTTGATGGACGAGTTTGGCTGGGATCAGGCCGAGGTGACACGTCCTGCCGGGATCAAGTTCCTCTTTGCCTCGATGTACAATCTTGCAATCGGGTTTTTACTGGACCGCTATGCCCCTCGGCCGATTATGGCCACGGGCGCGTTGTTGATGGTCTTTGGCCTGTTCTCGTTCCTCCTCATGGACAATCTGTGGCACTTCACCTTCATTTACCTGCTGTTGGCTTTTGGTCTGTCCATGTGTGGACTGATCCCATCCATGCTGACCACCAGTCGTTGGTTCACTAAGTATCGTGGACGGGCTGTCGGTATCCTTCTGATGGCGTCCAGCTTTGGCGGCGCCGTACTTCCCCTGATCGTCACAGGCCCAATTGCTGCCGGTGAATGGCGTCAGGGCATTATCATTCTGGCGGTCATCGGCTTTGTCGGAATGTTCTTACCGGTGATTTGGCCATTGCGGGCTCGGCCTGAAGACAAAGGCTTGACCCCTGATGGCTTGTCCAAAGAGCTGTCCGAGGCTTCCGATACAAAAAGCATTGGCGTGGCTGGCGGTGCGCCGTTGAGTGAGGTCGCCCGCATGCCAATTTTCTATTACCTGTTGATTGCCACGGGTGTGCTGTGGTTTTGCATCACCGGTGTAACCCAGCACCAAGCTTTGTATCTTGGGCGTGATCAGGGCCTAGACCCCGTGGTATTAGGGAATGTGTTCAGCCTGTTTTTCACGTGTTCGATTCTCGGGAAGTTTATTTTCGGGTGGCTGAGCGATCATTTTCCAAAGTTCCTCATCATGCTGTTGGCCATCGTGAATTTGGCCGCAGGTTTAGTGATCCTGCGCTTTGTCGATGGCGCGGGCATGGCCATGATTTACGGTTACGCCGTCGTGTTTGGCATTGGGTTCTCTGGGTCGTTTACGATGATTCAGTTGACCATTGCTGAACTGTTCAGTGGCCCGACCTATGGCCGCATTCTGGGCATCTACGTCGCGGTCGACACAATTGCAGCATCGGCGGGGATCTTCGCACTCGGAACAATTCGAGTGCGCGCGGAAAGCTATATTCCGGCCATCGATCTAATGCTCTTCTTGTCAGTCGTTGCGCTGGCTTGTGTGTTCGCGATCAAGCGCGAGATCACAAAGCAAGACGCTCAGACAGCAGTCGCAGAGTAAGTCTTCAAGAGCGGTTTAATGGAGGGTTTTTGAGCCCTCCATTAAGCCTTCTAGCGCGTCTTTCAGTTCACCCAGGTTAAACGGCTTGCGGATAACCTGTGAGATATCCGCTGCGTCCTTAAGAATCGCAGGGTCTGAATACCCGCTTGTGAAGAGTACGCGAAGGTCAGACCGTACGCTGAGTAACATTTTTGCAAGTTCCGTGCCTGTCATGCCGTCTGGCAGCATGATGTCGATGAAGGCGATTTTGACGTCTGGGTTCTCGGACAATTGAGTCATTGCGCTTGAGCCAGAGGTTTCTGTCACGACATCGTAGCCCATGCGGCCTAAGCTATGCTGTGTGACCTCCAGCATGTCGGGATTATCTTCGACGACCAGAATGCGCCCCAACTGCTTCGTTTTATTTTTCTCTTGTGTCTGGGTGATTTGTTTCTCATGTGCGCTGGAATCATTGGCCGCGACAGGGAAGAACAGAGAAAATGTGGTTCCTTCGCCCGGTACACTTTCCACGTTGATATGCCCGCCCGATTGTTTGACGAACCCGTAGACCATGCTCAACCCAAGGCCACCGCCTTCGCCGATGTCTTTGGTTGTAAAGAAGGGCTCGTAGATTTTCGCCAATGTTCCTTCGTCCATGCCGGTTCCATCATCTTGGATGCTGACACAAACGTAGTGGTGCTCCCCGATAGCCTGGTCCTCTTCGATTTCTGTCACCGATGCATTGCGTGCGGCTATTGAAAGGTGGCCACCGGGTTCCATGGCGTCGCGCGCGTTGAGTGACATGTTTAGAATGGCCGATTCCAGTTGTGCCTGGTCAATGACGCAGCGGGCGAGGTTTGCGTCAAACTCCAGGGTCACGTTGATGTTGTCGCCAATCGAACGCCGAAGGAGGTCGACTGTTCCCTCCATCAATTCGGCGATGTCGGTCTCTACTGGATCAAGGTTTTGTCGTCGTGAGAACGACAGCATACGGTCGACCAGATCACGGCCGCGCATGACGGATTTATTTGCGGTGTGTGCCATTTTATGGATGAAGCCCCAATCTTCATCTTCGGCTTCAATTAACTGGAGGCTGCCGCTAATAACCCCCATCAGGTTGTTAAAGTCGTGAGCAATGCCACCAGTAAGTTGACCGACGGCCTCCATTTTCTGAGCGTGTTGCAGTTGATCTTCTAACGCTCGTTTTTCTGTGATGTCGCGGGAAACCGTCACATAGCCTAGGAAGGAACCGTCGGCGGATTTCCATGGAACCGACGCATACTCTGCCAGGGCATGGTCACCATTTCCTTTTCGAAGCACGATTTCAGACTCGAGAATTTTATTCTTGGCGGCGAGGGCCGTACGCGCTGGAAAATCACGCGCGAACGAGTCTTTATCGACAACGAAGGCAGAAATCGGTTGCCCAACGAGTTCGTCTTCAGTTCGGCCAAACATTTTTAGGGCGCTGGCGTTGCATTCGAGCACAATCTCATCTGCGTTGGTAAAGACCACCGAATCGCCCAAGTTTTCGAGAATGAGAGCGTCGCGCCGCAAGCGCTGCGCGTCCTTTAATTTTTGTGTGACGTCGCGGCTGACGCTAATCCAACTGACAACAGACCCTTCTGAGTCACGCACCGGATTTGATTCAACTTCGCGGACGAACCAGAGCCCCCGTCTTTCCGTTGTGTTTCTAATGTTAATGATACCGCCTGGCCCTGCCGAACAGAGTTTACCCATGTGTCCATTACATTCGGCTCATGAAAGTCCCGGTTCTTCAAGAATCCCGCTGTTGTGCCAATTACTTCATCGCGCGTGTAGCCCATCATTTTTTCGTAGGCGCCATTCACGAACGCAATTCGGTTGCCTGTTTCTGTAACCGTCATAATAGATATGGCGCTGTCAGCCTGATCAAACGCTATTTGTAGGCTGCGTAGGCGTTGCTCATCTTCGAGCTTCTGCGTCACGTCTTGGCTGATTTCCACCCAGCTGAACGTTTCTCCATTTTCATCTCGAACCGGGTCGACCTGTATGTCTCTGGAGAACCATGATCCATCCTTGCGTTTAGTCTCAACGGTTAGGGAGGTTGACTTGTTAGACTGAACTGAACGTCGCCACTCACGTATGACTTCAGCACCGGCTGTGTCGCGATTTTCAACATATCCAGCAGGCTTGCCTTCCAGTTCCTCTGCTGAATACCCAGTCATCGCTTCAAACGCAGGGTTTACATATGCGATTTTATGTCCGTCCTCGTCGACATCCATAATCGACATGGCTCTGTCAGTCTGGTCAAACGCGGATTGGAGTTTCTGCATGAGCCGCTCTGATTCGATTCGTTCCGTAATGTCGTTGTTCAGTACGATATAGTGTGTGGTCTCGCCTTGTTCATTTTGCACTGCGGCTGATCGAAACTCGCGCATATAGGTGGAACCATCCGCGCGAACGCGCTGGTCAATCCCTTCCGTTGACTCCCGAGAATTCCGCGCAAGGAAACCATCTTTATCGCTTGAAGGCTTTGCACTGAGCGGTGAGTAAGGCTGGTTAATAATGTCACCCCGGGCGTACCCCGTCATTTTTTCAAACGCCCCATTGACGTACGAATTTTGCAAGATCTTGTCCGGCATTGTCTCGATGATCGAAACAGCAGTTGGGGAATATTCTAGGGCCCGCTCCAGAATGCGCCGCTGTTGCTCGGCCTGATGTTGTTCTGTGATGTCCGTGCCAAAGGCGATCCAATGGGTGATTTCGTTTTGCTCGTCCCGTACCGGGGCGTAACGCGCATTCAGCCAGCCTTCGGTGCCATCAGCACGGTAGTATTTCCCGGCGGTGTCAATGGCTTCGCCGCGTAATCGCGCCGCTGTCAGCCGTTGACCCAGATCATCTGCGATCATGTGAGACGTCACAAAGGCGGATGCTTCCTGGCCCACTGTGGCACCTGATGCCTGACCATGCATGGTCAGGACCGCCTCATTGTTGAAGATGATGCGAGGCGCGCGCTTTTCTTGAACCTCAGAAATCGTAATCGACGACGGGCTTTGCTCTATCGCCCGTTTCAGAATCCGTAGTTCTTTCTCTGCGGCACGTTTTTCTGTGATGTCCCGACCAATAGTGATCCAACCTTCCGGCTGTCCATCGTTACCGAGCCAGCGTTTAGAGGTGGTTTCAAGCAATATTTCCTGGCCGTCATGTCGGAGTACGGGAATTTCGTCAACGAATTCTACATGCTCTTGAATCGCCGCGTGACTGTCATGAATCCGGGCGTTCTGAATCTTTGGAGTTGGACTGAAGTCGGATAACCGATGTCCTAGGATGCCCTCTCGATTGCGGCCCAGGGTTTTTTCTGACGCGGTGTTGCAGTCAATGGTGTGTCCGTTCATATCGGCAATAAAGAGCGACTCGCTCAATTGCCCGAGAATCAAAGAATTGCGGCGCTGAATTTTCGCCGCGTCGAACTGCTCTGTAATATCGTTGCCATAGGATATCCAATGGGTGATGTCCTGCTCGTCATTACGCACGGGCGCGTAGCGTAGAGATAGCCGCCCATCTGACCCGTCACGCCGCCTAAAGTAACCATCTGTATCTATCGCCTCGCCTCGGTGCCGTGCGTCTCTTATGCGCGCAGACAGGCCATCTTCGAAGCCGGCCTTGGCTGAGATGGCCCGTGTGTCCTGTCCTAGGATATCGTCGGGATTGATACCGTACATATCTTTGAGTGCCGGGTTGGCAAAGGCGATGCGCGGCCGTTCGGTTTGTTCGGTTTTGACAATTATAATCGCCGTTGGGCTTTGCTCCATCGCTCGTTTCAGAACGCGCAATTCTTCCTCCGCAGCGCGTTTCTCTGTGATATCCCGGCCAACGGTAATCCAGCCTTCTGGTTCGTCCCGATCATTCAATAAAAGTTTCGTTGAGCATTCGAGTAGTATGTTTTGACCATCCTCGCGCGTTAATGAAACCTCGTTCGTAAAGCCTTCAGACGTTAAAGCCTTGTCTGAGTCGGTGCGTGCCCTTCTATTTGTTTCTTCTGGGTCAGGACTAAAGCTCGACAACTTGTGACCAATGAGCGCCTCTCGTGATCGACCAAGCGTCTTTTCTGAGACCTGATTGCAATCGATGATCACGCCATCCAAGCCCGATAGAAAAAACCGTGTCCGTGAGTTGTTCAAGTATGGCGGCGTTGCGGCGTAGGCTTCTTTCTGCGTTGTGTTGTTCTGTGATGTCCGCGCCGTATGAAATCCAATGGGTTATTGTGTCGGATGCGTCTCGCACTGGCGCATAGCGCAGGAATAACCAGCCGTCTGATCCGTCCGGCTTCTTAAAGTAGCCGTTCGTATCAATAGCCTCATCACGAATCCTAGCTTCTTTCATAGAGTTGGCTAGTTCTGAAGAGATTCGCCCTTCGGATACAAAAAGGCTCGCGGATTGACCGGTGATCTCCCCCGTAGAAAAACCGTGGATGCGTTCGATGGACTCGTTTACGAATGCCACGCGAGGGATATCGTCACCCTGCTCTTCAACGATCGTGATCGCTGTCGGGCTTTGTTCCATCGCCCGTTTGAACAGGTGTAGTTCCTGTTCGGCTTCTACTTCTTTCGTGATGTCGCGGGTGACACTAATCCAATGGGTGACCGTCCCGTTCTCATCCCTGACGGGAGAATTCTGTATGTCGCGCAATTGCGCCGTACCGTCGCTGTTCGTTGCCCAACGTCGTCCGTGAACGGCGGTGCCAGTTTTAAAGCCGGATTTGAATTGCTCTTGATTATCCGGTTTGCCGGCGGGTGTGGCGTGGAAATCTTCAGTTCGCTTTCTTAGGCTTGCAAGGGTGAAGCCAGTCATCTGCTCAAATGCTGGATTGACGTACGCTGATTTCACACCATCATCAGTCTGTTCAAGAATTGCAATTGAGTTTGAGGCCTGTTCAACGGCCCGCTTAAACAACTTGAGTTGTTGTTCGTCTTCGACTTTCTGTGTCACATCCTGGCTGACGGTGACCCAATGCGTGACGCCTCCGTTAGCGTTGCGGATGGGCGACGAGTCGATGTCACGGAGTATGCGCTGACCGTCTTTTGTTAGGCTCCAAAGACGTCCGTGATAATGTGTGCCGTCCTTAGCCGACGCTATAGCGCGGTCTAGGTCTGCCTGGTGTGCATCGGTCTCGGCGATAAACTTTACGGTTTGATTCCCACCGAATGCCCCTTGCCCATCAAAATCTGATGCGCAAAAGCCCATCATCTTTTCGTATGCGGGATTGACGTATGTAGAGGGCGTAGCAGGATTGCTTAGGTCGGTAATGGAAATGGCGACCGAGGATTGCTCTATAGCCCTATCCTTAATTTTCAGGCCTTGTTCGGCGCGCACCTGATCACTGACATCCCGGAAGCAGATCCATACGGCGTTCCGTTCGCCGGCGGGTCCTTTCACTTGCCAGGCATTACCGCGAACAGGAAAACGCGTGCCGTCAGCCAGTTGGCCTTCGAGAGAAAAGTCTTCGACAAAATCATCGCGCACTAGCTGTTCACGGAATGTCGTGTTCCAAGTATCCCGGCTTTTTTGTGTGACGTGGAAGCCCTGGGTAAGGGCGTCTGGATCTGGATTTTGACCAAGCCCAAACATCTTACGGAATGCTTCGTTAAACGTGGCGAGCTCGTATGAGCCATCGGCATTGATCTGCCATGAAATGAGGCCGTCGCGATTGCTTTCGAACAACAGGCGGAAATGTTCTTCAGACTCCTGGGTCTTGCGCTCAGTTAGTTCCTGGATACTCATGTCGCGGAGTGTTGTCCATGTCGCAACAATCTCCCCTGCGTCGTCACGAATTCCGAAAATCTTCGCGGTGGCCGGAAAAGAGGTGCCGTCTGTGCGGAGGCCATCGAGAACCATGGCGTCGACAAACCCATCACGTTCAAGGGCGGGCGTGTACACGTCATGCCAGCGCTTGCGACTCTCGGGCGTAAGTCGTTGACCGCTTGCGATATTTGGGGTGACCTCGCTGCGGTCGTATCCAAACAGATTCAGATATGCATCATTCACGTCTAGGAGTTGCATGGTGCCGTCTGCGCCCTTACGCCGATAGATCATTGCATCCGGGCTTGTTTCAAACAGGCCGCGGTATCGCTCTTCGGACTCGGCTAGCGCGCCATTTGCCTGCTTCACTCTTTTGAGTAAAGCTTCGTCAGTGAGCTCTCCTAAGGTGCGCATGAGGGCGACGGAGACGGTAATCATAAGCAAGAGCCCGCCAAGCGACGCGATGATAGGCAGTGATGGCAGGGTTTCTGCTGGCAAAAAGGCTGTTAGTGAATGATCAAGTCCGATCAAGGCGCACCCGACCACAATACCGGTTATGACAATAAAGCGGGCGCGCCGCCGAATGTCCTCGGGCGATATATCGAGCTGATTTGCCAGCGTTTCAGTCATCGTTGCATCGCCTTTTAATCCACGGTTTGCGAGACGCGTTTCACCCCTCTGTTACGTCCATGGAGATGGAGGGGAGTCGTGTGTCTGGTTCTGTGGAAAATAGAGGCTAAGTAAGGTGTAATGTAGGACCGTTTGGCTAGAAGAACGGCGCAAAAGCATAGCTCTAATACTTTAGTATTAGGATGCTCCTGGATTGCGCGTGTGAGCCGTATTTAAATCGCGTTTAGCGCACTTTTTTCAGTCGCAGGGGCGCGGCTTCGGGCGCGTTCCTCAGTGATTCTAGGTTGAATTTTTAACGAGTCGCACATCATCTGTGGGTTGGGATAACGGTCATTCATGCGTAGACTGAGGGTATGTCGGATGACCCATCTAAGACCCAATCTAAATCTCAATCTGTGCGAGAGCCGGATGGGAAAAGTGTGGTTTTGAAGATTTGTCAGGACCATGGCAATCGTCCGGAGAATCTGATCGAGATTTTACACGCTGTGCAGGCTCATGATGGCTACCTCAGCGACGATAGCCTGAGAGACATTGCGGCTTGTCTTAACCTCACCCGTGCCGAAGTGCATGGCGTCACCAGTTTCTATCACGACTTTCGCCGCGTCCCGCCGGGCAAGACCGTGGTTAAGATTTGTCTGGCCGAGGCCTGTCAGGCCGTGGGGTGTGACGCGCTCAAAGAGCATGCAGCGCAGGCCCTCTCAGTCGGTCATGGGAGACCACATCGTCTGGATGGTGCGTGTGTCTTTGCAGCCGGTCTATTGCTTGGGCAATTGCGCCCTGGGACCGGCGGTCATGGTCAACGGCAGATCTATGCACGGCCGGGTCACACCAGAGAAATTGGACTGCCTTGGTCTCTGGGGCTGACTCATGAGCGCAGTCACGGTCTTCGTGCCGAAAGATGCTGCGGCTGCCTCGGTGGGCGCGGACGACGTTGCAGCCGTCGCTCTCAGCCAAGAAGCGCAAAGCCGTGGCCTTGATATCAATCTTGTCCGCAACGGGTCGCGCGGCCTGCTGTGGCTAGAGCCGCTGGTGGAAGTCGACACACCATCCGGGCGCGTTGCCTTTGGTCCGGTTGCAGTACGAGCGATATCTGCCGGCTTGTTTGACGCTGGTTTTCTATCCGGCGGCGATCATGATCTGGGCCACGGCTCTGACCGAGGACATTCCCTATCTGGCCAACCAGGAGCGGCTGACCTTTGCCCGTTGCGGCGTTGCATCGACCCATCTGGATTTGGCTGGCCTATGAAGCTCATCGGCGGTCTCGTTGGTCTCAAGAAAGCGCTAGAGCTTGAGCCTTCTGCAATCGTTGAAGACGTCACAGCTGTCCGGGTTGCGGGGCCGGGGCGGTGCCGGCTTCCCCGCCGGGCGCAAATGGGAGACCGCGCGCAAAGAGGCCGCCGATCAAAAGTATATCTGTTGCAACGCCGATGAAGGTGACAGCGGCACGTTTGCGGATCGCATGCTCATGGAGGGGGACCCCTTTGCGCTGCTTGAGGGCATGGTGATCGCCGGGCGGGCTGTCGGCGCCGATACCGGCTACATCTACATTCGCTCAGAGTATCCCCACGCCATTCGCGCACTCACATGACGCCGTTTCGAGTTTTGAGCAGGCAAGCGGGCTTTCTTGGCGAAAACATCCTCGGCAGTGGGCAGGCCTTTACCATTCACATTCGTGTCGGCGCCGGGGCTTACATCTGCGGCGAAGAGTCTTCCATGCTCGAAAGCCTCGAAGGCAAGCGCGGCCAGGTGCGCGCCAAGCCGCCTATTCCCGCGACCAGTGGGCTATTCGGCAAGCCGACGGTGGTCAACAACGTCCTTACGCTCGCGACAGTGCCGTACGTCCTGGCAAACGGCGGCAAGATCTTACAGCGAGTACGGGCAGGGCAAGTCCCGCGGGACACAGCCCTTTCAGCTGGCGGGTGACATCGCCCGTGGTGGTCTGGTCGAGAAAGCTTTTGGCGTCACGTTGCGTGAGCTGGTTGAAGATTTTGGTGGAGGAACGCGCAGTGGGCGACCGGTTCGCACAGCGCAAGTCGGTGGTCCATTGGGCGCCTATATTCCTCAATCCGCCTTTGACGTCCATATGGATTATGAAAGTCTCTCCGGGTCGGGCGCTATGCTGGGGCATGGCGGTGTCGTTGTATTTAACGATTCGGTTGATATGGCCAGACAGGCTCGGTTTGCCATGGAATTTTGCGAAATCGAATCATGCGGTAAGTGCACGCCCTGCCGCATTGGATCGGTGCGCGGTAAGGAAACTCTTGATAAGATAATTGCCGGAGCGAATCTGGAGAAAAACCTGGCCGTGCTCGACGATCTTTGCGTGTTGATGACCGATGCATCGCTGTGTGCCATGGGCGGGCTAACCCCCATGCCGGTGACGAGTGCCCTCAAGCACTTTCCGGAGGACTTTGGTTCGGCACGACAGGCGGCGGAGTAGGACGGTTAGATGGCGCTCCTCAAAGAACCAGACTTAGGGACACCAAGTCCTAAATCCCACAGAACGGTTGCACTTGAGATTGATGGCATGACTGTTATGGCTGAGCAGGGCGCTAGCATTATGCGCGCCGCAGCTCAGGCCGGAGTTTCAATTCCCAAGTTATGTGCAACAGACTCGGTGGACGCCTTTGGGTCTTGTCGGCTGTGTTTGGTGGAAATCGACGGTCGCCGCGGCACGCTGTCGTCCTGCACCACACCGGTGGAAGAGGGGATGGTTGTCCATACCCAGAATCAGCGGCTCGCTGATCTTCGCCGTGGTGTGATGGAGCTCTATATCTCCGATCACCCTTTGGATTGCCTAACCTGCTCTGACAATGGCGACTGTGAGCTCCAAGATATGGCTGGTGCGGTCGGTCTCAGGGAGGTCCGCTACGGCTATGACGGGGACAGTCACACGGCCCTAGGCAAAGACGAAAGCAATCCATATTTCGACTACGACCCGTCCAAATGCATCGTCTGCTCTCGCTGTGTACGGGCTTGCGACGAGGTGCAAGGCACGTTGGCTTTGACCAT
The DNA here is from genome assembly GCA_943787205.1 of uncultured Rhodospirillaceae bacterium. Taxonomy (GTDB): domain Bacteria; phylum Pseudomonadota; class Alphaproteobacteria; order Rhodospirillales; family Rhodospirillaceae; genus WLXB01. The sequence continues at coordinate 132,024 of CALSLN010000004.1, forward strand.
AGAAGGTCGAGGCTTTGCCTCACGTGTCGCGGCGGGTATCAGCGAAAGCTTCTTTGACTCGGAATGCGTGTCTTGCGGTGCTTGTGTCCAGGCCTGTCCGACAGCGACGTTGCAAGAAAAATCTGTCGTCGAGCACGGCGTTCCTGATCGCACGGTGCAAACAACATGCGCCTATTGCGGTGTCGGTTGTTCCTTCAACGCTGAGCTCAAGGGTGATCAAGTTATTCGCATGGTGCCCTCCAAAGATGGCAAGGCCAATCAAGGACACTCTTGCGTGAAAGGCCGCTTTGCCTGGGGTTACGCGACACACAAAGACCGTATCACCAGCCCCATGATTCGCGACAAAATCACTGACCCCTGGCGCGAAGTCAGTTGGGAAGAGGCGATTGAGTTTGCTGCAGCTCAACTTAAGGAGACCCAGGAAGCCTACGGCCGGAAATCCATCGGCGCAATTTCATCTAGCCGGTGCACAATTGAGGAGGTCTGGGCGGTTGTTCGGATGACACGCACTGCCTTTGCTAACAATAACATCGATACCTGCGCCCGGGTGTGTCACTCCCCCACTGGCTATGGCTTGAAGCAAACTTTTGGCACGTCGGCTGGCACGCAGCACTTTGAAAGTGTACAGGACTCAGATGTCATGCTGCTGATTGGGGCGAACCCAACGGATGCTCACCCGGTGTTTGCATCACAAATGAAACGGCGCTTGCGCCAGGGGGCGAAGCTCATAGTTGCTGACCCCCGCGCGATTGATCTGGTGCGTACGCCCCATGTGGAAGCCGCCCACCACCTACCCCTTTTGCCTGGCACCAACGTGGCGCTTGTCAACGCGCTGGCTCATGTGGCGGCTACTGAAGGGCTACTCGATGATGAGTTTATTCAGTCCCGATGTGAGGGTGACTCATTTGCGGAGTGGCTAGAGTTTATAAAGCGGGATGAAAATTCGCCTGAAACCGTGACAGCCATTTTAGGTGTACCTGCAGAGGATATTCGCGCGGCGGCCCGCCTGTATGCGACCGCCGATAACGCTGCGATTTATTACGGGTTAGGGGTCACTGAGCACAGCCAGGGCTCCACCATGGTCATGGGGATGGCAAACTTGGCCATGGCCACTGGCAATATTGGCCGTAGCGGTGTGGGTGTAAATCCACTGCGTGGGCAAAACAATGTCCAGGGGTCGTGTGATATGGGGTCATTCCCCCACGAATTTTCCGATTACAGACCGGTGTCAGACGAGACGGTCCGCGCGGAATTCGAGGCGGCCTGGGGTACGCCCCAGGATGAAGAAAACGGTTTCCGAATCCCCAATATGCTTGACGAAGCCTGCGCCGGCGGATTTAAGGGCCTCTATGTGCAGGGAGAAGACATTGCCCAGTCAGATCCGAATACTCTGCATGTTGAAGAAGCGCTTCGCGCCATGGACATCATTATCGTCCAGGATTTGTTTTTGAATGAAACCGCCCGATTCGCACACGTGTTCCTGCCTGGCACCTCGTTCCTGGAAAAAGACGGATGCTTTATCAATGCGGAACGGCGCATCAATCGTGTCCGGCCGGTCACCAAATCCGCCACAGATAAGGATGAGTGGGAAGTCACCCAAGCCCTCGCCAACGCGCTTGGCAATGACAAAATGAATTTCACGTCTGCAGCTGAAATTATGGACGAAATCGCTGCTTTAACCCCGTCTTTCGGGGGTGTTTCCCACACCATGCTTGATGAAAAGGGTAGCGTGCAATGGCCATGTAATGCAGATGCGCCGGAAGGCACGCCAATTATGCACGTGGACGAATTTGTGCGGGGTAAGGGGCATTTCGTTCTGACGGAGTTCGTGCCAACGACGGAGAAAGCCAATCGTAAGTTCCCCATGTTACTGACCACCGGGCGCATTTTGTCGCAATACAATGTCGGCGCTCAGACGCGGCGGACAGAAAATACGCAATGGTGGGAAGAGGATGTTCTGGAAATGCACCCATCCGACGCAGAGGTGCGGGGCATTCAAGATGGGCATTGTGTGTCTATACGCAGCCGTAAAGGTGAGATCACATTGAAGGCTGTGTTATCGGAGCGGATGGCGCCGGGTGTCGTCTATACCACTTTTCATCATCCCGAAACGGGTGCCAATGTGGTAACCACAGAAAACTCTGACTGGGCAACGGAATGCCCTGAATACAAGGTGACGGCTGTGGAAGTGACACCAGCTAATCATCGATCTGCATGGCAGGAAGAGTACGCAGCCAGTACACCCAATATGCGACAAGTTGCCGCGTCTTCTCAGTTGGAGCCAGCCGAGTAACGTGGTTGATATCACCTACCACGGAACGCCACCGCCAACCGACCGTCTCATCAAAACGACCGGCCATGAGCGCTTCAGCCGGACTGGGATGTCCCCGAAGAAACCCCGGTCGCCTTTGTTTACAATCAGCGCAACTACGTGCCGTCATGCTGGCGACGCCAGCCGACTTGTCCGACTTCGCGGTCGGGTTTTCTCTGACGGAACGGGTTGTCGATCACGCAGATGAAATCTCCACGATCGATGTCCATCAGGAAGAGAGGGGCATTGACCTCCGATGCAAGATCAGGCCTGATCCGCATCGACCGGCTCGACGTGCGCCAGCAGCGCCGCAATATGGTTGGCCGTGCTGGGTGCGGGGTCTGCGGTCTTGGAGAATGCGGAGGTGTTTTTTGAAGCGCATTGCCACGCGTTGACGGATCATAGGGTTTCTTTGTCACAGGCGGCCCTGACCAAGGCCCATGCAGACTTTGACGCCCATCAGCCCCTGAGCGCGCGTACCCGCACCGTCCATGGTGCGGCCTGGGCGTCGACTGACGGCGAGATCAGAGCTCGTGCGCGAAGATGTGGGGCGCCATAACGCGTTGGACAAACTCATCGGTGCCCTGGCGCTCAGTAGCGGCGCTGACTTTGGCGCTGGTTTTGTCATGATCTCCAGCCGCTGCTCCTACGAGATCATCGAGAAATCTGCCCGCGTCGGCATCAAGGCTGTCGCCGCCCTCTCGGGGCCAACCGCGTTTGCCCTCAAAAAAGCCACCGAAGCCAACATGGCGCTTTATTGCCGGTCGGATGATGAGTTCGTCGCAGCGGTTTCAGATTAAGGTAGCAGCGCGGGTCCCATAAAGCAAAACCGCCGCCGGTTGCCCGTAGCGGCGGCTCTGAATAGACGTCATGCCTATGCCGGGGTCGCTTAGGATCCGGCAGTCGCGAGCTTCTGATCCAAGGAAGCGGATCCATTTGCCGGCGTCCGACTTGGTCGTATTCTTGAAGCGGGCAGACCGCGTCATGGACCGTTTGGCCGCCGTGAAGCGCTCACGCTCCAGCTGGGTGATGCCGATCAGCATCCACACCGTGCCTTCTTCGTCGTCGCTCAGGCCTTTTTTGTCCAGGCTCTTTCGCTAGCGCGGTTTCTGCGTCTCGCCCATTGCTCGTCCTGCAGAGTAGGCCTGGCCGAGAGCGATAGGACAGCTTGCCTTTGTCCGAGCCCGTCAGCCGCGTCGCTGAGCGGTGGGATGGCTTTGTCGAATTCACGGGAGTTAAAGTAAGCGTTAGCCAGAATCTCTAGGTTCTCCGCTGTACGCTTAACGAGTCTCGGACTTGAAGCCCCGCTCCATGACTTCCGCCGCCTTGATCGGCGTTTCATGGAACATGTACATGCGGGCCAGACGCGATCAAGTTCTGACTCTTTGTCGAGGAAGCCCTGCTTGTCGGCCATGACCAGAGACCTGGAACGATTCCTTCGTCCTTGCCGAGTTCGCCGTACAGGGCGGCCAGCTGTAGGAAGTAGGTTTTCTTGGTCGGGAAGTAATCGACCATGATTTCAAGTAGATCAGCTCCACGAACGTAGTCTTCAAGTTCCAAATAAGCAGCCAGCAGCAGTTGATACCATTGCTCCCGGGGCTCTGGTTCCATGTCGATAGCTTCGACCACTAAGGGAATTGTTGAATTATACTGTTCAATTTGGAAGTAGGCGTTGGCGAGAAGGATCAATGCTCCAGCGTTGACCGTCTCTACTTCGCGGCGCCATTCTTCAAAAACACGGATCGCATCTTGGTAGCGCTCAACCACCATGTAGAGTTGGCCAAGGTTGTACTTTGTCGACAGCACTTGACCTGGCGGAAGACCAATGCCTTCCAGCGGATTGCTGAGGGCGATGGCGTTTTGAAAGGCGTCGATAGCCCCGTTGTAGTTTTCTTGCTCCGCAAACAGGTAGGCGTATGTCATCCAGATGGATGCTTTTTCGTATTCGTTGGTTTTTTTGTCCGCCAAACCTTCTCGAAGCTGAATGTCTGCGGTTGCGTAATCCTTAAGCTCAATGGCTTCCTGCGCCGCCGTCAACCGATCATAAGTCGGTTTCTTCATTGACTGGACTTTGATCGTCTTGGGTTTTTCGGGCTTGGCTTTTTCCTGAGCGACTGCAGCCTTGCCGGTAAACGCGGGAGATGTAAATTCGGTGCTGCCCCCAAACATGACGGCAAAGCTGACAACACCACCTAGTAAGGTTCTCATGCTCATTCGGATCTTGCCTCCTCATGGTGCGGCTGTCTAATTGCCGCGGTCGTTATTTGAATAGTCAGGCTTATTGCTCGAGCTCGAAGGTGATAACCACCTGGTTATCCGGAGCGTCTGCGCTGGGCGGCCATCGACAATTTTAGGCTTGTACTTCCAGCGTCCTAGAGCACGCTCAGCGGCGCGTTCAAAATATCCAGTGGGCTCGGCGGCAACGACCATAATGTCTTCGACACCACCACTTTCTGTAATTGTGAATTCCAATTGCACCCAGCCGTTGATTCCGCGGGAGGCTGCGCGTTGCGGATACTGAGGCGGAACACGCACTAAGGGAATGGCATCACCATCGGTCGGCGCATTAAGACCGGAGCGATCAAGATTTAGGCCGCGGCCCAGCGCAGGCGCGTTAATGCCAACCCCACCAGAATCTGGAGCGGTATTGTTGGCAAGGTTCATTGGCGGTGGCGGCGGGGGAGTATCAGGTTTGTCAGGACGGTCGGGGATTGCGCGGTCTTTGGCTTGAACAGCTTCGTCACGATCAACCCGGGTGAAATCAATAGCGGCGCCCTTTACCTCTTCGGTAATCGCGTCCATGCCGTTGTTGATCAGGAAATTCATTAGCCAGAACAGGGCAATGGTGACGATAACAGCCAAAGGGATCGATGCCCCGATGCGCATTGTATTGGAATTCATTGCTTCGCTTCCTGTCAGTGGAGGGTCATACGCTTATGACCGTCTCCGGTGTTGGTTCCTTGCCTAAGTCAGGTGGCTAATCTTTGGCAGTCGATATCGCCGTCGCTGGCGCCCCAGCTTGGCGAACCTGATCCATGATTTGCATCAGAATACCAGATTTTGACTTCTGGTCAGCCTGAATAACCACGGAACCAAGCGGGTTTTCGGCCAAAAGCTTTTCTACTCCAGCCCGTACGGCCCGGACATCGACTTCCTTATTGTCCATCCAGACGGAGTCGCCGGGGCCAATGGCGATCAAAATGCTCACCCGCCGCTGGTCCTCGGCCGTTTCGGCCTCTGGTCGAATGACTTCCAGGCCAGACTGTTTGACGAATGTTGCGGTAACAATGAAGAAGATCAACATGATGAACACGATGTCCAGCATCGGGGTCATGTCGACCGCAGCTTCATCTTTTTCCTTTGCAGCGAGACGAGATGCCACAGTGTTCCTCCGTTACCTTATTGAAGCTCGGCGATGGACACACCGGCCGCGCCTGCGAGACGAGCCTGATCCATAACACCGACCATGAGGTTACTCTCTGATTGTGGGTCCGCTTGAACGACCACAGAACTGTCGGGGTTTTCTGCAATCAACCGCTCAACGTTGGCGCGCACCGCTCGTACATCAATGTCGCGGCCTTCCATGGAAATGGTGCCGGTCTCAGATATTGAAATAAGTATGGTGACGTTTTGTGATTCCGGCGGTGGTTCGTCAGAATCCGGACGGGTAACATCCAAGCCGCGCTCGTTGATGAAGGTTGCGGTTACGATGAAGAAGATCAACATGATGAACACGATGTCTAGCATCGGGGTCATGTCGACTTCTGCTTCGTCTGCTCCCGCCTTATGACGTCTTGACACAGGGGCCTCCTTAGTAGTCAAGCTCGAGGTGGTCGGCCACCTCAAGAACCTCAGTCTGCGCCTTTCGGGCAAGACGGAAGCTGAAATACAGACCGGACAGAGCGGCGACCATGCCGGACATTGTCGGGATGGTCGCTTTAGACACACCGCCTGCCATGGCCCGTGGATTGGATGACCCGGTGATGGCCATAACGTCGAACACCTCGACCATGCCAGTCACGGTGCCGAGCAGCCCAAACATCGGGCACAAGGCGACCAAAGTTGCAATGAAGCCCAATCCCACGGTGGTGTTTTCCCGCACCGTTGAGATCAACTGATTGCGAACCTGGTGTGCATGCCAAGATTTGTGGTCCGTGCGCGCATTCCACTTGTCCGTCACTTCTTTAACGACCTGCTTATGGAAGACGCCAAAGTAGATGAACCGTTCCACGATCAAGGCCCACATAAAGAATGTGATGACCATGATCGCGTTTAGGACCGGTCCGCCCTTCTCCAGAAACTGCTGGATTTGGCCAAAGATGTCGAAATCGCCCATTAGGACCTCTCGGCGTGGCTCGCGATGATGCCGGCGCTTTGCTCTTCAAGCACTTCAATCACAGCCTTAGAGCGGCCAGAAGCAATGGAGTGCAGAAGGATTAGCGGGATGGCCGCAACCAGACCAAGGACGGTAGTGATAAGCGCTTGCGAAATACCACCAGCCATCATCTTGGGGTCGCCGGTACCGAACAAGGTAATCGCCTGAAAGGTTTCAATCATCCCGGTCACAGTTCCGAGCAAGCCCATCATCGGAGAGATTGCAGCCAGCACTTTAATGGTCGACAGACCGCGCTCGAGAGCGGGCAGTTCCTTGAGGATGGCGTCGTCGAGCTTCAATTGAAGGTTTTCGACATCCATGCCGCGGTTCTTTTCGTAGGTCTGCATGATCCGGCCTAACGGGTTGTTGCCGTTGGCAGCGCTGTTCTTCTTTTGAGCGCTTACCTTAGACCCGGTGAGGGACAGGCTCACGATGCGAACCAGAGCCAGCGCAATACCAAGGATCGAGCAGGGTGATGATCACGTAGCCGACGAGGCCACCTTGATCGATCCGCTCCTGCAGCGATGGTGTCTGCACCAGTAGGCCCAAGTAGGGCGCCACGTGATGGGTCGACCGCGGCTGCGTTACGACCCCGGATGTCGCTTCGTAGGTGTCTTCACCGGCGCCGACGAACACGAGCGCCGGGCTGGCGAGCCAGCTCCGTCAGGCGTCCTGGGTTTCGCTGAGGTAGTCAACGAATTTCCCGTCGGAAAGGGCACGTAAATGGCCCAATTCGAACGACGGTGGCGACTGGCTTCCTTGCCGTCGACGGAGACCACGGGGGCCTGGATAGCGCACGACTTGGCCCTGGGCGGCTGGCTTCTTCAAGCAGCGTGTACCAAAGCTGTTCCAGCTGCGCCAGCTGAGGCAGCTCTGTGCTCTGGGCCAGCTTGTCGATGGCTTCTTCACGGCCCGGCATCTGTGAGCTGATCAAAGACTGTCCGCAGCTGGCCACGGGTATCACCCGCGACCTGGCGTACGACACCGAACAGTTCACCGAAGGCGCCGAGGCGTTCATCTAGAACAGCTTCGAGTTCGGCGAGGCGAATTTCGTTCTCTTGGAAGGTCGCTTCGAGCTGTTCACTCAAGCGTTCCTCTCGGACGACTGCCGCTTTGGCTTCGTCCAGCAGACGTTGTTGGGCCGCCTTAGTGCGGGTGAATTCACTGACCCGTTGTTGGTTCGCTTGGTTATCTGTGGCGCGGCCTTGGCGGACGCGATCAAGCAACTCTTGCAGGGAAGTAGCAGGGGCTGAGGCCTGGGCCCAGGCTACAGGGGCTGACGTTGCCAATCCGGCGGCCACAAGAACTGCGGCTGTCAAAGTTTTGTTGAGGCGGTTCATTGTGCAGTCTCCGGAGCATCGATCGGCAAGAGGAGGAGGTCGGGAGCAGCTTGCTCACGGGCGATAGACAGGGCTTTTTTGATTGGTGCCACAAAGTCTGAGTCGATGGTTTCCCATGTCCCGCTATCCTTGTTCCAGCGAGCAAGCTGAGCGTCGTCCAAGGTTTTATAGTAGAGGGCGACCCGGCCGACGCGGAGGAAGTCCACAGTCAGTTGGCGGCCATCTGTCGTATCAACAGTGCCTCGGATACCTTCAATGGTCCGGCCATATTCATTCTCAATCTGATAGGCCTCGAGGACGCGGCGGAATTTTTCAGCGGGGCTGGCATCTGCCCGCTGCATCAAGCTGCGAAGATTGGCGATACGAGTGCGGCGCTCTTCGATAAGGAAGGGCACGTCCAGCTGAACGAATTGGTCAATGCCATCGACCATGCGCAGCATCAGTGGCACAACTTCACGGTCAATTGTCGTGACCCGGTCGATGTCACGCTGAGTGATCTCGATTTCAGCCACTTGAGCAGCGATCAAGTCGCGTAGCTGTTGATTGTAAACCCGCAGGGTATCCAATTGCTGAAGAACTGCCTTGTACTCGGATTCGAGTTGGGAGGTCTGATCGTCCAGCGTATTGATCCGTTCCTGAGAGTTCACGCCTTCGGCCTGAGCCGTTTGCAATTCTCTCTTATTGGATCCTAACAGTTGAGCCTGAGCGGTTGGCGCAGCGGCCACCAGCGCTAAAACGAGGCCTGAGGCCACAGTGACCCCAATCCGGGCCGACAAAAATGTTTCTATAGCGTTCCGCATGTGTGCGGTCCCCTTTTTCCCTAACAGTGTTTACCGAATCTTGCCCATGTGCCGGGCCATTTTGATTCGCACAACGTCGGCGGCATTCCCCTGCCAGCCAACTCGACCGTATCCATGGACCACCGCCCGCACTGGAATCAACCATTTATTCACCTGTCATAAGGTGAATCGGTCCAAATTCACGTACCGGAACGAAAATTCCTTCTTTCGAAGGCGGCGTTAGCACGTTTTAGTCTCGGCCAATGGCCAAAAACTTGACGTTCTCATGGACGATTCGCTTGCAACGGTCCTTGGATGCCAGATGTTATAGAGGAATGCAGAGCATGACATACACGTTAAACAGGCCAGCACGACCGGCCCGTGAACACTTCGATTGTGCAACCCGGTCTCGGATGTTTATAGCCACTTTTTGTGCGGTCATTTTTGTCTTTGCGGCGGGGGACGCGTTTGCAGATGTGACCGGCTCCGTTTGCGTCGAAAATGGAGCCGTGATCTCAGTCAATGGCAAGCGGTCGTCCGGGCGCTGTATCGATGGCACATTGGTTCGCCTTTATGGCGTTTTGGCTCCCACGCTTGATCATGAGTGCCGGATAAGCGGTGGCTCGGAACCCTGGCGCTGTGGCTTGGCATCAGCAGCAGCCCTACTTCAGGATGTAAAGGGTAGGAAAGTATAGTTTAGGGGGAATTCGAACGACCGTGAGGGGCGATTAATGGCCATTTGCTTTGTTGCTGGCCGCAGCCTTAATCAATTTATGGTCGAAATGGGGTGGGCGGCCTCCGACAGGTCCACAACGAGCATGCTAAATGAGTTTGAGGTTTTAGCCCGTGAGACAAGGCGGGGGCTTTGGACTAGTGATTTTGAGCCTGAAGTAGACGACTAAGCGTCGCCCAGCGCGTCATCTTAGTCCCTATCAAACTTAAGGTTATCAATCATCTTACCGATAAGGTGGAACACTTTATCTTGGTCAGCGCTCTCTAGGCCGGCCAGTGCTTGCCC
>CALSLN010000005.1 GCA_943787205.1 uncultured Rhodospirillaceae bacterium
GCTTTTCCTTGAACTGACGGCGGACTTCAACCACCACAGCACCACCAGCGCGGCCAACAGCCTGCATGCCCATCGATCCGAACAAGTACGGCAGCATGCCGCCAATGAACAGACCAACCACGACATACGGGTCCTTCAAGGAGAAGGCTATGCCAGCGAGTTCTGGGAAGTAGAACTCAAGGTCAGAGGTATACGCTGCGAATAGAACCAACGACGCAAGTGCCGCTGATCCAATGGCGTAGCCCTTGGTTACCGCTTTCGTGGTGTTACCAACGGCATCCAAAGTATCCGTGATCTTACGGGACGTCTTCGGGAAGTTCAGCCATCTCGGCAATACCACCTGCGTTATCCGTCACCGGACCGTAGGCGTCCAATGCAACAACCATTCCTGCAAGCGCCAGCATCGTGGTCGCGGCAATTGCGATCCCGAATAGTCCGGCCTGAAGGAAGGCTGCAATAATCGCGACCGAAATCAGCAGCACGGGAAGTGCGGTTGATTCCATGGAAACGGCAAGACCTTGGATAACGTTAGTACCGTGCCCAGTCGTCGAGGCTTCTGCGACACTCTTAACAGGACGATAGTCCGTACCTGTGTAGTACTCTGTGATCCAGATGATCAAACCCGTCACAACAAGTCCGATGAATGCACAAATGATCATCTGACCACTCGTGATCGCGGTCCCATCCGTCATCAACACGTCTTCTGCAAACATCATGTTGGTGACAACATAAATCAGACCTGCAGAAACAACGGCGCAGACGATAAAGCCGCGATACAAGGCAGCCATAACTTTTCCGCCGTCTTTCACGCCAGCAAAGAACATGCCGATGATCGAGCCGAAAATACACACGGCACCGATAACCAACGGATAAAGCATTGTAGTTGCCTGCGCAGCACCTTCGAAGAAGATGGTACCAAGCAGCATGGTTGCAACGACTGTGACCGCATAGGTCTCAAACAAGTCAGCGGCCATACCTGCACAATCGCCAACATTGTCTCCGACGTTATCGGCGATCGTTGCTGGGTTGCGTGGGTCATCTTCCGGAATACCGGCTTCAAACTTTACCAACCAAGTCGGCGCCAACATCAGCACCCTTGGTGAAGATACCACCACCAAGACGGGCAAAGATCGAAATGAGCGAAGCACCAAAGGACAGAGCAATAAGTGACTCAATCAGCTTGCGCTCATCGACGCCCATGCTTTGAAGAAAGAAGTAGTACCCAGCAACGGCTAAAATACCGAGGCCAACCACCAACATTCCGGTTACCCCACCAGATTTGAACGCGACAGCGTGAGCCGCACTCATTCCGCTGGACCGTGCTGCTTCAGCTGTCCGCACGTTTGCACGTACAGAGACGTTCATTACCGACATAACCAGCAAGCCCAGAGCAAACAGCCCAATGACAAAGCCAATAGCCGACAGAGTGCCGAGCGTGAGGAATAGGATGATCGTGACAATAACGCCAACGATCGCGACCGTCTTATATTGACGGTTGAGGTACGCAGCCGCGCCTTCTTGAATAGCAGTGGCGATTTCGACCATGCGGTCGGTGCCGGTGCCAGTTTTCATCAGGCTCTGGATAGTAAGAATTCCATAGATAATGGCGACAAACGCCGCTACCCAGGACAATTAATTCGAGAGTGCTCATACTCGTTCCATTCGATTCGTTGATTAGACCGGATAAATCGGCCGTTAGACCCGAAAAAACCCTTTAGGATCAATGATATAAACTAATTAGCCACCTCCCCGCCCGGGAAAGCGCGCGGAGGGTGCCAGAATGATTAGGGCCGTGCAACAGAAGAGTCGGTTGAAACCGATAGGAAACCTGGGGTTTAGGGCTCGTACCCGCCTCGCTGATTACTGCTCAAAGACTGTAATCAACAGCACATCAGATACCTTGTCGCCATAGACATCGTGGGCCGCAGCAACCATTTCCTTCTTGATCCCTCTTGGATCGGGCCGCCTATTCTTAGAATAGTGCTTTTGGAAATAGACAACGAGACGCTCAGTTAACCGACTTTCCATACGCGGAAGCCCATTTTCCACGGCGGGCCTATTGCCCTGTGCGATCTCCATCCGTGCCGTGATGTAGATACGTTTGATAACCCGTGCGTCAAGAATGACTGGAATCACCAAATCTTCCAGTGGATAGAGCATCGGCGCTCTCTCTGGAGGTACAAAAGCTGGCTTTCCTCTGGGCTCATTGCCCATTCCGTCGCCATCAGCCATTTCAGCTTCTGGGTCTCCCAAAGGATTTGGAACGACATCCATGACTACTAAACCAGCAAATCCACTGCCAAGGACAAGAGTCAGAACGACAATAATGATGATGACACGCTTCATAATTTATGACTTTGACTCTAATTCATGCGCCGGTAAACCGGCCGCACATTAAAACTTAGGTACAGTGGCAAACGACAAAGCTCATTCGTGTTGAAAGCCTAGCGTCTCAAACTGAACCCCTACTCCGTTCGCATCCACCACATTCGCATCTACCCCAGACTGAAACAGTCCAATGCGTGTCAACCGGATCGGTCCAGACCGCATCAAATCAGTGATCTGCGATTTCCCGCTCCGCAGGAACTGCAAATGCCAATTCATAATCGTCTCCGCCGGTCAGTATGGTCGACCAGACATCCACATCAGATTGCAGCAACTCTGTCGCGGCAGGAGACAATGGAATAGCACTCTGTTCGATACGGCAACCCGACAACCCGATGCTTTGCACATGTGCCCAACGTCCGCGACCAACCCATCCGACACATCAATGCACGCCCGAACCAAGCCAGCTAATGAGAGTCCCGTTTCAATACGCGGTTGCGGCACGTGATAACGGTTAGACAGAAAGTCCTGATGTGCGGCGGAAAGGCTCGGCAGTTCTCCACGCGCAGCCAACAAGCCCAACGCACCGTCTCCCACCGTCCCTGAGACCCAAAGAGAATCACCGGGTTTCGCGAGACTGCGTCTTAAAACGTCTTCCTTCTTTACGGAGCCTACAGCCGTGATCGTTACAATAAAGGGTCCATCCTGCCGGATGATGTCACCCGCCCATAAGGGGGATAGAGAATTCTTCAACGTCCTCAGCCAAGCCAGATATAAACTCTTTTAGAAATACTTCGTCTGTGTCGCGGCCAATACAAAGAGCCATAAAGAAGCCAATTGGTTTTGCGCCCATTGACGCAAGATCAGACAAGTTAACTCTGAGAGCCTTGCGCGCCATGTCACCCCGGCGGATCATCAACCAACATATGGATGCCAATTGCCAAGGCATCCTTGGTCATAACAAGGGCGGCCCCTGCAGGGGACTCAGGTAGAACAGCGGCATCGTCAGATAGGGCAAATGCGCCAGGGGCATTCACGGCCAATGGCTTTAGAAGAGTGTCGATCAATTCAAATTCGGATAGTCGAGGCATGTTTGGCCTCCGGTTTACGTTACGATGCGGCTAGTTCTTTGCTACGCAACACGCGCGCAATTTTATCAAGAACTGCATTTACCATCTTTGGTTCCGGGCCGTTGTAAAACGCGTGCGTGATATCGACGTATTCAGAAATTATAACCTTAGCCGGAGCATCGCTGGCCCCTAAAAGTTCTGCAACAGCTGCACGCAGTATTGAACGAACAATGAGTTCGAGCCGGTCTTTCGGCCCACCCATCACTCAAATTAGCATTGATCATATCGTCGATATCATCTTGGCGCGCGATCGCTTCAGAGACGAGTCCGGAGAACATCCCAGCATCCATTTCAGCAAGGCGGACTTGTGTTTCAGCCTCTGTATCAGGATCTTCGTTAATCGCTGTTCCGCCCAATCGGCCGGCTAAGAAATCACGGACAACCTTAGTGTAATCGGCCTCAGTTGTTGCCACCTGATACAACGCCTGAACGGCTGCTAAACGGGCCGCGCTTTTAACCGACAACCGTGTCGCCTTTTGGGCGTTTTCCAACGCTCACGCTTCAACCCCAAGCGTTGACCGTATTTCGATGAGTCTCAGGCAAGCCTTTGCCGCCTTTCCACCGAAGTCCTTGCGCGACACATCGGCACGCTCTTCAGCCAAAGCCCTTGTTGGACAAGTCAAAATTCCATTACCAACCGGAAAGGCATGCGCCAATGCAACATCCTGCGTGCCACGCATCGATTCTGTGCACACATGCTCATAGTGATCCGTGTCACCTTTGATTGCGCAGCCTAGAACAATGCCGCCATCAAAACATCCGACCAGTTTCAGGATCACCTTTACCTTCGATGGCAAACTGTAGCGTCGCTGGTATCTCTAAAATTCCAGGCACCGCGATACGATAAATCGTGCCACCTGCTTCTTCTATCGCTGCAATTGCGCCAGCAGCCAGCTGGTCAGAGAGGTCGTCGTAGAAACGAGCTTCGATCAGAACAATGTGTGGTGCGTCAGTCATAACTCGTCAGTCAGTCTTCTAGAGGAATAGGGCGTTGCTCTGTAACTTTTAGACCATAGCCGTCCAAGCCAATAATTGTGCGGGGTGTATTGCTGAGCAAGATCATATCTTTGATACCCAGGTCGACCAATATCTGCGCACCGACGCCATAATCGATCAGGCGCGCTGGAGAATCTTCGCCAGTCACTTGCGCCTTTATCCGCTCGCCTACTTGCGATTTCTCCATTTCTCGCAATACGACCACGGCGCCGTTGCCGTGATCTGCGACCATAGACATCGCTCTATGAAGCTCGCCGGTCTTCGGGCTATCTGAATCCCAAAACATATCGGCAAGAACGTTGACCTGGTGCATACGCACCATAACGGATTGATCGCCGCGCAGGTCACCCTTCACCAATGCCATATGTTCGATATTGGACAATAGGTTCTTGTATATCCTAAGCGTCCACCCTCGCCCGTATTTTGAGTTGAAGGGCCGCTCCGCTGTCATCTCAATGTATTTCTCGGTCCGGCGTCGATAGGCGATGAGGTCAGCAATGGTTGCGATCTTAAGGCCATGGTGCTGAGCGAACGGAATCAAGTCTGGCATGCGTGCCATGTTGCCATCATCATTCATGATCTCACAGATGACACCAGAGGCCGTTAGCCCGGCCATCCGGCAAATATCTACAGCGGCTTCGGTGTGGCCGGCCCGCACGAGCACACCACCATCTCGTGCCATGAGAGGAAACACATGTCCCGGTGTTGCTAAATCTGCCCTTCCTTTTTGAGGATCGATCGCCACCGAAATTGTGTGCGCTCGGTCTCCAGCAGAAATACCCGTTGTCACACCGTCTGCGGCTTCAATGCTGACCGTAAACGCCGTCGCAAGACGCGATTGATTGTGCGCTTCCATTAGAGGCAGGTTTAATTCTTCACAACGGTCTTGCGACAGAGCTAAACAAATCAACCCTCGACCGTACTTGGCCATAAAATTAACCGCGTCTGGGGTCGCCATTTGGGCTGGGACGATAAGATCGCCTTCATTCTCACGATCCTCGTCATCCACAAGAATGAACATCCGCCCGTTACGGGCGTCTTCAATGATCTCCTCAATGGAAGACAAGTTTTTTGAATAAGGCACAGACAGGCTCAGGATTGTTTGAGAAGGCGCGCAACATAACGCGCAAGCATATCGATTTCTATGTTGACGATATCGCCAACCGCCAGAGTGCCAAAAGTTGTCACGGCGCAGGTGTGCGGAATGATGTTTACACCAAACGTATCATCACCGACTTCATTGACCGTCAGCGATACGCCGTCGACCGCCACAGACCCCTTTTCGGCAATAAACCGGGCGAAATCGACAGGAACCTTGAACGTAAACCGAAAAGAGTCTCCGTCAGCTTGACGCTCCGTCACTTCTGCCGTGCAGTCCACGTGACCAGAAACGAGATGGCCTCCCATTTCATCACCAAGCTTTATGGGACCGCTCAAGATTAATACGGCGGCCAATCTGCCAGGCACCCAGGTGTTCGTTCTGTTTAGGCTTTCCCCTGAAACGTCGACGCCTAAACTGGTTCGGAGCAAGCTCAACGGCAGTAAGGCAACATCCATTGCATGCTATAGAAGCGCCCAGTTCAACCGTCGTCGTGTCATAGGCCTGTTTTAATATCCAGGCGGACACCGCCGTCTGTCGGAATCACGGCAGGCAATTTGGCCCAAGTCGGTCACAAGTCCAGTAAACATGATTAAAACAGTGTGCACTCGATCAAGAATTTCAAGGGTATCCGGGCCCAAAACCCGAATATCTGCTCTTTCAAAGGTCGGAGCATCTGACAGTCGGCTAAGGTCTAGCGCACCAATCGCCGCTCTACCATCTCCTCCCAGCACGATAGGCCCTTTAAACGCGGTAAATACGGTCAATTAGGCCCGCGCGCAGGAAAGAAGCCGCAACTTGGCCACCGCCCTTCTATTAGGACCCGTGTCATGCCGCGCTCGGCCAATATAAGCAACGCTGCGCGGGCGAAATGCTGCATCTGATGTTTCAGATACGACTACCACCTCAACACCCCAGTCGTTTCAAAGCCTCTACCTTAGAGCTTTCGGCATTGGGCCCCGTTAAAATCCAAGTTGGAATGGTCGTTGCGGTCGATACCAAATTAGACGTTTCAGCAATACGAAGCCGACGATCAAGCACGACTCTTACAGGCTGATAGTGGGGAGTCTGCGTCTATCCCCGGCAGACGACATGTTAAAGTAGGGTCGTCGCTATCAACGGTGCCAGACCCGACCAAAATCGCGTCATATTGGGGATCTTAGAAGATGGCCATAGTTTCGGGCTCTATCACCTGTGATCCATTGGCTATCACCATTTTTCAAGGCTATTCGACCATCGAGGCTAGTCGCACTTTTAAGGGCCGTGAACGGACAGTTTCTCTTTTGAAAACTTGAAGAACCCGGCATTCAGAACCGCAGCCTCTTCCGCCCAAAGATTTGAGTCCACATCCATGCCTGCGGCTTTTAGGGCAGCAATACCGCCCCCATCGACACGGTCATCTGGGTCAAGAAGCGGCAATCACAACACGTGTCACCCCACTTTCGATCAAAGCGTCTGTACATGGCGGCGTCTGACCTTGATGACAGCAAGGCTCAAGAGACACGTATGCAGTGCCACCTTTCGCCGCTAAGCCGGCAATGGCCAGAGCTTGAGTTTCCGCGTGAGGACGACCACCGGGCTGGGTCCAACCACGCCCAACAACAAGCCCGTCATTAACAATCACGCAGCCAACACTCGGATTAGGCGCCGTGGTGCCAAGACCACGAGATGCGAGCGCTAGGGCATTTTTCATATACCCTAAATCGCTCGCGTTTCTTGGGGTCATTCGTCCAGGTCCGGGTTTTCCGATATAGTCTCAACAAAACTCTCGAAGTCCTTGGATTCACGAAAGTTTTTGTAAACTGAGGCAAACCGTCTGTAGGCCACCTTTATCGAGACCCTTCGAGAGCCTCCATGACCATTTCACCGATGACGTCAGATTGGCAGTTCACTCTCGCCCATGCTTTCCAAACGACGTTGAATGCCGTTCACGACACGCTCGATACGTTCTTCCTCAACAGGCCGCTTACGGCACGCAATGTGCAAAGACCGAGACAGTTTCTCACGATCAAACGGCACACGTTGGCCACCCTTCTTCGTAATAATCAGATCACGCAGCTGAACCCGCTCGAACGTCGTAAACCGGGCCGCACAGGCTGGGCAAAACCGCCGTCGCCTAATGGCTGCGTTGTCTTCAGTTGGTCGAGGAGTCCTTAACCTGGGTATCTAGACCCCCACAATACGGACAGCGCATGGTTCCCCTCCCCTGTGCTTGTCAGGAATAAATCGGAAATTTACGGCAAAGCTCTTCAGCTCGACCGCGTACATCGTTCTCAACCGCAGATGTGTCGTCCGGATTGGCAGCTAAAGCGTCGAATACTTCGCAGATCAACTCGCCAACATAACGAAACTCGTCAACGCCAAAGCCTCGTGTCGTGCCTGCGGGTGTTCCAAGCCGTTACGCCTGACGTTACCATCGGCTTCTCAGGATCAAACGGAATCCCATTCTTATTACAAGTGATTCCGGCTCGTTCGAGCGCTTGTTCCACGACGTTGCCCTTCAAGCCTTTAGGACGCAAATCCACCAGCTTGAGGTGCGTGTCTGTTCCGCCTGAAACGATATCAACGCCGCCCTTAACCAGCGTTTCCGCCAAGACCTTTGCGTTTTCGATCACCTGGCTGGCATAGACCTTAAATTCTGGCTTTAGTGCCTCACCAAATGCGACCGCTTTCCCGGCAATCACGTGCATCAGCGGGCCACCTTGGAGGCCCGGGAAAATGGCAGAATTCAGCTTTTTCACGAATTTATCGTTGTTCGACAAAATCATGCCACCGCGCGGTCCGCGCAGCGTTTTATGAGTTGTGGTCGTTACAACGTCCGCAATGGGAAGCGGGCTTGGGTGCACACCTGCAGCCACAAGGCCTGCAAAGTGAGCCATATCAACCATGAGGTAGGCCCCAACACTGTCGGCAATCGCTCTAAACTTCTCAAAGTCGATAACTCTTGGATAGGCAGAACCACCAGCGATAATCAGCTTTGGCTTATGTTCTTTGGCGAGGCTTTCGACCTGGTCAAAATCAATCAGGCTATCTTGTTGGCGCACGCCGTACTGCACAGCGTTAAACCATTTCCCTGAAATATTGGGTGGAGCTCCATGGGTTAAATGGCCCCCCGCATCCAGTGACATTCCCATAATGGTATCACCGGGCTTTAATAATAGCGAGGTATACAGCTTCGTTGGCTTGAGCACCCGCATGAGGCTGAACGTTGGCATAGGAGCACCCGAACAGGGTTTTTGCCCGTTCAATCGCCAAGGTCTCGGCAATATCCACAGCCTCACAGCCGCCATAGTACCGTGTGCCCGGGTACCCTTCGGCATATTTATTGGTGAGGGACTGTCCCGACGGCCTCGAGCACGGCCTTGGAAACGATGTTTTCCGATGCGATGAGTTCGATTTGGGTCTGCTGGCGCGTTTCTTCTTGGCGAATAGCATCCATGACATCCGGATCGCTTTCGTTGAGGGAAGGCCCCAAAAAAGGGATGGTTGGACGGCGTAATTCATTGGCAGATAGCCCTTTCAGCATGGTGTTTGGGATCTCAATTAAGGTCCCGATTAAGCAGCGCCCAGTTTTTCGACCCGTCGGGCATGACGGCCACCTTCAAAAGGCGTGTTAAAGAATGTCTTTAGACAAGCACGCGCTGTCTCTTCCTCTGTAACCCTCGCACCAACGGCCATGACATTGGCATCGTTATGGGCACGGGCCCATTTCTGCGGTCATCTCACTGTGCACCAGAGCGGCACGAACACGTGGTTCTCGATTGGCGGCAATGCTAATCCCAATGCCAGTCCCACACACGAGAACGCCCGCTTTGGTTTGACCCTCAGCCACAGCTTTCGCAAGTTTCTGACCAAAGTCTGGGTAGTCCACGGACGACTCATCCTCCGGGCCCAAATCGACAACGCTTAATCCCATTGCTTCAAGGTCGCCTTTAAGCACGGTTTTCAGAGCAAAACCGGCATGATCGCTGGCAATAGCGACCGCTTCGCCTGTCTTAAGAAATGGGGTGTCCGACATGGTGGAAATGCCTGCCTTAGCCGCAGACTCCTTGAGCGAAATGATATTTGGATCGGATACCACATATGGACTCTGCTTGCCAATGGACCACGAACCCTTTGGCGCTTTCTTTGTCCGACTAATCCGGTTCGACTGTGTTGACGGAGATCGCCCTACTTACCCCGCAACGTAACTTTGACTGGGGTTGCAGGCCCTTCTACTTGAAAAGCAGCCTTATGATGGGGCGGCGCGCTCAGTACAATTTTTGGATCATTTGAGATTCCATAGGGTTCAGACGGCAGACCGAGCCAGTTCTTGTTGAACTTTTGATTGGCATCTTTGTCGTGATAGATCGCGATCGCAAAGGTCCCACTCGCCTCTACCGGGATACAAATCCGCGTCACACCACTTTCTGCTTTCTGGCGCGTGCGGGATACGAGGCCAGCCTTATTCAGGAAACCGTCCGGATTGTCGTCATGAAGATCGACCGTGATCAAACCGACGGTCTTGCGCACATTATGAACTTCAAGCGCTATGAAATATGGATGCTCGATACACGGATTATTTTCGAGACCAGACGCATTCTCGATCAACTCTTCGCCAACAACCAGTCTTGGCGCAAAGAGCGTGAGAGCTGTGATCGCGCAATATAGTGATAAAGCCTTACGTGTCCCCGTGTTCACACGCTCTTCCTCCCCAACTCACCTTAGCAAATACAAAACGCTGGCTGGCGCGACAAAAACACGTCCAAAGTCAGCACCGCAGCCCGCTAAGCGCTCTTAAGACGAAACCTCTTCCGAAGCGCTGACTCAAATTCCTGGAACGGTGTTTTGACCAGCAGCTTGTTCCGTTCGCATAAACAAATAGGCAGACAGCCCGAAGAATATAGCAAAACTTCCCCACAAGAACGGCCCAGACGGGCAGTTGCGATACCGCAGCAACCTTCTGACCAAATTCAATCGTTTTTTGGTAGGCCAGCATCCCCACCAAACCAAGGACTAGACCGACATAACGATTAGAGCGTGGTGATCCAATTCCGAGTGGAATAGCGAGAAAGGGCATCACGATAATCGAGAGTGCGTAAATGATCCTGCCATGGAGTTCCGCAGCGAGGGCTTGCTGTGGAATGGTATCAGCTAATGTGTATAGAAGACTGGTTGGCGGATCAGGCATAAATCCAAATGATCTCATCGCACCTCGCACATAGGCGATAATCAGTTCATGCAGGGTCAGTTCCAATTCATCACTGCCGCGATCCGGGTATTTACTAGTGCCTTCTGTATCCATGGGAACTTCTAGGACATTAAAGCCCATTGCCGTTCTGTTGGACTTGTCATCTACCCAAGAGACTTGTTCTCCGTCGAACAGCCTTATGCTTCGGTTACCTGTTAAAATCGGCTTCAATAATCTCACCGCGTCTCGCTGTGACCGTTTCCACACCTCCAGAATCGGTTCTCGCGGTACCCAAAGAATCGATAGAATTCCGTTCCCGCATTCAAAGACCTCTCAACACGCACCGTGTAGCCATCTGGCGTGTCGATGAAAATCCCTTCACCAATCCCTGCCTCAATAATTCCGTTCGTAACTTGATGATGAAGAGAATGATAAACAAAGCGTCCAAGTGGCTCGATGTAACCGGTGAGTCCGAGGCCAAGAATAGTCACTACGGCCGCAAGCGCCTTAACAGGACTGGACAACTGACCGAGCCCTATGCCCCCAGCGTGGAGTGCATGCAGCTCAGATTGCGTCGATAAGCGACGGAACGTGATGAAAATACCGAGGAATAAACCTAGGGGTAGAACAAGCCTGATGTAATTAGGGAAAAGGCTGACAATCATTTGGAGGACGACGAACGACGATACACCGGACCCCACGGTTAGGTTGAGTAACTGGAGCATCTTCTCCAGAAGGAGAACAACCACACTGATAAACAAAGTTACCAGCATAATTGGTACTATTTGCCTCACGATATAGAGGTCTATCCGCCCCATGACGTCATCCTAGCGTAGTCGGTTCAATCGGAGGACGGCGCCGTCGCCGAGGAACCTCTATTGGGCCAATAGGCTTTTTCATAGGTTTTCCTAGGTATTTACGACGACAGACTGTTTTACAGCCAATAATTGTGTGATATTACCGCATTGGGGAGTCAAAATGAACATGATTAACGAAATAAACGGCGAGCAAGTTCGCATCGCGATAATTGGCATGGGTAACTGTGCCAGTTCTCTTATCCAGGGTATCCATTACTACGCGGGTAAGCCCTTCGACGAATGCTCCGGTGTTCTTCATGAAAAAATCGGCCCCTACGGTGTTTCAGACATTTCAGTCGTTGCCGCGTTCGATGTGGACAAACGCAAAGTTGGGCAAGACATTAACGCAGCGATTTATGCGCCGCCCAATTGCACAACTATTTTTGCTCCCGACATTCCAGAGTGTGGCGTTAAAGTCAGCATGGGCCGTATCCTTGATGGTGTGGCAGAGCACATGGTTGAGCATCAGCCTGCTCGTACCTTTCTTCCCGCTGACCTCCCAGAGCCTAATGAAGATGACGTTGTAAAAATTCTCAAAGATGCGCGAGCCCAAGTTTTAGTAAACTACCTTCCGGTTGGCTCCCAAGAAGCAACCGAGTTTTATGCTCAATGTGCGCTCAAGGCTGGCGTCGGTTTCGTAAACTGCATTCCCGTATTCATCGCAAGTAATGAGGAATGGCGAGCCAAGTTTGAAGCTCGAAACCTTCCAATCATTGGCGATGACATCAAAGCTCAAATGGGCGCAACAATCGTCCATCGTGTCCTGACGAACCTATTTCATAAGCGTGGCGCCAAACTCGACCGGACCTATCAAATTAACACCGGTGGCAACACTGACTTTCTAAACATGCTTAATCGGACGCGCTTAGCATCCAAGAAAATTTCAAAGACAGAATCTGTTCAGTCTGTCGCAGGCTGTCGCCTCGAAGAAGAAAACATTCACATTGGTCCAAGTGACTATGTGCCATGGCAAAATGATAACAAGGTTTGCTTCCTTCGGGCGGAAGGCCGCTTGTTCGGCGATGTCCCAATGAACTTGGAATTGCGGTTGTCCGTTGAAGACTCTCCAAATTCAGCAGGCGTTGCTATCGACATGATCCGATGCTGCCAGGTCGCGCTTGACTGCGGTGTTGGCGGATTACTTGAAGGCCCGTCGGCCTTCTTCTGCAAGCATCCACCATTCCAACACGAAGATGACATTGCCTCTGAAATGACAGAGACCTTCATCACCGATATGAAGTTGCAAGGCGTAGCATAGTGAGAGCCGTCATTCTGGCCGCAGGCCAGGGTACAAGAATGAGAGCTGTCGGGCCGAGCAAGCCGATGGTATCCGTGGAAGGCACCGCGCTCCTCGAACACGTTGTAACCAACGCGATAACTGGCGGCGTAACAGACTTCACAATTATCACCGGCTATAACGGTGGTCCAATTCAGGAATATATTCGCAATCTTGCTGTCGACCTGCCCTGCAAGATTACCTGCATTGAGAACACGGACTGGCACTTGGGCAACGGTCGATCCGTGCTAGCAGCCAAACCAAACATTGACGGCCCCTTTCACGTCCTCATGGCCGACCATCTGTTTGATCCGAACATTCTCGAGATTGTCAGGACTGAACCGCTTCCAGAAAACGGCGCCCGCCTTGGCGTAGATCTCCGATTGCAAAACCCACATGTCGATATTGACGATGTAACCAAAGTCCATATCAAGGGCGATAAAATACTATCCATTGGAAAGACGATCACTGGGTTTAACGCATTCGATACCGGTGTCTTCTGGTGCACGTCCGGGCTTTTTGACGCGCTAGAAGAAAGCATAGAAAACGAAAATGATGACTCATTGTCCGGTGGCATCCGCATTCTCGCGGCCAAAGGGTTGATGCGGTGTTGCGATATTGGTGGCCGCACCTGGATAGACGTAGACACGCCGGCGCTCTTAACTCTTGCCCAAGAAGCAATGGTTGAACGATCAAACGCCACGATGTGATGAAGTCCTATGTCTCCCATTGATGCTCAACCCAATGGCACCAAGTCCCAGCCAAACGAAGATAAAACAAAGTCGAAAGAGTCTGGCCTCAGAAATCAAGAGATAGAAGAAGCGACGAACCGGCTGTTCATACACCGCATAAGCTCGGCGCTTATCCCACTCTTTATAAAACTTCGTATTACACCCAACTCAGTATCGTGCATGGGTGCTCTGTCCGGCCTAGCCGCCGCGTGGTTATACTATGACTTTGCAAATCCGCTCGCCTGCGTTCTTGGTCTTTTATGCATGATCGGATGGCATGTCTTTGACGGTGCAGATGGCCAACTCGCGCGTCAAACAGGCCAAACTTCACCCCTTGGCTTTGTCATAGATGGAGTGTGTGACTATGCCACGTTCATCTTTGTCTACGTCGCACTCGCTTTAGCCTTGAGTCTTGAGTACGGGCCCGGTGCTTGGTTCATAGTCGTCTCAGCAGGGGCGTGCCACGCCATTCAGGCGGCTGCCTTTGAAATGCAGCGAGAATTTTATATTCGTTGGACAGGCGACGAAGAGTACGCCCAGTGTTTGGAGAGAACAGACGAGCCGTCGGCATCAACAACCGTGAATATCATTGCGCGATCTTACAGCGTACTTCAGGAGATCTTTCGTCCCTTGCCCTTCGAACTGGAGAGTCGACTGAAGGAAGCCTCTTTGACAGGTGAACGCCGGATACGTGCTCAGAAAAATTATCAAACCAATTTCAAATCCATTGTGGTGAAATGGTCCCTTCTCAGCGCAAACAATAGAACCATCGCGATCTTCGTCTGTTGTATCTCCGGCCAACCCCTTGCCTATTTCGTGTTTGAGATCGTTATCTTGAGTCTGACCATGTTTGGCTTACTTAAGATGAATAAGAGTGCAAAGAATGCATTCGCCGCCCAACTCGATCTGTAGTGAGCGGAGGCTAGCCCCCGCATGACAAACACCTCTCCTCCCGACGGATCTTCTCATCTAGATAAAGATAAGCGCGACATTAAACGCGGATCGACTTTAAGCATTCTCGGGTTTCTCGCCCGCCTTTGCGCAAGAGTTCCCTTCCTGTTTATCGCCGGAAGACTCTATGGATCTGCAACCTACGGAGAATACGTTCTTCTCACGGCAATCGTAGAAACGACGGCCCTGCTTTCCACCTTCGGTCTGAAGAGAACCATATTCAGTTTTATGGACGAAGATGGGGAAGATAAAGAGAGTGCCGCTACGATTCGCCACGCCCTCGTGCTTGGATTAGCACTGTCCTTTGGCCTTGTTGTCCTTATTCAGGCGACCGCTACACCTGTACTCGATTTTTTCTCAGCCACTGAAGCGCACACGAACTTAGTTATTCTCGCCTGCGCCATTCCATTTATTTCCCTGACCGATATTTTACTATCATCTACTTTGTCGCGACGGGTTATGCGCTACGAAATTGCCGTTAGAAGCTTTGTCGAACCCCTATCTTTAACGCTCTTTAGTCTCGGGTTTTATCTGATTGGGTTCCGGGAGTCTGGGCTCATACTGGCGTTCCTGTTGGCTTTTGCTTTCGCCGCCGCCGTTTCAGCATTTGGATGCTCAAAGGTTTTCGGCTTGCAGAATATCCTCCTTGGACGTCTTCACGCATCCACTTTGCTTCACATGGCGCAAAAGTCTGCGTCGACGTGCCTCCATGACCTCACTCGAGTGTTGGTTACACGCATAGACACGTTTGCTGTCGGGTATTTTTTCTCGACTTCAAGCGTTGGGCTTTATGGGATGGCGCAACAATTTTTGACCATTGTCGAAAAGATTGCCTTTAGCTTCTACCCAATGCTTATGCCTGTTGTTTCAGCAGCTGTTTCGACGGGCGACCGACACAGATTACTCGAACAATTGCGTTCAGCCGGTCGACGCTTGGTTCTTCTCCAACTTCCCGTCGTTCTGCTCTTTTACATCCTGGGTGAATACCTGCTCGGCCTCATCGGCCCAGAATTCGCGGGGGCCTGGCAAGTCCTTATGATCTTAGCCGTTGGCTGCTGGATTAACTCTGTAATTCAATTGGTGGAAATTCCGCTCACCTATATACGACCAACTGCAAATGTAATCTGCAGTCTCGTTGCTATCGCTATCTATCTGGCATCGGTTACGATTATGAAGGAACAATTTGGATTCAACGGAATCGCTTTGACATCCGTATCAGCTGCGTTCTTAGCCAACGTCCTATTGCTCACCATCTTTACGCAAACAGACCTAAAGCCCGTCAACGAAAAGCCTTAAGCCTTCTAGCGCTTAGAGTCTTTTTCCGCTTTTTTCTTCGCTAGCACAAATTGAAGTTTTTTGAGCGCATTCACGCGTAAACTATACGGGGTCATCGTTGGCGAGCCGACCACTACAACTTCAGTATTCGTACGCGGGTCTATAGCCGCAACCCGAACAGCGTTGCCCAGGACCTGGTATTCAAACAGCACTTCATCTAAATCGACCTCGCCAGTGCCACGTGGCATCGGAAGATATTTCTTTCTATCATCCCATGAATTCGTCACAAACGTGTTTTCCTGCGTCGGTCTACGATCCGGAAAAGATAACGTTTCTGCCAATAACCGCAATGAAAACCATGCTCTGGCTCAAAAAATTAGCGATATTTTGTTTCACCGTTGCCTGCCTACTGGGAGCCACCACGACTTGGCTCACTTTCAGGTCGCTTCCAAATATCGATGGCTTAACACAGGTACCAGGACTCAAATCCTCCGTCGAGATTCGTCGTGATGACAGAGGGATTCCATTTATTCAGGCAATCAATGAAGGTGATGCCTACTTTGGTCTCGGTTACGCCCACGCCCAAGACCGCTTGTTTCAAATGGATTTTATGCGCCGTCTTGGTGCCGGCCGGTTGTCTGAAGTTCTCGGCCAGCAAGGTCTCGGGTCAGACAAATTCATGCGTACCCTCGGGATATACAAGCATGCACAAGAAAACCTTAATGTTCTTAATCCTGAGACGGTTCACGTTCTCCAACGATATGCCGATGGCGTAAATGCATGGCTTGAAACGCACCCGAACCCTCTACCACCTGAATTTCAATTGCTGAATTACACCCCAGACCCATGGCAGTTAGCGGATAGCCTCGTTTGGCAAAAGCTCATGGGCCTCTCACTCGCTGGAAACTGGCGAGATGAATTACTGCGTAGCGCTTTGCTCAATGCGTTGCCATCCGAACGCGTTTCTGAACTCTGGCCTGATTTACAAGAGGGAACGCCAACGACACTCGCTGACGCACAATCAAGTATATCAATCAGACTGGCTCACGGTCTTGTGGACTCTATCGATACCCATGCGCGCCCGACTCTCGCGTCCAACATTTGGGTGTTGGACGGGAAACACACAAGCAGTGGAAAACCCCTTTTGGCTAGTGATCCCCACCTGGGTTACCAAGCCCCTCTAGTCTGGTATCTCGCGCGATTGGAATGGCCGGGTGAAATGCGGGTTGGCGCAACAACGCCCGGATTCCCATTCGTCGTTATCGGGCATAACAACCACACAGCATGGGGCATGACCACAACACACTCTGACCTTCAGGACATTTTCATTGAGAAAGTTGCGGCCAGCGGTCGCTACCTCACCCCCGATGGTCAGGCTGACTTTGCGAGCCACGAAGAAACTATCAGTGTTCGGTTCAATGACCCTGTGTCCCTCACGGTACGCAGAACAAGACATGGACCGGTTGTCAGTGACCTCGCCGCATTTTCTATGCCCGGGCTTGAGGAAGATTCAGTCCTGTCCCTTGCCGCTACATTGTTAAGGGATGACGATGGTACCGCGAACTCCATACAGTCCGTTGCGCGAAGCCGGTCAGTAGAAGACGTGAAGACGGCGCTTTCCAAATTCGAAGGCCCTCAGCAGAACTTTATGTATGCCGATACAGGCGGTGGTATCGGCTTCAGCGCGGCGGCCTATGTTCCGATCCGGTTAAAAGGTGACGGGACTGTGCCCGTACCCGGTTGGTCTGGCGAGTATGATTGGCAAGGCAGGGTGCCTTACGAAGAACTGCCCCACAGTCTCCGGCCCAAGACCGGTCGCCTCGTCAATGCCAACAACCGCCCTGTTCCTAGAGACTACCCTCACCTCATCGCTGCAACGTTTCCAGCTGGATACCGGGCCGAGCGTATTGAGCAGCGTCTCGATCTGCTTGGATCTTCAGAGGCGACAGTCGCTGATATGCTCGATATCCAGATCGATAGCGTGTCCACAATGGTTCACGATCTGCTTCCGGTTTTACTGAAATCCGCTAAACCGGAGACAGAGTTAGAACGCAAGACCATCGAATTGTTAGAGGCTTGGGATGGCCTGATGGACCGTGAGCGTCCTGAACCTCTCCTGTTCTTGACGTGGATGGACTTCATAAAAGAAGAGCTGATTGCTGACGAGCTAGGTGCGAACTACCGATCATTTCGCGGCGGCAACCCAGTTCTCATTAGAGAAATTCTGACCACTAAGCAGCATTGGTGCGACGTAACGTCGACATCAGACGTCGAGACTTGCGATTCTGCGGTCTCGAAAGCGCTGGACCGTGCAATCGATTGGCTCGCTGAGCGTCCAGAGCTTAGCGACAAAGCCTTAGACCATTGGAGGTGGGGCGATTTTCATCGTGCTCGTTTCGCCCACCCGCTTTTTAGTTTCATTCCAGGACTGTCTGATCTGACAACCGTGGAAATTGAATCCGACGGATCAGATCACACGATCAACCGCGGGGCATATCGTGCAGCGCGCGGTAGAGCACCGTTTATCAACACACATGGCGCCGGCCTCAGATCGGTGTTTGACTTGGCCAATCTGGATCAATCGCGATTCATGATTGCCGTAGGGCAATCTGGGCATCCCTTATCCCCCCACTACAAAGACCTGAATACGCCGTGGAGAAATGGTGAATCCTTTGCTTTACCGCCGTTTAGAGACATTGAACCAGCTTCAGCCCTAAAACTCGAACCGCTGGCCAATCAGGCCAAATAGCCTTAAAGTTCAACCTGTTTTGAAACGACTAAGGTTCTTTGGAAGTCATGTCTGACCGTCCAGAATTTGGCGGTGGTGGTGGTGGCGTAGGCGGCGGCAACATCATTATCGTTAAGCGCATCAACAAAGGCGAACACGGCCACCACGGTGGCGCGTGGAAAGTTGCTTACGCTGATTTTGTGACTGCCATGATGGCCTTCTTCCTCTTGCTTTGGTTGCTGAACGCCGTGACCGAAGAACAGCTCAATGGTATTTCCGACTATTTCACGCCCGTCTCCACAGCATCAATCAATCAAAGCGGTGCTGGCGGGATCCTCGGTGGCCTCACAGTTGGTGAAGGCGCCCAGGAAAGCCAAACGGGCAGTACCGCTGTTGTTCCTCTTCCTCCGCCAACCGTTGGACAAGGTGGTGAAGACTTAACCGATCCAGGTGAAGGCCCTTCCAGAAACCCCACGGAAGAAGATATCGAAGAAGCCATGCGGGCAAGAGAAGAAGCTCAATTTGAGCAAGCCGCCGATGAGTTAGAGAAACTGATACAGGGCATTCCGGAACTCTCAGAGCTCGCGGACAGCCTCCTCATCGACAACACACCTGAAGGCCTGCGCATTCAAATCGTTGACCAAGACGGATTACCCCTCTTTCCCTCAGGTAGCGCCGCTATGTATGGCTACACCAGAGAGATCATCAGCCTCGTTGCACGAGTAATCACACGCCTTCCGAACGAACTCAGTATTTCAGGGCACACCGATGCGACACCGTTTGTTGATCCCTCGGGTTACAGCAACTGGGAACTCAGCGCAGACAGGGCTCTGGCGACACGGCGCGCACTAGAAGACTTCGGCGTAGTTGAAAAACGGGTCTCCAAAGTCACAGGGCAAGCCGCAAACGAACCCCTGCTGGAAGATAACCCTGGCGCGCCCCAGAATCGGCGTATCAGCATCGTGCTGCTCAGAGGTGACGGTTCCACAGCCGCAGCCTTTGATCGCCTGCCAGACTTCCTGGAACCGGCGTTCACGCGCTAAGCCGCATAAATGATGGGTTTTTGGCCTATTCACCCCTTGCTAACGCCTTGTAGGCTATGCACTGTAAGTCGATCTTTGAATACGTTTGGTAGTTGATGGAACAAACAGCCCTCACCCGTCCGCAGTTCTTCTTCACCACGGCGCCTTTGCCGTGCCCGTACCTGCCGGACCGCCTCGAACGTAAGATCGTCACCGAGTTAACCGGCCCAAGTTCAGAAAACCTGCATGAGACCTTAGCGACCGGCGGTTTTCGTCGCAGTCATTCCATTGCTTATGCGCCCGCGTGCCCGGGCTGCAAGGCCTGTGTCCCTGTCCGCGTTCAAGTCGAAGGCTTCATTTTACGGCGCAGCCTCGCCCGGACATGGAAACGCAATACAGACGTCACGGCCCACGTTGTTCCTGCCCGCGCCACAACAGAACAATTCGAGCTCTTCAATGAGTACCAGCGCTCACGTCATTCGAGCAGTGACATGGCGAACATGGGTTTTTACGAATATAGCGCCATGGTCGAAGACAGCCCGATCGATACCTATCTTGTTGAATTCCGGTCGCCATCCAGCGAGTTGATCGCAGTATGCCTGACAGACCAAACTCAAGATGGCTTATCTGCTGTTTACAGTTTCTTCTCTGCCAAACCAGAGCATGCGGGTCTCGGTAACTTTGTCGTTCTTTGGCTCATCGAGCGCGCCCGGACGTTGGCCTTGCCCTATGTCTATTTAGGCTACTGGATCGCCGAGAGCCCAAAGATGGCCTACAAGACCCGCTTCAAGCCTCTCGAAGCGCTAGGTCCAGACGGTTGGGCCGTCTTACAATCCGACCAAGACTAAATTCCAGACAAAAAAAAGGCCCCGCAAATACGGGGCCTTCCTCTTATCGCTTACGAAGCGAAAGTTTACATCGAGTACTTTAGCGTCAGCTTGTAGGTCTGCGGCGGACGGGCAATGAAGCCACCCAGTCCACGTGAACCTGTTGCAAACAACTCATCATCTTCAAGATTAGAGACCGAGAAACGTGCTGCCCACTGTGCGTCATACTCAAGCTCAACGTAGGCATTGATCCGATCATAGGCTGAAGACAACACTTCGTTGGTCGCTGAGGTGATGAAATCATCTGTGTGGTAGATGTCAGCGCCAAGTTTAAAGGCTGCATCATTACCGCCAAGACTAAAGTCATAGGTGTAATCAAAGCCAAGAGCGAAGGCGTAATCGGCAGTTTGCGGTGTTTGTGCCGCCACACCAAAAGCGGTCAGCGAATTCGCTGGAGCCGATGTTGGATCAAGATCACGGAACTTGCCATCAAGAAGCGTCACTGTGGTGAAAGCATTGAAGCCTTCAAACAGGACCGCAGTAGCCTCAAGTTCGATACCTTGAATGGTCGCCGAGCCAGCATTTTGTACTGGGAAGGTCAGGTTACCATTCACCAACACTTGTGCGTTGAGAGTCATGTCGCTGATGCGGTTGTGGAAGTAGTTTGCATTCAAGCGGAAACGATTATCAAACATCTCAGTCTTGATACCGGCTTCATAGGTCCAGTTGGTTTCTGCACCGTAGTTGGACTGTGCAACGCTGGTATCAAAGATATTGATGCCGTTAAAGCCGCCAGCCTTGAAACCCTTAGCAGCGGACACAAAGACCAACGTGTCGTCATTTACGGCGTAATCCAGGCCGATTTTTGGCGTCCAGGAATTTTCCGTAATCGCATCAACAATGTTCTCAGAAGGAATTGGGGCAAAGAAGTAGTTAATGTCGAAGTCCCAATCCTTTTCGTCCCGGGTCCAACGCAGACCAGCAGTCACGGTTAGTTGATCCGTAACGGCGTAGTCAGCTTGACCGAACACCGAGTAAGAATCTGTTCCCGTGTCGTAAACGCTGCGCGAGGTTGGCGCAAAGAAGAACCAACTCATATCTTGGGTCGACCGCTCATTGAGATAAAAGGCCCCCAAGATATAGTTCAGCTTGTCATCAAAGCCTGTGCCCTGGAGTTGAAGCTCTTGTGTCCACTGATCTGAGTCCGTCTGAAATCCGGCAAGAATGCCGCCAAAGCCAGAGAAGTCAGTGGCGAAATAATCTTCAGTGCCGACAAATGCTGACACAGATTTCAAAGTGGCCTGATCAAACTCATAAGTCATGATCAAGGAAGCAATAAGCTGTTCCGTATCACCCCGTGGCTGATTGGGGATATTGAGCAGCCCGCCACCACTGTAGTCTTGGTCAGGGAAATTGTTGTCGTAGAAGCCACCAAACGTCGGAACGAGACTGTTTGTCGTGTACTGAGCATTGCCAGCCGTTGGTGTCGTCGCGTTCACCATCACGTTAGAATCGTTCCGGCTATCGGCATAGGACACATGCGCGATGGCGTCGAAGTTTTCACCGCCCGTGTAGCGCAACTTAGCGCGGCCGGCCCAGTTCTTTTCTTCACCAATGTTTTCATTGGTCGCAACATTGATGCCGTAGCCTTCATGACCATTGAACTGAAGCGCAACAGAGCCAGAGATCACATCACTGAGCGGTCCGCCAGTGCTGACCGAGGCTTCGTAGGCATCGTAATTTCCGTAACCAAGTGAAGAATCCAGCCACATCTCGTCGCCGGGAGTCTTACTGATGAACTTAAGCGCACCAGCCAGTGTGTTCCGGCCATACAGTGTACCTTGTGGTCCACGTAGAACTTCGATTCGCTCGACGTCAGCGAGACGTGTGTTGTTGCCGTTCAAGCGGCCAACGTAGACATCATCAACATAAATCCCGAAGGGAGACTCAGCCACGGCCAAAGACGCATCCTGCTGCAGCGAACCGCGCATGGAAGGCGACAAGTTGGTCGGCTGGGTGATGTTGTTGGTCATCTTCAGGCTAGGCACGTAACGCTCAAGATCCTGGCCTTGCGCAATCTGGCGATTTTCCAATTGCTCAACCGTAAAGGCTGAAACAGGAACCGGAACAGATTGAAGGTCTTGTGCACGCCGTTGGGCGGTAACAACAATCTCTTCAAGCGCGATCGTCTGCGCATGAGCCTGATCCGTAATCGCAATCGTGGCCACGAGGCCCGATGCGATAACAGTGGAGGTAAAGAGTGATCGTTTGAGCATTGAGAGGTCTCTCCAAAGAAGTATGAGTCAGTTGGTAATTTTTAGGCCTTTTGCACGGTAATGCGCTCCTGCCCTATTTTAATCCTTAAGGTATTGAGCCGAATATAGGTTTCGATAACGTGAAAACAAGCAAAATCGGCACGAATTAAGGCAAAATTGGAATTATATTCTACGGGTGATGCACCAATGCACCACTCTTTAGCAACAGGCTCTAACGCCTATAAACGCTAGGGTTATGATGCCACACCGCAATTTCTGACCTATTTCAGAGAATGAGCGCCGCCACTCAAGATCGTGGCACCGTAAAGCCAACGATATTGTTCTCCCAATCGGCAATATAAACCACCCGGGCTGAATCAGCATCACCACCCAATGGCTCGACCATTGGACTACCCGCCTCTTTGGCCCGACGCATTAACTCTTTCAGATTTGTAGTCTCTATAAGAGCAACCAGACCTTCCTGAGTGCGCGTTGTCTTTGGCCCACCAGGCTTCGTGTTTTCTTCCATATTCAGAATCTCGAACAACGTGCGCTCTGATCCGATATCAAAGAAGACAGCACCGTTTTCTGCCACTTCTTTAATCTTCATGCCTAGTGCCGCATAGAATTCTGAAAGCTTAGTCGGGTCAGGAGACCGGATGACGATCATGTAGATATCGTTGAATTCCGGCGCTTGGCCTGCATCTTCCGCTCGCGCATCAGAGCCTGCCAGCACACAGGACATCACAGCTAACATAATCAGTGATCGACAGTTCATGATGGCCTTTACCTTCCTATGGGGCCCTGCGAACGCTAGGGCGTGTTGATATTGGGGTTATGATTGCGCGGCGCGTAACCAAAGACGTTATTTTCCCAGTCGGCTATATAATAGATCGAAACGTCAGCCTGAGACGATGTCCACTTCTCCACCATTGGGCTGCCGGCCTCTTTCGCACGCCGCACCACCTCTTCCACATCCGTGGTCTCGAAAATCACCACAACACCTTGCTGGGTGCGCGATGTCTTTGGCCCGCCAGGTTGCGTATTCGGGTCCATCTTCAAGATCTCAAGCGATCCGATCCCGCCCTCGTGATAGATATTCACGGTGCCGCTGGGCGCTATGCTCCCAACTTTCATGCCAAGAGCGACATAGAACTTCGCCAAGTTTGCCGGGTCAGGCGTCCGTAATAATATCGTCGGCGTCGACGTGAACCATGGTGGCTTGGTGTTTTCTTCCACAGCTGCTGGCACTCCAAACTGAAATGCCATCGCCAATGCGAGCGTTGCGCTGAATAGACTAATTTTCATGTTACGCGTTCCCATCCCTATGGCACTTTTATTTTGGGGTTATGATACCGTGGCGTAAAGCCGAAGATATTATTCTCCCAGTCACCCACGTAGTAAATCGAGTGGCCACGCTCGGACGATGTCCAACGTTCGACCAGTGTTGCCCCCGCTTCCTTAGCGCGCCGCACCAGTTCTACTTGATCTGTGACTTCGAAGATGGCCACCACGCCTTGTTGTTTCCGCGTGGTCTTCGGCCCGCCGGGCTTCCTATTCAGGTCCATCTTGAGAATCTCGAGTGATCCTTGACCATTCTCTAGGTAGATGATGACCCCGAATTCGTTCCGACGCCCTTCTTTCATACCAAGGGCCAAATAAAACTCAGCTAATTTTGTTGGATCAGGCGACCGCAGCAGGACCGTCGGCGTCGCTGTAAACAGCGGCGGCGCGGGTATTGGCTTCTTGTGCTGTAGCGCGAGAGGAGGGCAGCCCCAGTATAAGCCCCAGCGCCATTGTCGCGCATATGTAAACTACTCTCATCGCCTCACATTCCTCTTCTCTCCAAGACTAGCATTGAAGAGTCAGTGTGAGAGCGAAGGGCGTCCTTTGTCCACGAAAGAGTCCAACGCGGCCACCAGTAAGTCGCCGCGCCTCTCTCTGTCGCTAAACGACAACCTTACGATAGAGGTGCCAGGTCGCATGCCCAAGAACCGGCATCACCACAACCAATCCAACCAGTGCCATTAAAGCGCCAATCATCATGCTGCCAACGACAATCAGTCCCCAGATCGACATGGTAACCGGATTGGCCCTTACCGCGGCGACGGACGCAGCAACCGCTTTCCCGACCGTGATGTGTCGATCCAACAGCATGGGAAAGGACACCACGCTGATCGATAAGGCAATGACGGCAAAGACAAAAACCAAGTCCATTACCGAGAACAATCATGGTCCAGCCCTCTTCCGTCATGAAGATGCGATCCACGAAATCACCGAGCGATGTGATCGGTTCCGCCCCGATGGTCAATAAACACAGAATAGCCGCAGCGCCCATCCACAAAAGGAACAGCGACAACAATATTCCACCGAGTTTTAAGATCTCTGGCCATGCCGGCGACGTGGAAACCGCAAAGGCATCGCTCCAAGATACCTCTTCTCCGTTTTCTCGGCGGCGACTCAATTCATACAAACCGAGTGCCACGAACGGTCCAAGCAGCGCAAAACCAGAGATGAGTGGAAACGCCAACGGCAACAGTTTCTGATTCAGGGTCACGCCAACGGCGAAGAGCATCGCTAAGGGATAAATCAAGCCAACAAACAAGGGGGTGGCTTGGTTTCGCGTTGAAGTCTTCTATGCCCTTGGCAAGAGCATCCGTTAAATCTGTAAAATCGATGATGCGAACAGCAGACGACGAATGCGTCGCTGCGCTTAATGTCTCATGTGTCGCGTCTTGGTGCACGGTCGAGCCCTCACTTTAGGGTCGGTCCCTGCGTTGAAACATTCCTAAA
Organism: uncultured Rhodospirillaceae bacterium; assembly: GCA_943787205.1. Taxonomy (GTDB): domain Bacteria; phylum Pseudomonadota; class Alphaproteobacteria; order Rhodospirillales; family Rhodospirillaceae; genus WLXB01. Next base: position 25,436 of record CALSLN010000005.1, read on the forward strand.
ACATATCTGGCAACGCACGTATGGCGGCCGACGGTTGGAACGAAATAAGCATATTAATCATACACCTTGGGGGGGTGCTATGGCCATGCTGGCCAAGCCGCCTCACCCAAACGTGTTGGTCGTTGAAAACCCGCGCGGGGCAATGCGTCCAGCTTGTGCCCGCTTACCCATCCAGGCCAGCAAATCTTCTTCTGTGCGTTGGCGACCGCCCGTCATCCAGGTTAAACCATCGGCCAAGGTAAACGATTTTGCATCAGACAATCCGCCGTCTTTGTAGCGCTGCAGAATAACGCCTCGCCCCCTGGTCATTTCGGGCATCTCGTCTAGAGGGAAGATGATCAGCTTGCGGTTTTTACCAACCACGGCGACATGATCATCCGCCTCTTCCATCAAGAAACAGGCCTTCGCCTTCTCGCCCTTGCCAAGGTTCAGAACTTGTTTGCCGTTTTTGGTTTGGCCGAACACATGCTCTTCCGGAACAACAAAACCGCGCCCGCCACTGGAGGCCACAAGCAAGCGTCCCTCTTTCTCCCACACCTTCATGTTGATCACCGCCGCATCGTTGGGCAGATCAATCATCAGGCGCAGAGGTTCGCCAAACCCACGGCCTTGCGGTAAGCGGTCTCCGGGAATGGTGTAGAACCGTCCGTCCGACCCAAAGAACAGAATCTTATCGACGGTCGTGGCCTGAAGGCAAAAGTCCCAGTCATCGCCATCTTTGAACTTAATGTCAGAGATATCATCACGGTGACCTTTAAGGGCCCTAATCCAACCCTTGTTCGACAACACAACGGTAATGGGTTCTTTCTCGACCAGCGCTTCAATAGGCACAACAACCGCAGAAGGCGCATCGCCTAACAAGGTCCGTCGTTTGCCAAGCGGTGTGCCTTGGCCAAACTGTTTCTTGGCTTCCCGCAATTGCTCGCCGATAGACGCCCACTGCTTCGAGGCATCTTTGATAAGAGCCTTTAGGCCCTTCATTTCTGTGGTGAGCTTTTCGTGCTCGCCCTTGATTTGCATTTCTTCGAGCTTGCGCAAAGACCGCAACCGCATATTAAGGATCGCTTCCGCCTGAACATCGGTCAGCTTAAAGCGCTTCATCAAGACGGGCTTGGGTTCATCCTTTTCGCGGATGATTTTGATCACCTCATCCAGATTCAGGAAGGCGATCAGATACCCTTCAAGCACTTCCAGACGGTGTTCAATTTTGGCCAGGCGATGCTTTGAGCGGCGCACCAACACATCTTGTCGATGATCCAGGTAGGCTTGCAGAGTCTCTCGCAACGTATGCACGCGCGGCACACCATCTGCGCCCAGCACATTAAGGTTGAGGCCAAAGCGCACTTCTAGATCGGTCTGGCGGTACAGTTGCTCCATCAACATTTCTGGGTCGACGGTGCGGCTTTTTGGCTCAAGAACCAAACGCACGTCCTCAGCGGACTCATCGCGCACGTCGGCCAGGAATGGCAACTTGCGCGCTTCCATCAACTCGGCGATGCGCTCAATCAATTTCGCTTTCTGAACCTGATACGGCATCTCGGTAACAATAATATCGAATTGCCCACGACCGTGCGTCTCAACTTCCCACTTCGCCCGGATGCGGAAGCTCCCCCGGCCCGTGCGATAGGCTTCTGCAATGGACTCTTTGCTTTCGGCCAATGTCCCGCCTGTTGGAAAGTCAGGTCCCGGAATGTACTTGAGTAAGGTGGCATCGAGGATTTCAGGACGCCCGCCGTCTTGCTTGGCCTTTGTTGGATCTTTCTTCCGCACGTCGGCCATGTGAATCAGCGCATCACACAGTTCACCAACGTTATGCGGCGGAATGTTCGTCGCCATCCCAACAGCGATACCCGATGATCCATTGGCCAACAGGTTTGGCACAGCAGCCGGCATCACCAGGGGCTCGTGTTCTTCGCCGTCATAGGTTGGGCGGAAATCTGATGCGTCTTCGTCCAAGCCATCCATCAAGGCGATGGCATACTTGGTCAGCCGTGCTTCCGTGTACCGCATGGCCGCCGCGTTATCGCCGTCGATGTTGCCGAAGTTGCCTTGCCCTTCGACCAAGGGGTAGCGCACAGCAAAATCCTGCGCCAAACGCACCATGGCGTCGTACACAGCCACGTCGCCATGGGGGTGGTATTTACCAATCACATCACCAACAACCCGGGCACACTTCTTGAAGCCCTTATCTGGGTCCAATTTCAGCTCTCGCATGGCAAACAGCAGTCGGCGGTGGACGGGCTTCAGGCCATCCCGAATATCAGGCAGAGACCGCGACACAATGGTCGACATGGCATAGGCCAGATAACGCTCAGATAAGGCATCCGCGAAGGGCGTCTCAATAATGCGCTCGGGCGCTGCGGGTTTCTTTGGGGTGCGGGATCGGGCCATGGCTGGGTTCTAATTCATATGAGGCGTGTAATTCGAGCCCAAGATGGAGCGTGTCAGCGCCCCTGTAAACACGAAATATGGTAGTTTTCAGGGAAACTAGACGATTTCTCCACTGCCCGCGTAATAATCTGACCCAGTGATTTTAGTCGTGCATAGGCTCGTTCCACCGATCATACGTGCATGGGCTCGACCCTTCGAACCAACGGTGCATGGGCTCGTTCCGAGCAAAACCAGGTTTTATTTTTCCGGCCAACACGTAAAGCGGGAAATTACAATTCAATTTACAACGCAACCACAATCAACCTTGTGGCGTTCTTCTCCTGCAGGATCGGAAGATGGTCTCGGGAACAGGATTTTTGATCGGTGGTTTGACGCGCCTGCGCATTCAAACAATCCCTAAAGGAGGGAACCGATAATGATACCCAAAACCCTACGATCAGGACTGATGAGTCTGCTGTGTGCGATGACGCTGTTCATCGCTGCATCAGACTCAGCCAATGCGCAAAACCCAAAACGCGGCTACGGCGTCGGCGTTGCGGGACAAGGCACAGACATGTGGACACAAGCCATGTCTGGTTTGCGCCTCTTCACACCACACCGTGACGACTGTGTCACTGCATCAGAAATCTTTATCAAAGTTTACACAAACTCAAACAGCGTTGATTTCGGATTTTGCATGGATAAGGACGAGCATTCAGCCGGCGCTAAAGAATTCGAAGACGCTCGCCAAGAGTGTTTTGATGATGGAAAGAGACTCCCTGAGCCCGCGGAGTTCAAAGTTGCATGTCAGATTGGAACCGGTTTCTCTAACATGACCGACGATACCGAATGGATTTCAAATTTTGCTGTCCAGTATTACCGGGGCATCAATAATTATGAGGGAATTGGTGTGTCGGCTGGTGGCAATACAGGGTGCACCTGGAACGTTGTGGGTTGGATGACACGCAGTAGCGGTGGTGGTGCAGCCTCAATCCCCTTCCGCTGCGTCCGGTAACCGCATCGCTTAACCCAACATTCTGAAATCAAAATTTCTTGCCACGCTTTTGTGGCCATCCCGAAAGGACATCATCATGACCTTACGTACAGCATTGCTTTGCGCCTCACTCATCATCGTTCCCGTCTCTGCATCGGCGGAAGAATTCACCCAATGGTCTTCGCCTGCAGCAGGCTCTGACTCCGTCACCAACCTCATGGGCAAAGAAAATCTCTTCATGCCCCATGAAGACGACTGTGTGACCGGTGAAGAGTTCATCAAGATTTGGGATAACGAAGACGGCACTGACACCGGCTTCTGCATTGAAGAAGATGAACGCACCGCCGCCGAGTGGTCCGACGCGCGCGACACCTGCGTCAACGCCAATATGCGTCTGCCCGAACCAGGTGAATTCAAGCTCGCCTGTGACAACGGTCTCAGCCTGAACGACGTCACCGACGACTGGGAATGGGTCTCCAACTTCGCCACTCAACTGGCCACCGACGATGCCACACCAAACGCCGGGACCGCTGTCCCGATCGGTGGCAACGGTGGCTGCAACTATGGGTCATCCGACTACGCCACCTCGACGACCGGCAGCATCGGATCCCTCGTCTATCGCTGCGTGCGCTAACCCGAGCAGAGCAGCAGCGTGAGGGCGTGTCCCGTTTTTCCCTTGCCCGGGATCGGGGCACGCCTAACGCGCTTCAACGTACGCACCGATATTTTTGGAGTACCGAAATGACCATATTACAATCAAATATTCTTCCCTCTTTCGCCGTGGCGCTCACGTTATCATTTTCATTCGCAGCATCTGCAGCTGACCCGACGACCCTTCCCGGGAGTACGCAAGTAGGCCAACCAGGCCTTGGCAGCGATATGTGGACACAAACGATGACTCAACTTGTGCTCTTCCAAGTCCATCGCGATGACTGCAGTGCGGAAACAGAAGTCTTTATTGAAGTCTACACTGACGACAACACTATTCAGTTTGGCTTTTGCATTGAAAAAAATGAACGTGCAGCACAGGAATGGGAAGACGCGAAAGATACATGCCTCGCTGCAAAGAAGAGGTTGCCAGAACCGGCTGAGTGGAAGTTCGCTTGCGATATTGGCACTGGGCTCAACTCAATGACCAATAATAGAGAATGGGCTAGCAATTTCGGAAAATTGGATATCTGGGATAGCAGCAACGTTCGAGCGGTCACAGTTCCCGCCGTAGGTGATGGGAGTTGCAAAAAAAACGACCTGGGGCTCCGTCATGAATACGGGCGGCAGTACGTCCAGCCATAACTTCCGCTGCGTGCGCTAGTGCGAATAGCCTAGCTGCGTGACGGCGTGCCCCGTTTTTCCCTTGCCCGGGAGCGGGGCACGTCTGCGACTACTTCGCGACAATCGCGCGTAGTCGTTGTCTTGCATCGGGAAGCGTCTTTTGATGCGGCGCATAGACATGCCGTTCCAAAAAGAACCCAGTGAGATCGAGCCCCGCGACAACATCCTCCACACTGGATTCCTCTGGTGTTTCTGTGCGCAGAAACGGGGGTAAATCGCGTAGCTGACCCTTGTACGGAATCCCCGCCTCACGTGAGACCGCCCGGCCGCTTTTCGGGGACACATAAATCAAGTCTTCCGTCACACCGGTTGCAGCGCATGAACTCAAATCCAAGCCGAATCCAAGTTCATTCAAAAGGTGCATTTCCCACAGCACATAGTCTGCGGCCCAGCCGGGCTCTCCCAAGGTCTCGAGTAGATGACAGGCTTGCTGATAGGCCAATGGGTGCACTTCTCGTTCTGGCAGCACTGCTTCTGCCATCGCACACACAGCCGTCATGGACGTCAGCATCATGCGGTCGTGCAATGCCCCAGCCGCAAACATGCGGTCCGGCTCACAGACGAAGGTCCCTAGGTGATCCTCAAGCCGCGCCCGCCATCTCACGTGGAGACGATTACCGGGCTGATAGAGCCCCCTGGCCCTGCGCCCGGCTCCGCCCTTCACGACACCGGCGTGGTGCCCGTGCTGTTCGGTCAGGGTATGCAAAATAATATCGTGCTCGCCGAGCTTTCGCACGGAGAGGACCAAACCTAGATCGGTCCATTCCACTGTCATGGAAAAGGTTTACCCGAAATCAGGAAGAAAGATGAGCGCCAATCCGGCAATCATGAGGGCAATGCCAGAGAAAAGGAGGACTGCGCGAGACCAACCCGCGCCAGACGTCTGGCCGCGCCGCCATACCAAGGCGAACAGCGCCATGGCGCCGAGCCAAAACAGAACTATCCCCCAACGGTCTAATGTCACCGTGCAACCTCGCCTATTACGAGAACTGCCGTAATAAAACCCAGTCAGGCGTCGAAGTCGAGCCCCCAAGCTGAGTAATGTGCCCGACGTTCACGCCATTTAGGTTCGACTTTAACATGGAGGAACAGATGAAGCCTCCTCCCCAGAAGCGATTCTAGTTCGATGCGGGCTTGCTCACCGACCGCTTTGATCGCTTTGCCGCCCTTACCCAACACAATCGGCTTTTGGCTATCACGGGTCACGTAGATGGTCTGATCAATCCTAGCGCTGCCATCCTTGAATTCTTTCCACGTCTCGGTTTCAACAGCGCAGTCGTAAGGCAGCTCCTGCCTGAGTGCCATAAACAACTTCTCGCGCGTAATCTCGGCGGCGAGCAATCGCTGCGGCATATCCGAAACATCGTCTTCAGGAAACAACCAGGGGCTTATCGGCATCGAGGCGGACAAAATATCGAGGATTTTGTCTGTGCCGTCACCAGATAGAGCTGAGACCATAAACGTCTCTGAGAAATCCAAAGCCTCATTGAGCCAAGAGGTGGTTTCGAGTAAACGCTCCTTCTTAGCTGCATCTACCTTATTGACCACGAGCATAACTGGGGTCGGGTTTTTTTTTCTGGCGCTTTGTAAGCGAGCTTAAGATCGCTTTGGTGTTGTCCTCTATGGCACGCGCGCCATCGACCACAAGCAGCACTGCATCTGCATCCTGTGCGCCTGACCAAGCGACAGAAACCATCGCTCTCTCGAGACGGCGGGTCGCCCCTTCAAATATGCCCGGCGTATCCACAAAGACAATCTGGCTATCCCCTTCAAGGGCAATGCCACGCACGATCGTCCGGGTGGTTTGAACCTTTGGGGAGACGATAGACACCTTGGTGCCAACGAGTGAATTGACCAGAGTCGACTTACCCGCATTGGGGGCGCCTAGAACCGCAACGAAGCCACACTGCGTTCCTTCTTGATTCTGGTCAGCGCTCATTGCGGTAAGACTTTGACGAGTTCTGCTGCAGCGGCCTGTGTGGCAACGCGTTTTGATGCGCCATGTCCAATCACAGGTTCAAACCCTTCGATAGAGACTGACATTTTAAATTCTGGCGCATGAGCGGGTCCCGAGCTTTCAACGAGTGTGTAAATTGGTAATGGAAGGCCCCGCCCCTGAGCCCATTCTTGGAGAGACGTTTTCGCATCTTTAGGAGCCGTAACAACGGCTTTCATCAATGGCTGCCAGTATCGAACAATAAACTTTTTCGCGGCCTCAATGCCGGCGTCGATATAAACCGCGCCAATGAGAGCTTCACAAGCATTGGACGCGATGCTTGCCGTCCTATGCTCTACATCCCCTTCACTTCCGCCAACCTTGACGTAGGTGGTTAAGTCCAATTGCTCTGCGACCTCGAATAAAGTTTCGCGACTAACCAAGGATGACAAACGGCGCGCAAGGTTACCTTCAGGTTCATCTGGAAAATGAGAGTAAAGCAAATCTGCGACGCACAGCCCAAGAACACGGTCACCCAAAAACTCCAATCGTTCATTGGTGAGTTCTGGAGCCGTGACCGCACTATCAATCGTTGCGCTACGATGTGTCAGCGCAAGGTCAAGCAATGCCCTGTTTTTAAACGTGTGCTCAATACGGCGTTCGAGATCGGCCGTTTCAGTCATATCGGAGTACTAATTGAGCGCATCAAAGAACCGAGTAAATCGAATTGCTGTTGGCCATTTCCAGAATTCAAAAATGGACGCTGTACCGTCTGTTGAGAAGAACAGGATTTCTGCACGGCCAACGAGATTCTCAGATGGCACAAAACCCACCTGACTGCGGCTATCTTCAGAGTTGTCACGATTATCGCCCATCATGAAGTAATGGCCATCGGGAACAGTGAACTCTCGCGTATTATCAAAACGCCGGTTATCGCCTTCTTCCAAAATAAGGTGTTCCCTGCCCCCTGGAAGAGTCTCCGTAAACTGAGCAACTCGAATTTGGCTGCCATAGGGATTGCGGTAGACGAAATCTTCGACCCGTTCGCGTTCAACCATATTACCATTGATGAACAGGCGCCCATCTTGAACTTGAAGCGTATCGCCAGGCAGACCAATCACGCGCTTGATGTAGTCCGTCTTATTGTCCCGAGGGAGCTTAAAAACGACAACATCACCGCGTTCAGGGGAATCCGATAGCACCCGGCCGGGAAAACGGCATAAAGCTCAGCGGAAAAGAATGGCGGCTATAGCCGTAAGAATATTTAGATACGAAAAGGTAATCACCGATCAAAAGAGTCGGGCGCATCGAGCCAGATGGGATATTGAACGGCTCGTAGGCGAAAGTCCGTATCGCCAAGGCAACCAAGACCGCATAAAAAACAGTGCTAATGGTCTCCCAAAAGCCATCGTTTTTCTTCTTTGACATGGCTCCGGTGTTTTCTGACACGATACGTGGGTTACCTTTTATGAAGCGACAGTATTAGGCCAAAACCATGTTGACCGCTAATTATTGGCGGATAAAACCGGCCAAGGTGCAATGTGTCAACCTACAGGCTTGTAAGATTACCCAGGATTGGCGCTTTTCGGGACCGCCGTGATGATGACCATGACCTCAGCCAACGGATATTCGTCCGTTATCGTCAATTCCACACGGGCTTCCATACCCTCAGGAATCATCGACGCAAGCCTTTCAGCTGCGCCCCCGGTCATGTGAACCGTTGGCTTTCCTGACGGTAAATTGACCACACCAAGGTCTCTCCAATACACCCCTTGACGAAAACCGGTCCCCAGGGGCCTTGGACGCAGCTTCCTTTGCCGCGTAACGTTTTGCGTAGGTCGCCGCGTAGGCAAGGCCGGCTCCCTTACGACGATTTGCCTTTGCCTGTTCGACCTCAGTAAAAATTCTCTGAATAAATTTATCCCCAAAGCGCTCCAACGTTTTCTCTATTCGCCGGATATCTATGAGGTCGTTTCCAAGACCAAGGATCATCGTCCGCGCCCCTCGCCTTCCGCATTTTCTGATCGTGCCACATCCATACGGCGGCGCATCTCCTGTATGGCTTCAGCAAAACCGATGTAGATGGCTTCGCCAACGAGAAAATGGCCGATGTTAAGCTCCATCAACGTCGGTATAGCTGCAACGGGCCCGACCGTTTTCAAAGCTGATGCCATGCCCGGGCGTGACATTCGAGCCCAAGCTCGTCGGCTTTAGCAGCCGCCTCAACAAGCCTTTCGTAATGATGGTCTCTCGTCGCCACATCCGCCGCGTCACAATACGCACCGACATGGAGTTCAATGACTGGCGCACCAAGCTGAGCTGCCGCACTGACTTGGATGGGGTCAGGCTCAATGAACAAGGAGACGCGGATACCAGCCTCTCCCATTTCACGCACGAACCGAGACAAGTGATTATGCCCACCGGCTGCATCAAGAACCGCCCTCTGTCGTTCGTTCTTCACGCTTCTCAGGAACAATACACACAGCAAACGGCTTGTGCCGTAGAGCTATGTCTAGCATTTCATCGGTCGCTGCCATTTCGAGATTTAACGGAAGATCGATTTCCTTCAATAATCTCTCGATATCGGAATCCCGAAATATGCCTGCGATCCTCGCGCAAGTGGGCCGTGATTCCATCTGCTCCAGCCTCCGCAGCAAGCACAGCCGCCCTAACCGGGTCTGGATGACCACCACCCCGTGCGTTTCTAATCGTTGCAACGTGATCAATATTGACGCCCAAGCGAAGGTGATTTGTCATGACTTTATAACCTCCGAAGTACGAGTGCCGCTCGCCTCACTCGCTGATTCCTTGATGTGTTTCGCTATACGGCGAGCTTCACGACGACGTTGATACACTTCAACCAACCGATAAAACACAAAATATACGACCGTACCCGTGAACAACGCCGAAGGAATGCTCCCAACGATCATAGGCCACCAAACAGGCCAGACCCGTTCCATGAACAATGCACCGTCTGCTTCAATCATTGACCGAATGAGACCGCTAAACATATCCGTAAAATTCAGAGCATCCTCGCCGCTAGGTATGCCGTTGCCAACCATGACGCTTCCCAAATAGTACGTGGTTAGCCAGATGACCGGAAACGTCCATGGGTTACCAAGAATTGTCCCAAATGCTGACGCAACAACATTCCCCCCGATGAGCCACGCGAGTGCGCCAGCTATAAAGATGTGAACACCGAGAAGTGGCGTAACGGACATGGCAGCCCCGCAGGCAAAACCAGCAGCTATAGAATGCGGTGTCCCTGGCAGCCGGTGCAAGCGATGCCATAGATACTCGCCAGCCCTACGCCAGCCGGTTCTGGGCCACAGGAAAACCTGAACAATTTTGATTGCGCTGGGTCGCGCACGGCGCCGAAACATTCTGACCGGAACTCCTATCCGCGGGCGCGCTCAACCGAATTAATTGCTGGCGAGGCACGAAGCGCAGCAATGATATTGGTTAAGTGTTTGACGCTTGTGACCTCAATATCGAGATCCATTTCAAAAAAATCATTCGAGCGATTAACGATCCGAAGATTCGATATATTACCCTTGTTTTGCGCGATGGTCGTAGAAAGCCCTCCAAGACTGCCTGGTGCATTGAGCACGATCAGGTTCACGCGCCCAAGAAGCATCTCGCCGGTTTTCTTAGCATCCCATACGATATCCAACCATTGATCTGGCTCATCATCGAGACCGATAAGTGATTCACAATCAATGGTATGAACATCAACGCCCTTCCCAGCCTTTAGAATACCAACAATGCGGTCTCCCGGTAACGGATGACAGCATTCAGATAGATGGACAGCGAGACCAGGAGTCAGGCCTTTAATCGGTATAGCGTTTTTTGCGTCACCAGAGTTGTTCCGTCTAGCCTGAGAAATATTGACAATGTTGGCTTCGGAATCCGCTTTCGCACCCGGATAAACGGCTTCAAGAACTTGCCGTGCCATAAGTTGACCATCACCAATCGCCGCGTAGATATCACTACGGTCATGAAAATCTAACTTTTTGCAGGCTGCATCCAGGCCATCGTCCGTTAAATCATATCCGTCTTTAGCAAAAAGTTTTGCGAGTATCTCTTCACCCAGCTTAGCGTATTCATCATGGGCCTCTGAGCGAACACGTCTGCGAATGTGAGCACGCGCTTTACCAGTCGCAACAAACCCTTCCCATTCTGGAGACGGTTTTTGTGCCTTCGAGCAAACGATCTCAACTTGATCTCCAGTATGAAGCTCTATGCGTAACGGCACGATGCGGCCGTTCACCTTAGCGCCAACACACGTGTTCCCGATCTCCGTATGAACAGCATATGCAAAATCAACTGGGCTTCCGCCTTTCGGTAAGGCAATCAATTCACCCTTCGGAGTGAAGCAGAACACCTGATCCTGGAACATCTCGAGCTTCGTATGTTCAAGAAACTCTTCGGGAGATTGGGCATGCTCAAGAATCTCAAGTAGTTCCCGTAACCAGCTGTACTGACTGCCAGCAACATCTCCCAGATCACCCTTGTACCGCCAGTGGGCCGCGACACCGAGTTCAGCAACCTCATGCATCCTATGCGTACGAATTTGCACTTCAATGCGATGCTTCGAAGGCCCGATCACACTGGTGTGTATGGATTGATACCCGTTTCGCTTCGGCGTCGAGATATAATCTTTAAATCGTCCGGGCACGGTTCGATAGGCGCCATGAATGATACCAAGGGCGCGATAACAATCGGCTGGATCATCGACCATAATTCGAAACGCCATGATATCGGATAATTGTTCGAAGCTGACGTCTTGGTTTTGCATCTTACGCCAGATGGAATACGGCAGCTTCTCACGGCCCGATACGTATCCCTTCATATCGGCAGCTTGGATGGTTTGATCAAGCTCATCCATAATTCGCCCAACCAAATCGCCACCTTCGCGTTCTAAGAACCTTAGGCGCGTATGAATCGATGCTCGTGCTTCTGGATGGAGTTCTCCGAATGCCAAATCTTCGAGTTCACTCTTAATCTCCTGCATCCCTAACCGCTCAGCGAGAGGCGCATAGATTTCCATTGTTTCCAAGGCGATTGACCGTCGCTTCTCTGGCTTGGAAATATGGTTAAGGGTTCGCATGTTGTGTAGCCGGTCAGCTAACTTAACCAACAAAACGCGAATATCTTCCGACATGGCTAGCAGAAGCTTGCGGAAATTCTCAGCCTGTTTCGCTTCAACGTTCTGAAGTTGAATGCGGGTCAATTTCGTCACGCCATCAACCAGGCGACCAACTTCTTCGCCAAACAACTCAGAAATTTCTTCTGTTGTCGCGCCGGTATCCTCGACCGTGTCATGCAACAGAGCCGTCACAATTGAGGCCGTATCGAGCCGGTAGTTGGTAAGAATTCCTGCAACTTCGATAGGATGGGAGAAATACGGATCGCCCGAGGCACGCATTTGAGACCCATGCATTTTCATCGCGTAAACGTAGGCGCGGTTGATCGCGTCCTCGTCCGCATTTGGGTCGTAGGATTTTACACGTTCAACCAGTTCAAACTGGCGCAGCATGCTCTGTGGCACCTCCGTTTTATAACAACGACATAGTAGCACAACAGTCGAGCCAAAAGGCCATCACACAAAGAAAAACCGCGCCTCAGCAGAGCTGGGCGCGGTTTAGTATTTCGTCTCTACTTTGACTAAGACTTAGCTACCTTTTTGGAATACTCCAGCTTCTTCGCTGGTCACGTCTTCGTAGCTAACCGTTGGATGCGGGTCATCGCCATCACTGCTCTCAATCGTCATGCCAGACGCAGCAGCAACTTCATCCGTGTATTCCTGACCATCGCCGGTCAAATTACGACCGTCAGCGATCTGGTCGAAGGCGTCTTCTTCTGGCTCATCAACTTCAACATGGCGCTGCATGCTTTGAATAACATCGTTGACCAAAACCTCCGGTACAACTTTGTCTTCTGCAATTTCGCGAAGTGCAACAACTGGGTTTTTATCGTTATCCCGCTCCAGCAAGGGTTCTGCACCTGCGGAGATTTCACGGGATCGTTGGGACGCAACAACGACCAACTCAAAACGATTCCGAACCTTAACAACGCAATCTTCAACAGTGACGCGAGCCATAAAGGGTTCCTGTCTATTGGGGCTGGATCAAAACGGGCGCCTAACCAAACGGCAATCCCAAATATGATAATCCAACAAATGGATAGAGATTTGACGTGTGTTTAGTGAGAAAGCGGCTGAAAAACAAGGTTTTTTAGCGTCTATATGCGCATCTCAGGGCTTTATCTTACAGAAGCCGACGGATTACATCTCCATCTGGGAGTTCAGAAATGAGCGCTTCCACCCCTATACCGGACACCGGATGAAGCCATCTTGGCGCAATATCCATTAAGGGAAAGAGCACAAAACCGCGGTTTTCGAGCCTCGGGTGAGGCAATATTGGAGGGCCTTGCTCAACACGATTGTTAAAATCGAGGATGTCTAAATCGAGAGTCCGAGCCGCATTTAATTCGCCGCGTTCGCGGCCATACTCATCCTCTATAGATAGCAAGGTATCTAGTGTTTCCTTTGGAGACCTATCGGTATGAATTGAAACGACACCATTCACATATAACGGTTGATCAGAAGCCGGCACAGGAGCGGTCTCATACCAATGGGACCTATCCAGGACAGTGAGCCCGTGATTAGAAAACTGATCCAACGCGTGCATCAGCGTTTCAACCGGCGTTCCAATCTTACTTGGCAGGTTGGCGCCTAGCGCAATCGCAATCACTAATTCTGCTCCGAATGTTAAAACCTAGTATGGCGGCACGATCATCGTCGCTGTATCAACACCGTGATAGTTTAAATTCAACACAGACACGAGGCTGGATTCACTGGTGATGACAACAATGAGTGCAGCTAACATCCATGGCTAAAGCCCCCAAAGACCCTCCTTTGGACTGCTCGAAATGCCCTCGTTTGGTGGAATTTCGGGAATCGAACCAAGAATTGCGCCCAGATTGGTTCAACGCGCCAGTCCCGGCCTTCGGTCCCAGCACCTGCAGATTACTCATTGTTGGCTTAGCACCAGGCCTACAGGGGGCAAACAGGACTGGGCGGCCCTTCACTGGTGATTATGCCGGTGACCTCCTTTATCCAACGCTGCTGAAATTCGGTTGGGCGGAAGGAACATACGGCCAATCACCTGACGACGGTCTGACCCTTAAGAACTGCCGCGTGACCAATGCCGTGCGCTGCGTTCCACCGCAAAACAAACCGATTGGCGCAGAACAGACGAATTGCCGCTCTTACCTAATCGACGAGTTCGCTAACCTGAACAAGCTCGTAACGATTTTGGCTCTTGGCAGAATTGCCCATGACGCCGTGATAACGACGCTCGGCCTGAAGAAATCTGCCTATCCTTTCGGGCACGCAGCTCAACATGCACTACCAGACGGGAGAACTCTGGCAGATAGCTACCACTGCTCCCGCTACAACCTGAACACCCGCCGGCTAACCGCGGAAATGTTCGAAGATGTCTTTAGAGCGATCGAATAGGCCTTATTTAGGCAAATTCGCTTCCACAGCAGAAACCAACTCTTCGCTCATAGGCGTCACACGGCTTGGGAAGGCCTCAACCAACGAGCCATCTGGCGCAACCAGGTACTTATGGAAATTCCAACTTGGAGCGTTCTCTGACCCCTTCTCAGCCGCAGCCCACTGATAGAATGAATGGGCATTGCTGCCCTTTACGACCTCTTTAGCCGTTAGTGGAAAGTCGACATCGAAGTTCGCTTCGCAAAAATCTTTAATTTCTTCTGCTGTACCCGGCTCCTGAGCACCGAAATCATTAGATGGCACGCCAAGCACGACAAGCCCTTGATCTTTGTACTCACTCCACAGACTCTGAAGCCCTTCATACTGTGGGGTATAGCCACAAAAAGACGCCGTATTTACAACTAAGACCGCTTTACCCTCGAACTGAGACAGAGGCAAAGCTCCGCCATCAATCGAGTCAAAAGAGAAGTCGTGGGCTGACTCAGCCATAGCGGTGTTTCCTCCAGCTAGTAAAAGCGTTGCAGCAAGTGCCGCCATTGTGAATCGGGTCATAATTTTGATCATCCCTTATGGAAAAAGCGTCACGATTGATAAGTATTGTTTTCAATACCCAGTCTCTCTGTCCACACTGGGTCTGACAAGAGAACGATACGAGAAAGAACTCATTTATGGATCAACCTTCAGATACCCCATCGGCCCAGGCGACCATCCTGCGGATTACAGGTCAAATCTTACCAGCCCGGTGTATTGGCATCGTTGCCGAACTCGGCGTCGCAGATCATTTGGCCCGGGAGCCTATGAAAACTGAAGCCTTGGCTCAGAGCTGTCATGTCCACGGCCCGTCACTATACCGGATTATGCGCTTTCTCGCCTCGATTGGGATTTTTGAACAGCAAGACGACGGTACATTTAAGAACACCGCTTCATCAGACGTGTTGCGCGAAGGGGTAACAGGATCCGTGCGGCCTATGGTTAGAACCGCATGGCAAGACGTTGTTTGGGATACATACAAAGCACTCCCCCAAGCTCTTCAAAATGGAGATACAGCGTTTGAAATTGCCCATGAGCGCCCGCTCTTTGAACATCTCGCAGTAGAGCAACACCTTGGCGCTTTGTTCGACGCCTCCATGGCCCTCATGTCCGGGCCAGAAAATAACGTTATTGCGAAATCCTATCCATTTGGCGATGCAACAAACGTTATGGATATCGGCGGCGGACGCGGCGGTCTTCTGGCAGCCGTCCTAAACGAACATGAAAACCTAGCTGGAACCTTATTCGATCAAGAGCAAGTCGTCGCGGAGCCCACATACCTGGCCGAAGAAAACCTTTTGGGTCGTTGCACGCTCTTGGCAGGAGATTTCTTTGAAAGCATTCCCGCAGGCAGCGACATCTATATGTTAAAGCGGATACTGCACGACTGGAGTGACACATACGCCATTAGAATCTTACACAGTATAAAGTGCGCTATGACGCCAGACTCTAGAATTGCAGTGATCGACGCAGTGATCAAACCTGGCAATGACGCAGATCCGAATAAGTATCTCGATGTTGGCATCATGACGTTGCTCGAAGGCCGAGAACGAACCGCTGAGGAATTTGAAACCTTATTCACTGAAGCAGGTCTTCAACTCCTCAGAATAGTGTCCACACCAGCACCATCAACGATGTCGATTATCGAAGGTGCTTTAGCTTAACGGTACCGCTGTTCTTTCCACGGCTCACCGACGTCATGATACCCTTGTGCTTCCCAATACCCCCGGGCGTCACCTTCCATGAACGTGAGATGTCGAATCCACTTAGCTGATTTCCAGAAATAGAGTTTGGGAATAACGAGACGAACAGGACCACCGTGCTCTCGGGTTAGCGGCGCACCATTCCATGTATGCGCCAGCAAAACGTCATCGTCATCAAGCCAAGATAATGGAACGTTGGTCGAATACCCGTCGTAACCGCGCACCATAACGAACGCAGTTTTCTCTCGCGGCTGAACTTCAGACAACAGGTGTTTTAGTGAAACACCTTTCCAACGATTATCGTATCGAGACCACGTCGTGACGCAGTGAATATCACTTTTTATTTCAACTTGCGGCTGGGCCATCATGTCATCAAACGTCCACTTGAAAGGTCGGTCTACTTGACCCGCAGTCGACAACGCCCAGTCTTTAGAAAGCATGTTCGGCTGATTGCCTAAATCAAGGACTGGGAAATCTTTTACCAGGCGTTGGCCTGGAGGGAGGCGTGACTTTTCAGGTGTTGAGGTTGCCCCGGTAAGCCCACGTCCATCTTGCGCCCATTGTTTTTTAGCGCGAATCAATTTCTCATTTCGAGCATCGTCGCTCATCGTCACCCTTTATCGCGCAGCACTCGCGATTTCTGCCGATTCCAATCTCGGTCTTTGATCGTCTGCCGTCGATCAATATCCGTCTTACCTTTCGCAAGGCCGATCTTCAGTTTTGCTAAGCCCCGATCGTTAAAATAGATAGACAACGGGATCAAGGTCATCCCCTTACGCGCAACATCTGCACTTAATTTTGCGATCTCGCGCTTTTTCATGAGGAGCTTTCTTTTACGGCGCGGCTCATGCCCAAAATGCTTAGCCCCCTCATACTCAGGTATGTAGGCATTAATCAGATACAGACCATCATCTTCTGCCGAGGCATACGAGTCTTGAATGTTACCGCGACCAAGACGCAGCGATTTCACTTCCGTGCCAAGCAGCATCAGGCCAGCTTCAAACGTGTCATCGATTTTGTAATCGTGACGCGCCTTGCGATTTTGGGCGGCAGTGCCCGTCGATATCATTCCAGACTTGGTCATGGCTTTAAGCTCTAGTCGAGCAATCCTGCGTTGCGCATCGCTTCTTCAATGCGTGCCATAGACTTAGTCGAAAGTGGCACCATCGGTAGGCGTGTGTCAGGCAAACATTTGCCAAGCAAACTACATGCGAATTTTACGGGCGCAGGATTAGGCTCGCAAAACAGCGCCTCATTCAAAGGGTGTAGGATGTCGCGCAAGCGCCATACATCGTCGTACTGCTCATTACGCCACGCATCGTGCATCTCCGCGTTGAGACGAGGCGCAACGTTTGACGATACAGACACGCAACCAAAACCGCCCTGAGCAAGAAAAGCCACGGCTGTGACATCATCGCCAGACAACAGACAGAACTCACGGCCGATTTCCAGACGAGATGACAACGGCCGCGTCAAATCACCCGTCGCATCTTTCACACCAACAATATTGGTATGCTCAGCCAGCTCAGCCATAGTTTCGACGGACATGTCGACAACACTGCGCGGCGGTATGTTGTAAATTATGATTGGAAGGTCGACTGAATCAGCAATCGCCCTGAAGTGGGCTAACATCCCCGCTTGGCTCGGCTTATTGTAATAAGGCGTAACCACAAGCGCAGCGTCAGCTCCTGCTTCAGCCGCGTGCTTCGTCAGCGCTATTGCTTCTTCCGTTGAATTCGACCCCGTACCGGCAATAACCGGCATTTTTTCTTTAGCGACTTCAACGCACAACTCAACGACACGCTTGTGCTCTTCGTGACTTAACACGGGAGATTCACCCGTCGTTCCAGTTGGAACGACAGCATGCGTGCCTTCATCTGCCTGCCACTGCACCAGATCTTGGAAGGCCTTCTCATCCACGGCACTGTCGCGGAATGGCGTAATCAGTGCGGTAATTGATCCGGTAAACATCGAATTTCACTCCTAAGTCGGCACCAAGTGAAGCATCCACTGGTCTCCGACAACTCTATTTGCGGCGAAACATAGCCCCGACGTGGCGACGCAGCAAGCAAACGGAGGTCCTGCACCGCATATCCACTTCGTCAGTGAACGACACCATAAGACGATGAGCCCTTTAGTTGAGCCCCAAGACTTGGTAAATTAATGGTTTATAGCCCTATATGATGTGGCCCCTTAATGTTTCTATGCTCATCGCGAATTTTAGCCTTTTCGGCATTACTGTCGGCTGCTTCGGTATTATCTCTACCAAGCGCGACAGATGCCGCTCCTGTGCTGCCGGAGATGAAGCCGGCAGCTCCAGAAGCCAAAGTCAAAACACGGTCAGCCAAGGTCCTGCCTGAGCGCAAACCGCCCTACTACGGGCCATTTGGTCAAGATTACACCTATCTACTCGATGACAAGCAAAAAACGGCTTTCCGGCGCGCTATAACGGCCGCTAAGTCAAGAAAATGGCGGCAAGCAACTGATCAGGCGAAAAAGGCCGATAACGAACTCGTCGAACATGTCGTCGCATGGCTCTATCTTCGAGAAACCGGGGCAAATAGTCCGTTCAAAGAGCGCATCAAATTTATCCGCCAGAATCCAAATTGGCCCCAGATAGCAACCGTCATCCAGCGAGCCGAAGAGGCCGCATCTGACAAATCGGTGTCCAACGAAGAGCTAATCTCTTGGTTTGTCGAATACCCCCCCGAAACTGGACCGGGAATGGCCGCATTAGCTGTGGCGTATCGGGAACAGGGGCTCGAAGACAAAGCCATTGAGACGGCACGGGCGGCTTGGCTGAACGGAACATTCACCCGAGCAAGAGAACGTACCTTCCTTAAAGAGTTCGATTCCCTCTTCAGCAAAGACGACCATAAAGCACGACTAGAGCGTTTGCTGTGGGACGGCCACGCCAACGGCGCCCGCCGCATGGTGCGCCGCGTCGACAGCGACTATCAGAAAATTGGCCGAGGCTCGCATCGCGTCTCATGACATCATCCTACGGGGTTGATGCCAGCGATCGACGAAAGTTCCTGATCGTCTCTCAAAGAGTGATCCAGGCCTCATCTACAATCGACTCAAGTGGCGCAACAAGACGTCGGCGCTACGAGAGTGCCATGCAGAGCTGCTCCCAGCGTTCGGACAAGACGATGCCGTCCGGCCTGAGCTGTGGTGGCGTGAACAGAGGCACCTTCTCGCCCGCGAAGCGCTTTCCGAATGGCATCTATTACGCAGGCCTATCACATTGCCGCTAAGCAATAAGGCGTCGGACGCTCTCTCCATCTTTGAGGCCGAGTGGTTGGCGGGCTGGATTCAACTCCAATTCCTTGAATGATCCCGGAAGCATCGCCCTTCCCTCACTTTTATCAGGGTCTACGACGCTGTCGCCTTTCCGGTCAGTCTCTCTCGCGAGGTGCCTACTGGATTGGACGCGCTATTGAAGATCCGCAGGCGATTCCGAACTTGCCAGGAACTGGTATCGAGAAAGCCGCCGTTCACATCACCACCTACTACGGGCAACTGGCGCTCGCCAAGTTAACCGGCGACACGATTCCCCCAACTCCCCCTGGACCCCTGTGCCTACCGTAAGCGAGCGCAGTTCCTTTCACCAAAGCCGGCTGGCCCAAGTCGTGCGCATGTTGGCCGAGAGTTGGCGATAACAAAGTTCACCTGCGGCGCTTTTGTACTTAGCCGCCGCAAAAGCCTCAGATTTCGCGACAGAGCGTCATCTCGCAGCTGAGATGGTGAGTAAGTTTAACCGCGCGGACCTTGGTGTCTGGATCGCTCGCCGCGCCAGCCCAGGACCACATCACGCTCGTTAGAATTCGGCTATCCCGTCCCAGACCTTCGCGTACCCCAATTCTCCAGAGAAACCTTTGCTGCTTGCCGATTACCCGGCAAGAGAGCAACTTCGACGTGGCCGCCCGCAGCCCCGTTGGCGCGCGTGGCCTAATGCAACTCATGCCAGCCACAGCCAGGGCCGTTTCACGGCAAATGCGGGAACGTTATGATCGCAACGCGCTAACCAATGATCCGACTTACAATATAATGCTTGGCTCAAAATATTTAGGCGACCTGATCGACCAGTTCGACGGGTCATACATTATGGCGATTGCCGCCTATAATGCTGGTCCTTATCGCGTTAAACGCTGGATCAGAGAATTTGGAGACCCCCGCAAGGCTGAAGTCGATCCAATAGATTGGATAGAGCAAATCCCGTTTACAGAAACACGTAATTACGTGCAGCGAGTTATGGAGAACCTTCAAGTGTATCGAGCTGTAATGTCAAACAGCCAACAATTAGCGAAAACACTGCCAGCCGATTTATCCCGAGCTGGCAATTAGTACAGTCCCGCGCCTATAAAAAAGGGCAGATCAAGTCCGCCCTAGTAGAAATTATTCTTTGCATACGTTAGGTACTAAGAGGCTGCCGCCCGAGTCATAGAATCAACGTCCTGCGCTTTTACAGCTGGCTTAACGGCGACAGATCCTGGTTTCGCAGCCTTAGGCGTCTCAGCTTGAGTTCGCTTACAGTGCCCCTCCATAAACGCACCGGGCTCAATCGCCAGACTTTCATTCTCAATGTCGCCAGACATTTGGGCTGTTGAAGCCAAGAAGACTGACTTCGCCTTAACCTCACCCTTAATGGTACCGTGGACGCGAACTGTCTGAGCGATGACTTCGCCACTCACAGATCCCTTTGTGCCAACAATTAGTGCCTTACAGTTAATATCGCCTTCGACATTACCGTCGACCTGTATCTCACCATTGCTAGAAAGATTCCCCTGTACGTTGAGATCGATACTAATAATTGATGGTATTGATTTTACCTTGGATTCACTGATGCGTGTCACCTGTGCTGATTGTTCTTTATTCTTGCTCGAGAACATCGCTTCCCGCTCTCATAAATTTTAAAGGGTTTAACTGTTTTCCTTTGTACAGGACTTCTAGGTGAAGGTGAGCCCCTGTACTACGCCCGCTATTACCTAGAAGGCCAATTTCGGTCCCTCGACCGACATACTCACCCTCTGTAACCGAAATTTTTGCCATATGACCGTAGCGGGAGGTCAACCCCATACCATGGTCAATCTCAACGAGGCGACCATAGCGGCCACGCCACCCAGCGTAAACAACCTTCCCCTCACCTGGGCTAAGAATCGCTGACTTGTAAGGGCCACCAAAATCCAGACCGAGATGTCGCGCATACTTACCAAGAATTGGGTCTTTTCGAACCCCAAACCCGCTTGTAATCCAATATTTCTTTAGCGGCTTTCCCAAGGGCATTACGGCCGTCAAGTTTTGTAATTCTGTCAGACGCTCAACCTTTAAATTGAGAGACACAAGAGACTCATGCAGCGGCCCTTCATCACCCGGAAAAGACTCCAACGGAATATATGGACCACCACTGCCTGTTTCTGAACGGCGCGCATCAAGAAGAATGTCCACTTCAATCCCTGTCGTTGACAGCGATGTCTGAATTTTCTGAATTTGCTCCTCAGCCACTTCGGAAAAACGATGAAACAACAAAAGATGAGTGCTTTCCATTTCCCGAAGCTGGTTCTCCAGTTCACCAACACGCGACACTAAAACATCACGCTCTGCTGATCGCAGATCACGTTCGATGACAAGTTGGCGCAGCTCCAAAGTTTTAGGGTCGATAAATTCCGCGCCCTGGTGAACTACAGTCACGTCCGCCATACCGGACTTTAAGTTCTCCAATTGAGTATGCAGATCTGCGCGCTCTTCAGAGATACGATCACGCTCGAGTTCAATCCGCCCAATCGCTACTTCAATTTGCTCTGGGTCAGAGCCCAAACGACCGTTCTGCACAAAACGTTTTATGTCGGGTTTTCGCTCGCGAGCCGCCGAGGCAAAAGTCTCCTGCGGCGTCTTAAGTTCGAAAAGAGATACTTGGCGGTCCACCAAAGAAACCATGAGCTCATTATTCTCATCCAACTCTTCAGTAATCTCATCAATGCGGCGCTTATATACAGTGAGTTGCGCGAGAAGTTGCTCATAGCCAGACTTGGCATCCTTAACTTCAATATTCTTCGCGCGAATGCGATCACCATGGCTAACTACCAAGCTTGAACTTACGAGAAGCCAACTTCCAACAACGATGAAGAGAGAGGCTGCGATGACTTGACGCATCGTGGTGAGACGCAGCGTGCGCATGCGTTCTTCGGTGCGCAGGATAATCTGCCGCTCCGGAAAGAACCTCTGAAGCCAGCGTTGAACGATCTGACAGGCTTCGTTCATGCGGATCAAACTTCGACAACGTGCTTCCCCGGCACTCAAAAAAATGCGCCGCAAATCCAATCCCCAAGCCGGTTAAGGATTCACGGTTTCTATGCGAACAACTTCATTAAAGCAGATCTCCGGTTCGCCACGTGGAGACCTGCCAGTCCTTAATATATATCCCAATTTGCCTTCGAATCTAATCTACCGGGCGGCCGCAAAGGCCGAGGCTTGGAAACGCCTCTCGGCAACCCAGCAAGCCGGATTGTTGCCATTTTTTCCCATTTTTTCAATGGGTAAGAGGATAAACGTCTGCAACATTGCATGGCTTGACTCGTGACCCGAATCCTCCGTCCGTTAG
Organism: uncultured Rhodospirillaceae bacterium; assembly: GCA_943787205.1. Taxonomy (GTDB): domain Bacteria; phylum Pseudomonadota; class Alphaproteobacteria; order Rhodospirillales; family Rhodospirillaceae; genus WLXB01. Next base: position 47,924 of record CALSLN010000005.1, read on the forward strand.
CGACGAACGGGTTCTCCGTGCGATCATTGGTCCGGAAGCTCTGCACGTATAACACCCATAGCGCTCACCTATTATGGGCGATAAATCTACCTGAAGATGACTTTTACTAAATTTGACGCTCTTATCCTGGTTTGGCACCGGATACTGCCCCAAAAGCCCCTGGAACCGTCGGGTCTCTGGCGGCTCTTGCCCTTTCGCGTGGGGCATCGCCACGTGTTTGGGGGCCCGCAGAGTCTCATTACTGGCGGGCTTTACTCGCCTTTTGCGGTCGGATGGTTGCCGCGGCCCATAAGCCACGCCCGAGGCTAAGAAGGACCCCGGCTGGGTCGTCATCGACGAGGTAGCTCAGGCCAGTGGCTGACCCTCGCCGTCGTTCCTCCGGATCTTCATTGCTCTATGCGGCCGGGTTTTTCGCTCTTTCGTATTTTCGATATCTTACAAACCCTGGCCCGATCAGGACTGCTTGAACAGAACGTCCCCGGTGCTCTAGGTGTCATGATCGATGACGTCGCGGCCGCCGTATACGCCGCAGCACTAGTCGTCTATGCTTTTAGACTCTGGTTCTTGGAACCGGTATCTAATGGCGACCCTTCCGACCGACCTCACGGATCTGGCCGACGTCGTCATCAGAGCGGCCACAAAGCGCGGTATGACGATTGCGACCGCTGAGTCCTGCACGGGCGGGCTCATTTCGAGCTGTCTGACGGCTCTGTCGCTGGGTCTTCCACCAGCTTTTCTATGCGGCTTCATCACCTACTGCGAACGAAGCCAAAACGCGTCGTGCTTGGCGTTCCGAGTAGACGCCATCGCAGAGTTCGGCGCCGTCAGTGACATGGTGGCCGCCGCGATGGCTGAGGGCGCCCTCGCCCACGTCCGGCGCAGACCTGGCTGTTTCCGTGACCGGTAGTCGCCGGGCCGCGCGGTGGCACCAGCTGATAAGCCGGTCGGCCTGGTTTACCTCTCATCTCGCTGCAGAGCTGGAAGAAGATGCGGTCATAAAGCGCTACGTCTTTGCTGGCACCCGGGACGACATCCGCCGCTCGACCGTGGGCGCCGCGCTAGAGCTCATTCTTGGGCCGCCTCAGGGAAGACGATGATCGAAGACGAGGTGGACCACAGCGGACGCCTAGCTCCGTCTTGCCGTACAGCTGACCTTCGCCCGGCTCCTCAAACGCCGAGACCATCCGCCGCACCGCTTCCTCAAACAGCACACCGATCAACTTTCTGTAAGATACACGTGATCGGAATTCGAATTCGAGATGAGAAATCGACTTCACAGCCCTTGCCGTCAGGCGTAGCCGGCAAAGACTTCCATCGTATTCGTTAAGTGCTTAAACGGCCCGTCCTTGTATAGGCCACTTCAACCATATTTGGTCTGGCGCGGTTAGGTCACACGCGCGATGTGAATGTCTCTCGCACCATCTTAAAGCCGATCGCCAAGATCTGCGTCAAACCCATCCTCATAGGATTTTCGATTTTCCGACAGGCTATGCACCACGGCAAAAACAGAGGGTAGCGTCTCCACGTCTGCGACCAGGTCAAACACTCTGCTCCTGTGTGTACGGCAACGTTATGCGCTTCTCGTGGATGAACTGCCATACTCCGAGCGTGCCGTACTTAGAGCCTATTGAGTACCGCCGCGAGTTTGCTTTTCCCGCGCGTCTCGAAGGCGGAGCAAAGTCAGCATCCGCGTGATAAGACGACCGCGTCAGACGGGCTCGCCGAAACCATCAGAAAGCCCTTCGCCCGCGCTATTTTCTCATACCCTGCAAACTCATCCGGCGTCACAAAACGATCTACCGCCGCATGCCGTAGGCGTCGGCTGCAGGTACTGACCGATGGTCAGAGAAGTCGACGTCAGCCGCCCGCATGTCGTCCATGACCTGCAGCACTTCGTCTTTGCTCTTCGCCTAGTCCCACCATGATGCCCGACTTTGTGAAGACAGCTCGGGACCACTTCCTTCACACGCTCCAGCAAGCGCAAGCTTGTAAAGTAGCGCGCGCCTGGCCGAATGCTCCGATACAACCGCGGCACTGTTTCTAAGGTTGTGATTGTAATACATCGGGGTGGGCCTTAGCGACCACGAGATCCGTCGACCCGAGCTTCTTTCGGAAAGTCCGGGGTCAACACTTCAATCGTCGTATCTGGGACACGCTGCCTTGATTGAATTCGATCACGCGGACCCAGTGCGCGGCCCCGCCATCCTCGAGATCATCGCGGTCTACGGACGTGATGACCACGTGACGCAACCCCAGCTTGGCAACCGCTTCACCGACGTGCGCCGGCTCGTTCGGTCATCAACCCTGCCCGGTTTTCCCGTCTTGATGTTGCAGAAGGCGCAGGCCCGCGTGCACAGATGTCGCCCAAGGATCATCATGCGTCGCGTGCTTTTGTGCCCAACACTCTCCAATGTTTGGGACACGCCGCTTCTTCGCAGACCGTGTGAAGGTCGAGATCGCGCATCAGTTTGCGCGTCTCTCCATAGGTCCGGAGATGTCGGTGCCTTTACGCGCAACCAGTCGGGCTTCGGTTGTCGCGCGTTGCTTGCGCCTTGATGGGGGTTACCTCGGTCATGATCTTAGATATGGATCACACTGGATCGTACGCATCAAGGACCGACTCATGCATCATTTCTGACGAGCGTCGGATGCGGGAAGACTGTCTCCATGAGTTCGGCTTCCGTCGTTTCCAGCGTCATCGCCACCGCATAGCCCTGAATGAGTTCCGTGACTTCCGCGCCGATCATATGTGCGCCCAGAAGCTCGCCTGAATCCGCATCAAATACGGTTTTGATAAGACCCTGGTCATCCCCAAGGGCAATCGCCTTGCCATTTCCGAGGAACGGGAACCGCCCAACTTTTACTTTACGTCCAGCTTCCTTGGCTTTCGCCTCGGTCATACCGACACTGGCAATCTGAGGGTGACAATAGGTACAGCCTGGAATCCGAGATGTGTCGAGTGCATGAGGGCTTTTGCCTGCAATCTTTTCAACGCAAATCACGCCTTCATGGCTTGCCTTATGTGCGAGCCATGGCGGGCCGGTCAGATCACCAATTGCGTAAACACCGGGCTCATCTGTCTCACTGTATTTGCCCGTAACGACGTGCGTCTTGTCCACCTTCACTTTGGTTTTCTCAATGCCAATGTCTTCGACGTTGCCAACAATACCGACAGCCAAAATAACACGGTCAACCGCCAGATTCTGCGACTTCCCGTCTTTCTCAATCGTTGCTGTCACGTTTGATGAGCCAGTCTTAAGGGCCTTAACGGTCGCACCCGTGATGATGTTCATGCCCTGCTTCTTGAACGCTTTCAGCGCTAAGGCTGATATCTCTTCATCCTCAACCGGCAACACACGGTCCATAACTTCAACGACCGTGACGTCGACACCCAGTGTTTTGTAGAAACTCGCGAACTCAATCCCAATCGCGCCCGAACCGATCACAAGCATCGACTTAGGCATTGTTTCGGGCACCATCGCCTCGCGGTAGGTCCAAATCAGTTTACCGTCGGGCTCGAGCCCCGGCAAAGTCCGTGCACGTGCGCCAGTGGCCAAGACAATATGCTTCGCCTTCAGCGTCGCGACTTCTTTGTTATCCTTGGTGACTTTCACCTGCCCTTTTCCCGGCCAAGAGCGCCCTGCCCGTCGAACACCTTCATTCTTGTTCCTCTTCATCAGCATGCCGACGCCGCCCGACAGAGCGGCTCGCAACCTTACGTGACCGCGCAACGATCTTTTTTGACGTCATAGCCGAAATCTTTGACTGTTAGCCCAAAGTCCTCGGCATGTTGCATTAGGTGATAAACTTCTGACGTCCGAAGGAGAGCCTTGGTCGGAATACAGCCCCAGTTCAGGCAAATACCACCAAGATGCTCGCGCTCAACAACAGCGGTTTTTAGGCCAAGCTGCGCACCGCGTATGGCCGTGACGTAACCGCCAGGTCCACCACCAACGACTACAAGATCAAAATTCGTATCGGCCATGGTTCAGCCTCCGCTCACAACAACAAGCTTAAGGGATCTTCAATCAGAGGCTTGAAGGCCGCCAGGAATTCAGCACCAACTGCACCGTCGACGACCCGGTGGTCGCAAGACAACGTGCAACTCATCACAGTTCCAACAGCCAGCGCTCCATCCTTAACGATAGGTCGTTGCTCACCGGCACCGACGGCTAAGATCGCGCTCTGGGGCGGATTAACAATCGCCGAAAATTCTTTGATGCCAAACATGCCAAGATTGGAGATCGAGAAACCACCACCTTGGTATTCTTCTGGCTTGAGCTTGTTGTCACGCGCACGACCAGCAAGTTCCTTCATCTCATTGGAGAGAACTGACAATCCTTTTTGATCGGCGTTCCGGATGATCGGTGTGATCAACCCACCATCTGTGGCCACGGCAACTCGCAACGTCAACATTGTCGTACACACGAATTGCTTCGTCCGTCCAAGTCGCGTTGACCATTGGGACCCGTGCGCATCGCCACAGCGCTCAGCCTTAATCACGAAATCATTGACCGACATCTTATAGTCTAGCGTCCTTCGCGGCTATTCAGCTCGTTTCCGCAAGCGCCAAGCAATGCATCGATGTTGCAGTCGATCGTGAGATAAAAGTGCGGGATGTTCTGCTTTGGCTTCCAGCAAGCGCCGCGCAATGACTTTCCGTACATTGCCAGTATTCGCCTCCTCGGTATACGATTGCCCGAAATCGGAACATTCTGGCCGATGCAGAAGAATCCGGCTGCCAGCGCCTTGTCGTCTGACCTGATGGACGCTTGGCAGCTACCGCCACCGGACATCGCTTTTTCCACGTCCGCCTTCACAATCCGCCCGTTGGGTCCACTGACCCTGGAGACAGCTCCCAGGTCTACGTCCTGCATTCGCCGCGATTCGTTCTTGCCAACGGGCTCGCGAACACACGGGCGCCACTCTCAACAGGCGGTGTCGCCGACTTTGGCGCGGCAGGAGCTGGTTTTTCGCTCCTTGGACGGCCGGCGGTTCGCTCAGAAAGTCTGGACTCTGGCTGTTGCGTGCAGTCCCGCTGCCGAATTGCTGGCGACAGCAGCAACGGTACTGATCAGACGTCTTTGATATGCCCCCCTGCGTCTTCACCTTCCTCAAGCAAGACGCCGATTGGCTTAGTTGACCTCGACACCCTTCCGTGCCTTCTTTAGCAACGAGGATCTTTCCGATCGTGCCTTCGTCAACGGCCTCCAGTTCCATCGTTGCCTTATCGGTTTCTATCTCGGCGATGATATCCCCCGAAGAAACTTCGTCGCCTTCTTTGACCATCCACTTCGATCAGCGTTACCTTCCGTCATGGTCGGTGACGAAAGTGCCGGCATTAGGATTTGAATAGGCATAGGTCTTATTTCCTCTTTCGCGATGCTTAATCGCGATAGCAAGCAGCTTTCGCCGCTTCTACGATGTGTTCAACTTGGGGCAAAGCCAATTTCTCTAGGTTTGCCGCATAAGGCATGGGCACATCCACACCAGTCACGCGTGCGACCGGCGCATCGAGCCAATCAAATGCGTTCTCCATGATTTGGGCAGAAATTTCCGCGCCGATACCAGAGAACGGGAACCCTTCTTCGCAAGACACACAACGGTTGGTCTTTTGAACAGACTTAATAATCGTCTCTGTATCAAGTGGACGCAGGCTACGAAGGTTAATGACCTCAGCTGAGATGCCCTGCTCGGCCAATTGCTCGGCCGCTTCCAAAGCCTTACCGACCATGATCGTGAACGCGGTGATCGTAACGTCGGTCCCTTCACGCTCAATCTTCGCCTTACCAATTGGCAAGACATACTCATCGCTGGTTGGGACATCGAATTTCGTCCCATACAACAGCTCGTTCTCTAAGACGATGACCGGGTTAGGATCGCGGATAGCGGCTTTCATTAAACCTTTTGCATCGGCGCCAGACCATGGGGCGACGACTTTATGGCCCGGAATATGGGCATACCAAGCGCCGTAGCATTGTGAATGCTGAGCACCAACGCGCGAGGCAGCGCCATTCGGGCCACGAAAAACAATCGAACACCCCATCTGCCCACCAGACATATAGAGCGTCTTAGCCGCCGAATTGATGATCTGATCAATAGCTTGCATGGCAAAGTTAAAGGTCATGAATTCGATAATTGGTTTGAGGTTGCCAAATGCCGCCCCCACACCCAAACCTGCGAAGCCTTGCTCGGTAATCGGCGTATCGATAACGCGCTTGCCGCTGAACTCTTCGAGAAGGCCCTGGCTGACTTTGTATGCACCCTGATACTCAGCGACTTCCTCACCCATAAGAAACACCGCTTCGTCTTTGCGCATTTCTTCGGCCATCGCGTCTCGCAACGCTTCTCTCACAGTAATTTCTGCGGTTTCGCCTAGGTCCGGTTCATCGACATCGAACACAGGCTTAGGGGCAGCCGGTTGTTTAACCACCGCAACGGACTCAGCCTCGGTGACGTGCTCTGACGCAGCAGGTTTTTGAGGAGCAGCCGATACGACAATCGCGCTGGCATCCTCGCCTTCTTCCAAAACTACCGCGATCGGAACATTAACGTCGACACCTTCGGTCCCTTCCGCAACGAGAAGTTTGCCAATGGTCCCTTCGTCTACAGCTTCCAGTTCCATGGTCGCCTTATCTGTTTCGATTTCTGCAATGATGTCTCCGGCGACGACACTGTCACCTTCCTTCACCATCCATTTCGAAAGCGTTCCCTCAGTCATCGTTGGGGAAAGCGCGGGCATTAAAATTTCCGTCGCCACGGATAAATACTCCTTCATTGCCTCCTATGGAGGCCTAGCAGTGCAAGGCTCTAAAGAGCCTTAAACAGTGCTCTACAAATTAGGCAACGTCGCGAAGGACGTCGGTAAACAACTCACTTGGATCTGGTTCAGGCGAGGCCTGAGCGAATTCGGCAGACTCAGTAACGCGCGCTTTAATCGCCTTATCCATCTCTTTGAAAGCCTCATCATCAAGGGCTTTGTCTTCAAGAAGTTTAAAGCGAAGACGATCAATTGGATCGTGCTCGCCACGCATCTTCGCGAGTTCTTCTTTCGACCGATATTTGGCCGGGTCGGACATGGAATGACCACGATACCGATACGTTTTCATTTCTAGAATTATGGGACCGTTGCCGCCACGGACGTATTCGACGGCCTCTTGGCCAGCCTTATAAACTGCAGCCACATCCATGCCATCAACGACTTTGCCAGGAATGCCGTATGCTTCCCCACGTCGATAAAGATCGATAGATGCGGACGCGCGCTCAATCGATGTCCCCATACCGTATTTATTGTTCTCGATGACATAGATCACCGGCAACTTCCAAAGCGCTGCCATATTGAACGCTTCGTAGACCTGACCCTGGTTTGTCGCCCCGTCGCCGAAGTAGCAAAAGTTCACGCCGCCATCTTCGTTGTACTTGTGAGAAAACGCTAAGCCTGTGCCAATCGGCACAGACGCGCCAACGATGCCATGTCCGCCAAAGAATCCTTTTTCCCGGCTAAACATGTGCATGGACCCGCCTTTGCCGCGAGAATACCCATCAATTCTGCCGGTTAACTCAGCCATGACGCCTTTGGGATCCATGCCTGACGCTAACATGTGTCCATGATCTCGGTAGGTGGTGATCAGGGTATCTGCGTCGATGACATTTCCCTGCAGCCCAACAACGACGGCTTCTTGGCCAATGTACAGGTGGCAAAAGCCACCAATCAAACCCATCCCATAAAGCTGCCCTGCCCGCTCCTCGAAGCGCCGTATCAAGCAACATGTCTCTATAAAATTGGACTCTGCTGTTCGACGGAGAAGGCTCTTTGGCCGTCGACGACCGTGTTGCAGTCTTCGCGGATTTGTCTGGTCTTCGTCTTTAGAATGCAGATGGCTTGGCGGTCGCGGACTTACGTGCGGCCATGCGGGATCCCCGTTCCTGTTTCGGTGCGCATATATTCTTGTTGTTATTGGCACGCCTCGTCTGTGCGGTTTATCGCAGCGGCAACCGCTCTGTCGCAAGTGAAAACTAAGCCGTTAACCCACTGTTTGCACTGCACAATTTATAAATAAACTGAAATCGGTTAATATACTGTCAGACCAGTGTTTTTAGCGTAATGCTCTTTCTCAATAGGGTATTTTAATTACAATAATCGCCCTATTTATAGAACTTATTCTATTCGAAACGGTAAAATAAGACGTTTCGTTATCGGCGCCTATAACGCGCGCACTACCGCAAAACTCGCAGTAAAGCGGTCTTACGAGCGGTCCAACAGAAAATAGAGACTAGCGGTTTTCGGGAATGATCAGGAATTCGTTCGGCTGAGCAAAAGCCAGCACACGTCGCGTTTGCTCGCCCAACATATCTAAATCCAGGCTATCAGGCCGGAGCAAAGAAATTCGGCTTTCTAACAATTCACGTTCAGCCTGAATGAGAGCGAGGTCTGTTTCGGCAGCCGCCATTTGCTGACGAACCTGCCACCATGCAAGCAAACCGCGGTCACCTTGCACAGCGTGATACGCAAAATAGGTTACGAGGGCAGCGCCGAGTAGAGGCGCGAGCACCTGTTTTGCCTTCTTGCTATGTTCCCCCTTAACCATGAGAGGATGGAATCACGACGGAGTCACGCGGTCAAGACAACACCTTATGGTTTCTTCAATAGAATCAAGGGTGTGGCAATTCCGACTCACATTGATTCGAGACGAACAAGAAATCCGGTTCTAATCTTGATAGCTTGATATTGGCCTGTGCAAAGGCGCGGCAGCGCCAACGGTGACACTCAGGATACAGCGTATCATCCACTAGATGTCCACTGGTCGACCCACCTGGTAGCGGGACAAGCCAAACCGGCGTTATCACCCCATTATAAGTACAAAGCGTGGATAGAGAGTTTAGGGGAATTAAACATGCCATTCGCACTAAAGAGCCTAGGAGTCATCGTCATCGCTGCCGCTGCAGCCGCTGGTATTTGGCTTTATATGCTCACGTCGGGCGGATTTGATATTTCGCTGGAAGATCTTCGCGCCAAATATGAAATGCCAGACTCCCAGTACATCACTCTCGACGGCATCGACATCCATTATATGGATCAAGGCGAAGGCCCCGCTGTTGTGTTGTCCCATGCGTCTTTTCATAGCCTGCGGGCTTGGGATGGCATGGTCGAAAACATGACTGACCAGTTTCGTGTTATTCGGTTTGACTATCCCAACGCTGGCCTAACTGGTTTTGACGAAAAGAACCGGTACTCCGTTGAGCATTATCAAGAACTCATCACACAACTCACCGAAGCACTCGACATTGAAAAGTTTCATCTGATCGGCACGTCATCCGGTGCAACGGTCGCCTTTCGCTATGCCGCGAACAATCCAGAGAAGCTCAATCGGTTCGTTCTAATCAATTCTGCTGGCATGCCTCGGACTGCCATCACCAATCCGAACAGAGCACGTGGCAGTCGACTCAGCCGCTGGATGCTGAGCTACCACCAACCACGGAGTTATTGGGAGACTGCTCTCAATCTAAATGTGACGTCTCGTCCTCCAACCGAAGACCACATCGAGATGAATTACGATATGAACCGCCGTGCTGATCGCGGAGAACCGGCCCGTATCTTTAGGCGTAAGTACGTTACCGGAGACCCAGAAGTTGTTCTTGATGACATTACAGCCCCGACACTCATTATGTGGGGCATGGAGAATCCAACTGTGATGCACCTTGAAGCCAATGTGATGCAGCTTTGGATGACCGGCGCACCGACAATCGTCAAAAAGTACGACCGCCTTGGGCACTACCCCTACATCGAAGAGCCTGAGCTGTTCGCGGCTGACATCAGCGCCTTTTTGTCTGGCGAATGGGATGACCAGCTAAGACAAACGCAACGCGTCAAGCCAGAAGACCTAGCCTCGTTTTCGTCAAACTAGGCTGGTTCGCCATTTAAACGGGTTTGATTCAAGCGCACTAAGCGTTTGCCCACGTTAGTCCCCTTGAACAAGCCGACAAAGGCGTCTGGTGCGTTTTCGAGGCCATCAACAATGTCGTCGCGGTACTTCAACTTGCCGTCTTTGATCCATTCACTCATAGCCTTGCGGCCTTCGTCGTAGCGCTCGATATAATCATGGATAATGAACATCGGTTTATCCATCTTCCATGTCCACGGTGAGCCGTCATCTTCAAACGTGTTGTACTGCTCAGTGGAACCAACGTACGAGACCCGGCCGCCCGGATTGAGTTGTTTGACGATCGCATCGCCCATGGGTCCGCCAACATTATCATAATAAATGTCGACGCCATTCGGGCACGCCCGTTTCACCGCGGCACCAATGTCATTGACCTCTTTGTAATTGATGCCCGCGTCGAAACCCATTTCCTCAGTGAGGAAACGGATTTTCTCTTCCGAAGACGTAATCCCGATCACCCTCGCGCCGTGTATCTTTCCAATCTGGCCAGCCAAGTGCCCGACGGCCCCTGCTGCCGTGGTGACGACCATGACGTCTCCGGGTTTCGGTTTGCACTCCAACATCATCGAGAAGTAAGCCGTCATGCCGGGGCGTCCGAGCACACTGGCTGCCGTATTAAGCGGACCTAAAGTTTCGTCGACGACGCGCAAGCCAGACCTATTGTGGATGTAATGTCCTATCCCGCGTGTCAGTGCATAGTTTTGCCAACCGAGAAGCCCGTTGACCACGTCTCCATCTTTGAAATCCGGATGATGAGACTTCACAACTTCACCCACGATATCGCCAAGCATCACCCCGTACAACGGCACAACCTCAACATTCCGAGGCGTCGCGTTCATCACCAGTCGCTGAAAAGGATCAACGGACAAATATAGATTCCGAACAAGCACCTGTCCGGGAGCTGGGGCCGGAACGACGTCTTCAACCAATTTAAAATCGTCAACGGTCGGAGTCCCGTTCGGATGCTTTGCCAAGAGCCAACGCTTATGGGTTTCCTCTGTTTCGGGCTGCCACCCCTTAACGATTACTTCGCTGACTTCTTTTTTCATGCCACTCACCCCAAAACGTTTGTGAACAGTAGTCTTCTGAAGACGAACATAAAGCGCAAGTCCTTAGCCAAAAGAAAACGCCGGCCACAAGGACCGGCGCTTCCATCAAACGATTTAAAGTCTGCTATTCAGCGGCTTCCCGAATGGGCTCCGCCTCAGGTAAAGCATCGAACACAGGGGCCGGATCAAGGGCCCACGCTTTTGATTCTCGCCGATACGGACAAGGAATAGCCGTAATAACATCACCTTTCGCCGTGAGTTCATTCAAGGCCATATGGTCTAGTCGCCAGCCTTTCTGCTCCCACTCTTTGAGCTTTCCGCGATACTGCACAACCACACGGTCGTGCGGCATCAGCACTTCCTTGGTCATTGTCGGCGGCGTCATCTTCGGCTCGAGCTTGTTGACGACAACGATGTCCTCACTCGCTACAAACATGTTCCGTTCTTTGATCTTCTTATCCAAGAACTTGTTCAACCACTCGCGTTTGGTAATCGCCATGTTGCGCAGATTAACCAAGAAGATACGTGTTTTTGCTTCTTCGATGGGCGCTTCAAACATGTACTGATGCATATGCATTTTTTCTGACAGGTGGATGAAGGTCCACATGTGGTTCGGCCCATAGGTCCCTGACCCGGCTTGCATCTTGCCGCCTTCCTTGCGGAAGCGCTTCATCAACCAGTTCTTGAGCGGCGGCGCATCGAACGTATGCATAAAGCCGAAACCCCAGTCGTTGTTCTTATAGGGTTCTAGTTCGTTGACCTGGTACTCTTCTTCTTTTTCGCCGTTATAGCCATGCGTCGAGTGCACATATTCGTTATGCGCTGGATCTAGACCGTTCTCGATGGAGCGCTCGTAGTTGTAATCCACATCAAACGTTTGAATGGTCGCACGCCATCCGTCTGTCTCGTACTCATCGATCGGCATGATCGGGGGGCGTTCCGCTTCCGGCAAATCACCGAGGAAGGCGAAAACCAAACCGTATTTATCGACGGTCGGATAAGCATCTACTCGAGCACGGGCAGGAATTTTACCGTTGATACCAAGAGATGGAATTTTTGTGCATTCGCCTTCTGCGGTGAAACGCCAGCCATGATAAGGGCATTGAACCGTGCCATCTTCTTTACACTTACCACCAGATAACGCGCCGCCACGGTGAACGCAGGTATCAGCCAACAGAGCCGGCTGACCTTTGTTATCCCGGAACGCAACGAAGTCATGTTTAAGAATTCGCACGCGGATCGGTTTATCCGTCAGCTCGTCGCTTACACAAACCGGATACCAAAAATTCACATACATTTTATACGTCTCCCACTCTGATGCCTTGAGCACTCAATTTCATAAACTATACGACATCTATGAGGTTATTGGATTGAAACCGGTTTGATCGTGGTCAATTTTTTCTGGATTACTTTATGCACACGATCAAGGGTCCAAATTATTTATAAGTGTTTGATATAATTAAGAAAAATTGACTTTCGATCCGTCTAACCTTGGAATTAGCCTAACCCAGATTCCCAAATCCGTGCAGCTCGACCACTGTTCAACGGGCGGATTAGCGCCAAAAAAGTGCAGAAAACTTAGGATTTCTCTTTGCATCTAAAAACACAGCGGCCCATAAACCGGCTGCCCATTCTACGGTCAACTCATATCCTACGGCCCTTCAAAGTGATCGGTATGACCTAAGAGAGCCGTATGCAGCCCATTACCCTTATGAAAGTTACACAATGACCGACACGACCAGCCCTGTTGCCCCATCCGGATCGCTACCCAAGACGACCGGACTGGTCCTCGCCTATGGGATGCTCATCAGCGCTATCGGGAATAACTTCCTAATCACGATCCTGCCTCCACTGGGCCGCGACATGGGCTTTCTGGAGTGGCAAGTCGGCGTGATTTTGGCAGTTGGTGGGGCATTTATGCTGATTACTGGCCCAGTATGGGGTCGAATCAGCGAAGACTGGGGTCGTAAGAAGGTCATCTTGGTGGGCGCTGTTGGTTACGTCATCATGACGGCGGCGTTCGCGTTTACGATCGATATGCGGTTGGCCGGAACGATCAGCGCCTTTATGTGCTTTCTGATCCTTGTCGCAATCCGCGGCCTCTATACGCTCTCCTCTGGCGCCATTTATCCGGCGACGATGGCCATGGTTGCCGACATGACCAGCAAGGAAAATCGGGCGGGCGGCGTTGCGATGATCACCGCGGCCTGGGGCTTCGGCTCAGTTGTCGGTCCAGCCATCGCAGCAGGATTTTCTTCCCTATCTCCAACGGCGCCCTTCTACATCATCACAATGATGGGTGTCGCTGCTGTCGGTTTTTACGTCTACTGCCTACATGAACCAGAGCGCCACAAGCGGTCAGACAAAGTTGGTTTCCGCCATATCATGACCCCGGCGGTGCTCAGTATCGCCCTTGGATTTATGGTTCTCATCCTTGGTAACGTGACAATGATCGTCATCCTCGGTTTCCATATGCAGGATACCTTCGGCCTCAGCACCGCCGAGACAGCGCGCGGTGTTGGGATCGCACTCTTCGTCTCCGCCATTGCACAGATCATCATTCAAATCGGCGTCATCCCGCGCCTTAAGTGGTCCCCTCGCCGCATGATCAACGTCGGCATGCCAGTTGCCTTCGTAGCGGTCCTTCTCATCATGATAGCCCCAAGCTATTGGGGGCTCATTGCCGCTATGGGGCTCTTTGGGCTGGGCAGTGGTGTCGGCTGGCCTGCCTATATGACGGCGGCCTCTCTTGCCGCTGGTCCTGAGAATCAAGGCAGCATGGCAGGACTCACGGGCGCTTTCCAAGCCGTTGGATTCATGATCGGGCCTATTGTCGGCACGATTAGCTATCAGCTTAACGCGTCTGCCCCATTCATCGTCTGCGCGTCCCTCTTGGTCACCGCCGTTGTGATGGCTAATGTATTACCGATGCCAGAACCCCATGAAGACTAACAACGTGAGGAAAGACGAGATGACCAGCCAGCGTATTCTTGCCACATCACTGTTCGGCGTCTTTCTATCCACAAATGGCGCCCTTGCCGCTGATGGCCAAGCAACCATAACGGACACGTTCTGCACATCAATTCAGACGTCCATCATGGGTAATAAAGTTCCTGCCGATAACATGGTTCACCCGGATTTTGAGTCCTTCGTCTTATCCAAGGCGAGCGTTGATCCGCTTCGTAACGAACAGTTCACGACGCTTGGCGATGACGGTTTACCGCGTATGGTCTCGTGCAAAATGAAGACGCCCGACCACATTCAAGACGTTTATGGTGAGGACAAAGCGAACGCCGAAGCGAAGACCTGCGCCGCTATCAATCAACAGAACGTCGCAGCCGTAATCGCCAGCCTAACGCCAGAAGAATCTGAAAGACGCACCCTCACCGACGCACAGATTGTGTTCGAAGACGACACCTCAGTCATGACGGGGCAGTCCTGGACTAAGCCTTTCGACTTCGCCACCCGCGACGATAACGGCGCTGTGCATATTCAAAGCAAACGCATGCAAATCGACTGGACCAATATAATTTTCAAGATGGCACCCGACCGCTTTCGCGGTGCGCTCTATTGCCACCTCATCGCACCAGAATTTGCCAAGGCGCTTATTCTTGGCGAAGCAGACGTCCCTGCCCCAATTGACGGATAAAACTTAGTTCTCGATCCAATTCTCTGGATCCGCCACATCACCTGATCCGCCGTACACTGACGAAGCCGGATACGGAAATATTTTGCGTCCGGCGACCACCCCATTTGGGTCTAGTGGATGTGCGATGTAGTTGAACGGCTCCTCAGTCGTGCCGTAAGAATCCAGGCTTTCTGGTGCTTCGTCCTCTTCGACCCAGCGTTCAATCGCATCGAGATAATCTGCTGTATTCACGCCATTGCCACCGCGACAATGTTTCATGCCTGGGAACAGGAACATGCGTAGAAAGTCTGGCAGGTTTTCTTCTCCAAACGCTTCGGCCTGGGCGTTATAAAAATAGAACGACGAAGCCGGTGTAGCGTCAGTATCCGACCATCCATGATAGAGAAGGATCTTGCCGCCATCATCAATGTAGCTCGCTAGTTTTTTGCCATCAGTGCCGAAATCAATAAGGCCGCCAACGGGGCTCCCTGATGTCCCATGTTTCGCGTAGTCAAAATCAGCCAAAGTCGCATCCGGACCTATTTTGCGCTCCACCGTAAACTGGGCACTTCCGGCACGACGCGGTCCTCTGCCATTGGTTCCGATAAATCCAGCAATCCAATCCCGCTCAGACCCTTTTGCATACCCCATGGAATAAAACGGCGACCCGTCGGCCTTGCGGGCTCCATCATAAACTTTATTCGCGGCTTCAATCTGTTCGTCGGTTAGACAACGATCCGTGGACGTTCCTTCACACCGCGAAGCTTCAGGCTTGTACGTGCACTGGGCGGGATTACCGAGCACGCCATCTTTAACACCGTCATCCATATCGCACGCCGCCAACACAGCATCAGCCAGCAACGTGATCGCATCAGCCGTCAGGATGTTAGTGCCGTCTGGACGAGTGTTGGACGCGTAAGCAAACACGTTGTTTGGTGTAACCATCTGCGCCGCCGGAGCACCAGCAATCACGCCATCGTAATCGTCTGGATACATCAGGGCCTCTGTTAAGCCTTGACGCCCCCCTGTTGAACAGCCGCGAAAGTAAGCGTAGTCCTGCTCTCTTCCATACGCCGTAGCGATCACAGCCTTGGCGAGAAGCGTCGCTGTATGGGTCGCTCGATGCTGCCACTCTTCAACTAAATCTTCGTCAAACGTCCAAGCCCGAGGGTTTTCTCCCGGCGCAAGGCGATGGCCCATATCAGACGTGGCAACCGCATAATTGCGCGTAAGAGCATCCGCCCCTTGGGTCGTCCGGATCAAACCGCATAATCCTCCGCACCCCGTGAAGAGCATCCGGCCGTTCCACTCTGATAATGGCAGTTGAATTTCCACACCGTTTGACGGCGCAATGGTCGCGAGAACATGGCAGTGTGCTGGTTGGTCACCATCAGCGACCACAACATCGGCTTTTGTAATCGTCACTTGTGACCCGACAGCAGAGTCGAAATCTTTTGCCGCAAGCATCTTGCAGGATGCAGCGCCGATCGTCTTAGCCTCAACGTCCGGCACATCACTTAAGAAAAATAGCCCCCCAAGCAAGCAAAGCGCTGCGCGTTTCATTATGTACCCTCTACTACGAAGTTTTCGCTTATCTCATTCGCGGTATCGAACATTGCTCTACCGCCAACAGCAAACGGTTTGATATCCCGCGTCCATTTTTGCGCCGGACATAGAAGAGCCCCGTTTTTGACGAGGCTCTTAACTGTCAAATGTGCTGTCGATTACTTTGGAGGAAGGTACCAGATAGGAGATGTCCACGCCATTTCCTGTACTGTTTTTGGCGCGTCGTTGTTGCACGCGTCTGGACGTTCCTCAGCTGGCAGCGCAACGCATTGAGCCCAACTCCAACGCAACGTCGGCACTTCCACCGCTCTTAAGTAGTAGTACGCAGGCTCAGTTGGGTTGAATTCAGGGTCTTCAAAAACGGTACACAGCGACGCCGACCCCGTGCCGCTCCATGCACCTGTTTCCAGATCCGTGTCGCCGTCGTGGTTTTCATGACCGGCGGCGTTGAAAATTTTGTAGTGGGACCGACCGTCTCCATCGACCCACCCCTTGATGACCTGTAGCGACTGCAACTGCGCTGCATCGGGGTCCTGGATCGCGGAAACAAAAAGTTTTGGTGAACGCCCGGATGGACCGTTGCTGATGTCGCCGCCCATGGGTGTTCCATTTGCATAACCATGCGCAGCTTGGTCAGTCATAGCACAGGCGGTCTTCGCAAAGTCCCAACCGCCGAAGAGGCGCGGTTTAATCCGAGTGCCCGTGGTGCCGAACACTTCTCTCCGCCGTAGCGATTCAAAAATGGCGTCGCGTGAATTTTCAACAGCCCAGACACCGGCCAGCCCGCCAGCATTGCTATTCAACCCGAACACTCCCCCTTGGCGTTCCGTCATCCGGGCGTCGAAGACTCCTTCCGGGACGAGATGGCCCTGGTAGCTCTGTTCATCGGTTGCCCCGGCGAGAGAGGTATGCGCGTCTGTCGACGCGATAACGCCGAGTTTGTAGGAGTTTATCCCGATCACGGCTTCATCCTGCAATCCGGTTAAGAGGACGCTCCGGAAAAAATCGTTCTTCGAGATGCAGCCAAAACGGCTAAATCCTCTAGTGCCAATTTCACCCTCTTCACAGAACCTAATCGTGGTCTTGTTACCAAATGACTCGGCGACCCGCCCCACCGTACGAACTTGCTCTTGCTCGCAAAGCTCATCCGGTGCGCCGAGGATGTCCGGTAAGCCATTAAAGCATTCGGAATTCCCCTTGTGCTGGAACACTTCCATGATGGGTTCCATGGCGTTGCGCATTTCTGCCATGTCGCGTGCTAAATCCGTAGATTCAAACCCCGCAACATAAGACGGAAACATCGCCCCGGAACTGATGTTTGAATTGTGGGGAATAGCAAGGACGTCGCAGCCTTCAACACCGTCAAAACACTGCTCAGTTAATTGCGCCCACAATTCGTGGTCGGTCGGGGTTTCGATATAGGAGATCGCGCGCTCGGGCACGCTGTCATTCCGAAAAATGACATTGCGATGGTAATTGTTGGCGTTCGGCGTACCCGTATGTTCATAGGCAACAAAACTGGTGAACTCACAGCTTGATGTCCGGTCATAAGCGGCCTCGGCCATCTCTTGCGTGTTTTGCCACAGCGATATGGACGCCTCAAAGCAAGCCGCGCCGTCTTCACCACAGACATCTGCCATGCGCTTGGGTTCGGCACTGCTCACGATGCGGAAAAAGGGCGTAAGGCCCTCACCGTTCTCTTTGCGAAACATCTGGCAGGACTTGACGTCATACGCGGCGCTGTCTGGGTCAAAGCAGAGAGTCATTTCTCCGAAAAACTCGGAGTGATCGGTGACTGCCGCGAAATCCAAAGGGCGCGCCAGTTGTTGGATCGCGAACGGGGTGCCGTCTGCCGCATAGGGCGGAACTGGCAGGGGTTCGCCCTTGGCAAAGCGATAAGCATCGGCCGGGGTCGTCTGCGTCCCTCGCGGACGAGCATCGTAAGAGTACGCAGTATGTATATGCAAATCACCAAAATAGGCATTACGTGTTGCGCTGCGATCGCGGCACATTTCACGGGTTTCGGTATAGTTTACGAGTGCCGCTATGGAGGCGTTGTCACGCGTTAACGACGGCTCAAGACTGCCACAACCGGCCACAAAAAGTAGGCCGCCCGCAGATATCGTGCGAGCAAGAGTCTCAATTCGAATACGAAACATAATGATCCTGCTTACAATTATTTTTACATGCGATGACACACATATGAATGCACCTAGACCTAAGACGCTATCGACAATACTTTGGCAGCGACAATAGATACCTTCTATAGCCGCATTCAAACGAAGCATACCGAGTAAGCCATTCGCGGGAGACACCTCCCCTAACTGATAACCATCAAAAAAAAGAGCCCCGCTTTTGGCGAGGCTCTTAAATTTCCATACGCGTGCCTATCTCTAAGCAGGTTTGGTGCCCATGATAGCGCCATGGCCACGACGGGCTGGCCTGATGTCTTCATCAACCTCAAACCCATGTTGCTTAACCAACTCTCCAAAATCGCGAGACGAATATTCCATCCGCCATGGCTCACCGTTAAACTTGTGATCCTGCCAAATGGCGAACGTACGATAGGCCGTGCTCTTCGGTGCTTGTTTTCCAGTGAGGAAATCCATGGGGAAAGAACACACCACCGGGGCGCAAAACTCGTTTTGCTTCGGCGATAATCTTATCCTGAGCTTCCGACGTGACCTCGTGGAACATGATATACGAGATCACCAGATCAAAGTGATTGTCCGGGAACTTCGTGTCTTCCGCCAAACGCTGCGCGAAGTGGACATCCTTGTCGAGATCAACACCGCGCGTATGGGCGAAACGCACCATCGGCGCACCCACATCGATGCCCCAGACTTCTGCATCGGGGAAACGATCTTTCATGGCGAAGGTTAAACGCCCGGTAGCGCAGCCAAGATCAAGAATCCGCATCACCTTTTTGCCATCCTTGGGAATCTGCACACGCTCGGCAATGGCCGCTTGAACTTCATCGTCGTAGTTGCTGCCGCCGTAAAAATTATTCACGCCGTAGTAATTGATGTACCCAGCAAACGGGTCACCCACATAGCCGCCCGGCTGAATGTGAATTTCATGTTTGGTGTAGTCTGGAAGGACTAAATCCGGATCTAGTTCTAGAGACCCTGGACCTGAATGATCCGCTGATTCCATTTCAGCCATATACTCGTCCGCATTGGCATGGAAATAATCTTGGACCTGTTTCCAGGTGAGCTGCTGGTTGGAAACCCAACCGCGCACGCTTCCCATAATCAGGTGATCGTTTTCAATCATCGGCAGAAGTTCTTCGAGCGGTAAATCATCATCAGCACTTAAGCCGCGTTCTTCCATCAGAACGGCGAGACGTTTTTGCGCTGCTTGGCGCATGTCGCGATTGACGAAATTACGAAAGCCCGTAAGGAAGTCCTGGCTGCTTTCTAGATCAAGCGCCGGGAGACGTTCAAGCCGTCCACGAGTGCCCCGTTTTTCAACATCTTTGAAAGTATAATTGGCCGGCGTTTTTGCTTCAGCCTTACGGCCCTTTACCAACGACGACAAAAAAGTCGCGGTTGCAGCCGTGGCACCAAATAGTGTGCGGCGATCAATCATCTCAAATCCTCCCCCGGAGGTTGGGTCAAAACGAAAAGGTTATGACCCTATGATGACCCTAGGGAGCGCCGAAATCAAAGGAATACCGGACGTTGGTTGCCTAAAAACCGCCTAAACCGGCTTAGTCCCCATTAAATTTTTGCGGCCAATCCAAGCGGCTGGGCCGTCTTCCGTCGTTTCAAAACCCGCGGATTCCATAGCGCCAAAGAGATCAAGATCGGTATATTCCTCCCACCAAACTTCATTATTCCAACGGTGGTCCCACCAGCGCCTGTACTTTTGGCTGGCGCTCGGGCTCGGCTTGTTCTCTCCCGTGTAGAAATCGATGGGGAAATAAACCCCACCAGGCCTCAGAATCCGGTGTATCTCTTTCACCGTCTGCTTGGAAATCTCAGCTGGCATTTCATGGTGTAGGATATAGGACATCACGATATCGAAGTAGCCGTCCTCGAACTTAGTATCCTCTGCGAGACGCTGCGCGAAGTTAACCTCCACGCCCAGATCTACCGCCCGCATATGGGCATAGCGAACCATGGGTCCACCAGCGTCGATACCCCAGACCTCCGCGTCAGGAAACCGCTCCTTTAAAGCGATGGTTATCCGACCAATCGTACACCCGACCTCCAAGATGCGAAGTGGTCGACCTCCGGGCTGAGGTGTCGCAGGCAAAGGCGTAGCATGAGCATAGCCTATACTCGTCTCATCCTGATCGTTTCGGCCGCCCGAAAAATTGTTAGTTCCATAGTGATAGACGTAACCGCCAAGAGGATCGCCGACAAAGCCGCCAGGCATAATATGAATTTCGTGCTTCACATGATCCGGTAGATGCATATCCGGGTTGAGTTCTAACGTGCCCGGTCCAGCACTATCAGCCGCTTCTAGCTCAGCCAGGTATTTATCGGGGTCGCGATAAAGCAACTCTTGAATAGTGCTCCAGGTGAATTGTTGCATGCTCACCCAAGTACGACAGTGCATCCCCAAGATGTAATCATTCTCAGCAATCTCAAGAATGGTCTCCATGGGAGGGTCCGCAAATGCGTCTAACCCCCTCGCTTCAAACAAAGCTGCCATGCGCTTAGACCCCACCCGCCGGAAAGCACGCCCGGTTACTGTTCGGAATCCAGTTAGAAAATCCTGTTGGCTTTCAAGGTCTAGTGTCGGTAACCGTTCAAGCCGACCCACAGTGCCCCGGGGGTCTAAATCACCCTTAAAGCTAGGTTTCGCTGCTTCAGCGGTACGGCCGCCGAACAATGAACCGAAAGCAGCTCCAAGTCCGCTCAAAGCTGCAAAGAAAGTTCGGCGATCAAACATTGCCTGTTCCTAATTCTGATTGGAATGTTCTGCTAGGGCTTTATACCGGCTTTATACCCATCAGGTTCTTGCGGCCAATCCACGCGGCTGGCCCATCTTCTGTGGTCTCAAAGCCTTCTGTTTTCATCACCCTAAACAAATCCAGATCGTCATATTCATCCCACCAGACTTCGTTATTCCAGCGGTGATCCCACCAATGACGGAACTTTTGAGATGCGCTAGCGCTCGGCTTGTTCTCACCCGTATAAAAATCAATCGGGAAGAACACCCCGCCAGGCCGTAGAACCCGGAAGGTTTCCTTCACTGTCTGCTTTGAAATCTCGGCAGGCATCTCGTGATGCAAAATATATGACGTGACGATATCGAAATAGCCGTCTTCAAATTTGGTGTCTTCAGCCAGCCGTTGGGCGAAATTAACATCGGCACCCAAGTCTACGGCCCGCATATGGGCGTATCGGAGCATCGGCGCACCCGCATCAATGCCCCACACCTCGGCTTCGGGGAAGCGTTCCTTAAGGGCTATGGAATACTGCCCTGTCGTGCAGCCTACCTCCAGAATGCGGAGCGGCCTGCCCTCAGGCTGGGGCGTCGACGGCACTGGGAGTTTATTGGCGAAGTCAGTCTGCACTTCGTCCTGATCGTTGCGGCCACCATAGAAGTTATTGTTGCCGTAGTGATAGACGTAACCGCCCAACGGATCACCAACATAGCCGCCCGGCATGATGTGAATCTCGTGCTTCACATGGTCCGGTAAATCCATATTCGGGTTTAGTTCTAAAGTACCGGGTCCAGCATTATCAGCCGCTTCTAGCTCAGCCAGGTACTTGTCCGCGTCCTGATAGAGGTGCGATTGAATCGTGCCCCAGGTCA
Organism: uncultured Rhodospirillaceae bacterium; assembly: GCA_943787205.1. GTDB lineage: Bacteria > Pseudomonadota > Alphaproteobacteria > Rhodospirillales > Rhodospirillaceae > WLXB01. The sequence continues at coordinate 69,880 of CALSLN010000005.1, forward strand.
TGATCTGAAGACTAACCCACGTCCGGCATTGCATCCCAAGAACCGGATCATCCCCGACAACGTCCAGAATGGTCTCAAGCGACGGATCACCGTGGGGATCGAGACCCTTCGCGCGGAATAGCTTATCCATTCGCTCAGCTGACGCACGACGAAACCCTCGCCCCGTAAAGGTTCGAAATCCGGTTAGAAAATCCTGTTGGCTTTCCAGGTTCAAGTCCGGGAGGCGCTCAAGCCGCTCGACTGTGCCGCGCGGATCAAGGTCGCCCTGAAAACTGGGTTTTGCAGCCTTGGCATCACGACTGGCGAAGACAGCGCTAATCTCAGCCCCTAGTCCGGTTAGGGCTGGTAAAAGGGTGCGGCGATCAAGCATATCAACGTCTCCAATGAGTTTGGACCGTGCAGTCCTAGCCTGCTAGGCGGGTTTGATGCCAAGCAAGTTTGTGCGTCCGATCCAAGCCGCTGGGCCGTCTTCCGTCGCATCAAAGCCTGCGGATTTCATCTCACCCAGAAGATCTAGATCGTCGTATTCGTCCCACCAGACTTCATTATTCCAGCGATGGTCCCACCAATGACGGTACTTTTGAGCCGCGCTGGGGCTCGGTTTATTCTCACCCGTGTAGAAATCGATCGGGAAGAACACACCGCCAGGTCGCAAGATACGGAAGGATTCCTTCACCGTCTGCCGCGAAATTTCCGCAGGCATTTCATGGTGAAGAATGTAAGACGTCACGATGTCAAAATAGCCGTCTTCGAACTGAGTATCCTCAGCGAGGCGTTGAGCGAAGTTAACATCAACGCCCAGATCAGCCGCCCGCATATGACCATAACGAACCATAGGCCCACCGGCATCAATGCCCCACACTTCTGCATCAGGGAAGCGTTCCTTAAGACCCACCGTCATCTGCCCGATGGTGCAACCGACGTCTAAAATACGGAGCGGACGTCCGTCAGGCTGAGGCGTCGAGGGCACTGGCACGGCATTCGCGAAGCCGATGTGTATTTCGTCCTGATCGTTATTGCCGCCATAGAAATTATTGGTGCCGTAATGAAAAACGTAACCACCGAGGGGATCGCCCACATAACCGCCCGGCATAATGTGGATTTCATGCTTCACATGGTCCGGTAAATTCATGTCCGGGTTCAATTCCAGCGTGCCGGGACCCGCATCGTCCGCGGCTTCTAGCTCAGCCAGATATTTGTCCGGGTCGCGATAAACCAGCTCTTGAACCGTACTCCAGGTCAGTTGCTGCATGCTCACCCAGGTGCGGCAGTGCATCCCAAGGATATGATCTTTTTCAGCGATCTTCAGGATGGTCTCCATGGGCGGATCGCCATAGGGATCCAACCCCTCTGCCTCAAACAAGGCCGCCATGCGCTTGGACCCCGTGCGACGGAATCCACGACCTGTAACCGTTCGGAACCCCGTCAGGAAGTCTTGCTGGCTTTCAAGGTCCAAAGTCGGCAAACGTTCCAGCCGCCCGACTGTCCCACGAGGATCCAAATCCCCTTTAAAGCTAGGCTGCGCCGCCTTCGCATCACGGCTTCCGAAAACGCTGCCCGCTGCAGTGGCGAGCCCAGTAAACGCTGAAAAAAGAGTGCGACGATCAAGCATGCTTAGACCTCTTAATGACATTCGTGGTGTGCGTTGATCACGAGCCTACTCCTAGCACCGACATACATGCCAATACCTCTAGTAATCTCCGCAATAACTTTTGCTCATACCCGCAACTAAATGAGGGGGCAGCTTAAGCCGGTTTCGTTCCCATGAGTTCAGAACTGGCCGTGCCGACCGCTTTGGCACCACGCGGGTTGCTGACCTCGAACCCGGCTTCGGACAACAGTTTGGGATATTCGTTGCTGTTGTGATCACGCTGCCAGACTTCGTGATTCCACCGCCAAATCCAGCTGGCCTGGTACCGGCTAAATGCGGTGCGTTCACGCAGCTTGGTCCAATCCCGTTGATCACGGGAGTAGAAAACACCACCTGGACGGAGAAGACGGTGCCCTTCTTTAATGATGTCCTCTGCCCCTTCTGAGCTGACCTCATGGAACAGCAGGAATGAAGTGACGATATCAAAATAGCCGTCGGGGAAACCTGTATCTTCAGCTAGCGCCTGGCGGAAATTAGCGCCAATCCCTAAATCTACACCGCGCATATGGGCATAGCGCACCATAGGTCCGCCGACATCGACACCCCAAACCTCGGCATCCGGATAGAGCTCTTTAAGTCGCAAAGTCAGCTGACCTGAGCTACACCCCATATGCAGGATGCGTTTGATCTTCCCGTCCTTAGGAACCGGCACGCCCTTTACCAGCTGCTCATGCATCTCATCCTGATAGTTACGGGCTTCCCAGAAGTTGTTGGTCCCGTAATGGTAGACATACCCACCGAGTGGATCGCCGACGTAGCCGCCAGGCTGCATATGGATTTCGTGTTTCGTGTACTTCGGCATGTACATATCGGGATTGAGTTCAAGCTTGCCCGGTCCCGCGTTATCCGTCGCTTCCATTTCGGCCAAATAGGCGTCGGCGTTGCCATGGAACTCGTCTTGCAGGTTTTTCCACATCAACTGCTGACCGCTGATCCACGCCCGACCACTGAAACCGATGATGTGATCTCCATCGAGCAACTTGACCGCGTCATCGTGCGACATAGGTGTGCGATTATCGAGCCCCCTCGCCGCCATAATCGCCTCTCCACGCTTTTCGGCAACCTTTCGCACATCCCGGTTTACCCAAATGCGAAAATGGGTCAGGAAATCTTCCCGGCTCTCTACGTCCAAGGTCGGCAAGCGCTCTAAACGCCGGTCCGTGCCTCTGGGTTCGACATCTGCGATGGCTGGAATCTTAGCCTGAGCCTTGCGGCCACCAAAAAATGCAGCGATAGCGCCACCCAGCGTTGTTGAGGCCTGAAATAGTGTTCTTCGATTAAGCATGTCTTGTTTCCTCTCTAACCAAACCTAAGCAGGCTTCGTCCCCATGATGTTCCCTTTGGTCCCTCGTCGGGCCGCCGGACCTTGTTCAACAATAAAGCCAGCCCGTTTCATCTCAGCGGCCATGTCCAAGGCCGTATATTCCATCCGCCAGACTTCTTCATTCCAACGATAATCCCGCCATGCCCAGAACTTTCCAAACGCGGTTTCGTTAGGCGGGTTACCCGTAAACAGGTCGATCGGATAGAAAACACCGCCTGGCCGTAGGGTTCTGAAGGCTTCCTCAATAATACCGCGTGCGATTTTCCCTGGCACCTCGTGGAACAACAGGTTGTTGGTCACCACGTCGAAATGATCATCGGGGAACTGGCTGTCTTCGTTCAACTCCTGCAGATAGTGGGTTTCCATACCCAATTCGACCGAGCGCATGTGAGCATAGCGGATCATTGGAGCGGCGATATCTGTGCCCCAGACCTCAGCGTCAGGCCATTTCTTCTTGAGCGCTAGGGTAAACTGACCAGAGCTACAGCCTTGCTCCAGAACCCGCTTAATGCTGCCATCTTTCGGCGCCGGAACACGTCGGGCCAGACTGACCTGCAAGTCGTCTTGATAATTGCCGTTCCTGAAAACGATGTTCTCGCCGTGCACGTAGATGTAGCCAGCAAACTCGTCGCCCACATAACCACCTGGCTGAAGGTGAATTTCGTAACTGGCGTATTGGGGAATTTCCAGATCTGGCCGCAGCTCTAAGGTCCCTGGACCAAGCTTGGAGGCCGCCTCAAGTTCTCCGAGGTAGAGATCAGCATCAGCATGATAAAGGTCTTGAACTCGACCCCACATAGCTTGCTGTGTATTCTCCCAGGTCAACACACTCATGCCCATGATGTGATCGTTTTCCATCAGAGCCATGACCTGCTCCATTGGAATATTCTCGTCGGGCGCAATACCGTTTTCGTCGAGTATTTCCAATGCTCTACGGCGGGCTGCTGAGATCACGTCTCGATTAATCCAGTATCGAAAACCGCGGTAAAAGTCCTGTCCGTTTTCCTCATCAAGATACGGCAACCGCTCAAAAGCGCCGATGGTCCCGCGCCATTCCACGTCCCAGCTCGCTGTCTCAGCGATAGCCTTTAGAGAGGGCAATGCGACGGCTGCAGCCGCAGAGGTTCCAAGTAGGAAACCGCGCCTGTTCTTCATCTTCTGACTCATGGCTGAACTCCTTGGACGAGCCGCCAACAGAATTGTCAGCGGGGGCGAACTAACAAGGAAAATGCTTCAGCAAGTCTGCGCTCAGTCAGCCCCGAAATCTAGTATTTCCGTGGGGTTAAATCACCGTCTCTAGCCCAACGGTCACGTCACGGGCGTCTGGCGCGCGCCGTCATGTTTCAAGCCGGTCTGGCTAGGCTTGGATCAAGGTCTGGGTTAGAGTTCGGCAAAACTCACCTTGGGAGGCACTGATGTCCACGAAAACCAAATTCTGGCGTCCACTCGCGCAAAAGCTGTCAAAACGTCAATTCCTGTCTAGCGTCGGCGCTGCCGCAGCAAGCGTAGGGCTCGCCAAAAGGGCGAGAGCTCAGAGCTCAAACGACGTTTGGGACGCCATTATTATCGGCGCCGGAACGGCTGGCCTTCCGGCAGCGATCTTTGCCGGCCAGCGTGGCGCCAAAGTCCTCGTTATCGAGGCCGCGTCTGCAATTGGGGGGACTTTGTTTCTCTCGACCGGCCAGATGAGCGCTGCCGGCACCAAGCTCCAAAAGTCGAAAGGCATCACTGGCGATAGCCCGCAATCCCACTACGACGACGTCATGAACATCAGCCACAATACGGCCGATCCGTACATCCTGCGTCTCGCCACGGATAATGCCGCAGGAGCCTTCGATTGGCTTACCGACAACGGCTTTGAGGTCCGTGAGGGGCATCCCGTCACCGGCACCACGCACGAGCCCTATAGTCACGCCCGCTACGCCTGGCACAAAGACGGCGGCATGGGCATCCTGGCCTTATTCGAAGAGCAGCTTGAGCCGCTTATTGAATCCAGTGCCGTTACCATCAAGCTCAACACTGAAGCCTCCAGCCTCATCCAAAACGATAAGGGCGACGTTATCGGCGTTGAGACGGTAGATGCAGATGGCAAAACCGCGAAATACATGGGCAAAAACGTCGTTCTCACCAGTGGTGGCTATGCCTCAAACCCTGAAATGTTTGAAGAACTGGAGGGCGCGCCTGACTATTCAGATGTCTCTTATCCCTACAGTCAGGGCGCAGGCATTACGCTCGGGACCTCTGCGGGCGGTTATGTGCGCTACGGCGAAAACCACCTCCCCCTCTTTGGCGCCATCCTATCAGACTCAGACTACCCAGCAACAATGGCCGCCGTTGCCCGACATTTTCCGGGTGACCGTCCGCCTTGGGAAATCATCATCGATGCCCAAGGCAAGCGGTTCCTTCAGGAAGACATCCTCAGCCACGCCGCATACGAAGAAGCCCTGGTGGAGCAACCTGGCGAAGAGTGTTGGGCCGTGTGGGATCATGAAATCCATACAAACGCGCCGAAATATATCCAGACGGGCTTCGGACGCATGCTTGCGGAAAACATACCCGATGCCTTTAATGAAGGCTGGCCGAACTTCTTTAAGGCCGACACTCTCGAAGAATTGGCCGAAAAATCAGGCGTCAATAAAGACGGCCTTGCCGGTACAGTTGCCAGATACAACATCGCCCAAGCCAGTGGCAAAGATGAGCTAGGCCGCACCCATATGCCGCTCCCCATCGAAAAAGGTCCCTACTACGCTGTGCGTCTACAAAGCTGGTTCCTAACCACCTTCGCGGGCATTGCTGTAGGCGAAGATCTCCAAGTCATTCGTCAAGACGGATCGAAGATCGGTGGTCTCTACGCGGCTGGAGAGTTGCTCGGCACAGGAGCCACCAGTGGCCGTGCAGTCTGTGGCGGGATGCTCGTCACCCCGGCGATCACGTTTGGGAAGCTCCTTGGCGAACGCATACTGCAGTTCGACGTATAAGAGCAGACAGCAACTATGCCGCGCCTAATTAGTGGAGAGATTTCGTATTGTGAAAACCCCGCCGGACTGCCGCAAACACAGTTCGGGCGGGAGATTTTTAGCGTCAGTGTTCAAGCCAACGGCATTCGAACCCTGCGCGTCCTTTGCGAATTTGATAACCTAGGGCTAACACGTGACGTCACCTATACAGTCGGCTCTGACTGGCGTCCGTTGGAATGCTACGTCCGCATTGCCGAGGAAGATCGTGTGCTGGGCAGCGGTTGGTTCCGCTTCACTCCCACCTCAGCTGAGGGTGAAGCCATCACCCTTAATGAAGGCCGGATCAGTCAAAGCATCGCCTTAGACAAACCGATTAACGCCTTTGGAACCCACCCCATTTGTTGCGATATCTGGAAATTGGCGCATTTGAAGCCCGTACAAACAGACGACCTTCAGATCGTCGACAACTGCTTCAATTCTTCACCGCTGTCAGCTGGCAACTCTGGCCCGATCATGGCCCCGCGCACCTACGACTATTGGTACCGTGGCGAAGAAACAGTAACTGTGGCGTCTGGCACCTACGACTGCCACAAATTTGAGTGGCCCGTCCGTGACGGTAAAACTCTGATCATGTGGACAACACTCGACGACTACCTCCCCGTCCGGATGACCTATCCGGAGGGAGAGAAAATCTATGACTTGGTCGAGTTAGAAATACGCGAGTAAGTCGAGATTACGACGTCGCGTCGAGAATGCGATCCACTTCCGCCATCACGTCTTCAAGGGGCGGACGGTCCCGGTATCCCTCAAGAGCAAGCTTGGCCTGAATCGTGCCCTCCGGATCAATGACAAAAATTACCGGCTTCGGTACGCCGTAAGCCATGGAATCTTCTTTGTAGGACGTTTCCCGAATACCCAAAGCGTTGATCACCTTTGAATCTTTGTCAGACAGAAGCGTATAGGAGATGTTTTGCTTCTTAGCGAATTGGTCCAAAACCTTAGGCTCGTCATAGCTCATGACAGCCAGTTCATAACCGCGTTCTGTCAGATCTGCCGCAATGGTCTGAAGGTCCTTCATCTGAGACTGGCAGAATGTGCACCAGCTAGCGGAACGGACGAAGGCGAGAACCATGCCATTTTCACCAGCAACGTCGGCATATGTGACCGCATCACCCTTGGCAGTCCGACCAGCAAAGTCAGCTGGAATGGACGCGCCAATGGCGGGCCCAATATCAATCGTCTCTGCTGCGGACGCAGCAGTACTCATCGAAAAAAGAATAACGAATGCAGAAAATATGGCGCGCACGGCATCCTCCCTATCAATATCTAGGTCGGCAACATACCACAGGACCCGGAGCGTTGGATCACAAGGTCGCGAGAAAGGTCGCTTTGACGTGCGGCTTTAAGCCGTAGTTTTACAGGTGTTGATACCCAGCATGTTGTAAACCCAGCAGAAAGCGAGAACGCCGGATGCAACAAGAGATAAGCCTAGTAAACCTGCAACCACTTCCATCAATTGACGAACCCAGTCCCCATTGGTCGGGACCAAAAAAGGGATCGCAACCAAACCAGCCCCAATAACGACGCGAACAATACGGTCTAATGCGTTGACGTTCGGTTCCATGCTGATATCTCCTTAAAAACAATGTCTAACTATACATACGGTCGATAGGGGCTTTCGTATCACCCCTTATACAAAAGCGCTAGCAACGGCCTCAAAAAGCGCTCGAAGACTGACCGCTTTCCGTTGACCGTCTCTGACCCCAGACGTAAGGTCTAAACTACCAAAGGGGAGCCCAAGGTATGGGCTGAGAGGTCACGAAGCCGCACACAAAAGCCAAGTGCAGCATCCAGTGACGACCCTTAGAACCTGATCCAGATTGTGCTGGCGTAGGGATGGTTAAAGGCTAGAACGCCACACGACCCTCCCATGCCACCAAAAACCGATCACAGATAACTGTGCGATAGCCGCTCAGACGAAAGGCCACTATGAACCACGTCAGCCCGCCCGGATCACCAGCCGCGAAACCAACTGTCACCACTGGGCCACTACCGGCCTCCACAAAGATCTACAAAGCTGGCGTGCTCCATCCGGATATTCTGGTCCCAATGCGGGAGATCGCCCTTCATCCCACAGCCAAAGAGCCACCCGTCACCGTATACGACTGCTCCGGCCCGTACAGCGATCCCAATATCAAAACAGATATCGCGGTGGGACTTCCGCGCATCAGGGAGTCCTGGGTCACAGCCCGTGGCGACGTTGAGCAATATGATGGTCGCCCAGTTACCGCTGCCGACAACGGTTTCGTTTCAGCCGACAAGATGGCGCCAGAATTCCCGAACTTACAGCGCCCGTACCGCGCCAAAGACGGTAAGGCGGTTACGCAACTCGCCTATGCTCGCGCTGGCATCGTCACAGCGGAAATGGAATTCATCGCTATTCGCGAAAACATAGGTCGCGAGCAACTAAAAGAGCAGATGCTGCGAGACGGTGAAGATTTCGGCGCCGAAATTCCCGACTTCTGCACACCGGAATTTGTCCGTGATGAAGTCGCCCGGGGCCGCGCCATTATTCCATCCAACATCAATCACCCGGAAGCAGAGCCGATGATCATCGGTCGAAATTTCCTGGTGAAGATCAACGCCAACATCGGCAACTCCGCCGTCACCTCTTCCATGGAAGAAGAAGTAGAAAAGATGGTCTGGGCAACCCGCTGGGGTGCCGACAACGTTATGGATCTATCGACCGGTCGAAACATCCACAACATCCGTGAATGGATCATCCGCAACAGCCCAGTCCCAATTGGCACCGTCCCCATCTACCAGGCGCTCGAAAAAGTGAATGGTGTTGCTGAGGATTTGAATTGGGAAGTGTTCCGCGAAACTCTCATCGAACAAGCTGAGCAAGGGGTCGACTACTTCACCATCCATGCCGGCGTCCGCCTGCCCTATGTTCCTCTGACTGCTGAACGCACAACGGGGATCGTCTCGCGCGGTGGCTCTATCATGGCCAAGTGGTGCCTTGCCCATCATCAGGAATCGTTCCTCTACGAAAACTTCGAAGAGATTTGCGACATCATGCGCATGTATGACGTCACCTTCTCCTTGGGTGATGGGTTGCGCCCTGGTTCGATTGCAGACGCCAACGACAAAGCCCAGTTTGCTGAGCTAGAAACTCTCGGTGAGTTGACAGAAGTGGCTTGGAAAAAAGACTGCCAGGTTATGATTGAAGGCCCCGGCCACGTGCCCATGCACAAAATCAAAATCAACATGGAAAAGCAGCTCAAAGAATGCGGCGAAGCGCCGTTCTATACGCTTGGGCCGCTGACCACCGATATTGCGCCGGGTTACGATCACATTACCTCAGGCATTGGTGCTGCCATGATCGGCTGGTATGGCACTGCCATGTTGTGTTACGTCACCCCGAAAGAACACCTGGGTCTTCCGGATCGGGAAGACGTGAAAGACTGGCGTGATTACCTATAAAATCGCAGCCCATGCTGCTGATTTGGCCAAAGGGCATCCAGGGGCACAAGACCGCGATGACGCGTTATCGCGTGCGCGCTTTGAGTTCCGCTGGGAAGATCAGTTCAACCTGTCCCTCGATCCTGAGACAGCGCGACTATTCCATGACCAGACGTTGCCCAAGGAAGCCCATAAGGTTGCCCACTTCTGCTCCATGTGCGGACCGAAGTTCTGCTCCATGAAAATTTCTCAGGACATTCGTGACGAAGCCGCAAAGGGCGGCTTTGGCGATGCAGAAAAAGGCATGGCTGATATGGCGGAAAAATACCGTAAAGGCGGCGATCTTTATATGCCCGCTGAAGACGTCAAAGTTGAAGCCGCCGAATAGCCAAAGGATTGAAGTCATGACTCACTACATCCGCGCGTTCACACTTGCTCTCACCTTAATTGTCTCCGGATCGGCAAGCGCTGAGCAGAGACTCAATGGTGGAACGGAAGCACAATACGCTTCGGTTCAGAAGTTCCACGATGACACGGTTAAACGCTTCAACGAAGGCGACCTAGAGGGTTCGATCAACGATTACCTCGCGCGCCTTCGCGTAGCTCATACACAGCGCATGAGCATTGTTGGACGCGAAGCCCTTGAGGAAAGCTGGGGCAAAGCTTTCGCGTCGACGCAAAAGCCTTACATCATATCTGATATTATTGAGATGGAAGTGAACGGCGACGACATCGGAGACTGGGCCTACATCCTTTGTGATTTCGCATCATTGGTGATTGATCAAGACACCGGCAAGCAAGCAGGAGATGCTGTTAATGGCCGTTACATTGCGTTGTTGGAAATGACGGAGGATGGGTGGAAAGTGCTCCTCGACATCGATAACGGAGCGATTGGGGCAGCCCCTCACTTAGAGAAACAACTGGTGGAGCATCTGCTTCCATAATGCGTTTTATTGCGCTTCTTTTCAGTCTTTCTTGGCTTGCGGCTTGCGCAAGTTCGGGCCCTGCTGGGCCTCTCAGTTCGTTCAAAGACTGTGCAACTTGCCCAGAGATGGTGGTTATTCCTCCTGGGCAGTTTGACATGGGGGCGCCAGAAGGTGAGGAGTACAGGGCCGAAGATGAAGGCCCGGTGCGCACTGTCACCCATACTGTCCCGTTTGCCATCGGCAAGCACGAAATCACACGCAGGCAATTTGCCACCTCCGTCAACGAAACTGGCTACTGGGGCAGTGCACGCTGCCTGATCTGGAATGGCAGCCAATTGGCATTTAAAGACGCGAACTCGTGGCTCGACCCTGACTACGATGTTTCAGATGATCATCCGATGGTCTGTGTTAGTTGGTGGGATGCAAAAGCCTATGCGGAGTGGCTGACCGAGAAAACCGGCCATACGTATCGACTCCCTGCTGAAACCGAATGGGAATATGCCGTACGCGGCGGCACGCGAACCGCTTATTCCTTCCCTGGGGGCGAAGACAACGCCTGCGCCTATGCAAATGTCTCAGACATCAGTGCCAAAGCAGAGGTCCCCGACTGGAACGCTGTGAATTGTGATGATGGTGTTGGCTTTGGCACCGCGCCAGTCGGGTCTTACCTGCCCAATGGCTTTGGACTTCACGACACCATTGGCAACGTTTGGGAATGGATGGCCGATTGTTATCGTGACTCTTTCGTTGGCGCCCCAACAAATAACTCGACTTGGGGCGATGGTGGCATCTGCAATGCCGTGCTCGATCGCGGTGGTGGCTTCAGCAATATTTTTCCGGGACACTTGCGCGCTGCCAACCGTAGCATAGCCCCCTCGCCGCATATCGCTGTCTATTCATTAGGGTTTAGGCTTGTTCGAGACTTAGGTACGCCTTAACGCCCTTGGCGGGATTCAATCATCTCGACAATTTTATCAGCGACAATGGTCCAGTTTTCTCCCGGACCTGGCGCGACCTTCTGTACTGAAGGATACCACGTCTCATTATCTCCAGCTCTGGACCAATACAAAAATGACGGCTGAGCTCTTGGGAGAAGCACCCAGGTAGGGTGCCCCAAACCTGCTGCAATATGCGCCGTTGCTGTGCTGACACTCACGACCAAGTCAGTCGCCAATATCATAGCGGCGTGCGTATCCAAATCGTGGGTCGGATCTATCTCCGGAAAATCGAGCAGGGTGATCCCAACATCTTTAGCCCACTGATTTAGGTACTCGCGACACCGTCCGTATTGAAGGTTTACGAAGGTCACACCTTCAATAGCCGCGAGACCAGACAATTGCGATAACGCGACACTCTTCTCCATAGACATAGGAGATTTCTCGCTCGCGTAACTGAGGCCAACAACAAAAGTAGAGCCGGTCGCCCCACGAATTTTATCACGCCATTCAGCGGCCACGTCTAATTCGGGTTCAAAGCGTGGTGGTGTAACGTTGAAGTCCTCCGCACACGTTCGCAAAAGTAAACCAAAGTCGCCAAGAACGCCGTGGAAATCTGCATCGTCGCGCAAAACATCCTCATGGGTCGGCTTGGTCCACGGGACAAAATTAACGTCTGGAAACGTTCGTCGCGCTATGGGAAGTAATCTGCGATCAACCTCGACAGCAAGCACCTCGGCTCTGCTACACAGCTCTGGAACAAATCTCATAAACAAAATCTGTTCGCCGAGGTCTTCATCCGCCGTCAAAATCAACCTCTTGCCGGATATATCTTTACCGTTCCACTCTGGCACGTTCGTTTTCAATTCACGGCCTTTAGGTCCGAGGCGCTTATAGCGCTGTCGATAGAGATGCCACGCATCCTCAAATTGGCCGATGGAGAAAAGGTATCCAGCCTGATTGGCCGCAACTTTATAGTTCTCCGGCCAACGCTTCTGCAGACCTTGATAAATCGCCAGCGCCTCAACGCCAGTTCCACGGGCGATATACATGCGTGCGAGGATAAACAGATCATCAACCCGATCACCATTCAACTCGACCGCACGTTCCATTGCAACGATGGCATCGTCTAGGACGCCCAGTGACCAATGCGACTGAGAGAGTGCACTCCAATATTCTGGCACCGTATTGATAGTTTGAATGAGCGCCTCTATGCGGGATCGTGCGCTTTCTGCTTTACCCAGCGCAAGTTCCACATGAGCCAGTTCAAGCTCAGACGATATCGAGCTCGTTAGAATGGAAATCGCTTTGTGAAAGCACTGCTCAGCTTTTTCTGGTTCGCATTGCCGCCGATACAACCGGCCCAAATAATGCCAGCCAGGGCCAAGCTCAGGATCAAGAGTCACAGCCCTGGTAAAATATTGGACCGCGACTTTTGGCTCTTCGCTTCGAATCAGAAGAAGCCCAATATCAAAAGACAACTCAGCAGAGTCAGACGATAGCTCTTCTGCCTTTGCCAGCAGGAGACGGGCCTCAATTAAATTTCCGGTGTCACGCTCGATGACACCGAGCATGTGTAACGAGGTGAGGTGTTGGGGCTCATTTTTTAAGACCGCACGATATGCATCAGCCGCACGGTCTAGCTCTCCCTTTCTATGAAAAGTGATCGCCTCGTCGAACAGTGTTGTTTGGGGCACTATCTGAAACCCGCCCTCAGTATTAAAGTGCGCCTAGAGTCCCCAGCGCTGCTTTAGCTCTGGACCAGCAAAACGGGCAGAGTCACCAAGCCCTTCCGCAATCCGAATCAACTGATTGTATTTTGCCAAACGATCCGATCGAGACAACGAGCCTGTCTTGATCTGTCCGCAATTGGTCGCAACCGCGAGATCTGCAATGGTTGAATCTTCCGTTTCGCCGGAGCGATGGGACATCACCGCCGTGTAGCTCGATTTGTGGGCCATCTCCACCGCTTCAAGCGTCTCAGTCAGCGTTCCAATCTGATTCACTTTTACAAGAATGGAGTTTGCAACACCTTTAGAAATACCATCGCGCAAGCGATCAGGGTTGGTCACAAACAAATCGTCTCCAACCAATTGTACCTTTCCGCCGATCGCATCGGTCAGAGCCTTCCAGCCATCCCAGTCGTCTTCGGCCATGCCGTCTTCGATGGAAACGATGGGGTAGCGCGACGTCAAGTCTTCGTAGAATTTAACCATTCCACCGGCATCAAGCTTCTTCCCCTCACCGGCCATGTCGTACACGCCGTCTTTATAGAATTCGGACGACGCTGAATCGAGCGCCAACACCACATCAACACCAGGCTTATAGCCGGTGGATTCAATCGCCTTCATAATAAACGAGAGCGCAGCATCGGCGCTATCAAGGTTTGGTGCAAAGCCACCTTCATCTCCCACATTCGTGTTGTGGCCAGCTTCACTGAGTTGCTTCTTAAGTCCGTGAAAAATCTCAGCACCAATACGAATAGCGTCAACACCGTCTTCAGCGCCGACCGGCATCACCATAAATTCTTGAATATCGATTGGGTTGTCAGCGTGTTCACCGCCGTTGATGATATTCATCATTGGAACCGGCAAAACATGAGCCGATGCGCCACCAACGTACCGATACAGTTCAAGGCCGGCATCGTCAGCCGCAGCTTTGGCCACAGCTAAAGACACACCCAAAATAGCATTCGCCCCAAGCCGGGCTTTGTTCGGCGTTCCATCAAGGTCGATCAATGTCTGATCAATGTGGCGTTGTTCGTCAGCATCAAAGCCTGAAATAGCCTGAAAGACTTCACCGTTCACAGCATCGACGGCCTGCAAGACCCCCTTGCCGTTGTAGCGGCCTTTGTCCCCGTCCCTTAGCTCGACAGCTTCATGGGCACCCGTTGATGCACCAGATGGCACAGCAGCACGACCACTCGCTCCAGTATCAAGAATGACATCAACCTCAACAGTTGGGTTGCCACGACTATCCAAAATTTCGCGGGCTGCGATGTCGACAATAGCGCTCATGGAAGACCTCTTTAGGTAACGGTTAGAACTTCAGTTTAGTTCGGTAGAACAACTGGTTTTGATTTAGCAATCTCATCAAACGCTTTCAGCGTTGCGAGAATTTCTGGCATGTCACGGAGATAAACCATATTTGGGCCATCGGAGGGCGCGTTGTCCGGGTCCGCATGGGTTTCCATAAACACCGCGGCGACACCAACCGCAACCGACGCCCGCGCAATAACGGGCGCAAACTCTCGCTTTCCGCCAGAACTCGTGCCCTGCCCACCTGGTTGTTGCACTGAATGTGTCGCATCAATCACAACGGGGTACCCGGTTTGCGCCATCTGCGGCAACGCCCGCATATCAGTCACCAACGTGTTGTACCCAAAAGATACACCGCGCTCCGTCAGCATGATTTTTTCGTTTCCGGTGGACGCGACCTTCGCTGCGACATTTTTCATGTCCCACGGCGCAAGAAACTGCCCCTTCTTTACGTTAATCACCGCGCCAGTTTCTCCGGCCGCCAACAATAAATCCGTTTGGCGGCAAAGGAAGGCTGGGATTTGAAGCACGTCAGCCACTTCGGCGATCAGGGCACAGTGTTCTTTTTCGTGCACATCTGTCAGCGTCGGAAGCCCGGTGGCTTCTCGAACATCAGAAAAAACTTGAAGCGACTTTTCGAGCCCTAAACCACGGGTGCCAGCCACACTGGTCCGGTTCGCTTTATCGTAAGAGCTTTTATAAATAATCGGCACACCCGCCGCTTCGCCCATTTCCTTAAGCGCTGTTGCTGTTTCCAGAGCGTGCTCGCGGCTTTCGATCTGACACGGCCCAGCAATCATCACAAACGGCAAATCATTGCCTATTGAATACGACCCAACTGGGACGTGGCGCGAAGACTGTGTGGCCTGGCTCATGACTGACCGACTCTTCCGAAAATAAGGGCTAAACCAGCCTTGATTGTGCCACAGCGGCGGCGATAAAGGACGTAAATAAGGGATGTGGATCGAACGGTTTCGATTTCAATTCCGGATGGAACTGAACCCCGATAAACCAGGGGTGATCTTTGTATTCTACGATCTCTGGAAGCACGCCGTCCGGTGATAGACCGGAGAATATCATCCCTGCGGCTTCTAATTTTTCTCGATAGGTAATGTTCACTTCATACCGATGGCGATGGCGTTCAGAAATCGTCGACGAGCGATAAATCTCTGCCACATGCGTTTCTGGCTTCAAGTCACACAAATACGACCCTAGACGCATTGTGCCACCCAAATCGTCTTCTTCGCCGCGCTGCTCAACGTCACTTCCTTTTGACCATTCCGTCATCAGGCCAACGACAGGCTCTGCGGCGTGGCCAAATTCCGTTGAACTCGCACCTTCCATGCCTGCAAGATTTCTTGCCGCTTCGACAACAGCCATCTGCATGCCAAAACAAATTCCGAAGTACGGAATGCTGCGTTCGCGGGCGAATTGAACCGCCTTAATTTTACCTTCAGAGCCGCGTTCGCCAAATCCACCTGGAACGAGAATCCCGTGAACGTGCTCAAGATGCTGAACAACGTCTTCCCGGTCAAAAATCTCAGAATCAATCCAGTCCAACTTCACACTGATATTGTTCGCTATTCCACCATGAGTCAGCGCTTCAGAGAGAGACTTATAGGCATCCGGGAGTTGCACATACTTGCCAACCACTGCGATCGTTACCTCGCCTTCTGGTCGCCTTACAGCTTCAACAATATCATTCCAGATCGTCAGGCTCGGCTTCTTATCAATAGGAAGCCTGAAATGCCGACAGACGACCGTGTCCATGCCCTGCTCGTGGTATGCCACAGGCACGGCATAAATCGAATCCACATCCAACCCAGGAATCACGCAGTCCTGTCGCACATTGCAGAACAGCGCGATCTTACGGCGTTCCGCTTCAGGCATTTCCCGTTCCATGCGGCAAATCAACACATGGGGCTGAATGCCGAGGCCAAGAAGCTCTTTCACCGAGTGTTGTGTCGGTTTGGTCTTTAATTCACCGGCTGCTGCGATATAGGGCACCAATGTGAGATGCATGAACATGGAGCGTTCCGGCCCAAGCTCGTTCCCCAATTGTCTAATGGCTTCGAGAAAGGGAAGGCTTTCAATATCACCGACCGTTCCGCCGATTTCGCAAAGCACGAAGTCTTCGCCGTTCAAATCGGCCTTAACGAACTCTTTAATTGCATCTGTGACATGCGGAATAACTTGTACGGTCGCGCCGAGGTAATCGCCCCGCCTCTCCTTAGCGATGACGTCGGAATATATACGCCCTGTTGTCACATTATCGCTTTGCCGCGAGGGCACGCCCGTAAACCGCTCGTAGTGGCCGAGATCCAGGTCTGTCTCTGCCCCATCATCGGTGACGTAGACTTCTCCGTGCTGGAACGGGCTCATCGTTCCCGGATCAACGTTAAGATAGGGATCTAGTTTTCGAAGGCGGACTGAATATCCGCGCGCCTGCAATAGCGCGCCAAGGGCGGCAGATGCGAGACCTTTTCCGAGGGAGGAAACCACGCCGCCAGTGATAAATATAAACCGCGTCATGGAGCGCCAATGTATCGAGATTTTACCGCGCTGCAAGCACAGAGGTGAAGTTCCGGGCTACTATCTTTAGCTCGGCCGTTCTGGCGTTCGATCATTGAACAGAACCGGCTTATTCGTCGACTGGAACGCTTGGTACAGTTGGCATAACTGGAACAATAGGTATCGCGCCAGAGCCATCTTCAACTGGAGCCGTCTCAAAAATCGACGTCGGGGCATCTGTAGGTGTTGCCAACAGTGCCAATCCCAGGCTTGAAGCGAAGAAACACATCCCAAGAATCGTTGTGCTCCGAGTAATCGGCGTTGCCCGCACGCTAGATGTGGACATACCCGTCACGGATGCTCCCCCTGTCAAACCGCCGCCCATGGCGCCGCCTTCACTTTTCTGAAGCAAAATCATACCGATCATGACAATGGCGATGATCAGATGAATGACGAGAAGAACTGTTTCCATGGTAACTCAACAGGGCTGTGAACAACGATCGGGCTTGAACCCGTGATAACGACAGGGTTTTAGTCGTCTTTATATGTCTTCGCTAGGGGCAACTTTCAATAATACCCCAGAAGTTTTCAACCGTAAGGCTCGCGCCCCCGACCAAAGCACCGCCGACATCTTCTATCGCCAAGATTTCTGCGGCATTCGAGGGTTTTACCGATCCTCCGTATAGGATTCGAAGTCCATCGCCCAATCCGTGACTCGCCAGCGCTTTTTCACGAATAAAACCGTGAATAGCAGCAATATCGTCCAAAGATGGCGTCCGTCCCGTGCCAATCGCCCAAACAGGCTCATATGCAATAACAACGGTATCAGGTGTTCCGCCCGCTGGAAGGGAGCCCTCAATCTGACCCCCGACAACGGTTTCAGCATCTCCGGCATCCCGCTGAGCCTCGGTCTCTCCAACACAAACAATAGCGATTAACCCCGCTGCCAGGGCCGCCTCAGTCTTCGCTTTAACCTGGGCATCGGTTTCACCATGGTCAGCTCGCCGTTCCGAATGGCCCACAATGGCATAGGTACAGCCAAGATCAGCCAACAGAGAGGCACTGACGTCACCTGTATGAGCACCTGAGTCCTCCCAATGGCAATCCTGCCCCCCAACGGAAACAGGACTGTTTTTGGTCGCCTCAATAATCAACGGAATGAGGGGTGCAGGCGGGCACACAGCCACATCTGCGGATTTTGAGGATTGGTTTGCTTTATCAGCCAAGCCACGCGCCAGGGCAGTGCCGCTTTCGACATGGCAATTCATTTTCCAATTTCCTGCTATGAGTTTGGTCATGTCTGCTCCAAATGTCGCTGAGGTGGGCTGTCGGCGTTTCGGCTGTTTGCTAACACAGGCCGTCAGCGATTTCCAAGACTCCCGCGAATCTCACCCCCCCCCGCTAAGGCTTGCCCACCCTTGCGTTGACGCGTAAAACCCGCTGTCACAATTATATACGCGATTTCGCCAAACCGTTTGGGCATATTTGGCAGGAATTGGCAGCGATAAAAGGGTCTTCTGATGATTCAAGGGTTAACGCACGCGATCAAAGAAAGCTGGATACTGAAGGGTTTTCTAGGCCTTCTGATGATCAGTTTCTCCATCTGGGGTGTTGGGGATGCCATCAATCCAGCCGTTGATCCAAACGTGGCAATCAAAGTTGAACAAGTCGAGATCCGCGCTGAGGAACTCCAGCGTCGCTTTACGGCTGAAGTTGATCAACTGCGCCAGGCCATTGGGCCCGACTTTACTGCAAAAGATGCTGCGGACCTCGGCATCATGGACAATCTCGTTGCTCAACTGACCGAGCGCGCGACCTTGGATATGGCTGCCCGTACCATGGGTTTGACGATACCAGATGAAACTTTACGTCGCGCAGTCTCTCAACAGGAAGCGTTCAAGGACGAAACTGGCAACTTCAACCGGTTAATTCTCAACCAAGTGCTCTCTAGTAATGGCCTCACCGAACAAGGGTTCGTTGATCTGCTGCGTAGCGATGTCAGCCGGCAGATTATGCTGCAGCCTATCGCGGCCAATGCACGCGCTCCAAAAGCGATGGTCGATGCACTCTTCCAGTATCGCGCAGAACAACGCTCAGCCGATGTCCTCTACGTTGCGGATGAAACCGTCCAGGTTGGCGACGAGCCAACTGAACAGGTGCTGAACCAAGTCTATGATGAGAATCTAAGCGCCTTCACCGCCCCCCAATACCGTGAAGTAGAAGCCATCGTAATCAGGCCAACAGATCTCGTACCCGTGGACAGCATCACAGACGAAGAAATTCAATTGTTCTATGATGAGAACATGGACCGCTATCGCACCCAACCGACGCGAACTGTCCGACAATTGATTTTCGGGACGGCACTGGACGCCACAACCGCTTACGACCAAATCCAGGATGGGGACACACTCGTTGAACTCGGAGACCGGATCGATATGGGTGCTCCTATTGATCTCGGAGAGCTCGACGCCAACGATGATATTGGCTTCGATCTGTCAGCAGTCTTTGAGCAAAACGAACTTGGAATTAGTGCGCCGATCCAAACGGATTTCGGATGGCACCTATTCGAAGTAACGGCGCTTACAACTGGCAGCATCAGTGCCCTTCCCGTTGTAAGGCAAGACATCATAGAGTTCATCGTGACCGATCGCTCTTTTGACGAAATGTATGAAGCCACTATTTACTTAGAAGACCAGCTGGCAGCCGGCGTCCCCATGACGGAGATCGCCGAAACACCAGGCTATACACGCGTATACTTTGAGACTCTCGATCGCGAGGGTCGCGACGCGACCGGTGCGCCCCTAACGTTTCCTATCGATCAAGAGCGTCTCATTCGGTCCAGCTTCTCGACGGACGTGGGTTTAGAGTCTCCGTTAATCGAAGCAGATGACTACGCCTTTATTCTTCGCGTGAACGCCATCATCGAACCAGCACCGAAATCCTACGAGCGCGTCAAAGCGGATGTTCGGGTGCTGTGGGAACAACAAGCCCGCGGATCCGCAACGCTCACGACGGCCAAGTCCTTATTAGACGATATTGGAGCGTCCACTGATTTGCCCGCTTTGGCAGATAACGACGACGCCATTGAATTTGCGAAACTAGGACCGATCACTCGGTTCGGCGACAGCCTCGTTATCGGTTCAATTATTCCAGCTCGGCTCGTCAGCCCTGCACTCATGGACCTCTTGTTCCAGGCGAACATCGGCGATGTCATCGAAGCTCGTGTCGGCAACGGTCACGTCATTGCCAAGCTTGTGGAGATTATCGCCCCCGACGGAACTGAGCTTGACCAAGTTCGTCAACAGGTAACAGGGGCTGTCGGATCTGCCTTAGCCAATGACCTTGTCGCAGGCTTTACGAAAACAGTGACCGACGAGTTCAGCGTTGTTCTCAATCGGGAAGCTATTGATCAATTAATCCCGCAATAACAGACGATAACCGCTAGCCTGTATCATGGATGTCTTTCCCGACCGTTCTGAGTTTATCAAAACCTATGAGGACGGCCGCACACAGGTTGCATGGTCATCGCTCGTCGCAGACCTAGACACGCCGGTTTCGGCCGCAATTAAACTCGGCACCGAACACAACTATGTTTCGCTCCTTGAGTCTGTTGAGGGTGGCGCAACCCGAGGTCGCTATTCCTTTATTTCTCTCAAGCCCGACGTCGTCTGGAAGTGTGATGGGCAGACGGCCACCATCAGTCGTGACCCAACAGGTGCGCATAAAACCTATGTTGATACGGGTTTAAAAACACTTGATTCTCTAAGAGCCCTCGTCGCTGAATCCCGGATCGATCTGCCGGCGGAGTTACCGCCAATGGCGGCCGGCCTGATCGGCTACATGGGCTATGACACCATCCGGTTGGTCGAAGATATTCCTGATAACAATCCGGATACCATTGGTATTCCAGAAGGCCTATTCATGCGCCCGACGGTGATGGTGATCTTTGATTCCATCGCCGATACGATGACTGTCGTCACACCCGTTAGGCCGACCGCTGAAACCACAGCGGAACAAGCCTATGACGACGCGCGATCGCGTTTGCAATCGATTATCGAAGACCTAGATCGCCCTCTTCCGCAGCGGCCTGTATCTGGCGCAAGCGAAGCGGACGATGTCATTGAACCGACGTCCAACGTTGGTCGCAGCGGCTATCATGCGATGGTCGAAAAAGCGAAAGAGTACGTCTTAGCCGGTGACATCTTCCAGGTCGTTCCGTCGCAGCGTCTCAGGCGTCCGTTCATACATCCGCCGTTTTCATTGTACCGATCTTTGCGTCGACTCAATCCATCACCCTTTCTCTTCTATCTCAATTTTGATGGCTTCTCGATTATTGGTTCAAGCCCAGAAATCCTTGTTCGGGTTCGCGATGGCAAAGTCACCATCCGCCCCATCGCTGGAACGCGGCCACGTGGCGCGACTAAAGCAGAAGATGATCAACATGCCCGCGACTTGTTGGCCGACCCCAAGGAATTGTCAGAGCACCTGATGCTTTTAGATCTTGGCCGCAATGATGTCGGACGTGTCACAGAAACTGGGTCCGTCGATGTGACTGAGCAGATGATTATCGAATACTACAGTCACGTCATGCACATCGTCTCCAACGTCGATGGTGATTTAAGTGACAAGTACGACGCCATGGATGCACTTATGGCTGGTTTCCCTGCGGGAACCGTCTCCGGTGCGCCCAAAGTTCGGGCCATGGAAATTATTGATGAGCTGGAAACTGAGCGCCGAAGTTTTTACGGCGGCGCAATTGGCTACCTTGCCGCCAACGGCGATCTCGACACGTGTATCGCATTGAGAACAGCACTCGTTAAAGACGGTGAACTGATTGTTCAGGCGGGTGGCGGTGTTGTTGCGGACTCAGACCCTGAAGATGAATTTCAGGAAAGCCAAAACAAAGCCATGGCTATCATTCGCGCTGCTGACCAAGCCGGTCGTTACAGCAGTAACGGGTAAGGCTAAGCCGCCTAGCCCTTTTTACCCATTCGACGACGTAACACTTCCGTGACTGGGGCTAAAGCGATGCCTTTGTCATTGAGAGTCGCCAGCCATTTCGCCAAGGCCGTCATCGTTGCATCGCGCGGATGGCCAATGGCCACCGCATACCCTTGTCGCCGGGCAATCGATTCCAGTTTGGCCAGCTGGGCAGCAATGGCTTCTTCACTATCTTCATTATCGAGAAAAATATCGCGACCGAGGTTGGGCACCCCCATCGCCGTCGCAGCTGTTTCACCAATCGTCGATGCATCCGTGCGGGAGTCCAGCCACATTAATCCGCGGCCTTTCAACTCCATCATCACAACATCCATGGCTGCCCGATCAGACGTCAGCTTGCTGCCCATATGATTATTAATCCCGACGTAGCCAGACCATCCATTTAAGTAGGAGTCCAATTGCTCGCGCAGGTCTGGTGCACTCGTTCCACTCATCAGCGCGCCAGGACCCGGGTCTGCATTGCCAACCGGCTCCATTGGCACATGCGCCATAACTTCGTGGCCGGCATCAATCGCACGCTTTGCTTGCACGTTAAGGTCGTCAGCATAGGTTAAGTACGAAACCGTCAGCGGACCTGGAAGCGCAAGCACTTTGCTGGAGCGCGCCCGATCAAGACCCATGTCATCAATAACGATTGCGACAATTGGCCAACCAGGCGGTGCATCAACTGGTGCCGCATTGACAGCCAAAGGCGCTGAAAGAGGAATCTCGGGGACCACAACAACTGGCGCGGCATCTGTCGTGGGCACTTCTGGCGGTACATCAAAGATAGAGGGCGTTCTGGGGGCTTCAATTCTGGTGCGCGGGACATTGCGACTTGGGCGCGTGTTGGACACACGGTCTTTCGATGGCGCACTCACGCGGGCGGGCTCAGGCCGCGTCGACACGTCGATCACAATACCCGCCGTTAACCCGCCCATGAGCAGGACAATCGCTAAGATCAGCAACACCGCTGGTCGTGGCATCAAAGAGAGTTCTGGAACGGGCTCAGACTCAGCCGCGTTAGATTTGGATGCCTTGGATTTGGGCGCCTTGGACTTGCGTGACTTACGGGCCATAAGGGGATGGGCCTGACAATAAATGGGTACGGTGAAGCCGTTTACCCTGCCCTCGTGCTTAGATCAACTCACGCGCTTGGACATATCCCGAATGCGCTCGCTCAAAAACTCAATCCAGAACTTGAGAAACGGGTCAGCCGCGTCCAATTTTTCTTTGAGAACCGTCTGCTCAACAACCAGAAGCTCGCAGCCTTCCTTGGTTATGGCGTGCGCTGATCGCTTTTCACCGTTGAGGATACTCATCTCCCCGAACATCTCGCCTTCTTCAAAGGATTTGAGCTTTTTGTATTTGCCCTCAATGGTCTTGGTCACAATGTCGACGGTGCCACGGGTCACCACATAGGCCTTAACGCCCCGATCACCCTCTTTGAAAATAACGGTATCCGGACCAAAGGCTTCTCGATTGAGAATTTTCTGATGGGACTTTGATGACAGATGTCTTGCGTCGCTCATCGCTACCGTTCCCACCAATCGCACATATTCGCGTATTTAATAGGGTTTCATTCTATCTAGAATTGTAACGGTTGCGAGTCCTAAAGGTCATCCCCGTTCGCTCTTTGCACGACGTACCCCTAGTCGAGATCGCGAACGACACGAAGGCCCAATGTCGTCGACCGGTAATCCGGATGTTCCCGACTGCGCCCCGCCGGACGCATGAACCAATTGCGCGCGTACCAGCCTCCGCCGCGCACAATCAAACGATCACAGTTATTTTCGTCATACCGAATGGAACCATCCGAAGGCGCTCCGTCGTAACCAATGATGAAGCAGTCTTCGACCCACTCCCAAATATTGCCGACCATGTCGTACAAGCCGTAGGCGTTTGGCGGAAATGATCCCACCGGCGCTGTATACACAAACCCGTCCCGGCATTCGAAAAACCGCGTCGGCGTATCCCGAACGCCCTTGTGGACGTCAGCCCGCGTCAGGTCAGACGCATTCGCAAACCGGCACATGTGCTCCATGGTATCGCCCCATGTCTGTATCATCGCGGTGCCGCCGCGCGCAGCGTATTCCCACTCCGCTTCACTGGGCACGCGATACCTGTGGCCGGTAACTTCAGATAACCAGGCGCTATAATCCCGTACATCGATCAAATCCAAACAGCCGACCGGATGATCCTCGCCCTGATAAAACCCTGCGTTCTGCCACGATGCGCCGTCGACCTCTCCCCAGGTATTCTCTGACTCCGTCCAGGTGATGCAGCGATCAGGGTCTGGTCGGTTCGTTGCGTCTACAAAAGCCCGATACTCGGCCAAGGTGACTTCATACTTACCAATGGCAAACGGCTTGGCGAAGGTCACCCTGTGTTTGGGTTGCTCTCGCTCAGCAGCATCGGCCCGCACCTCGGCCAAGGTGGTCTCTTCGGCCGTTGACCCCATTTCGAACGATCCGGCAGGCAAGGCCACCATTTCCGGGCAGTGCTCACAATCCTTAAAGGACGTGCCAGGGCGCACGGTTTCCTCAGCAGCCGCTGCTCCAGACACCAACGTGGCCAGTGCCCATAGTGCAATCCATACCCGTGTCATCTCGTTTACCCCTGCTGATTCATAGTCTGGTTAAGAGCCTACGACTGCCCTTCGCCAACCGTAAAGCGAGGAAAGACATCATCAGCACCCGCGTCCGTTCGGCGGATACAACGAACAGCAGGGCATATCCCCCTGCCCAGTCTCCGCGCTAACCTAGGTCTTCAGAACAATCGGCTTGGAGTGAGATTGCATGTCACGGTTCGAAATTACGGCAGTATTTACGGCGTTCCTCTTCACCCTTCCTGGAAGCCTTCTGGCTCAAGAGCCAGGCATACCCTTTCAAGACTGTGAGACATGCCCAAAGATGGCCGTGATTCCGCCCGGCACCTTTGATATGGGCTCCGACTTCATCGATCCCATGCGCGGCGACGAAATGCGACCCCGGGGACCCATCCGCACAGTCACCATTGCCGCCCCTTTTGCAGCTGGCATCTACGAGGTGACCACAGGCGAATGGCGCGCCTTCGTCAACGATACCGGCCACGAAGCCTCGGATTGCCGCGCCTGGGGTGGCGACCGCCGACGCTTTGGCCACACCTGGGAAGACCCAGACTATGGTCGCCCCGTTACCGACAATGACCCAATGGTTTTGCGTCTATTGGACGGAAGCCAAAGCCTATACGGACTGGCTCAGTGAAAAAACTGGCGAGACTTATCGCCTGTTGTCGGAGGCAGAATGGGAATACGTCGCCCGTGGCGGTGTCGATACAAAGTGGTTCTGGGGCGACGATGACTCCAAAATCTGCGAATACGGCAACGTTCTAGATCAAGCCGCCGCCAATGACCCAACCCTCATCGCCGGCAGTGGCACCAGTATGGACATGGCCGCCAGCTGCAATGATGGATACGCCATCGTCTCTCCGGTTGGTCAATTCAAACCAAACGCCTATGGCGTCTACGACACCATCGGCAACGTCTGGGAATGGACTCAGGATTGCTCGCTCAAATATTACCCCGACCAGCCCGTCGACGGCAGCGCCATGAGTCAGCTGGTGTGTGTGAGAAACGCGCCATCCGCAGCGGTAGCTGGCGCAGCCGGGTCCTCCGCCAGGAACGCAGCTTCCGGGGTCGAGATCCAGAACCCACGTCCTACCACCTATTCGGCTTCCGGGTCGCGCGGGACATCAACTAGCACCTAAAGCCTTAGTACATTGAGCAGGCGCGCTTGACTCTTAGCGCTCACCCTTATATTTAACCATTTAGTTACTTAACTATTTGGTTAAATATAAAATGCCTACCGACACTCTCAGCGAAACCTTCTCTGCCCTGGCAGACCCGACACGCCGCGCTATTCTCGCACGCCTCGCCCAGGGCGAAGCCCCCGTGAATGAACTGGCCGCACCCTTTGCGATGTCCCTGCCGGCCATTTCTAAGCATCTCAAAGTTCTGGAAAAAGCCGGCCTCATAAGCCGCGGGCGCGATGCCCAATGGCGGCCCTGTCGGCTCGAAGCTAAGAGCATGAAGGATGCCAACGACTGGCTGCAAAACTATCGCCAGTTCTGGGAAGAAAGCTTGGATCGCCTCGATCTCTATCTCCAAGAGATTCAAAAGGGGAATTCAGATGAGCAGCACTAAGCCAAACTCGCAAGACGGCATCGCACTCACCATCACCCGCATTTTCAAAGCTCCTCCCGCCCTCGTCTTTAAAATGTGGACAGATCTTGAACACACCAATCGCTGGTGTTGCCCAACCGGCTTCACGATCCTCAAATGTACGGCCGACTTTAAAGTCGGCGGCACCTACGACACCGTTATGCGCTCACCCGACAACACCGAGCATCATGTCAGCGGCAAATACCGCGTTGTCGAGCAAGACACCTGTCTTGAATTCACCCACGCCTGGGTCGATCCCGATGGCAATCGGGGCCATGAGTCCATCGTCACGATCAGATTTGAAGAAGATGGTGACACCACCCGCCTCACCCTGACTCAATCCCCCATGGAATCAGAAATCGCGCGCGACATGCATCAAAGCGGCTGGGAAGACACCCTCAATAATCTTGGCCCCTACATCGCAACTGTTTGACCCGAACCATTCTGCCCCCACAAAAGGACTCCCCCATGACTGAAGCCACCGATATTCAGACCCCAGAAGACCTTGAGCTTACAATCACACGAACCCTTGATGCGCCGCGCGCTCTCGTTTTTAAAATGTGGACTGCGCCAGAGCACTTGACCCATTGGTTTTGCCCGCCGGAGTTCACCGTGGACTCCATCACCGTCGACTTTCAACCCGGCGGCACCTGGCACCTGCACATGATCGCGCCAGACGGAAAATCATACAAAATGGGCGGCACCTATCAGGGTATCGTTGCAGACGAACAAATCGTCATGACTCAAAAATGGCTCGGCGGAACCGATGACCCGGATAGAGAAACCATGATCACCGTCGACTTTGCAGATCAGGGCACAAAAACCGACCTCACCTTTCACCACGCCGTTTTTGAATCAAAAGCAGCACGTGACTCCCATATGGGCGGCTGGAATAAATTCATGGATCATCTGGAGAGCGCGTTGGAGACCGCCTAAACCGGCACCGTCACCCAACAAGAGCGGCAAAATTAATCAACCCAAAAGCCGCACTGGCGCCTGCCCCGGCCACGGGTACCCAGATCGGAACGCGATACGTGATTTCGTCTTCCGGTGGGTGAAGAGTTAATTCCCGTGCGTCACGGCTTTTGATCCGCACCAAAGCAATATTCACCACCGTGAAAATCACGAGAATAATAAAAGAGGCCAGCCGCGCTAGCGTGCCCAAGGGCAGCCACAATGCAAAAACAAGGACGGCAAGTGTGACGACAACAGTTGCCACCACCGGCGTTTGAGTGCGGGCGTTGATGCGGCCAAACATGGGCGGGAGCCATTTATTGCTGGATGCCCCGTAAAGCACTCGAGCTGCCATCACCACTTGTATCAGCGCCCCATTGAGCACCGCGAAAAGCGCGATCACGCGGATTTCCGTCGCCACACGCCCTGTCGCGGTTTCGAATACGGTGGCCAGCGGGGCTTCATCGCCAACAAGTAAACCCAGCGGCATCGACCGCACCACCACGACCGCCACAACAATGTAAAGCAGCGCCGAAATGGCGAGGGTCAACACGATGGCCCTTGGCATCACCCGGCGGACGTCTTTCACCTCCTCCGATACATTGACCATGTCTTCAAAGCCGATAAACGCATAGAAGGCGATCCCTGCACCGGACAAAACACCGGTCCACAAGGCCAGGCCCGTAAGAGCGTCGCCGGACTCGAGTTCTGCAGACGCGGCCACACCCAGTCCGCTGACCGCATCAGGCATGGCAACAACAATAACCGCGATAAGGCCGCCGACCTCGGCCACTGTAATAACAGAGGCGACAGCAACAGACTGCGCAATCCCCCAGGCGGCTAGGCCACCGAGCATTATGCAAACCAGGGGAATCAGAACAAAATCCGAAGCCTGAAAGAACTCACGAAAATACCCTGCAAACCCGTTGACCAACGTGGCGCTGGAAACAATTCCGGTTAAAACAACAAGCAGCCCCAACTGCAAGGGGAGAGACGGCGATGGCCGAAGGCCTGTTGCACGTACACCGCTTCGCCAGCGCTTACCGGATAACGGTTCGAGAGTTCGGCAAAACTGAGTCCCGTGAGACCAGCCAAAACGGCCGCAATAAGAAACGACAGCGGCGCCCAAACCCCGGCCACTCCGGCGACCTCTCCGATTAGGACATAAATTCCAGCACCAAGGATCGTCCCCAACCCCATAGAGAACCACGGGGCCCAGAGTCAGCGTGCGTTTGAGAGTGCGGTGTTCAGCCATACAGATAGCCTGTCACACTGGGACCAACATCTCACTGAGCAAGATCAATCATCTCGAAGCCGAAGACATTAATAGGCGCTGGAAACAAGGCCCTACCAATCAAGCTGGCCCCATCCATCCAACCTCGGGTCTATACTTAACCTTACTCTGGCACGCCTGCCCCAACATCGATCCACGCCACGCGCTCAAAGCCAGACATTTTCACGACCGGCTCACCGTAGTGATTGGACTCCCCAATCCAGTTCAACCAAACCACACAGTCTGCGTCTCCCTCCTTCCGTAGAAGAGGAAAACCAATGCTGCCAGACCTCATTGAGCGTCCGGTCGTGGTGACTACATCTGCCTTAACCTCAACACCGCACGAATGAGCGACTATCTGGTGGGCTAGATCGCTCATGATCTTGCCGTCTTCAGGGGGCATGAAATCCAAGATGTTCTGCCCTGTCGCATCCAGGCCGAACGTATCAGCGATCTCGGTTCCGATGAGGCGGAACGGCAGCATCTCGGGTGACACAAGATCAAAAATTGTGAGATATGGCTGCAATACGGGAATTGGCCGGTTAAGAAAATCGGCAAGTTTCGGGGCTTTAGCTTCACCCTTCAATAAGTGCCAGTGTTCAATGAAGGTCTGAGACAGATCAGCGTCTAATCCGACATCAATTGAATCTTTTGCGGTGTTTGCCGCAACTTCGAGATTTGGCGTACCAGCCCCGATATCAATCCACGCCGTCTCGCCATAACCGACAATTTGATAGATGAAATCGCCCGGTAGGAGGTCTGTTATGCACTCAAAGAACCCCACCAAACAAGGAGGCGATCCAGGTGTCGGCGTCAGTGGTAGTGTGATGCTATCCAGTTCAGCGGGCGTGACCATTGGCGGTGACCGCCAAATTGATATTGGTCGTGCCGCAGGGATGGCTGACGAGGGTTTCAGCCATTTGCGTCAACATGTCCGATGCCCCCGGTGGCGCGAAAACAGTGGCGCAGTTCTTGTTGGTATGATCTGAGCGAACCAAATCGACTAACGCCGTCCCAAACAATCGGATCGGGATCTCTTGTCGAGACACAAAATCGATAATCAAGACGTTAGAC
Organism: uncultured Rhodospirillaceae bacterium; assembly: GCA_943787205.1. Classification (GTDB taxonomy): domain Bacteria; phylum Pseudomonadota; class Alphaproteobacteria; order Rhodospirillales; family Rhodospirillaceae; genus WLXB01. The sequence continues at coordinate 99,169 of CALSLN010000005.1, forward strand.
TGGAGGCTCGGATTTGGGCGCGCGAGATAGTCTTTAAGAGACGGTATCTCATCGCCTTGTCTCAGCGCGTTCCAGTGGTCTAGAAACGCCTGGCAACGAGCGGATATGGTTTTGGCCATCGGTTGTGACACCTCCCGTTAAAAGGCGGAATTACAACCCTATCTATAGCGACTAAAAACCATCAAGTAACGCGCGAATATGAGGCCTTGTCTTTCAACCCTCAAAACAGTGTGGATATGCCAAGGACGATTGCCCGCAGGCCACCATGGGATGCTTATATAATAACATTTTTTATTTTATTTTCGGATGGTTATATATTTTTTCTAATCCATACTCGTTTGTATGTCTTGTAAGTCACTGCGCAAAAATATTTTTATGATATGACCCCCCTGATGCATGGGCTCGTTACGTCCAAAATCCGAATTTAGACGATAAGGCAAACAGCCTGAACGGGCTAAGTCTCTGCAGGATCCAAGCTCAACTTGATCCATCCCTTGGAGATCAACCTCCACAGGCGACGGTTGGCCACCAAGTTGGCGTGTCCAGATGCGCGGGCGCGCGCAACACTTGCATCGAGCGCTAACCTGCGATGGCGCGCCGTCCAGCCAACTTGAGCAGTGGCGCGCGGTGCAGCAGGACGAGCTGGCCTTGATCGGTTAGAAGCAGATCCCATCGCTTAGTAAAGCTCGTCAGCCTCGTCCCAGGATCCTTCTGTGTAGTGCAACAAAGGCAAATCCACACCGAGGTCTTCTGTACCGGCTGCGTCAAAAATTTCCTGTTCGAAAGCTACGAGTTCCGCGACGAGATCTTCCATTCCGTCCATCGGAAGAATTGCTGGGTCGATTTCCATGTCTCAGTCTCCTTACCGTTGAGTGATGGGCTTCTCTTGCCCTGACACAGAAACGCTACGCTCCTTTCCCCGCGCTGAATATTGTCCGCAAGTTTAGTTTTAGGAGGCATAAGTATTAGGTCTGAGCGAACGGATAAGGCTGGACTTGGCCTCTTCGCACTGCACCATTTGACTTTTGGACGGATAACCCTCATACACCGTCCATCCTTCCAGTCGGCTTGTTAATGCCAGCGTCGGTCCCAAACGTCGGTTGACCCGCACTATCACCTACAGTCCGATAGAAGATGACGCGCCCAAAAGTGGCGCTCACCTTAGTTGTCCGGCCTTTTTCCGGACGTCTTTCGTGCGCGTTTTTTTGAGGTGACGCACCTATCAATTAACTCGTTCCGGCGGAAGGCGGAGCGAACCAAATGTTATGAAAAGAGTTTGTTTTGACAACCACTAATAAAACCTTCGCCGACCTTGGGCTTATCGAACCGCTCCAACGCGCCTTAACTGCAGACGGCTACACGACCCCAACCCCAATCCAGCAGCAGGCCATTCCGCTGCTTATGGAGGGCAAAGACCTCATTGGCTGTGCCCAGACCGGCACCGGCAAGACGGCCGCTTTTGCGCTGCCTTTGCTGCAACGCCTCTATGATAACCCTAAGCCTGCCTCCTCAAAATGCACCCGCATTTTGGTTTTGAGCCCAACCCGCGAACTCGCCGGGCAAATCCATGAGTCATTCGGCTCGTACGGCCGTTTCATCAACATGCGTCGCACAACCATCTTCGGTGGTGTTAGCTCCCAGGGTCAGATCAGGACCATGGCGCGTGGTGTTGACGTTCTTGTCGCCACACCAGGCCGTTTGCTCGACCTGATCAACCAAGGCCGCGTACAACTCGATGAAGTCGAAGCCTTTGTGCTCGATGAAGCCGACCGCATGCTCGACATGGGCTTCATCCCTGACATCCGCAAAATCGCAGCCAAACTGCCAGCTGATCGCCAGACACTGCTGTTCTCAGCAACCATGGCACCTGGCATTGCTAAGCTCGCAAATACGCTGTTGAAGAACCCATCCCGCGTCGACGTGGCACCGGAATCAACAACAGCTGAAACCGTTGAGCAGAAAGTGATGTTTGTTGAACGTCCTGAGAAACTGCCAACCCTTCTGAACCTTCTTGAGAACGGCATCTACAAGGCCATCGTCTTCACCCGCACCAAGCATGGCGCCAATCGCCTTGATGCACAGCTCCATAAGGCTGGCGTTAAAGCGGTAGCGATCCATGGCAACAAATCACAGAACGCCCGTAAGAAGGCGCTGGAATTGTTCCAAAAGGGTCACATGCAGGTTTTGGTCGCGACAGACGTCGCTGCCCGGGGCCTAGACATTGACGATGTCACTCACGTTATTAATTACGATCTCCCTGACCAGCCGGACGCTTATGTGCACCGAATCGGCCGCACAGGTCGTGCAGGCGCTGACGGGATCGCCATTTCGCTCTGTGATAGCGGTGAACGCCGCCTTCTGCGCGACATTGAGCGCCTCATCGGCGTAAGCCTAACCGGCGGCGTAGCCCCTCCTCCGGCCAAACAAGGCGTCAAATCTGACTCAGGGAAGCCATTCCGCAAAAAGAGCCCCGGCAGACCTGCGCATCGCAAAGGCCAAGCGTCTGGCGAGAAGAAGCATTGGGAGAAAAAAGCCGGAGATCACGAATCTCGAGATCAAAAGTCTGGTGACAACAAGCCTTGGGAAAAGAAGGCTGGAGATCACAAGTCTAGAGATCAAAAGCCAGGCGAGAAAAAGCACTGGGAAAAGAAAGCCGGAGATCACAAGGCTAGAGATCAAAAGCCAGGCGAGAAAAAGCACTGGGCAAAGAAAGATGGCGATCACAAGCCTAGGGATCAAAAGCCAGGCGAAAAGAAAGCCTGGGTTAAAAAGGCTGGAGATCAGAAGCCGGGCCACAAAAAGCCATGGAACGCCTCAGAAAAGAAATCAGGCGAGGCCAATAACAAAAATGATAATGGTGGTGCGGCGAGTCAAAAAAGAAGAAGCAGGCGGAGCCGCCCTGGCCAGCCAAAAATACAGCGCGCAGCCGCTTAACGCGACTACCGCTCAGATGTGATTGCGCGGACCCGGAAACGGGTCCGCCACACTCACAGACTAGTCGTCAAAGTCTAAGTCGTTCGGCCGGCCCATGGCGTAAGTAAAGTCTTCCGCCTCAAGCGCGAGTTCATCATCAAACACAAATGTATCAAGTTCCGCATCAATATCGATGTAGGCCCGACCTGGGCTTTCTTCGGTGTTGAATGGATCCAACATAGCCTTGCTCCCATTTAGTAGAAATCAACCTCACGCATGGGAGCGTGCGCGGCGAAGGTAAACAGGTCCTTAATTCGCTGTGTAATTATATTTCAAATTTTGAGTCTATTGATTCGCAATAGGTGAGCAACTCAGCACTACCCCGCCGAAACATCGGATACACAGCTTTATCATCATACCCTATTTTCCGGGGCAAATTGCTCCCATGGACTTAACCAGAGCCATTGTTGTATCGAAACGGGCTATATCATCTTCGTCGGGTTGACCTGCCTCTCCGCCCATAACCACACTAAATGCGGTCACGCCAGTTTGATCAAAGAAGTGAATAGACCGCGCGACAGAGCCGCCACGACCAGGCAAAGCCAAGGCGTATATCGCTGACATCTGATCACTCCGAATATGGCCGCCGAACGGGGCATCAATATCCAAATTGAAATAGTTACTGCGTTCCGAGCGCTTTCCTGCCGGAACCGCTCCATCAATTTCAAAGACGTGGCCTTCTTTGATAATGAGTGTGAAGGCCTTTTCCCATTGGGTCACTGACGTCCAAATTTCTTCAAAGCCCTCCGCGCTCGTCCCCGCTATATCAACGGCGGGCATCGCACTGGCTATGACGACCTCTGGAATATCCAACTGACGGGCGGCCAGCGCTGGAACTAGGCGTGCGCTCGCACCCACTTTATATAGGGCTTGCACCTCAATGGCCTGATCTTCATTGGCACATAATGCCGCTGTTTCAGCACCAGCACTGCCCGCATTTGCAATCGCTAGGGTCGCCACGGCGCCCATCAAAAATCTCTTAAGCATCGGATTTCCCTCCATCTGATATCTTAGGAAAGCATCCAAGCAAGCCACCAACCGGTGCTAAAGATGATTCCGGTAACAATAGGTAACTCCCCACTAAACTGGGCTTTCTAGCGATCAAATCGCTCCGGTGGTCCGTTTAACCGAGCCACAAAATCCTTGGCAATTTCAGGATGATGACGTTTGACCATAGTCAGAATACCCGGGTGTATGCCCTCAAGATCGAAGCACTTGGCACCGCTGATGCGCGTAATCAGCGTGCCTTCCTGATCACCCATATTCATCCACGGATGCCAACTCTGAACGATATGCACCGCCATGGTCGAGGCCGGGCTGGGGTTGTCTGGATCAAGGACGTCAGACACTTTGCCATGGTAGGTAGACAGATCATTAGCTCGGAAACTCTGCTGCCCTTCCCGATTAAGAACGACGTGGGCATCGGATATGAGCCAGACATCATCCCCTGCAATTTCTGCAGGACCGAGAGACCCGCTCCTCGTAATCTTCGCTCCAGGTAAATCGGTTTGGCTAATCGGGCCATCGTCCGTAAACCTGCGAGACAAGGGCCCCATAATCAACGGATCTTCGTCGTAGACTTCATCATTGTACGGGTTGCGCCATTTACTAAGCGGCTCATCGGTCTCTACGTCTGTTTTATAAACGATCTCCATCGACTTCGCGTCGAAGCTCCCATCCTCGTTGTGAGAGACAGATTTGAAGAGCACGACATTCAGAGTCCACAGCGGCGTCAACTCGCCATTAATCGATCCATATTTGTTGCCACGGATCCACCAAATCAACGGCCGATCATCCGTCGCATAGATGAGTTTCTTCTGTAGAAGACCCAGGTGGGATTTATTCTTTGGGTCTAGCTTACTGGGTAAAGTCGCTGCATTCGCGCGGCTTACAAAGGGTGCACCAACGGTCAACGCTGCAATTCCACCTAATACTGATCTTCTCTGCATCATGTCCTCACTTCAAAAGATGGGTTTGGTTTCAGCTGCCCCAAAGGTTGTAGCCTTCGAGGGCTTGGCCCTTGGACGGCGGAACAAGCGTTTCGTCTTCGACTTTCTTCTTGATCACATCAATCAAGGCATCCTGAATACGTTGTTTGGAATCCATCGGCTTATCGGCCCATAGATTGACAGGATAAAACGCAGCATCATTGAAAACCGGGGCATAGGCTTCGGATCTCAAACGCGCAATTCTGTTCACACCGAACGGGCCCGTGGGCGTACATCTCGCGCGACGCAACGCATCCATATCAATAACGGCCGATGCATTAATTGTTTCTCCGGCGACACCACTCTCGACCATAAGCTGCCCTTGGAAATCGATGATCTTTGAGTTACCGGCATGGGTATCATTAGGCGGTGACCCGATGATTTTACCCGCGTTGGCTGAGACAAAATAAACCATGTTCTCAGCTGCCCGAACACGCTTCGCAGACTCCCAGGCCATATTTTCTGAACGACCGTGATCAGATGTCGGATGCAGTATCACTTCTGCACCGCGCATCATCAAACACCGTGAAGTTTCAGGCCACAATATTTCACCGCACGGCATCATCGAGATGTTGCCTATCTCTGTCTTCGCGACCGGGAACAATCCCTCGATGCCATGTTTGTCTAAGTACTCATCCAAGACGTCATGGGGTGATGCCGCCTGCGCCGTTGAGATACGCCGATACTTCAGAACAATTTCGCCAGACGGATCGATCAGGAAAGAGCAATTAAAATAGCGGCCCGGCCATTCAGGCGGTGCTTCGTATGCGTTTGCACCGAGGTAAATGCCAAACTTCTGTGCAATCTTTTGAAGACGTTCGACAGGCTCACATCCAGGGGATTTGGAAACACGCTTTTTCAATCCACTCATCAGCAGTTTCACCCAAAGGAAAGCCCTGAAGGTTGAATTCAGGAAAAACGACCAAATTTTTCATGCCGCCGCCACGACCGGCTGCCCACATGATGAGTTCTTCCCAGCGATCGATGCTCTTATTTACGATTGCCATGGCCTCTTCTCGTGTCTTGGCCGCATTGACGATGACATTATTCGTCTGCATCGCCGTCGCTTTCCAAAGCAGTGCCATTGATATTCACCTTCTCTTCTCAAGTTCGTCTGATACCGGCAGTATAGGAGTGTATGAGGGCCTCTGCCATGACCCCTATAGGGGAAACGGCCATAGCCTGACCGCCATAACCGCAATCAAGCTGTCTCGTGGGGTATCATGGGTCTTTGGATACAGAGTTTCTTAGGGTTAGCCGGACTCATCGGCTTGGCCTGGCTGATCAGCGAAAATAGAAAAGCCGTGCCCTTTCGCTGGGTTGGGCTAGCACTTGTCGCTCAGATTGCATTGGCTCTTGTCATTCTCAAGGTTCCGTTCGTGTGGGCCGCCATCTCATTCTTGAGCCGGGGTGTCGCCGCTTTAGATGAGGCCGCCCGCACAGGGGCCGCCTTTGTCTTCGGCTACGCCGGTGGCGGTGCATCGCCCTTTCCTATTCCTGGCGACGGAACCTCGGTTATTGTCGCCTTCCAAATTCTTCCGGTTGTTATTGTCACCTCGGCCCTCGCCGCACTTTTGTGGCATTGGCGCGTCCTACCCACGATCATTCGCTGGCTATCTGGTTCGCTTCAAAAAACACTGGGGATTGGCGGTGGCGCAGGATTAGGAACAGCAGCAAACCTCTTTTTCGGTGTCGTTGAATCCCCACTTTTTATACGGGGCATTCTAGACAAACTGAATCGTGCCGAATTGTTCATGGTCATGACGGCTGGACTTGCAACAGTATCGGGTGTGGTCCTGGTGCTCTATGCAACAATATTGGAGCCTGTCCTTCCGGGTGCGACCAGCCACATCGTAACGGCTTCTCTCATTTCGCTGCCTGCAGCGCTCCTCATAGCCCGTGTCATGGTGCCTGGCAGCCTCTCCAATGCTGACCTGGATAAGGATCTAGCTGACCTGTCATACGACAGCAGCCTTGATGCCGTCGTCCAGGGCACCATGGACGGCATGAAACTTTATCTCGCGATCATTGCAATTCTCATTGTGGTGTTCGCCTTTGTGTCACTCGGAGATCAGTTTTTAACCCTGTTTCCCGAAGTGGCCGGTTCGGCACTCACCATTGACCGACTGTTCGGTTGGGTATTCGCACCGATCGTCCTCTTGTTCGGCATCCCACCAAGCGAAGCTCTTGCCGCCGGACAACTCATGGGAACCAAAGCAATCCTCAACGAATTCGTCGCCTATCAAGCTCTGGCGGCGCTAGATCCAACTGCCCTCTCTCCCAGATCAACCTTGATTATGACGTACGCCCTTTGTGGCTTTGCCAACCTCGCCAGTGTCGGGATGTTGGTGTCTGTAATCGGAACGCTCGCGCCGAAGGTTCGGAGCACTGCATTAGAACTGGGAATGAAGGCTTGGGTTGCCGGCAACCTAGCGACGGGAATGACCGGTACGGTAATCGGTCTCGTCAGTTAGCACGCTACAAATCGCGAACGACCCGAAATCCATAATAGGGCAGCCGCACATCAAGTGGACCTTTATCCCGGTTAGCGGGCCGAATCATTTTGGGAACGCTGGACCAAGACCCGCCGCGCAAAACACGGAATTCGCAATTGACTGGGCCGCCGTATGACTCACTCCAGCAGTCTTCGACCCATTCCTGCACATTCCCCGCCATATCCCGTAACCCAAAAGCGTTGGCTGGAAACGAGCCAACCGGCCCAGGAGAGAACCACTTATCCATTCCCTCGGCGTGTCCCCCACAACACACGTCAGTCCCGTAATTGGCATAATCTCTACTCGGCTCATCGCCCCAAGAAAACCGGGTCTTCGTCCCTGCCCTCGCCGCGTACTCAAATTCAGATTCGGTGGCTAAACGATACGCGTGACCGCTGACGTCGGTGAGCCAAGCAAGAAAATCACGAGTATCGTTCCAGCTTACATTTTGAACAGGACGCTCAACGCGCTTTATGGCATCGCCCGTTTCTTCTGGAAGCGCTTCGCACCGACCAACACGAACACACTGATCCCATTGTCTGTACGTCACTTCGGTGCGAGCCATCGCAATACGGGTCGACATCACGACAGTAAATACCGGGCGTTCATCTTCGTCGCCGGCCCCCTTTAAATCCCCTTGATCAAACGAGCCCGCTGGTAAAATAACCATCTCAGGACAAAGCGCGCAGTCAGAGAATGTTATCTGTGTTTGGTTGTTTGGTTGTTTGCCTGATTGACCGACTGCCAAACGATTAAGGCGAATCCGACGATAAAAAGCGCTGGAAGAATGAGAACAGTTTTCGAGGGCATAGTCTGTCGCCTGGGCTGCTTTAGCGATCACCCCAGTTTTCCCGAATATTGTAGCGAACCATGGCGTAATCGACGGTATTCGCCGTTATGGAACGCCAGTAATCAAGGGCGGCCCCTTTCTCAAAGGGCCCAAACGCTTCAATTCCTTTGCCCGGTGCCGGGTTTTTAAATGTCGTGTCGGCATATTCTCCGCCCACAACCCAATAGATTTGTCCGTTGATCTCTTCATCGGCCTTAAGCACGTAGCGAATCATGGCATTGTCGACGGTTTTGGCCGTAATCGTACGCCAGAAGTCTTTGGCTTCGCGCTCAGGAAACGGACCATGCACGTCCGGTTCACCACCATGAGCCAAGTCTTTAAACGACGTGTCCGCGTATTCGCCGCCAACCACATAAAACATCTGATCAGTCATATTCGATTTCACCCAAAAAATATGATTGAGAATACCACCCTCATCAGCAGATGTAGAGCCGCCACGATAACAAGGCTCTAGACACTATCCATCAGCCCAGCTATTCCCCGGCCATGACAATTACATTAGAGCCCATACACGTTATCGGCGGCGGCCTAGCTGGTTGCGAAGCTGCGTGGCAAATCGCCAAAGTCGGCGTTCCAGTCATTCTTCATGAAATGCGCCCAGTCAGGACGACTGACGCCCATCACACCGATACACTCGCAGAGTTAGTTTGCTCAAATTCGTTCCGCTCTGATGATTCTGACTTTAACGCAGTTGGCCTGCTTCATCATGAAATGAGGGGAATGGACTCTCTCATTCTGCAGACCGGCGACACTCATAAAGTGCCAGCAGGCTCCGCTCTGGCCGTGGACAGAGATGGTTCGCAGAAGCCGTGCAGGCAGCGATTGAAAACGAACCGCTGATTACGATTGAGCGCGGAGAAGTCGATGGACTTCCGCCCGAAGACTGGTCCAGCGTCATTATCGCGACTGGGCCTTTGACATCGCCAGCTCTGAGTGAAGCGATAAGCAGTCTAACAGGTGAAGACTCCCTCGCCTTCTTCGATGCCATCGCCCCCATTGTCACAAAAGACAGCATCGACTTTGACAAGGCTTGGTTTCAATCGCGCTACGACAAAGGCGAAGGCTCCGATTACATCAATTGCCCGATGGACGAAGCCCAATACAACGCTTTCTCGACGCCCTGATTGAAGGCAAAAAGACAGAGTTTAAAGACTGGGAAAAAGACACCCCATACTTTGAGGGCTGCCTCCCCATAGAAGTCATGGCCGAACGCGGTCGTGAAACTCTCCGCTTCGGGCCCATGAAGCCAGTTGGCCTAACCAATGAACATGACCCGCAGACAAAAGCATGGGCAATTGTTCAACTTCGCCAAGATAACGCGCTAGGCACCCTCTACAATTTGGTCGGGTTTCAAACCAAACTTAAGTACGGCGCTCAAAAAGCAGTCTTCCAGTCGATACCAGGCCTAGAGAATGCTGAGTTCGTGCGTCTCGGCGGAATCCATCGCAACACCTTCTTGAACTCACCCCGTTTGCTGGACGAGAGTTTCCGACTCAAGGCAATGCCGCGAATAAGGTTTGCCGGGCAAATCACGGGCTGTGAAGGATACATCGAAAGTGCGGCCGTTGGATTAATGGTCGGCCGCTTTGCCGCAGCCGAACGACATGAGAAAGTCTTCGTTCCGCCGCCGCCAACAACGTCGATAGGCGCCTTGTACGGCCACATCACCGGTGGCGCGCGCGAAGAAACTTACCAGCCAATGAACGTCAATTTCGGCTTGTTCCCAGATCTAGAGGGTGCTGAAGGGAAACGTGAAAACGGTCGAAAACTCAAAGGCCGGGACCGCAAGGGCGCCTACGCCGCGCGGGGAAAGCGGGATTTTGTCAGTTGGCTAGAAAGCTCCGCTCAAGCTGCCGAGTAATCGCTAGTACCGCTTGCGCCAAGCGTTCCACCACAACCGCGCAACCGATGGCCGCTGTCGCATAAGTCGTGGATCATAAATCTGATACTCTGCCGCCTTCATCTCCGCCAAATAGCGGTCCGCGAGAGTCGCCAATAACAACACCGGCAGTGCCTTAAAGTCTATGCGGCGCTGAACGCTCCGTGCCTTTTCCAAAAATATCTGGGCCTGATCACAAACCTCTTCGATTAATGGAGCAGCTGGTCCTGCTGTATCAGGGTTCTGTAGAGATTGAACTGCTAGCCCCTGCCGTTCCAGACCATCTCCCGGAAGTGTGACCCGCCCCGCGAGCGCATGATGCCGAACTGCTCGAGCAATACCGGTCAATGCCCACGCTGCTGCAACAGACTCCGCTGCACTTCGTGACTCTTCATCGTTAACACCGAGCACATCAAGCGCCAGCAAAGCCATTCCGACTGACGACCCCCGGCAGTAAGCAATAAGGTCTTCCATACGACGCGGCGGCTCATCCGTCATATCCAGTTCGCGGGCGTCCAGAAGCGACAAAAAATGCTGCAAGTTCAAGGAACGGGACTCCATGAGAGCTGCAAGACTTTCTGCGACTGGATGTCCCTTTGGCGCCCCTTTGCCGTTCGAGATATCTGTTAAAGTGTCCCGCCACCATTGCAGCCTCATCTGCCCAATCATGGGCTCCGTCACCGTTTCACGAATTCGGGCAACTTCGACGTTGAAGGCATACAGGGTCATCAACGGTTCGCGCATCCCATTAGGAGCGAACAGCGCTGTTAGAAACCGATCCCGGTCGTAGCGCTTCACAAGATCAGCGCCGTAAGAAAGAGTTTTATCTATTGGCATACGTGTCTGGTCCAGCTTTCCATCCTCGCCTACACTACCTTTCCGCTTTCGTCCAATGCACTATTCATGGCAAATCAGAAAACAAGACGCGACGAGAATTTTCCGGTTGGTAGTTTGCTCATCCCCCCTGAGCTACGGGCAGATGTGCATGCGTACTATAGGTATGCTCGGATTGCAGATGATATCGCGGATTCCCCTGATATCGATGCTCCAGAAAAAATTGCCCGGCTTGATGCCTTAGACTCTGCAGTGTGCGGCATTGGCGAAAACACACTGCTCGGCGACGAAGAGCACGAAGCAGCTGAAAACCTACGCCTCAGTATGGCGAAACGGTCATTAGCCCCAAGCCTAGCAACCGACTTACTTGAGGCCTTTCGCCAAGATGCAGCCAACACGCCGTGCCGCACATGGGCTGATCTCATAAATTATTGTCGATTCTCAGCCTGCCCCGTCGGCCGCTTTCTCTTGTCCCTGCATGATGAACAGGAAGGGCTCGCAGAGTCCGATGCCTTGTGTAGCGTCTTGCAAATTCTCAATCACATGCAAGATGCCTCTGAAGATTGGTTAACCTTGCAGCGTAGCTATATTCCGTCCGATTGGATGAACGCGAATGAAACTTCAACTGACGATCTCAATGCTCCGGCGATATCTTCCGGGCTTCGGCTTACATTCAATCGGCTTCTAGAAAATACTGACAGGTTGCTTGAGACAGCGACCCCTCTTCCAAGATTAATCAAGCGCCGCGGTTTGGCGGCCGAGGCAGCGATCTGCATTGCTTTGGCGCGACGACTATCTCGCCGATTGAAACAGGAGGATCCAATAGCAAGAAAAGTCTCTCTTTCGGCTATTGACTGGATATACGCGACTGGCGCGGGACTATTAAGGCTCATCAAACGATGAACGCCACTGAAGCACATTCGCAGATCGCACACGATGTTCGGTCTGCAAAATCGTCATTCTATTGGCCTATGTTGTTGCAGGCTAAAGCGAAACGCGAAGCCTTGTTCGCGATCTATGCCCTCGCCCGTGTTTTAGATGACATCGCAGACGGACCTGCGCCCCAGGATGAAAAACGCCGCGCACTTGATACGTGGCGGACTTGGATCGCATCTTGTTTCGAACACGACATAGTTCCGGAAACCGGTGATCCGTTAAGGATCGGGCTTCATGACATCATGAAGAAGTATGCGTTACCTCTAGAACCCTTTGACGCACTCATCGTCGGCATGGAAGCCGACGTGAATGGCCCCATCGTCGCGCCAACATGGATTGAGCTTGAAGAGTACTGCGGTCAAGTTGCCGGTGCCGTCGGAGAACTCTGCCTTGTTATTTGGGGATGGCAGGGCGAAGACGCCAAAGCATTTGCTGCCGCAACAGGAGACGCTTTGCAGTTGACCAACATACTCAGAGATATTCGGGAAGACGCTACCATCGGTAGGCTTTACGTCCCCGAAGAGGCTTTAGTGAGCGCTGGAGTTACGGGACGGCAGCCCTTCGACGTTGTGAATGATTTCAAACCTATCAACGGCCTGCGACCTCGTTATCGAGCGTGCTAAAACGCGATTTCAAGACGCGGAAGCCTTATGGCCGCATCATGCCAACAGAGACCTTCGGCCAGCCTGGGTCATGCTGAAACTGTACAAAGCGCTCTTCGAGAAGGTTGAGGCTGCAGGCTTTGCCCCCTCTGGTCCTAGGGCACGACTGACTCGGTTGGAAAAGATTTCGCGTCTCACAACCGCTTACTTGAACACTCCATGATCGGAACGATTCACGTTATTGGCGCTGGCATCGCTGGCCTAGCCTGCGCGGTATCCGCAACAAAGGCTGGCCAGAAGGTTGTTCTATACGAAGCGACAAAACATGCTGGCGGTCGGTGCCGCTCGTTCTTTGATACTCAACTTGGCAAGACGCTAGACAACGGAAGTCACGCTGTGCTCGGTGCGAATCCAAACGTCTTTGAGTATCTCAAGCTCTTAGGCGCTGACAACGAACTGGTTGCCGTTGAAAAGACCGGGTGTATTCCGTTCGTCGATGTTGAGACAGGTGAACAGTGGACCCTCAAACCAGATGACGGACTGATTCCGAAGTGGATATTCGATGAAACGCGCCGAGCCCCGGGAACACGTTCTCTCGATTACATCCGCGGACTGAGGCTAATCGTAGCCGGAGGGCAGCAAACCGTATCTTCCGTGATACCTGATGTTGGAACGGGTTGGGACAGGTTTTGGGAGCCACTCTCAACAGCAATTATGAACACAAATGCTAATCAGGCCTCTGCACGCCTACTTGGCCAAGCCCTCTGGCAAGCCATAAAAACCTGGTCTGGCGGTTTGAAAAGCTACGTCCCGCGACAATCGCTCGATCAGACCTTCATCGCACCCGCTCTTACGTATCTAAAGAAATCAAACGCGGCTATTCACTTCGATAGCCCGTTGGCCTCGATACACGGCGACGAGAGAGTCACAGAACTTCAATTCCGGGCGAACACCGTATCTCTGTCACCCGGCGATACCGTCGTCGCCACCCTGCCTCCTTGGTCATCCGCAATTGGACACCTGCTCCCAAATGCCTTCGACCCGCGTCCCTCGCCCATCATAAATGTGCACTACGAAATCGATCCGAACCTTGAGTACCCCGCAATGATGGCGGTTATCGGCGGAACAGCGCAATGGGCCTTCACGAGGCCAGGGTTAATCAGTGTTACCGTAAGCGCTGATCAAGATTTAGCCCGTCTCGACCATCTAGATATTGCGGGCCGCCTTTGGCAGGACATCAAGACTGCCTTCGCCCTTGGGGAAACACCCCTTCCAAGGCACCGGGTTATTGTCGAGCGCCGCGCTACTCCAATTCAAGACCCGACCTTCGCCTCGAATCGCCCCGGGCCTCAAACGTCCATGCCAAACCTGCTCCTCGCCGGGGATTGGACAGATACCGGCCTGCCCTGCACCCTAGAAAGCGCAGTTAAAAGCGGTTTCAAAGCCGCTGAACTCGCCCGGTCACAAGCCTAAACCCTTGATTTCACGCCGATCTGCGTTGCGGAGCATATGAAAATGCGTAAGATGTCCTCATTGCGAGGGGGCGACATCATTCCGCTTCCCCTCCGTTTCAACAAAGGGGAAAAACATGGCTGCAATCCTTCAGTCTTTGCCCAGAACTGTCATCAGCTGGCGTTGTCCTGTCGGTTCTGGTCTTTCTTTGCTAATCGGCGATACCAGCTTCGACATGCTCTTCTGGCAGTTCCTGTTCCGCTGGCTCCATGTCTTGAGCGGCGTCATGTGGATTGGCCTGTTGTGGTATTTCAACTTCGTCCAAATTCCTAACATGCCCAACATTCCTGATGATCAGAAACCGGCGATCGGCAAGGTCATCGCTCCGGCTGCTTTGTTCTGGTTCCGCTGGGGCGCCATGGCGAACCATCATCACTGGCCTGATCCTTGGCCATGATCAGCGGCTACCTCATCGATGCCATTACTCTCAGCGGCAACGGCACGATCATTGGTATCGGCATGTGGCTTGGTGCCATCATGTGGTTCAACGTCTGGTTCGTAATTTGGCCGAACCAGAAGAAGGCCCTCGGCATGGTCGAAGTCAGATGCAGACACCAAAGCTAAAGGCCGCGCGGACAGCAATGTTGTTCTCACGGACCAACACCTTGCTGTCCGTTCCAATGCTCTTTTGCATGGTTGCGCAGCAGAACTTCGTCTAAGTTCAACTACCACTTAAACTCATTCGACAAAGGGGCCGGCTTCGCCGGTCCCTTTTTTTGTCTGCACGACTAAGCCGGTGCGCTAGGCGGCAGCAACGCCGCCATGACCGCCCTGCCCTTCGGCGAGCAATACGTTGAACGTCCGGCACGCCGCGCCCGTGTCCATCGGCTCGATACACTAACACCAGCGTCGCTGCAGATGCCTTTGGCGGATCACAGGGCACTCAACCCGGGTCATGCGCGTTGCCGCAACCCAGGAGACACAGGTCCTATCTCGCCCGACGCTCTATCAATGATCGCTTCGCAGACATCTACTTCGCAGAAGCCTGTCTGGCAGCATCGGCTTTCCACGTCCCAGGACTGAGATGCTTGTGGGAACACCAAGGACTGGGCCCGCGATACGCCACGCCGGACACGGTGAATCCGCCACGTCGTATACTTCTGGATGTGCTGCCGGTCAGTCGGCGCGATCCGGGTTAAGTCCATTGCCTTAGCACCTACGCGCTTGAACGGGTTAGGTCCGCTCGCGCCTCTGGCACCTGGGCCAAGTTCGGTGCCGCGCCGCCTTCGAGGTCTTCGTGTCGAAGGTCGAAGTAGATCAGCACCGGCATCGCAACATAGATTGACGAATACGTGCCGATGACCACAACGCCCCACATCAGCGCGATACTAAAGCCTCGCAGCACCTCGCCACCAAAGATCAGACAGTGCGGTTACCGCAAGCAGCGTCGTGAAACTGGTCAACAAGGTCCGCGACAGAACCCTATGTTGACTGCCATAGTTCACCAGTTCTGGCAACGGCAAGCTTCTTGTATTTCCGCAAGCTGCTCGCGCACGCGGTCATACGCCACAACCGTATCGTTGATCGAATACCCCGCAATCGTCAGCACGGCCGCGACCGTTGTGAGGTTGAATTCCAATCTGGAAAATCGAGAACAGTCCGATGCGTCGCGATCACGTCATGGGTTAGCGCCAGCGTCGCACCTAGCAGCAAACTGCCACTCAAACCGGAACCAGATGTAGACGCAGATCGCCAGCAGCGCCAAAGCCGACCGCCAGCGCTCCATCCAACGATCAGCTCCTGCCCAACCTTAGGGCCGACCAGTTCAGTCCGGCGGTATTCATATGACTTTCCCCGAGCGTCTCGCGCACCATCGTTAACGCCGTTGCCTGGGCCTCATCGTCACCCTCTTGCTCGCTGTATCCGAATTAGCAGGTCGCGGCCTTCTTCGCCAAACGTCGTGATCGATACGTCGCCGAGTCCGAGGCCACCCACCTGATGCACGCACTGACACTCACTTCGACTGGCTTGTTCCGCCCGCACCTCCATGAGAATTCCGCCAGCGAAGTCGATACCGAAATTTAGGCTGTTGCACTGCAAGCGACCCTATTGACGCAGCAATGAGCACGGCTGCGAATGACCGCGGCGACGTTCCGCTTGCTACCGATGAAGTCCAATTTAAACTCCTGCGGCATCGACATAATAAATGGCAAAAGACCACTCGGCTTATCCTTGTTTGGCACAAGCGGTAGCCGCTCTGGCTTAGAGCGACGCACCCACGTCACGACAATCAGTCGCGATACCATCGTGGCTGTAAACAACGTTGATAGAATGCCGAAACCAAGTGTAACTGCGAAACCTTTTACAGGACCGCTACCAAACCAGAATAAAAGAAGAGCGGCGATCAGCGTCGTTAAGTTGGAATCGATGATCGTTTTAAACGCCTGCTTAAAACCAGAATCAAGGGCATTGAATAGAGTCCTGCCCGCTTTAACTTCCTCGCGCATGCGTTCATAGATCAGCACGTTCGCATCGACAGCCATGCCAACTGTCAGCACAATGCCCGCAATACCTGGCAACGTGAGCGTCGCACCGATAACGCTCAACGCACCCAAGATGAGCAATAGGTTCACGATAAGTGCGACGACGGAGAAAACTCCGAACAAGCCGTAGGTCATGCCCATGAATATGGCCACGAGTATCAACCCCAGAACACTCGCGAATTCGCCAGCCTCAATAGAGTCAGCTCCGAGACCAGGCCCGACACTGCGTTCCTCCAATATCGTCAACGGCGCAGGCAGAGCACCCGCGCGCAGGAGCAAAGCGAGGTCCTGCACGCCCTGTACCGTAAACTGGCCGGTGATAATGCCGCTGCCACCGGTAATTGCTGACTGAATGCGCGGGGCACTGATGACTTGCCCATCCAAAACGATTGCCAGGTTCTGGCCAACGCTCGCAGCGGTTATCGCTCCAAAGCGCCGACCTCCCTGCGTATTGAACCTAAACGAGACGACAGGTTGGCCCTCTTGGAAGCTCGGTTGTGAATCAACAAGCATTTCACCTGGGACTGACACACGGCGCTGAACGACATAGCTACCACCCATTCCATCTGCTGCTGGAACAAGCATTGAGCCAGCTGGAATATCCCGGGTATTAGAAACCGGACCAGCATACCCAGGCGCTAAAAGGTGAAAATTCAACTTTGCCGTCCGGCCAATCAGGTCAACAACGCGCTGCGGGTCATCAATGCCAGGCAACTCGATTATAATTCGATCTGCACCCTGGCGCTGAATACTAGCCTCAGAGGTTCCGAACTCGTCGACACGGCGGCGGACAATTTCAATGGACTGCGTAACAGCCGCAAGCTGACGGTCAAACATAACCTGATCAGAGAGTGTAATCCTCAGGCGTCCGCCTTCTTGATTCTCAAAAGAAGCATCCGTAGCAACACCAGCAATAGCACGCCTTGCATCACCTATTTGGGATGGGTCAGGCAAGGCTACGGTTACGGCGTCGCCGCGAACGGCCAAGTTACGATAGCCGATCTTGGCATCTCTCAATGCTTGCCGCGTGCTTTCTTGAAGGTCCGTAAACTGCTCTAGACGAACCGCGTCCGTCCCGACTTCCATAAGAAGATAAGACCCACCGCGTAGGTCCAACCCTAAATTAACTGGCTGCCACCAGCTCGGCAGCTCGTCCTTGGTCTCTGGAGGCAAGACGTTGGGCACCGCAAAAAAGGCGCCGAACAGAACGATTAGAAGTACCGAGATAATTTTCCCGCGGCCGAAATCTAGCATGGCAGCATTCAGAGGTGTTTGCCCTAACGGAGGCTATACCCCTGACCTTTACATTCGTTGGTCACTTATTTTTTGTCGTCGCTCTTTGAATCATTCGCAGGCGCTGGTTCCGTCTTGCTTAGAACACTGGACAGCATGTCTTGCTTAACCCGAATACGAACATTCTCGGCAATCTCGACCTGCAATTCACGCTCTTCTTCGATCACCTTAGTGACGGTGCCAATAATACCGCCATTAGTGACGACTTTATCGCCTCGACGAATGGAATTAAGCATGGCCTGGTGGTCTTTCATTCGCTTTTGCTGAGGGCGAATGAGAAGGAAATAGAACACGACAAAAATTAGAATAATCGGAATAAACGCGGAAAACGCGCTTCCGGCACCGGCTGCTCCGGCGCCCTGTGCATAGGCTGGCGCAATAAACATTCAGGAATCCCCTGGTTAGGCTAGAATTGGGCGGACTATACCCAGGCCAATGAGGGATGCAAATGATCTTCAGCCCTTGCGACCTGGTTTTGATTTGGTAGCGTTCCCCAAAGAATCAAGAGGTTAGGGTCTATATCCGTGGCAAGTAGCAATTTGAATGAAGACCTAGCGGCACAAATCTCCCGTATTGCCGATGCTCTAGACCGCTTGGCCCCCGCGCCGCCTGCTCAAAACGGGCTAAAAGCGGCCGAGGCCTTCGTCTGGGAGCCAGATAGCAGCGTTCTCAAATCAGTCCCTAAGGTCAATCGAGTACCGTTCAGCCTGCTAAAAGGCATTGACCGGCAAGCCGAGACCCTGCTCGCGAATACGCGGAATCACGCGCTAGGCCTTCCCTCAAATAATGCCTTGCTCTGGGGAGCCCGTGGCACCGGCAAAAGCTCCCTCGTCAAAGCGGTTCATGCAGAGTTAAATAGCCAGCAATCTAAACAGGAATTGCTTGTCCTTGTGGAGATCCATCGCGAGGATATCCCTACTCTTCCAAGCCTTCTGGGCATTCTTCGTGATCAAGACCGGCGCTGCATTGTCTTCTGTGACGATCTCACCTTCGAGGGCATGGATGACGGCTATAAAGCCCTAAAAGCGGTTCTAGAAGGTGGATTAGAAGGCCGGCCTGAAAACGTCGTTTTCTATGCCACCTCGAACAGGCGCCATATGATGGCTCGAGACATGATTGAAAATGAGACGTCTGTTGCCATTCATCGCGGCGAAGCCGTAGAGGAAAAAGTCTCTCTGTCTGACCGATTTGGCCTTTGGCTTGGCTTCCACCACCTGGATCAAGAGACTTATTTTGAGATTGTAAACGGCTATGCCGCATCTCTCGGCATAACCGTAGACGCCCATGAATTGCAGGCGCGGGCCAAAGAATGGACCGTCACCCGTGGTTCAAGATCAGGCCGCGTCGCCTGGCAGTTTATTCAGCAGATTGCTGGAGAGCAGGGCGTTAAAATCGACCTATCCAGCTAACTCTAAACGGTAAACGGAATCATCTTCTGACCGAGTAGGCGCCCGAAGGTCAGAGCTGGCGTAACACCCATACCATTCGTCAGAGCATTGCCCGACGTAGTCGCATTCCCAGTCACTTCTCCAACTGCATAAAGGTTTGGAATAGGCGTTCCGTCACTTCTGGTCACTCGTAATTGACCATCCACACCCAACCCAGCGTAAGACATCACATTCCATCCCTGCATACGAACGGCGTAAAACGGCCCCTTTGAGAGAGCAAGTGGTCGATGTTCACGGCCCATCGCATCTGGCCGATCGTACAGAATGCCATCGTTATAGCCTTTGATTTCTCGTTCAAGGTTATACGGGTTGATACCAGCCTTAACCCCAAGCTCACCAAGGGTTTCGGCTTTCGCGAACATGGGGTGGTCGATGAAGGCATCATCTAGCTTTTCGCGCGACCAGCGACGAATAAGAGGCGGTGCTGTGTCGAGGATTTCCTGATCAAAAATCGCCCAATGTCTCATCCCAGGCTGCTTACCGAGGGTATACTCACGGTGCGCGACGCTGGGGTGATCTTCGCGAACAAAGCGTTTGCCATGAACGTTCACAAAGACTTCCCATGGCGGACGGCGTTGGGGCGTCAAGGACGGGCTCCCGATCGACGGCGCTGGAAAAAAGTCACTTTCTAGGATGGTGCCAAACAAAGTGGCGTACTTATCGCCCCCTCTGACGTAACCACCAGCGCCAAGCCCCAAGGTAATCCCCTGCCCTTGGCTGTACGGATAAGCCACGTCGCAGAACAACGGAACGCCATGTAGGTCTTCAAACATCCGTGGGTTCGACATGCAGCCACCACTGGCCAGAAGAACGAACTTGCTGCGGAAGTCCATGCGCTCTCCAGAGTCATTCTCTGTGACAACCCCGCGTACAGCACCGGCGTCATCCTGAACTAGGTCAACCGCCCCCGAGCTGAGGAGCACTTTAATGCGACCGTCCGCCTGGGCCTTTTCAATCATGGGATCCATGATGTTCTGGAAGGCCCTGGCGCCATCTTTGCTCCATTGATAGCGCCGCGTCGTGAAGGGTTCATGGCCGCCCCCCAAAACAGGATGATTATCCATGGGTGTAAATCCGCGGGCAGCAAACCAGTTTAGAGTATCCGCAGCATTGTCGACTAAGAGCCGCGTAAGGACGGGATCAGATGTGTTCCGATTGATCCGCATAACGTCGTCATAGTGCGCATCAGCGGAATCTTCGATGCCTTGCTCTTTCTGCCAAACCGTACCCGCGGCAGCCACTTGACCAGTCGAGCGATCCATCGTTCCGCCAAGCTGCGGCGCAGCGTCGACGATTAAAACCCGAGCACCACGTTCAGCTGCAAATAAGGCGGCTGGCATACCGGCGGTTCCGCCGCCAACAACGATCAGATCCCATTCTGCGTTCTGGGCCATGGCCTTTCGAATACCGAAAGATTGAGCGCTAAGTGCCGCAGTGGCCGCCGTACCAGCCAAAAAGGCTCGTTTGCTTAATGTCGGGTTCAAGATGAGATTTTTCGTTTGATCAGCCATCGCGCGTCTCCCCAAGGCAATTCTCAGGTGAGAACTCTGGCACTAAAACAACGCTGAGTCAGGTAAAAGCATGGGCAGCCGACTGAAGGACGAACGCGTCAGCTTCGCTGAGATGCTAGGTACTTAAGGGGATCAACAGCCTTTGTTCCACGCCTTAGTTCAAAGTGCAGCTGAGAAGAGTTTACGTTGCCGGAACGTCCGGCCTTAGAAATCACTTGTCCGCGCTTGACCTGCTCTCCCCGTTTAACAAGCAGAGAGTCATTGTGAGCATAGGCCGTCATCCAGCCATCGGCATGCTTAACCAGAAGAAGGTTGCCGAAGCCTTGGAGTTCATTGCCTGAATACGCCACGACGCCGTTCTCAGCAGCCCTGACAGACGTCCCCGTCTTAACTGCGATATTAATGCCGTCATTGTGGAGACCTTTTCCAGACGGTCCATACTGAGCCAAGATTTTGCCCTCAACCGGCCAAACGAAGCGGCTTCCGGCCCGAGCTGGAGGCGCAGGCGGCGCTATTGGAGGAGGAATAGACTTGGTCGGCGCAGTGCTCGAAGGTCCACGGCTTGGTTGCTGCGCCGTATTGGGAGATCGGGTCGCCGTTCGCACGTTCGCCGGAGATGCATAGGCCCCAGGCAACCTTAATTTTTGTCCTGGATAGATCGTATAGGGCGGCGGTAATGCGTTTTTCTGCGCAATCGCCCTCATATCCACCCCATAGCGCCGGGAGATCGCATACAAGCTATCGCCGCGCTGAACGACATGCACGACAGAATCTACGAGCTTTAAGACTTGGCCCGGATAAAGAACATATGGCGGATCAAGCCTATTGGTTTCGATGATCGCCTTCATTGGCACGCCATACCGGCGGGCAATCAGATAGACGCTGTCACCCTTGCGTACCGTTACGGTTGCCGGCGTATTTAGCCCAGACATCAGGCCACCACGGTAGCCAGGCGACCGCTCCCATTTCGGTGCACAGGCTGACAGCACCACGATCAGTGCAATACAGGACAAGCGTTTGATGGTGCTAGCGATCATAGGCCCGAACGATACGAACCAAGGGCCATTTCCGCAACATAATCGGGGTTTGGGGCGCATGACTTAGGAAGCACTGTCTTCTGCAACACCTTCAACCAGGGGCACAAAACGAACCGGAAATAGCTGCTCCGAGCTCAATTTATCACCTAACTTCGTCACTCTTACGACCATCTGATCCGCTGATGAAGCCTCACCAACTGGCAAAACCAATATTCCGCCATCATCAGAGAGCTGGGCGACGAGTTCTTGCGGAACAACCGGCGCTGCAGCTGTCACCAAAATTCGATCGAAAGGTGCCTGTCTAGGCCACCCTTTCCATCCGTCCCCCGCCTGGGTCGTGATATTGTGCAAAGACATCTCGGTGAAACGGGATTCTGCAACGGCCAGAAGATCACGATGGCGCTCAATCGTATATAATCTGCGGCATAGCCGGGACAGGATCGCCGCTTGATATCCAGAACCCGTGCCGATTTCTAAAACCCTCATGCGATCCGTTAATGCCAAAGCTTGGGTCATGAGTCCCACAACGAGAGGCTGGCTGATTGTTTGGCCGCATGAAATCGGCAGTGCACGATTGGCCCAGGCCTGGTCCAAGAAGGATTCTTCGACAAAACTCTCCCGAGGGATACGCTCCATGGCAGACAACACAGCTGTATCCGTAACCCCAGAATTTCTGAGATCCATGATCAGTCTGATCCGACGAGTGTCCAGAGTCACTCTAGGACCTCCCTAAGAGCAGACATGGTCTCACGATCCGTTAAATCCACGCACAGCGGTGTAACGGAGATATATCCGGCAGCAGTGGCGTTGAGATCCGTACCTTCATCATTGCTCTCGCTCGTGACTGCAGCACCAATCCAGATGTACGGTTTGCCGCGCGGGTCCTCGCGCAGAATAAGATCATCACCGATCTTGTGCTTGCCCTGCCGCGCCAATTTTACGCCGTTAACGTCGGCCACCGGTAATTCTGGAAAATTAATATTAATCAGTGTGTTACGACTCCAACCTGCCTTGCAGATTGAACGAATTAAGTCCGGGCCATAATGCTCAGCTGTGTCCCATTGAGGGGCTTTAGTCATCACCTGGCTTAAAGCGATGGCCGGCATGTTCTGCAGCGTTGCTTCGAGAGCGGCTGCGACTGTTCCCGAGTAGTGAACATCTTCACCCAGGTTGGCGCCCATGTTGATACCAGACAAGACAAGGTCAGGAGGCGCGTCAGCCATGATGTGCTGCCCTGCAACCAACACACAGTCGGTCGGCGTGCCATCAACCATATATCGTTTCTCGCCCAATTGGGTGGGACGGAGAGGATGGTGAAGCGTCAGAGAATGCCCCGCCCCGCTTTGCTCATGGGCCGGCGCCACGACCCAAACGTCATCGGATAGCGTCCGCGCAATCTTCTCGAGCACGGCAAGTCCAGGGGCATTGATACCGTCATCGTTGGAGAGAAGGATGCGACAGCCGGACAAGTCGTCAACGGGCGCAAACATAGGCGAGCCTACTTCTCGGCGGGAGAGATGACCTCAATCCCTCCCATGTAGGGCTTAAGCGCATCAGGGATGGTGACGCTACCATCGGCCTGCTGATAATTTTCTAGAATAGCCACTAGAGTCCGGCCGACAGCGAGGCCTGATCCGTTGAGTGTATGAACTGGCTTAGTGCCCTTCGCCCCTGCCTCAGGCTTATACCGAGCGCCCATGCGCAGAGCCTGGAAGTCTTGGCAGTTGGAACAGCTGGATATTTCCCGATAGGTGTCTTGGCCAGGCAGCCAAACCTCGAGGTCGTATGTCCGGTTGGCCCCAAATCCCATATCGCCTGTCGATAGCGCCATGACACGGTAGGGCAGATCTAATTTTTGGAGAATGCCCTCGGCACAAGCCGTCATGCGATCCAGTTCTTCAGCGGACTGATCTGGTTCAACAATTGAAACCATTTCGACTTTCTCGAATTGATGCTGACGGATCATGCCGCGCGTATCTTTGCCCGCTGCACCCGCTTCACGCCGAAAACAGGGCGTAAACGCTGTAAACCGGAGCGGTAAATCAGAGGCATTCAAAATGGTGTCTGCGACCAGATTAGTCAGAGAGACCTCGGCCGTCGGAATGAGCCACAGATCATCTTGGGTTTTATAAAGATCGTCTGCAAATTTGGGCAGTTGGCCGGTACCCAATAATGCGTTGTCCTTGACCAAAACAGGCGGATTGACCTCAGTATAGCCGTTCTCTTGGGTATGCGTGTCGAGCATGAACTGAGCGATTGCACGTTCCAGTCTCGCAAGCGGTCCAATTAAGACAGTGAAACGCGCGCCAGACATGTTAGCCGCCGCATCAAATTTCATGCCACCAAGAGACTCACCTAGAGCAATGTGGTCTTTGACGTCGTAGTTGCGCGCATGTGGTTCCCCAACCCGTCGAAGTTCGACGTTGTCATCTTCTGATGCGCCGTCCGGAACATCGGCATGAGGGAGGTTTGGAATACTCAACAAACGCGTTTTAATCTGATCTGAGGTCGAGCGCTGTTCATCTTCGAGCGCAGCCATCTCGTCTTTCATAGCCGACACTTTAGCCATCAGGTCGGTGGCGTCCCCGCCTTCCTTCTTAACCTGTCCGATTTTCTTCGACGTCTCGTTGCGATCAGCCTGAAGCGTTTGAAGTTTGGTTAAAAACGCCGCGATTTTGGACATCCAGCTCAAGCACTGACTCCGCGAGACCTTCAAGGCCACGGCGCTTTAATCCAGCGTCAAAGGCGTCAGGGTTATCTCTAATCCACTTAAGGTCATGCATTGGAAGGTTGGCCAGGCTAAGAAATTTATCTGTTCAGCGGTTTATACGGAACCGAGGCCTTAGCGTCCACCGGCTTCACGGTGCCAACACCTTAGGATTCATTGAAGTCCGTATCTTCGAAATCATCGGCTTCAGCGTCAGCCGCCCAGGCCTCTTCACGCTTGCGCTCGATGATGCGGCACGCATATATGCTGATTTCGTAGAGGATCATCATTGGAATGGCTAAGCCAATCTGGCTAATCACATCTGGCGGAGTCACAACGGCCGCGAAAACGAACACGGCCACAATGGCGTATTTTCTCTTCTCGGCTAATCCATCCGCCGAGACAATGCCAACGCGCGCCAAAAGCACTAGCAATACCGGCATCTGAAAACTAATCCCGAACGCCATGATCAGTTTCATCACAAGGCTTAGGTATTCGCCAACCCGAGCTTCGAGCTCAATTGGCAGGACCCCCTCGCCGCCGCCAGTTTGGAACTGGAGCAAAAAGCGCCACGCCATCGGCATGATGAAGTAATAGACGAAGGAGGCACCGCGCCAAAAACAAGACCGGGCTTGCTACCAAAAACGGTGCCAATGCGCCTTTCTCATGCGTATACAAGCCGGGCGCGATGAATAGCCAAAGCTGGCTCGCGATAATTGGAAAACTGAGAAATGCTGCAGCGAAGATGCCGACTTTAATCTGCGTGAAAAAAGCCTCCGTCAAAGCGGTGTAGATCATGCGGTTAGTGCCGCCGACCTCCAACATGATCTTCGCTAACGGCCGTACAAGGAAGTCGTAGATTGGTTGCGCCATATAGAAGCAGGCAAAGAAGGCACAGAAGAAACCTAAGAGAATCCATACCAAACGCGTTCTGAGCTCCATCAAATGATCGAGCAGTGGCATTGTATGGGAATCTGGATCTTCGGCCATATTGACTAGGCTTTACCGTCTACTGGTGTTGCGTCTGAACTAGACTCTACCTTCGGCGCTTCAGCTTTAGGCGCATCAACTTTAGGCTCCGCCGGAGGAGTGCTCGCGGGCGCAGCCGATGGCGTTGGCCCCGCCTCCGCTTTGATCTCGGCAACTTGCTCGCGGGCATCAGCCAATGTTGTGTCAATCTCCCGTGTCAGGTCACCGGTTGGATCGACGGCTTGTCCGATAACCGCACCCATATCCTGGTTTTTGATAGACGTAACGGTTTTCCGGACGTCATCTAAATCAGCTTCCCGAACCAGGTCGTCCATATGTCCCTGAAACTCAGACGCAAGCCGACGCGCCTTGCGCATGAACCGCGCAATCGTTCTCATAGCATGAGGAAGCTCCTTGGGCCCAAGCACAAGGATCATCATCAGCCCAACAATGGAGATTTCCCACCAGCTCATATCGAAGAGGGTGTTCCTACTTTACGCCTTAAAATCTGAGACCAGGACAACTGGTCACAACAAATGTCCCGGATTTAGGCGCGCGACGACGCTTCGTCTTTTTCCTTGGCCATGGTGGTATCGCCGGCCTCATCGTCTTCGAGAGCCTTCGCCCCTTCGGCCGTTTCAGACACATCTTCCTTCAGGCCAGATTTGAAAGCTTTGACACCCTTGGCGACATCACCCATCAGCGCAGGAATCTTGCCTTTGCCGAACAACAACAGAACGACGGCTAGGACGATAACCCAATGCCAGATACTAAGCGTTCCCATGTCTTTGATTCTCCATGCTTTTTTGTGCAATTTATGGACTGATCATCGCAGAAACAGCGGTTTGCTGCAATGCCACCCAGAACGAAGCTCTATTACAGCCAGTACTTAGGGCTCAAAACGCCTGATCGCAAGCGAAAGCGGACGGGATAACCGGCTAATAAACTAACCGAGTCAGTGTTTTTCACTATCCTCGTCGTCGTTCTCGCCGTCCTCAGGTTCATCATCTGGCTCATCGCTCTCGGATGTTTCAGCATCGTCAGCACCAGAGACTTCATCAACAATATCTGCGTCTGACTCTTCTTCAGACTGGTTTTCGTCCACGGTTTCATCCGTGGCGGCAGTCTCGCCCTCTTCCGCCGTTGGCTCCGAAGAGTCCAATGAGGTGTCGTCTATAGCCTGATCGTCACCGCCATCAAGCGGTTCAAGGGCCTCATCTGACTCATCAGTATCGAATAGGAGGGTCTCGCCTTGTTCTGCACGAGCGTTGTAAGCCGCTAACCCCTGTCGGCTGTCCAACAACCCGGTGGCTTTTAACTCTTCAATACCTGGAAGATCATTAAGCGATTCCAAACCAAAATGGTCCAGAAAAGCATCAGACGTGCCCCAGGTCATTGGGCGACCCGGTGTGTGACGACGGCCCCGTGGTCTAATCCAGCCCTCTTCGAGCAAGATGTCGATGGTGCCCCTACTAATCACAACGCCTCGAATTTCTTCTATTTCAGCGCGGGTGACAGGCTGGTGGTAAGCAATAATTGCGAGGGTCTCGGTTCCTGCTCTAGACAGCTTTCTCGGAACCATCTTCTCGAGTTTTAGGCGGTCGCCCAGATCTGGCGCAGTGCGGAAGAACCATCTGTTCCCAGCACGGGTGAGTTCCACGCCTCGGCCCGTGTACAATTCCTTCACGCGGCCCAACAACTCATTGATGTTGATGCCCTCGCCCAACCGCTCAGATATCATCCGGTCCGTTACTGGAGTGGCAGACGCAAAAATGAGGGCCTCAACGAGACGCACGTTCTCATCATAGGATGGGGCTTCAGCCTCATCATCGTTCGCAACTTCATCACCATCCTGAGATTCAAGAGCTTCGGCAGCCTCTTCGACCTCAAGGACTTCCTCGATTTCAGCAGCATCGTCCGTCTCAGGTTCGAGCTCGGCAACGCTAGGTTCTGCCACACCATCAGAAACAGTCATGAAGACTCCACAGACTCAGGCCGGTTTGCCGGCTTTAAATAAATTGGGGAAAAAGCGCCGCCATCCTGCCGAATATCCGCCTTGCCCTGCCGCACCAACTCAAGAATGGCGAGCAAGGTCGTACTGATCGCAGACCGGCGTTTAAAGGGTGATAGTTGGCCCTTCGGCAGGAACGAGTTCAGTGTGGTCCAATCGGGGACGTTGGGGAGAAATTCCCTTAAACGCTCAATTGCGTCGTCGATGGAGTACAGGTCGATCGGCTCAATTTCAAGAGCCGTTGGCGCACCTTCCTGACGTGACCGAGCATAGCCTCTCAGCAAGTCATAGAGCGAAATATCGTAGACAGACGTGTACGACGTCGGTAGCCCCTCCGGGTCGCCCCGCGTAAAGAAATTTTGCCCCTTACGCGGCAATTCCATCAGCTCTTTACCGGCCTTTTGCATAGATTCCAGGCGCAGCAACTGCCACTTCAGCGCATCGGCCATTTCCAACGCAGACGGTTCTAACTCGTCTTCTCGCGGCAACAGGAGCTTGGATTTTAGATAAGCCAGCCAAGCAGCCATAACCAAATAATCGGCGGCTAGTTCGAGGAATTGAGCGCGCGCAGCCTCAACGAAGACCAGGTATTGTTCAGCAAGGTCTAAGATCGAGATATGGATCAGATCGACCTTCTGGTCTCGGGCCAGAGTCAGAAGGACATCAATGGGCCCTTCAAATCCGCCGAGATTGAGAACAAGGTCAGACGAAACTGCGCCGTCTTCGACCCGCTCTTCCGGTTCGTCTTCTTGAAATGGTGGACGTTCGTCCATGATTTGGGCGATCTCCCTTAGATCAGTCCGGCCAGATAGGCGATTGCAGTGATCACGGCATCGACAACAGGCAAGATCACCCAAGCGAAGGGCCGGATCGGCACATCGATCAGAGACCCTAACCAGGGCAGACCAATAAGGATGCCGATAATCAGGAACATGCCGTATTTTTCAAGCCGCGCCAAGCGTCCTGCGAGCTCAATCGGAAGAAGCCCAACTGCAATCCTTCCCCCATCAAGTGGCGGCAAAGGAATTAGATTAAAAACAAAGAGTATAGCATTGAGAAATAAGCTGTTTCTTAGTGTATCGAATGTCCATTCGGCGGTGCTACCTGACAGCTCTGGAACGATATAAATCAACCGAGCCGATAGAAGCGCCAGAAATAAATTCACGGCGGGTCCAGCGGCAGCCACCCATACCATATCGCGCCTCGGGTTCCTGAGGCGGCCAAAGTTAACGGGAACAGGCTTAGCCCAACCAAAAACGAACGGAGAGCGGGTCAATATAAGGATTGCTGGCAGGATGAAGGTCCCGACGGGGTCTACATGCTTAAACGGGTTCAGAGAGACACGTCCCTGCTCCTTTGCCGTCGGGTCCCCAAAATACATGGCTGCGTAGCCGTGCGCAGCTTCATGCAGCGTAATCGCCAACAGAGCGGGAATGATCCAAGTGGATGCGGTGTAGAGCATGATTTCGGTCAGACCGCTGGATCAAGAAGGGAAGCCACTTCAAAGGATACTGACTCAAGGTCAATCTCCACTCTCGGCTGGCCACGATATTGATCTATCATTTCCATAGCCTGGTATGCATGGTCCGAAAGAACGGAACACCCTGCGGCGACTTGTTCCATTTCATCCAATTCTCCGCTGCAATGAAGGGCTATATCGCATCCTGCATCCAGACACCTAGCCGCTAGGTCCTGAAAAGACCCATTCAGAGCCTTCATGCCCAAATCGTCGCTCATTAAGAGACCCTCAAACCCGATACGGGTTCGGATCACGTCCTGTATGACTGATTGCGACAGTGTGGCCGTTTGGTCTGGGTCAAAAGCGGTGTAAACAACGTGAGCGGTCATCGCGGCCACCGGAAGCTTAGATACAGCCTGGAACGCTGGCAAATCCGCCGAAATGATGTCATCCGCAAGCGCATCGACAACAGGCAACTCTTTGTGACTATCAACGCCTGCCCGGCCATGACCTGGCAAATGCTTAATAACCGGCACGACGCCGGCATCTATAAGACCTTCACAAGCTGCTTTCGCTAAGAAGGAAACAACAGCCGGGTCTTCTGATAAGGCCCTATTACCAATGACATCGTGAGCGCCTGGGACAGGAACGTCGAGACAAGGCGCGCAATCTACGTCAATCCCTAGGTCTGCCAGTTCTACTCCGATTGCCTGCATATTCGCTCGGACTGCTTTGGCGGCTAGCGGAGGGTTTTGATAGTAAAGTTCACCGAACTGCCGCATAGGCGGCGCAGAGCGCCAATGTGGCGGACGTAGTCGCTGCACGCGACCGCCTTCCTGATCGATCAGAACCGGTGCGTTCCAGCCGACGCAGGACCGAAACTCTGACACCAATGCCCGAACCTGATCAGGAGTGTCGATATTTCTGGAGAACAGAATAAAGCCCAGAGGGTCGCTCGTCTTAAAGAACGCCCGTTCGGCCTCAGTCAGAACTAGCCCTGAACACCCAAAAATAGCCGCTAAAGGTCTGTCACCGGCCTTAATCGTTACGGACAACGAGACACCCCACGTTCTGAGCCGCAAGGGACTCACAAAGCTTTTCTGCTGCCGGGCGATCTTTCAACGGTCC
>CALSLN010000006.1 GCA_943787205.1 uncultured Rhodospirillaceae bacterium
TTTTGGCGATGATGACCGCGCCTGCGTCGCGCAGGTTTTTTACCAGTGTCGCGTCATAAGGCGGAACAAACCCTTCCAGCGCCAAAGTACCGGCTGTGGTTGGCATGTCAGTGGTGTGAATGTTGTCCTTAATGGCGATGGGAATGCCGTGAAGCGGTCCACGCACCTTGCCTATCGCGCGCTCTGCATCGAGGCCATCGGCAATGGCCAGCGCCTGATCATTAACGGCGAGGCTGGCGTTAATGACGTTTTCGTAGAGCCCCATGCGGATGAGGTATTGCGTAACCAGGTCACGGGACGTCACCTGCCCGTCCGCCATGGCCGCCTGCATCTCCGGAATCGTCGCTTCGACAACAGAAAAATCAGCGGCGCTGAGGGGTCGGGTTACCAACAGGAGCACTGAGAGTGCTAGGATTGGTGTGAATTTCATGGCATGCCTCTTATACGGTGTGCTGGTAAACAATATGCTGGATTAGGCCTGAAAGCTGGAGGATGGAGCGACCTCACCCCATGTGTGGACCCTCACTCACAAAGCAAACATGACAATAGATAGCTTAATCAAACAAGGCCAAAGCGAATTTTACGCAGGCGACATCACGTCCGCCTTGTCAACGTTCGAGCAGGCGAAGACCCTCTTTCCGCAACACTACAAAGCGTGGTTGTTTTGCGGCTTTACGTGCCTCTCGCTCGGCCGCTTCGAGGATGCCCTGCACCACTTACAAACCGCCCAGCAGCTCAATCCAACCGACCCGGCTCTTCACGATTATCTTGGGCGCGTTTGGATGGCTCTCGGCGATGATGACAAATCACTCTTTCACTTCCAGGAATCGGCGCGGCTTCGCCCCCGGCTGTTGCCGCAGACGGTGAGCCCTTAACGGTCCCGACGTTCAGATTTAAACACGACCTCGATCAGATGACGGCTTTGGCTGAAAAACAAAAACTCGACTCCAATGCCAGCGCCTGCCTCCACGCGTTTAAGGCCGTGTCGCTTAAGTCTGATAGCACGGCGCCAACGGTGTCCGTTGCGCAGGACTCAGAGCACTTCGAGCCCCTCGCGTTTTTCTATCGCAATCGTGTCCATCTCGAACCCGGGTCAACGGTCGCTGGCGGCGCCCTCAATCCTGACTTGGATGGTGAGGCCTTAACCGCCAAATATCAGAGCAAGGACCCAGAGTTCCTCGTCATTGATAATTTTCTGTCGTCCGACGCCCTTCAAGCGTTACGGGACTACTGCACCTACTCAACCATATGGCATCAAGACAGGCCCAGCGGGTATCTCGCCTCAACGCTACCGGAGAACTTTGCCTGCCCGCTGCTGTTTCAAATCTCGAATGAACTCGCCGCGCTTTTGCCCGACGTTATAAAAACCCATCGGTTGGCCTACGCCTGGGGATTTAAATATGACAGCGCGCTAACCGGTGTCCCGGTTCATGCGGACGACGCGGTGGTTAACGTCAACTTCTGGCTCACCCGCGATGAGGCAAACCGCTCGCCGGAGACCGGCGGCCTTATCATTTGGGATAAGAAACCCCCTGCCGATTGGAAGTACGAAGAGTACAACAATTCGACAGGCATCGACGGGATTAGAGAATTCCTGAACACCGAAGGCGCCAACGGCATCCGCATCCCGCACCGAGCGAACCGCGTTGTGATTTTTGATTCAGACCTCTTCCATGAAACCGACTATATCGATTTCAAAGACGACTACCTGTCCCGGCGCGTCAATGTGACGTTGTTGTATGGTGTTTGTAGGGCTGGGCGGACTACCTAGCCCCTAACTCGCACCCGTCGGTTTGATGTTCACATTCAAGCGCATGAAGTTATCCGGGTCATACTTATCCTTCACCTCAACCAAGCGGTCGTAGTTTTCCGCGTAGGCTTCGCGGACGTCTGCCTCGCTGGGGTTAACGGCGAGGTTGACGTAAAATCCGCCTGAACCCATGGGCCGGATTGCCGCCCAAGTGTCGTCAGCGAATTTCCGATTGGCGGGACCGTCTCTGCGGTCGGCCCAATGCACATCAGTCGTGAACTGGAACACCGTATCGCGGTGGGGAAAGGCCGTGGCATCGCGGGCCATCGTCGACATTTTTCCGGCCTGATGGCCAAACTGAACCTGCGATCCCGGGAAGGTGTTTTTGGTCGCGTAGTCGGCAACCTCTTCTGCAATTTTTTCGTCGACGTGATTGAAGAAACCGGATTGGTAATAGGTCGCACTCTTGGCCAGCAAGTCGCCGTCGGCAATGCCTTGCAGCCATAGGTAATCCACTTCGTTCATGCGCGTTCTCAGGGGATCGCCTAGTTTTTTGATATAGGGAGCGAGGATTTTCTGCGCCTCTGCCATAGGCCCGGCATAGTTACCACCAAGCGAGCATGTGGTTTCACCGCTGCCACTGGTGCGAACGCCACCGGATAATGACATCGCGTTGGGCACAACCTCGCCCAATTCAAAGAGCGTCTTATAGACATCGGCCGCCTTCGACACCGGGAAGGTATAAGAAATCGACGTGACGGTCGGGTCGAAATCATAAAGTTGTATTTCAAACTCGGTGACGATGCCGAAGTTACTCCCGCCACCGCGCACGCCCCAATACAGGTCGCTGTTTTCATTCGCGTCGGCCCGCAAGTGACGGCCATCAGGCGTGAGCACCTTGACGCCACGCACGTTATCGATGGTGTAACCGAATGACCGGGCCAGACGCCCCTGCCCGATGCCCGTGGCTAGCCCGCCAACACCGGTGTGAGATACAACACCGGCGGTCGTCACCACACCGAGAGGTATGGTGGCTTCATCCAAGTTGCGCAGGATTGATCCGCCTTTGACATAGGCGACCTTGTTGGCCTCATCGACCTCCACGCCCCTGAATGGCGAGAGATCAATGGTCATGCCGCCATCGGCCATGCCGAGGCCATCGTAGTTGTGACCACCACAGCGGATCGCCGTTAGGATGTTATGGCTACGGGCAAATTGAAACGCCGCTTGAATATCCTCCAGCGTATTGCATTTTGCGATGAGCGCCGGTTGGTGATCGATTGCTGGGTTCCACAGCCGCCGCTCCGCATCATAGATCAGGCTCGTCGGCAAAATGACGGGGCCGCTGATGCTTTTCTCCAGGTCCATCAGGTCACTATCACTAAGGAGAATTTTTTCCCCGGTGCTGGCCAAGGCTTCACCCGCATAACTTTGCCGCAGCGGAAAGGACGTAACCGCCGTAACAGCGAGGAGACCACCGAGCAACGAACGGCGCGATAGGGAGACAGGGGATTGGGGAAAACGTGTCATGACGGATGGTCCTTTGTAGATGTATCCATTTGAGCTGAGTATGACGCAACAGCGGGCCGAAATGCAGGGGTTAATGCACGCCTGGTCGGATCGTGAAAGTCACGACTATCGCTACGCTATAAGACAGTGCGACTTGAACCCCGCACATATAGGGCCGGAGCTATTAATTGAGGCCCTCTAGGACTGTATAGCGCAAGATACCGTCCGTTACGCCATGTACGGCAATACGAGCCTCACGGAAACGGACCTCCGTATCGCCAGCCTCTCTAAGCCCGTAGGTCAAATCTTGAGAAATAACGGGCGAGATGACGTCGCCCATAAACTCGCGGTAGGTGAGACGAAGGGTATTGTTTGTCATGCCTTGGTAAATGAGTTCAAAACGGAAGTCGCGCCCCTCGACCACCGGCATTAGCTTTTTCCGGTATGGCACTCCAATTGATTTAACCATGGGTCCGAAGAGGTCTACACCATTGTCAGAAATCCAGCCGGATTCGAATGCACCGTCGTTATTCAGATCTACGAAACAGGCGAACCGCCTTGGGCCGATTAATGCGTCGATAACCTCTTTTGTCGTTGTGCAGTAGGCATCCCCCTGTGCATCTCGTAATCCAATAAGCTTCGTTCCCGCAGGCAGGTTCATCGATGTCATTCCATTCTTTAACCAGAATAGCTCTGTCGTGACGGCCCCGAGATTCACATATTCCTGAAAGCGTGAATAAATGACCTCGCCATAGACAGCTTCTGTCGGCTCGTTCAATGCGGGGTCCTGTCCGTCAGTATAGGATGTGAGGACCTCCATCCCCATTCGCCCACCGCCGCAGGCGCTGAGTGCGAATAGCGCGGCAATTAAAAGAACAGCTCGCATTACCTTCTCCTTAGCCACACGAAATATGCGTCTCAAACGCCTGCCTTTGCAGCACGAAACGTAGCAATTCTGAAAGGGTATGGATTTACGGCTTTACTGTGCAAGCCTATTCTCAGGAAATGGTTTGAAAATGGGCTTTATGAGCCTGAAAATGAAAATGGTGCGGTCGAGAGGACTTGAACCTCCACGGGATTTCTCCCACAGCGACCTCAACGCTGCGCGTCTACCAATTCCGCCACGACCGCATCTGGGCATATAGCTTGGTAAGTCCTAAGACCCACCTGAGGAGGCTGGGGGATAGCAAAACCCCGCGTTGGGCGCAAGTCCGGCCTAAGCAAAAGCGCTCCCGACGGTGCGTATTTGGGCTGCAGGAGAGCTTTTTCAGGGCTATAACCGGTCTATGTCAGAGTCTCGTACAATCCAGCTCCGCCGAAGCACGGGTTTAGTGCCCTATGAGGATGCCGTTCGTGAAATGGAAGCCCGCGTGGCCGCCATTCATGCCGGAGACGCACCCGAGCTTGTCTGGCTTCTGGAGCACCCCCCGCTCTACACCGCTGGGACAAGCGCCCAAGAATCGGATTTGCTGTCGCCAAACAGGTTCCCCGTGTTCAAAAGCGGACGGGGTGGCCAATACACCTATCACGGCCCAGGCCAGCGGGTTGTTTATGTGCTGCTCGATCTTCGCCAGTACGGCCAAGACCTCCGCTGTTACGTCAAGACCCTTGAAGCCTGGATGATCGACGCGCTTGCGCATTTCGACGTGCGCGGCGAAACCCGGGATGACCGCATTGGCATCTGGGTTGAACGTGACTCAGATACGAGCCTTATTCCGGGCGAAGACAAAATCGGCGCGATTGGTGTTCGCGTACGCCGGTGGATTTCGTTTCATGGCGCCGCCTTAAATGTCGCTCCAGACTTAGAGCATTTTTCGGGGATCGTTCCATGCGGGGTATCCCAGCATGGAGTGACATCGTTAAAGGCGCTCGGAAAAGACGCCTCGATGGGAGATGTCGATGAGGCGCTGACCGCATCTTTTGAAAAGATCTTCGGCGTCACGCTGGTTGAAGAAGATTAGACGCCTACTTCCAGAGCCAGCCTTCTTCACGGCTGATTTTCTCGGCCAAGGCATAGTGCTTGCCGAGCGTATGGATCGGTAGTGTGTCCTCCACGAACGGCCCTAGTGTCTGCAACGCGGTGTGCGGTTTCAGATCACTCAGGATGGGATGGTCAACCGATCCATCCGCATAGAGCCTTTGCACGGACGGCCGCGTCGCATACTCCATGAGATGTTTCGCAGCACTGACGTTCGTTGTTCCTTTGACCATGGCAAAGGCACTGATGTTCATATGGGCGCCGCGCTCGTCTTGATCCAGAACGTGCATACCGACGGCATCAAGAAGGGCCTTATTCGTGACCACGCCAAAGCCAGCCATAAGGCGTCCGTAATAGTAACTGTTGGCGATGGCGATATCGCAGGCGCCGTCCGCCACGCCGTTGATTTGAGCAATGTCGAGATCAATGGGCTCGCGCGCAAAGTTCGCAACGAGACCGTGCACGAAGCTCCGCGTCGCTTGCTCGCCATCATGTTCAATCATCGCTGCAAGCATAGACTGCACGTAAATCTTGTTGCTGGTCCGCACGCAGACCCGACCCTTCCATTGCGGGTCGGTCAAATCGCTGAGCGTTTTGAGGTTCGCCGGGTCGACGCG
The DNA here is from genome assembly GCA_943787205.1 of uncultured Rhodospirillaceae bacterium. GTDB lineage: Bacteria > Pseudomonadota > Alphaproteobacteria > Rhodospirillales > Rhodospirillaceae > WLXB01. The sequence continues at coordinate 5,855 of CALSLN010000006.1, forward strand.
GTCCTTGGCGAAGAACACCGTTCGGGTCCATTTACTGAAGCCGAACCACAGACCATCCGGATGACGATAATGGACCGGTATCGCCTCGGTCAGTCTGGGAGTCTCAACCGCCGCCAAGACATCCGCATCGACGAGCTTCGCCAGGCGCTTGGCTTCCATGGTGAACACCACGTCTGCACCCGGATCATCGCGTTCCTCAACCAAGCGATCTAGCAGCTGACCTGCCGTCATATACTCAGCTGATACGCTAATCCCAGTTGCCGCCTCGAAAGAGTTCAGCACCGGGTCCAGAAATGTTGGCGTCAAATAGGAATAGACGCGCGCACGTTGATCTTCAGCGTTGACCTCTGACGTCAAGCCGAAGAGTGATGCGGCAGCCGCTACAACGGCTAAGCCTACGTGCAATTTCATTTTAGACCCTTTGCTGATCGCGCTTGAGACGCCCTAGTCTTCTTCACCAGCAAGAATAGCCGCTGGGCCTGCAAAGACATCCGGGTGATGCTTGTTAGTGAGTTCCAGGTAGTACTCTGGATAGTCGTCCACCGTTTCGAAACGACCGCCCGTGGCCGTGCCGAACAAGTGACCTGGGTGATCACCCATTTTCAACCAAGGGCGCCAGCTGACGATGCCATTGAAGTGTGTTGAATCGTTGGCGATCATAACGTCAGGATTGGCCAAATCTTCCATCTGTGCGCGGTATGTGGTGACTTCGTTGTAGTGAAACGATGGGCCCTTAAAACCGTCAGGCGTACCAACGGCAATTTCTTCCACCAACACCACGGTGCCGCGCTCATTGCGGGCCGGTAAGAACCGGTGACTGATATCCAGTCCCGCAAGTCTTGGGCTTTCAGACGGAGACCGACGGCCCTCTAGGCTGAGCAGTAATTTACTTGGCCCCATGCGGGTTTGAGGCACTTCGACTGTTTCGCCGGTATAGGGATTATCAAAGGTTTCTAGAAGCTCACCTGTTTCCCAGTCTGTAAAGTAGGCGACTTCAAAAGACACACCAGCATACGTCCATTCATCAAGCTGTTCATAGCGTGCCAACGTACCGCCCATAACGCCGTATAGTGGTGTGACCTTACTGTTGACGAGGCCATAGTACAGGCCCTTCACCCCACCCATGACAATACGGTCGTCCATTGAGGCGCGCATTTTGATGAGTGCGGTCAGACGGTCTTTATCGTCAGATAAATCCAACGTGCGGCCACTCGTGGCGCCAAGCGCAGGACCACCAGCGGCAATAAGCCCGGCTCCACCAATCCCACCTAACATCGAACGGCGGGAAAAACGACCGACCATCGGGTCTTGTTCAAACATCTCTTATTCCTTTCTATCTAACTCGTTCTTTTTATCCGTGTCGGGGACCATGCAGGACCGACATTGGATCATTCAATACGTCTGGGTGATACTTCTCTGTGAGTTCAATGTAATAGGGCGGCATATCTTCAATGCGTCCGGCCCGACGACCAGACCCGCGGCCCATATTCATGGCGTCTATTCCATCCATGCCCTGCCAGGAACTAAACCCGACTAAGCTTTGGTACTGGATAGACGTTGGAACCGTCGCTAGGTCAGGCTTCGCCAAATCAGAGAGCTTGGCGTTGTAGGTTGTGATCTCGTTGTAACGAAAACGAGACGGCCCTGTGGCCGGCGGCTCGCCCGCTATTTTGATTTCCTCTGTAATCCAAATGTCATCCCCCATCGTGACGGCAGGACGGAACATGTGGTTGGCATCCATCGCACTCATTCTTGGGACTGCCGTTAAATCAAAGCCGGTCGGTTTGACAGGCACAATACTCGGCCCCATGCGCGTCTGAGGAACATCCACCACTTCCCCAGTAAAAGGGTTTTCCCATTTCTCAAGCAGCTTCCCCGTCGCCAAATCAGTGAAATATGCCACTTCGAAAGAGCGCATCTCAAAGGTCAGCTCATCAAGTCTGGTGTAGGTAAAAAACGTACTGGCGAGCAAACCAAACATGGGCGTCACCTTGCCATCCACCACGGCGTATCGATGCCCCATGATCCAACCCATCGCGACACTGCCATCGGTCGAACCGCGCATCTTAACCACGGTCGTTAGATAATCTGCCGGATCATTGAGGTCTGGCATCGCAGCCTGCGCGGTAGGAATATTCGCTGCGCTGGCCGCGGCCAACCCACCTATGCCTACGCTTAGGGCTTGGCGTCGGCTCGTCTGCATCTTATCGGGTCCCATGGACAGCTCCTTAAATTGACAGAGCGTATCAGAGCCGATGTGCACGAAGCCGTCTACGGTCCGTTCTGCAAGGGTTTCACAGAGCGGTTACAGACGTCCCCGACCATCCGCTTTAGCGTGGGGCACCGGAAGGATTATCTCGACTTGGGGAACTCCCGGTCGGCACCTGGGACGGATCACTGTTCTGGCGTCCACAGTGCACGTCTCGCCTGCACCAATCTTTGACGCTTTGCCCAACAATGTGGTCAGGCGATGCGCAGGCTCCCAGCATCAGACTGCAGACACAGAGGGCGAACGATCGTTTAAAATAGATCATGGACAATAATCTCCTCGACATACTTTCTGTTTTACGATAATTATTATCGTAAGACAATAATTATATGAGGACCTCCCATATGACCGACCCATCCCCTCGACTGGCGCGCATCGCGAGCGTCAGCAAAAAGATCGCCGCTGCATGTGGCATCTTTATGGTGCTTCTTCCTGCCGGATTGGCCGTTTACGTCTTTGGATTCTCTGAACTGTTGGCGTTCCATCCCCAACTTGCGCAGATGGACATGCCCGAGGACGGATTATCGCGCTTAGCTCAAGTGGCAGCCTACGCTGCTATTCTGGTTGGCACGGCACCGGCCCTCATGGCCCTTAGTAAGTTACGTCAGCTTTTTTCTGGATACGCTAGCGGGGCCGTCTTTACGGTCTCAGCAGCCAAGCGCTTGAAGGCCGTCGCCATCGCCCTTATCGCCATGGTTCTAATTCGGCCCGTCTCTGGAATACTAATGTCCCTCGCCATATCCATCGACCTCCCGCCGGGACACCGGGCGCTCATGATCACGTTCGGGAGTACAGAGCTTTGGATCGGGTTAGCCGGTGCTATGGTTCTCGTCACCGCCTGGATTATGGGCGAAGCCGCAGCCATGGCAGAAGAAAACCAGTCCTTTGTTTAGCAGAACGTTTTAGCCCCTATGCCAATTCGCATTACCCTCGATAAAGTTCTGGCGGACCGTGGCATGACTGCGCGCGAACTCGTTCAGGCTGTTGGCATTACCGAAGCGAATATGTCCTTGCTGAGAACTGGAAAAGTGAAAGGCGTGCGCTTCCAAACGCTGGAAAAGATATGCGAAATACTAGACTGCCAGCCGGCCGACCTCTTGAAATTTGAACCAGACGAATCCTAGGGCCTAAATTTCCGCCATACGCCGAGCGCGCGCATAGCGCTGATCAACAATTTTCCAGTCTATATTCTTGAAGAAGGCATCAACGTACTGCATGGCCTTGGTGCCATAGTCCATGTGGTACGAGTGCTCATACATATCAAGAGTGAGCAACGGCACACCCATCGTTGCATTGTGCATGTGGTCTGGCGCCCAATAAGTATGCAAGCTCTCGGTATGGAGATTGTACGACAACATAACCCAGCCAGACCCGCCGCCAAGTGCACGGGCCGTCCGCATAAATTCGGCCTTCCAGGCTTCGAATGAACCAAAGGCTTGAGTGATCCCCATGACGACGTCGCCTCCTGGCTTTCCATCGCCGCCGAGGCCTTCAAAGTACAATTCATGCAGGATGACGGACCCAGTGCGATGGAGTTCTTCGCGCTTCAGCCCAGCATAGACGAGCTGATGAACATCAGGGTCCTGTATTGCCTTTGCCAATCGCCCCTCAATCATGTTGAGCGCATTGACCGACCCGACATAGTTGTTTTCCCAATGGGACGTCATTAGGCGCTCAGAAAGCCCGACAAGCTTACCAGGATCAAACGTCAACGGTTTTGGGATGTGTGTTCCAGCAAGAGCTGGTGGCCTGACCTCCTGGGCCAAGGCAGGCATCCCGGCTGTAAGCGAGGCTGCCAGCCCAGCCTTTAAGATCGTACGGCGACTTGATTGACCCATGTCCCAACTCCTTCAGCTCAGTGAAGCAGAAAGGATAGGCCTATGCCGAAACAAAGGCCATAAACGGGTCAGGTCATATTTGGTAGTTCAGAGGGATCGAATGTCCCGAGCTGGTCGAACCCCGTGGTTGGGAACGCCCCACCCTTTCCAGGTTGATCGACCACTGTAATGTCGACGCTATCCACCTGAGCAGACGGCGGCCCAGACTTGCAAGACGCAATCATTCCATCGACTTTATCTTTAGGACCATTGATCAATATCTCAACGGTTCCATTGGTCACATTTCGGACCCATCCCGACAAACCGAGCTCTGTTGCCTTTTCGACAGCCCAGCCGCGATACCAAACCCCTTGAACCCGACCAGAAATACGTAAACCGACAGTGGTCAAATCACCGCGTGGCGCCATATTATTCGAATTCCATAATGACTTGGTCGACCGCTAATGATGCGCCCGCTTTTTCAGGAATCTTTTTCACCACTGTATCGCGTTCTGCCTTGAGCACGTTCTCCATCTTCATCGCTTCGACGATGGCGAGGTTCTCTCCGGCTTTCACCTGCTGACCTTCAACAACCTCAACCGACACAAGCAGCCCCGGCATTGGTGACAGTAGGAAGTTAGACATGTCCGGCGCTACTTTGACTGGCATGAGCTGTGCAAGTTCGGCTTCGCGCGGCGTGTACACACGGGCTTCTACTTGAGCTCCGTTATGGAACAACCGATACCCAATACCATCGCGATCCACTTGGATGCAGACGGTCTTGCCGCCCACATCTCCAACAAAAAACGGTTCGCCAAAGGTCCAGTCGCTAGACACGGAAATACGTTTGCGCCCGATCTTCACAGATCCGCTGACGCCGCTATCCGCTGTATCACTGATCTCCACAGCGCGTTGCGTGCCATCGATATCAACGACCCAGGAATTTGAAACGGCCTTCTCATGACCCTGCAAGAGCCCACTAATATGAGCCGCACGGTTCGAGTAAGACCGGTGAATTAAGGCCGCAACCGCTACCATTGGCATCGGATCATCGGGTGGCAAATCAGCATCAGAGAAACCGTCCGGATATTCTTCTGCAATGAAATTGGTTGTCAGTTTGCCATCTACGAAACGCTTCTTACCCATAACGGATGCAAGAAATGGAATGTTGTGGCTAATGCCACGAATGTAATATTGGTCCAGCGCCGTACGCATATGGGCAATGGCTTGGCTCCGTGTCTTACCCCAGGTGCACAGTTTGGCAACCATGGGATCATAAAACATCGAAATCTCACCGCCTTCATACACACCCGTATCAACCCGGACGTTCTTACTTTCTTCAGGTGTGCGATAGCTAACCAGACGCCCCGTCGATGGCAGGAAGTTACGGTACGGGTCCTCCGCATAAATGCGGCTTTCCATCGCCCATCCATTCAACTTGATGTCTGTTTGTTTAACGGTCAGTTTTTCGCCGTCGGCAACACGGATCATCCATTCGACGAGGTCGAGCCCGGTCACCAGTTCAGTGACAGGATGCTCAACTTGAAGGCGGGTGTTCATTTCCAAGAAATAGAAATTGCGTTTCGCATCGACGATGAATTCAACCGTACCCGCAGAAATGTAGTCCACGGCTTTAGCCAGCTTGACGGCTTGCTTGCCCATGGCTTTGCGGGTTTTCTCATCAATAAATGGGCTTGGTGCTTCTTCAATTACTTTTTGATGGCGACGCTGGATAGAGCACTCGCGCTCCCCCACATATATGCAATTGCCATGGCCATCAGCGAGAACCTGAATCTCGATATGCCGAGGCTCTTCAATAAACTTCTCAATGAAAATGCGGTCGTCACCAAAAGAAGACTTTGCTTCTGACGTGGCGCGCTCAAACCCTTCACGTGCTTCTGCGTCGTTAAACGCAACACGCATCCCCTTACCACCACCGCCGGCTGAGGCTTTCAGCATCACGGGATAGCCTATTTCCTTAGAAATTTTTACGGCTTCATCGGTGTCTTTGATGATGCCCATAAAACCAGGAACGGTTGAGACACCAGATTCCTTTGCGAGCTTCTTAGAGGTGATTTTGTCACCCATCGCTTCAATCGCCCACGCATTCGGGCCGATGAATGCAATTTTTTCTTTAGCCAAAGCCTTCTGGAAATCCTTATTCTCAGACAAGAAGCCGTAGCCAGGATGCACGGCCTGGGCTTTCGTCTTCTTACAGGCCCGGATGATGCGATCCGCCCTGAGATAACTTTTCGCTGAGGCCGCCTCGCCGATGCGAACGGCCTCGTCAGCCATTTTAACGTGCAACGCTTCTTTATCAGCGTCCGAATAAACAGCGACTGTTTTTATACCCATCTTGCGCGCCGTCTTAATCACGCGGCAGGCAATTTCACCTCTATTGGCGATGAGAATTTTATCGAACATGCTTTGGTATCCCCGTCTTTCGACTATTTAGTGCGGCCAATTACAGCGGAATATTGCCGTGTTTTTTCCACGGATTCTTGACATCTTTCGTGCGCAACATGGCTAGAGCGTTGCAGACGCGGCGTCTGGTGCCATGCGGCATAATGACGTCGTCAATGAATCCGAGATTGGCTGCTCGGAATGGGTTCGCGAAATTGTCTTCGTATTCCTTGGTGCGCGCGGCAATCTTTTTTGAATCACCAATATCTTGGCGGAAAATAATCTCCACGGCGCCTTTAGCACCCATAACGGCGATTTCAGCCGTCGGCCACGCAAAGTTCACATCGCCACCGATGTGCTTCGAACTCATCACATCGTAAGCGCCGCCGTAGGCTTTACGGGTAATGACCGTCACCTTTGGAACTGTCGCTTCTGCATAGGCGAAGAGCAGCTTCGCACCGTGCTTGATGATCCCGCCGTACTCTTGGTCGGTTCCTGGCATGAAGCCAGGCACATCAACCAACGTGAGAATTGGAATACTGAAACAATCACAGAACCGAACAAATCGCGCTGCCTTGCGGCTCGACTCAATATCCAGACAGCCGGCCAACACCATGGGCTGATTGGCGACGATACCGACGGGCTGGCCTTCCATGCGACCGAACCCAATGATCATATTCTTCGCGAAGTGCTCGCCAACTTCAAAGAAGTCGCCTTCATCTACAATCTTGGTAATGAGCTCTTTCATATCGTAAGGCTTGTTGGCGTTGTCTGGCACCAACGTATCGAGAGAGAAGTCCTCACGCGTCGCAGGGTCTGACGTTGGAATAACGGGTGGTTTTTCTTTGTTATTCAGAGGCAAGAAGTCGAGTAGTCGCCGTAGTTGAAGCAACGCTTCGACATCGTTCTCGAACACGCCGTCTGCAACACCAGATTTTGACGCGTGAGTCATGGCGCCACCAAGTTCTTCTTGGGTCACCGTCTCATGGGTTACAGTTTTGACGACATCGGGCCCGGTCACGAACATATAAGACGAGTCTTTGACCATGAAGATGAAGTCAGTGATTGCCGGTGAGTATACCGCCCCGCCAGCACATGGCCCCATGACCATCGAGATTTGAGGTACAACACCTGATGCCATAACGTTTTGCTGGAACACATCAGCATAGCCAGCAAGAGAAGCCACGCCTTCTTGAATACGAGCACCACCGGAATCGTTGAGTCCAATAATTGGGGCGCCGACCTGAACGGCCTTCTCCATCACCTTTAAAATTTTGTTGGCATGGGATTCAGAGAGCGAACCACCGAAGACGGTAAAATCCTGGCTGTACACGAATACAGGACGGCCGTTTACGGTGCCATAGCCCGTTACGACGCCATCGCCAGGGACCTTTTGGTCGGCCATGCCGAAATCGACGCATCTGTGCTCAACAAACATGTCCCATTCTTCAAAGGATCCTTCGTCGAACAACACATCGATGCGCTCACGCGCTGTGAGCTTGCCTTTGCCATGCTGGACATCGATGCGGCGTTGGCCGCCACCGACTCTGGCTTCTGCACGTTTTTCTTCAAGTTTCTGGACGATTTCGCTCATTGGGTCCCCTCTGCCGCTCTCCAGCGCTGAAGTGGCTGGTTACGGTTCCATGACGGCATACGGGATAGCATACCGAAGCCCTATGGGAACGAAAAAATGACAGAAATCATGCCCTTTGGCGGGAAAAATCGGCGGAATTCATAGACAGCACGGGCTCTGGGTCCGTATACACCTAGCCCATGAACCCATTACTTAAGCTCGGCCTGGAATTAGGACCTTTGGTGGTCTTTTTCCTGGCCAACACCCAACTCGGCATCTTCACCGCAACAATTGCCTTTATGGCTGCGACCGCCGTATCCCTGGCCATATCTTACGCCATTAATCGCTCTATTCCGACAATGCCGCTGGTCACCGCGGTTTTTGTGATGGTCTTCGGCGGCCTCACGATTTGGCTGCAGGACGAGACGTTTATTAAGATCAAGCCGACCCTGGTGAATTCGCTGTTCGCAGTAATTCTCACCTTTGGGCTTCTGACTGGTCGCCTCTTCCTGAAAATGGTGCTGGATTCAGCCTTCGCCATTACAGACGAAGGATGGATCAAGATGACACGAGCTTGGATCGCCTTCTTTATCTTCCTCGCAATTTTGAATGAAATCGTATGGCGGAGTGTACCGACAGACACCTGGGTGACCTTCAAGGTCTTTGGCGTTATGCCCCTCACGCTCCTCTTCAGCTTCAGCCTCGTCCCAATTATTATGAAGCACGCAATAGAAGAAGAGGACGACGGTGAGACGGCTGAAGATGACGAGACTTAAGGGGGCTTTAAGCGCTCAACTTAAGGAAACGCTCTACCGCAAGCATATCGGCGGCCAGGAGCGCAACACGGTCAAGGGCCTCTTGGTCCTCTCCCCATTTTTCCATCTGCCACGTCTCATCTAGGGTCGCAGCTGCGGCCACTTCAGCGCCAGACAGCTTCTCTTCGACAAGAGCGATGCCAAGTGAAAGGGAGGCTGTAAGCCCGGCAGCGGCCTGCACGCCTGTTAGTTTGGTAACATTACAGCCCGTCAGAAACGCCTCAGCCCGACCATGCGCTGCTGCTTCATGTGTGAGTGGCATCAACCCTGCCCCGACTGAGAGGTTAATGTCATGCGCTTCACTCAGCCAATCCAATACGGATTGCCAAACGGAAGACTGTAGCTCGACAAGGTCGGCAGGCTTTGCCGCGCGATAACACAGTAAGTCCGTATCAAAATACCCTAATAAGCCTGAGATCACGGTCGCAGGGTCCGGCCCGACGCGATCCGTTGCCGTATTGAGCAACCGCGTCAGGGGCAGAGTGCCAGGGTCAATAAAATCACCCTGGCTATCCCACTCTTCACAGATTGCTTCACCCAGAGCACGCGACGGGGTGACAAGCTTTGATTTGCCCGGTGTATGCAAATGCCTATCGTCTAGCGTGACACCAAAATCGTCCCCCGCTTCCAATAGAGCAACCGTTTTATATACGCGTTTTCGCCGTGTTTCTTGGGTCGGCAGCTTTATTTGAGTCTCACTACTTTCCGGCAAGGTGCCACGTCCGTGCATCTTGGCAGGTATCTCCGGAAGACTGGCCGCGCTCTAAAGCCCCTTCAGCAAGAAGCGATTCGCCGCCCGTCGCGAAGGCACCAGCAATCGATCCAAGAGACTTCACCGCACCCGCAGCATCGATACCAATCCCTGGGTTCGATAGCGGCCCGCTGATCTTTATCATTTGGGTGAGCTTACCCATACCGATGCCTAGGCCTTCCTTTGCCTTTGGACGGATATTCAGGCTCAATTTTTCTTCAGCTAAATTGATATTGCCTGACGACGTCACTTCCATGCGGTCTGATACAAAGGCTATGCCTTTCTCTGTCTTCGCCACACCATCCTGCACTTGCAAATTCACGACTGCACATTGAGCCACCGTGAACTCTTCCTGAGCCGCCATCGGATTAATTTTTGAAAGTAACTGTGAGATAAAATCTGCACCAGCAAGATTGATCGCGTCGTTGCGAATGCGAGCTTCGCCCATTCCGCCAACAACGGCACCATTCAAACTCGCCATTAGGGATGCAACGCTCTTACCGCGTCCGCTTAAATTGACGTCAAAATCCAAGACCCCTTCTGTGATCATGTCCGTCGCGTCAAGATCCTTTGCAATCACTTCAGACGAAATACCTGCGCCTTGCGCTTTAATAGACACCGTGCCTGCCGGCGCAGCAAAAAGAACTTCAGAATTGATCGACCCACCAGCGATTTCTGCTGTCTGCGTCTGAGATAGTTTACCATTCTCAAGTGTCATTTTTGATTTAGCGTTTGTTATCGCCAAGGCCTGAGCCAGAACGATACGGTTAATGGCAACATCGATATCAATGTCTGCGGCAGCCAGGGCATCCATTGGGATCGGGCTTGATGGAAAGAGCTTTTCAGTTACCGCCTCTTCTGTAGGAGGCAGTTGGGTAAGGTCGAGAGTCTCTGACGAAATAGAGCCACTAATTTTTGGCCGTGCCCCTGAGAGTGCAACAACCAAATCTGTGTCAAATTCAAACGTGCCAAGCGTCAGCTTAAGTTTAGCCGGGAAGTCCCCATCCATTGTCACGAGCCGACCCAGCGGCCCAACCTGACCTTCTGCCGCGATCACTTGACCAGCGACAACAGAATCGAAACTCACATCCGTTCCACCCGACACCCGCATCGAGCGCTAGAGAAGAAACACTAATCTCAGTAGCCTCGCCTTCTGATGTCAGCGTTGCCATGAGATCATCCAGCGCTACACGTCGAACATCGGGGGCTAATAGGTCGCCAGAAATATTCACGCGCAGCCGCTCAAGCTTTACGGAAACGTCGCTTCCAGCTTGCGCATCATTAAATGCGAGGATCGCATCATCAATTTCGATTGCCGAAACGGCGAGCGCTGTTGCTTCCGCTTCTGCATCAGCGACCGTTTCTTCACTTTCAAATTCCCAGTTCGCTTGCCCTTGGGAATTTCTCTCTAACAAAATATCAGGATTGATGAGAGCAAGGCGCGTCACTTCAATGTTCCCAAACAAGAGGGGCAGCAAAGGAACCGAGGCTTCAACACGTTCGATAATCGCCATGTCTGGACGAGAACCCCAATCCGCATTTTGGAAACGAACGCCGTTTAGTTCTATGGCAGGACTCAACCCAACAGAAAGCTCGAGGTCTCCTTCGATCGTCAATGATCGACCTGTAGCAGCCGCCGCTTGCTCCTCGATCACATCCTTGTACTGGTTGATATCAATTGTCGCCAAAACAACGAAAACTCCGGCGATCAAGACAACAACGACCCCTCCGGCAATACCTGCAATACGCTTCATGTCTGAGCCCCTAAGCCTAAAATTCCTGCGATGACCTTTGGAAGGTCTTCCACTGTCTCTACTATATGGTGTGCACCCGCACGCTCAAGCTCGTGTACCGGGTGATTTCCCCAGGCCACACCTATGCCAAAAACCCCAGCATTCCTAGCCATTTCTATATCAAAAACCGTGTCACCAACCATGATGGTTCTTTCAGGGCTGGCTCCTGTCTCAGAGAGCGCCGACTCTATCATCCCGGGGTGCGGTTTACTCGGATTGGTGTCGGGTGTCTGAACCGTGTCAAACCACCCCTCCATTTCATATCGACTACAAAAATGAGAAACCCCTCGCCTCGCCTTACCCGTGGCAATTCCCAAAATATGACCTGCGTCACGAAGGCCCTGAACAGTTGGATACACACCCGGGAATAACGCCTCGGGGTCATCCGGATGCGCCCGCAAGCGTAAAGCTTCTGTTTTGTATGCATCTAGGAGTGCGTCGAGTTGACTTGGATCCGAGCCCGGAAAAACATCTTGGATCGCGCGCTCTAACGACAAACCTATAACACGACTGGTCGCATCGTCTGTCGGCATGGGTAGGCCAGCACGCTCTGCAGCCACGCGCATAATCCGGATAATAACGTCACGGCTATCGACGAGCGTCCCGTCTAGATCGAGAATAACGAGAGAAAGGTCTGACACTATGACTACGCTTCGAGATCTTCAGCTTCTGAAAGCTCAAAGCCAAAGTACTTAAACGTTTCCGCAATTTGCGGCGGCAAGTGGGCATGCACCACAAGAGGGCGCCCAACCGGCCGCGGCAACTTAATACCACGCGCAAACAGGTGTAGTGTTTTGGCGCCGGGCAAATCCGCTAAGAACGCCGTGCGTCCCCCATACTTACCGTCACCAAGTATGGGAGTATCGATACCAGCACAGTGAACCCGTAGCTGATGCGTGCGCCCCGTGCGGGGTCGAAGATCAAGCCAGGATACTTTGCCAGCAGCACTCGCGATAACTTTGAAGTCTGTAATCGCGGCTTTGCCGTTCTCTGCATCAATATGCATGCGCTCATCGTTCGGACTACCGCTCTTTGACACAGCTGCCTCTATCTGGCCGTCGGCCACGTCCGGACGCCCGATAACGATAGCCCAATAGAGTTTTTCTGTTTCACGGTGTCGGAACGCTTTCGTCAGATCCGCTGCGGCCTTCGCTGTTCGGCCCAACAATAGAACACCGGCCGTATCTTTATCGAGGCGGTGAACAAGGCGCGGGCGCTCCTTGGCTTCGAATTTCAATTCATCAAGAGCACCGTCGATGTGAACGGACACACCACTTCCGCCCTGGACGGCAATCCCAGCGGGCTTGTTAATCGCGAGCACCTCGTCATCTTTGTAGAGGATGTTGTCGCGGAGTTGCCGAACCAAGTTTGCATCAGGCTCCATCGTGCGCCCGGGCCTCGGATTAATCGTCGCTGAATCTGGCATTGGCGGAATTCTGAGTTCCTGCCCGGCCTCTAACCTATGGTTCGCCTTTACCCGTCCGCCATCCAAGCGCACTTGTCCTTTACGCAGCATTTTCTCGAGCTGCCCATGAGACAGGGCGGGAAAGTGCCGCTTAAACCAACGGTCCAGCCGAATATCGGCCTCGTCTGGTGAAACGGTTTTATGTTGAACACCACTCATACTAATAAAGCCCGTGCAAAGGTGATGCCGGCGTAGAGACCGACGATACTGAATACGACACTGCCCAATGCATAGCCGCCAGCCAACGCCACAGCATTACGCTCAATCAGCGTCGCCACATCAAGGGAGAAGGCTGAGAACGTCGTAAACCCTCCAAGCACACCAACCATGAGAAAAGCTTGGACCGTCTGGCCTGCAGACCACCTTAAAGCGATTGCCGTCACGGCGAGCCCCATCACAAACGACCCAATGACGTTCACGGACATTGTCCACCACGGAAAACCAATCCCAAACGTACGTTGAACCATAACGGTAACAACATACCGGGAGGCTGACCCAAGCGCTCCGCCAGCAGCAACCGCTGCAACAACTGTCCAATTCATTATTTGTCCTCTGACTTCGAATTGCGCTCGTGGCGCAATTTATCCCAGTACGTTAGACGCTTCCGGATCTCGCGCTCAAAACCCCGCTCTGGAGGGTCGTAATAGGTTTCTCGAGGCATATCATCCGGAAAGTAACTTTGACCAGAAAAGCCATCCGCCTCATTATGATCATAAGCGTAGTCTTTGCCATAACCGAGCCCCTTCATCATTTGCGTGGGGGCATTCAAAATGTGTTTTGGTGGCATCAAGGATCCGGTTTTTTGAGCCGCCTTTTTCGCTCCACTGAAAGCTTTATAGGCTGCGTTGGACTTAGGCGCCGTGCCCAAATAGAGCACCAGCTGGGCTATAGCTAAATCCCCCTCCGGTGAACCAAGACGGTCATACGCATCCCATGCGGCAAGCGCCTGTGTCATTGCTTGCGGGTCAGCCAGCCCTATGTCTTCGACAGCGAAGCGAGTGAGGCGCCTTAGTATATAGATTGGGTCCTCTCCCCCATCTATCATCCGAGAAACCCAATAAAGAGCGGCATCCGGATCCGACCCGCGCAGTGATTTATGAACCGCGCTTATGAGGTTGTAGTGACCGTCTCGATCTTTGTCATAGACCGGTGCTCGGCGCTGCAGTGTTTCTGCTAAGTCGCGAGACGTGAGTGGATCAGATGTCTTCAGCGTAAAAAGTTCTTCCGCCAATGCTAAAATGTGTCGCCCGTCGCCGTCGGCCATCGCACGCAAGGCTGCACGAGCATCCCCATCAAGAGGTAGCTCCATCCCGGACTCTTGTTCAGCACGGGCAAGCAACTCTTCAAGAGCCGCATCATCAAGGCGATGCAAGACAAGGACCTGACACCGTGACAGCAGGGCGGCGTTTAATTCGAAAGATGGGTTCTCTGTCGTTGCGCCAACTAGGGTAATCGTTCCGTCTTCCACCACTGGCAGAAAAGCATCCTGTTGAGCGCGATTAAACCGATGGATTTCATCGACGAAGAGTAATGTCCCCTTCCCCTTTCGCGCGCGATCTTTAGCTGCTGCGAAAACTTTCTTGAGGTCAGCCACACCAGAGAATACGGCCGACAGTGGTTCGAAGTGTAAGTCCGTTCGCCCCGCTAAGAGTCTCGCAATGGTCGTCTTTCCACAGCCCGGCGGTCCCCACAGAATAACTGACGAGACACGCCCAGACTCAAGCATTCGTCCGACAGGCCCAACGGTATCAAGAAGATGAGATTGACCAACCACAGAGTCTAAATCTGATGGGCGCAATCGATCTGCAAGGGGCTGACTGGGTGACGGCGTTCCCGGTTCACCAGAACTTTCCAGTTCTGAGAATAGTGACGTCACAGGCCTATCGAACGTTGAATGACCCGACCGGCGCGCTTTATTGAAAACGTCCACTTGCGGCTTGGCTGTGCAAGTGAAGCCTCTAGATCACTAACTCGCTTAATCTCTTGCCCATTAATAGACAGAATGTAATCGCCCGGTGCCAAGCCTGATTGGCGGGCAAAGCTTCGGCGTTTCAGGCGTAATACGACCACACCTTCATCAGGCTGCACACCAAGCTCTTCAGCCAATGCAGGATTCATATTAGCAATCGTAGAGCCTCCGAATGGTGGCAACTGATCCGACAACTCGATCTCGTTCCTCGGAGGATCTTCTGGTGGCTTGACCAGCTTAACGCGTACGGTTTTCTTTGCGCCGTTGCGAAACAGGTCTACATCGGCGGTCTGTCCAACCACGAGGGTCGCGAGACGATACCTCAGGTTTTCTGCATCAAGTATTTCACGCCCGTTCACTGACATGAGTACGTCGCCAACCGCTATACCTGCGTCATCTCCAGGACTACCTGGGAAGACCGTATTCACAATCACCCCAAGTGGTCGATCAAGGCCAAGGGCTTCGGCAATTTCGGAAGACACAGACTGACCACTTGCACCAAGCCAGGCCCGCACTGCCTTTCCTTCTTTAAGAATACTATCCAGCACGACGCGAACCATCGGCGTCGGAATTGCAAAGCCAATGCCAACGCTTCCACCATCTCTCGAATAAATTGCGGTGTTAATGCCGACCAGACTTCCGTCGATCGACACAAGGGCTCCACCCGAATTACCCGGGTTGATCGCCGCATCAGTCTGAATAAATGATCTAAAATCCGATACGCCGACATTAGACCGTGCAACAGCTGAAACGATACCGCTGGTAACCGTCTGCCCAACGCCAAACGGATTGCCAATCGCTAGGACTAGGTCACCAACTTCCAGAGCGTCTGCATCACCAAGCTTCAAGGCAGGCAAATCAGCCGGTGCATTATTAATTCGAAGCACAGCAAGGTCCGTGCGCTCGTCTGTGCCAACGATCTCCGCATCAAATTCGCGACGGTCACTCAACACGACCGTGATCTCATCAGAGTCCGCAATCACATGGTTGTTAGTTATAACAATGCCATCTTCTCGAACAATGACACCTGAGCCCAAAGAATTTTGAATCCGCTCGCGCGGCATCCCAAACCTTTCTGCTCCATTCTCACCGAAGAAGCGACGAAAAAACGGATCATTGAACAGGCTAGGTGCGCGTTGCTGCACGACACGACGGGTATAGATGTTCACCACAGATGGAGCGGTACGCTTCACAACTGGAGCAAAAGTAAGCTTCACCTCGCCTGACGAGTTAGGCACCTTAGTAGATTGGGCATCGACCGATCCGGTCTGAAGCAAACAGCAGACAGATAGAACGGCTAAATACGAAAATCGACGCATGGGAATACTCCTACTCTCTCCCCTAGACTTTCATACCAGAACTAGAGGCCAATCGGGACCAAAGTTAGATGAATAGACAGGTTGGAACGAAAAAAGGCGGACTATTAAGCCCGCCTTTCTCAAAATTATTGATTGGTCCTTGAGACGCTAGGCTTCGGCCATCTCTTCTTCGACCACTTTTGCCTCAACCGGACCAGAATCTAAGCCCTTGGCATCCAGATCACGGTCAACCAACTCAATGACGGCCATAGGCGCAGAATCGCCATAGCGATATCCAGCTTTCATCACGCGGGTGTAACCACCCGAACGATCTGCATAGCGCTCGGCAATGGTCGAAAACAACTTAGAAACGACCGCCTTATCCCGCAGCTTCGACATTGCTTGGCGGCGTGAGTGCAAATCGCCTCGTTTGGCGAGCGTAATCAATTTCTCAGCATAGGGACGTAAATCCTTAGCTTTAGGAACTGTCGTTGTGATTTGCTCATGCTTAAACAAAGCATTCGCCATATTCGCAAACATTGCGCGGCGATGTGAACTTGTACGGTTTAGCTTACGGCCGCTCATTCCATGACGCATCTTACGTTCTCCTTACCATCCAAGGCCTCGCGCACGAGACTGATTTAATAAACCCCCTGCCAGCGAACTGAACAGGCGAGCTGAGCCCTCTTGGCTCAAGTTATATTCTTTAAGTGTTAGGCTTCTTTAGAACGGCTCTTCGAGTTTCTTAGCAAGATCCTCGATGTTCTCTGGCGGCCAATTGGTTACTTCCATGCCGAGGTGCAGCCCCATTTGCGCCAATACTTCCTTAATTTCATTCAAGGACTTACGGCCAAAGTTAGGCGTGCGAAGCATCTCTGCCTCGGTCTTCTGAACCAAATCACCAATGTAAATAATGTTGTCGTTCTTCAAGCAGTTAGCCGAACGTACAGACAGTTCCAATTCATCAACCTTGCGAAGCAAGTGCTTGTTGAACGGAAGGTCTTCATCGGGACGCTCATGGAACGCTTGGCTTGGCTCTTCAAAGTTGATGAACAACTGGAGTTGATCCTGAAGAATACGAGCGGCCAAGGCCACTGAATCTTCCGGCGTTACAGCACCATTCGTTTCAACTTTCATCGAAAGCTTGTCGTAATCGGTGACTTGGCCAACACGAGTATTATCGACCGAGTAAGAGACGCGGCGAACCGGGCTGAAAATCGCATCAACGGGAATCACGCCAATCGCATCGTCTTCTTTGCGGTTCTGCGTTGCGGCCACATAGCCTTTTCCGTTGCTGACTTCCATCTCAATGACGAGGTTTGCTCCTTCGTCGAGATGGCAGATCACCAAATCTGGATTCATGATCTCAATATCAGACGGCGCGTCAATCTGAGCAGCCGTAACTTCACCTGGCCCCTTAGCAGTCAGAGTCATCCGTTTCGGACCCTCTGCATGCATGGCCAATGAAATCTGTTTGATATTCAGAATCAGATCGGTGACATCCTCGCGGACTCCCGTCACCGAAGAGAATTCATGCAGCACACCATCAATACGAATTGATGTAATAGCGGCACCCTGCAACGAGGACAGGAGAATACGACGCAAGGCGTTTCCAAGCGTAATACCGAACCCACGCTCGAGCGGTTCAGCGACAATTGTCGCCGTCCGGCTGCTATCATTCCCTGCTTCAACGTTGAGCTTGTTAGGCTTAATGAGCTCTTGCCAGTTCTTTTGTATCACGGCTTGATCCCGCTCTTCTAAAGGTGAAGGGCGCACACAAAATGGGGCGCCCGAAAAGCCATACCGTCACATCGGTATGGCAAAACGTAAAAGTTTATACCCGACGACGTTTCCGTGGCCGACACCCATTATGTGGAATGGGGGTTACATCCTGGATAGACGTGATGTTGAACCCTACAGTTTGCAACGCACGCAAAGCTGATTCACGACCACTTCCCGGCCCCTTGACCTGCACAGACAATGTTTTCATGCCGTGCTCCATAGCCTTCTTACCGGCATCTTCAGCAGCAACCTGAGCCGCATAAGGTGTCGATTTACGTGACCCCTTAAAACCTTGCCCACCAGCAGAACCCCATGAAATGGCGTTGCCCTGCACATCAGTGATCGTGATGAGCGTGTTGTTAAAGGTAGAGTTTACGTGCGCAATTCCAGAACTGATATTCTTACGTTCTTTTTTACGCGTCCGTGTCGCTGGCTTTGCCATGGGTGTTTACGTCCGTTACTTAGTTATTTTTTTCTTGCCGGCAATGGCTTTTGCAGGCCCCTTACGGGTACGAGCATTTGTATGAGTTCTCTGTCCACGTACGGGCAAGCCCTTACGATGGCGAAGACCGCGATAACAACCAAGATCCATAAGGCGCTTGATGTTCATCGACGTTTCACGACGCAGATCACCTTCAACCACAAAATCTTGATCGATAATGTCACGCACGCGCATCACTTCATCATCGGACAATTGATTGACACGAAGTGTCATATCAATATTCGCCTTCTGACAAATGTCGACCGCTCGCGTGCTACCGATGCCAAAAATGTACGTTAAGGCAATTGGAACCCGTTTATTCGTTGGTATATTAACGCCTGCAATACGCGCCAAGGCCCGTACTCCTTCTCTTTTGTCAAATGTTCTCGAAAGCGATCGGCCCAGCCGGAAAAGCGCGCCATTATAGGCAGGCACTCCCTACTGTCAACTCGCCTTCAACTGTCTAAAACCCTTTTAATCTCGATAGTTACGGCACCCATTTCCTGGTCACCATCAACCACCGCTAGCAATCCCCGACTCTCGTAAAACGGGAGCAGCGGGGATGTTTGCTCGTGATACGTTTTCAACCGTGATTTCACAGTTTCAGCGTTATCATCCGCCCTTCTCGTAAACTCTGTATTGCCACACGCATCACACGTATCTGCTGTCTTCGGAAGCTTAAAGGTATCATGATACCCTTCGCCACATTTGGAGCACGTAAAGCGCCCCGTAATCCGGTCAACGAGCTTCTGATCTGGGACACGGATTTCGACAACTGAATCCAAAACGATGCCTTTATCCTTCAGCATCAAATCTAGCCCTTCAGCCTGAGCAACCGTGCGCGGGAAGCCATCCAAAATGAACCCGTTTGCACAATCTGCCTCATCAAGGCGCTCAGAAATCATGCCAATTACGATTTCGTCTGAAACCAAATTGCCCGCATCCATGATGGTCTTGGCTTGCTTGCCCAAGTCTGTTCCGGCAGCCACAGCAGCGCGAAGCATGTCGCCTGTGGAAAGCTGCACGATGCCATAGGCATCTTCCAAGACTTTAGCTTGGGTACCCTTGCCGCCACCCGGTGGCCCCATCAAAATCAAACGCTTTCCGGTCATCTATTCCGGCCCCGCAATTTAGATTTCTTGATCAAACCTTCATACTGATGAGCAAGCAGGTGAGATTGAATCTGCTGCACTGTATTCAGCGTAACGTTAACAACAATGAGAAGACTGGTTCCGCCGAAATAGAACGTCACGTTCATTCGTGAAATTAACATCTCAGGCAAAAGGCAGACGATGATCAGGTAGATACTACCAACCGTGGTTAGCCGGGTCAGAACGTAATCAATATATTCAGCCGTGTTCTTTCCAGGACGGATACCTGGAACAAAACCACCGTGTTTACGCAGGTTCTCCGCAGTGTCTGCGGGGTTGAAGACGAGGGCTGTATAGAAGAATGCGAAAAACGCAATAAAGACGGAATAGAGGAATAGATAGAGTGGCTGTCCGCGACCCAACAGAACGCCAATCGTGTTAAGGATGCCGCCCTCTCCGCTAGGATCAACAGCGCCGCCCTGAAGACCAGCAACGGTCAACGGCATGAGCAAAATTGAACTCGCAAAGATCGCAGGAATGACACCAGCTGTATTGAGCTTAAGTGGGAGATGAGAACTCTCACCACCGGTCATCTTGTTGCCAACTTGGCGCTTAGGATACTGAACAATAATCCGGCGCTGCGCCAACTCTACAAAACAGATCAGGAAGATCGTTGCAATGATACCAATAATCAAACCGACGATAACGACCGGGGACATTGCACCAGTGCGGCCCAACTCAAGTGTCTGGGCAATAGCACCAGGTAAACCAGCAACAATCCCGGCAAAGATCAGCAGCGAGACGCCTTGACCAATGCCGCGTTCACTAATCTGTTCGCCAAGCCAGACGAGGAACATTGTTCCACCGACCAGGGTAATAACCGTCGTAAACTTAAAGAAGATACCTGGGGTCGTAACCGCCAGAGCGCCCGTAGAGCTGGTCGCACCTTCTAGGCCAGACGCGATGCCAAGCGCCTGCAATGCACAAATACCCACTGTCAGATAGCGGGTGTATTGATTCATCTTAACGCGGCCCGAAATACCCTCTTTCTTCATCTGCTCAAGGGCAGGATTAACCGCCGCCATGAGCTGCATGATAATCGCAGCTGAGATGTAAGGCATGATGTTGAGCGCAAAGATGCTCATGCGGGAGAGCGCACCACCAGCAAACACATCGAACATCCCAAGGACGCCCGCGCTTTGTTGCTGCATGATGTCAGCCATGACCTGAGGGTCGATACCTGGAAGGGTAATGAATGTCCCCATACGGTAGACAATCAAAGCCCCAAGCGTAAACCAAATGCGGCGTTTTAGGTCTGTGGCCTTAGCGAAAACACCAAGATTAACATTGGCGGCCATTTGGTCGGCGGCGGAGGCCATATGGGCTACTCGCTATCCTTGCCGGCTTTAGTCGTGCTCTTACCTGTCTTCTTCGCTGCTCTCTTGTCTGCCTTCGCTTTATTAGCATCAACATCTTCAGAGGACACTTTAGAAGCAACGATGGTGACAGTTCCGCCTGCTTTCTCAACAGCAGCGATAGCCGCAGCAGAGGCATGATCAACGGTAATAGCCAACTTGGACTTCAACTCACCAGATGCCAACAAACGTATTCCGTCACGACGCTGACGAACCATTCCAGCAGCTTCAAGTGCAGGTCCGTCTACAGGCTTAGACGCATCAAGACGGCCAGCATCGACCAACTTTTGTAGCCGGCCAATATTCACGACCGCTAATTCTTTAGGGTTCAGAACGTTGAAGCCACGCTTCGGTAAACGCCGATAGATGGGCATTTGACCGCCCTCAAAACCGCGGATCGAGACACCGGTCCGTGATTTTTGGCCTTTGTGGCCACGACCAGCAGTCTTACCTTTGCCAGAACCAGGACCGCGACCAACGCGAGTCCGTTCCTTCGTAGCACCAGGCTTATCCCGTAATTGATTCAGTTGCATAGCGAACCTTCCTGACGCCGCGTATTAGGGCGTCTGCCTTCAAAACTGTTTATTATTCCGCTTCTACACGGACAAGGTGACTAACCTTATTAATCATTCCACGTACGGACGGTGTATCTTCAAGTGTGCTTGTACGGTGCATCTTATCCAGGCCAAGCCCCTTCAAAGTCGCACGCTGAGAGTGGTGGCGCCCAATGGGACTACCAATCTGAGTAACTGTAACCGTTTCCGCCGACTTTTTCTTAGCAGCCATTAGGAAGCCTCCTTCACCGGTGCTTCATCGCGAGGCACGGCGTCGCCACGGCGCCCAACAATATCAGCAACTTTCTTGCCACGCTTAGCGGCAATCATGCGCGGTGAACGCAGCAGCTTAAGAGCCTCAAAGGTTGCCTTCACCATGTTGTAAGGATTGTTAGAGCCCTTACTCTTCGCGACGACATCTTGTACGCCCATCGTTTCAAAAACGGCGCGCATTGGTCCGCCAGCAATAATACCTGTTCCCGGGGGCGCAGAGCGCAGAACAACACGACCAGCACCGAATTTTCCATGCACATCGTGATGCAATGTCCGGCCTTCCCGCAGGGGAATACGAACGAGCGTGCGCTTAGCCTGCTCAGTAGCCTTACGAATAGCTTCAGGTACTTCACGAGCCTTACCAGAGCCATAACCAACCCGGCCCTTCGCGTCACCGACCACGACCAGAGCGGCAAAAGCAAAACGACGACCACCCTTAACCACTTTTGCTACGCGGTTAATGTAGACAAGCTTATCAACGAGATCGTCTTCTTTATCCCGGTGCCTATCTGCGTTTTGTCCTGAACGTGCCATACTTTTTTAGTCCTTCCTTGCGTACCTGTTAAAACGACAGGCCGCCTTCTCGTGCTGCATCGGCTAGCGCCTTGACGCGGCCGTGATACTTGTAGCCACCCCGATCGAAAATGACGTCGGTCACTCCCGCCGTTTTGGCGCGCTCAGCAATTAGCTTCCCGACAACCTGTGCCGCCTCTGTCGTGCAGCCCTTCTTAGCGTCTTTCTTTACGCCGTTTTCCAAGCTAGAGGCTGCGACAACAGTATTACCTGCAATGTCGTTAATCACCTGCGCATAGATGTGGCGACCAGACCGGAACACCGACAAACGCGGCCGATCACTCTTCATCTTACGAATCTTGAACCGGGTTCTAGCCTTACGGCGATTGAACAATTTGATAGCGGACGTCATCGTCTAGATCCTTACTTCTTCTTGCCTTCTTTGCGGATGATATATTCGCCGGCATAACGAACACCCTTGCCCTTGTAGGGCTCTGGCGGACGGTAGGCCCGAATTTCTGCTGCAACCTGGCCAACTTTTTGAAGGTCAGTGCCGCTTACATCAATCTGAGTAGGCTGTGGCGTCTTAATCTCAATCCCCTCTGGGATCGCAAAATTTACGTCGTGTGAAAAGCCTAGGCTAAGGAGCAATGTCTTGCCCTGTGCCTGTGCCTTATAACCAACACCTTGAATTTCAAGTGTCTTCGTAAAACCTTCGCTTACACCAACGACCATGTTCTCAACGAGAGATCTCGTTGTGCCCCACATCGTGCGTGCACGCCGCCCATTGCCAATTGGCTTAATGGTGACTTCATTGTCGGTGATGATCGTTTCGATTTCATCAGCCGTAAGATAGGTCATCTCTCCACGTTTACCTTTGGTCGTCAGCTTATTGCCGTCCAAGGTAACTGTGACACCATCAGGAATGACGATCGGATTTTTTCCAACGCGTGACATAAAATTGCCCCCCTAAAATACTTGGCAGAGGACTTCGCCGCCCACGTTGGCGTCTCGCGCCTCGTGATCCGACATAACGCCACGTGGCGTAGACAGAATAGAAATACCCAAGCCGTTGTAGACACGCGGTAAATCTTTGATCTTCGAATAAATTCGCCGACCAGGTGTAGACACACGCGTAATCTTACTAATGACGGGTTCACCCTCATTATACTTAAGTTCGATACGCAATTCATCGACACCGACGCGAACATTGTACCGCTCAAAGCCCCGGATATATCCTTCGCGCTGCAAAACATCGAGCAGGTTTTCGCGAAGTTTAGATGCGGGTGCAGTGACAGCATTCTTACGTGCTTGCTGTCCATTGCGGATACGAGTCAGCGTATCACCGATGGGATCGGATAAAGCCACAATCGTCTCTCCTTACCAGCTCGACTTAACCATGCCGGGAATCTGACCTCTAGAAGCCAAATCCCGCAACTTGATACGTCCAAGCTTAAACTTTCTATACACACCGCGCGGACGACCAGTGATCTCACACCGATTGTGCACACGCACTTTGGATCCATTACGAGGCAATTCA
Source organism: uncultured Rhodospirillaceae bacterium (assembly GCA_943787205.1). Taxonomy (GTDB): domain Bacteria; phylum Pseudomonadota; class Alphaproteobacteria; order Rhodospirillales; family Rhodospirillaceae; genus WLXB01. The sequence continues at coordinate 29,657 of CALSLN010000006.1, forward strand.
GCAAGTTTCATTGCTGCCTCAAATCTTTCTTCCGGTGACGTCGCTCGGTCCATCACCGTTGCCTTAAGCTCAGCCCGGCGTTCGGATTGTTGGGCCACCATACGGCGACGCTTCTTATCCCGTTCTACAGCGCTCTTTTTAGCCATTTTTTAGCGTGCTCCAGGCGTTAGGATTTACGAAACGGCAGATCAAAACCTACGAGAAGCGCCTTAGCTTCATCGTCGTTTTCTGCCGTCGTGCAAATGGTGATGTTCATGCCTCTAACTTTGTCCACCTTGTCGTACTTAATTTCTGGGAAGACAATTTGTTCCTTGAGACCCATGTTATAGTTGCCGCGACCATCAAAGGCCTTAGGTGGCAAGCCGCGAAAATCTCTAACCCGCGGCAGGGCAATCGTAACGAGACGGTCAAGGAATTCGTACATCCTGACGCGTCGCAATGTCACAGATGTGCCGACCATCATTCCATCCCGAAGCTTAAAGCCAGCAATTGACTTCTTTGACTTCGTAATCAAAGGCTTCTGACCAGAGATCAGGGTCATGTCTTGAACAGCACCCTCGATCTTTTTGCGGTCTTGAGACGCCTCACCCACACCCATGTTGAGAACAATTTTCTCAAGCTTTGGGACCTGCATAGGATTGGAATAGGAGAAGGACTCCATAAGAGTCTTCCGGACGACATCGTTATAATGTTGGCGTAAACGTGGTTCAGTCATGACAGCCTCAATCAATCACTTCACCGGAACGCTTCGCGTACCGAACTTTTGTACCATCATCGAGAGTGCGGAACCCAACACGGGTCGCAATGTTCTCTTTTGGATCGACGATTGCCAGGTTAGAAATATGGATTGACGCTTCTTTCTCGACAATCCCTCCAGCCGCCGTCGCAGACGGACGTGTATGACGGCGCATCATATTGATACCCTGCACAATCACGCGATCTTCCTGCGGCAACGATTTGACGATATCGCCCTTCTTACCGCGGTCTTTACCGGTAAGAACAATGACCTTATCGCCCTTCTTAAGCTTAACCATCACAGCACCTCCGGCGCCAATGAGACGATCTTCATGAACGTCTTAGAGCGCAGCTCACGGGTAACCGGCCCAAAAATACGAGTTCCGATCGGCTCACCAGCCTTACTGATCAACACGGCTGCATTACTGTCAAAACGGATTGCTGTTCCATCCGCGCGGCGTACTTCTTTAGCAGTACGCACAATAACGGCACGGTGAACATCACCCTTCTTAACACGGCCCCTTGGAATGGCTTCCTTAACAGAAACGACAATCACGTCACCGACGCCCGCGAATCTGCGCTTGGATCCACCAAGAACCTTGATGCACTGAACCCGCCTCGCCCCCGAGTTATCGGCAACGTCCAGATTTGATTGCATCTGAATCATAGCATTACGTCCTTACGTTCGCCCTGGTGCAACTTACTCAGCTGAGTCAGCTACGAGTTCCCAGGTCTTTCTTTTTGAGATTGGTGAACATTCGCGAATACGAACGATGTCGCCAATCTTGCAGATGTTAGCTTCATCATGCGCTGCGTACTTCTTCGAGCGCTTGATAAACTTTTTGTACAGTGGGTGTGCAACACGACGCTCAACTTTAACCACGACGGTCTTGTCTTGCTTATCGCTAACCACAACCCCTTGCAGAATACGCTTAGGCATAAGTCTCTCCTTAAGCCTGCGCTACTGCGGCATCGCCGCGTTGGTGCAGGATAGTCTTGATCTGCGCGATCTCGCGACGCACGCGCATAAATTCCGCAGTATTTTCCAACTGACCCGAGGCTCTTTGAAACCGCAGGTTAAGCTGCGTCTTCTTCAAATCGAGCAACCGGCCTGATAGTTCATCTTCACTTTTTGCGCGAAGGTCTTCAGCTTTAGCCATGATTTAACCCTCCAACCCAATACGCGTGACAAACTTCGTCTTAATCGGCAACTTTGCTGCGGCTAAAGTAAAAGCCTGACGAGCCACCGTTTCTGAAACGCCATCAACTTCAAACATGATGCGACCAGGTTTCACGCGGCAGGCCCAATACTCGACGGACCCCTTACCTTTACCCTGACGCACTTCAGGCGGCTTCTTCGAGACTGGCACATCTGGGAAAATTCTAATCCAGACACGGCCTTGACGTTTCATGTGACGTGTCATTGCACGCCGTGCCGCTTCAATCTGACGTGCCGTGACACGCTCAGGCTGAAGAGCTTTCAAGCCAAATGAACCGAAATTCAACTGCGACCCAGCATGAGCAACGCCATGAATGCGTCCCTTGTGGGCCTTTCTAAACTTTGTACGTTTCGGACTTAACATCCCGAACCTTCCTTGAACCTTTTATCAGCGCGCTTCTTAGCGTGCCGTTTGATCCTGTAAACGATTGTCATGGGCCATGGGATCGTGTTCCATGACGTCACCCTTGTAGATCCAAACCTTCACACCACACACGCCGTATGTTGTGTGAGCACTTGCTTCCCCGTAATCAATGTCTGCACGTAACGTATGCAGAGGAACACGTCCTTCGCGATACCATTCAGTCCGTGCAATTTCAGCACCACCCAAACGACCCGCACAGTTGATACGAATACCGCCAGCGCCAAGACGCATGGCAGATTGAACAGCGCGCTTCATGGCTCGACGAAAAGCGACACGACGCTCTAACTGCTGGCAAATATTCTCTCCAACCAACTGAGCATCAATTTCCGGCTTACGAATTTCAACGATGTTCAGGCTGACTTCATTGCCTGTCATCTGCTGAAGAGCCTTACGCATATTCTCAATATCTTGACCTTTCTTACCAATCACCACACCTGGGCGAGCAGTATGAATAGTCACGCGGGCTTTCTTTGCCGGACGCTCAATAACAATCTTCGACACGCCAGCCTGAGCCAAGCGGTCCTGTAAATATTTACGGATCCGCAAGTCTTCATGCAGCAAGTCTGCATACTTTGCCTTACCCGCAAACCATCGGGAATCCCAAGTCCGGTTAATGCCCAGACGTAGACCAATCGGATTTACTTTCTGACCCATTAAACGGCCTCCTCGCGCTCACGCACGATAATTGTAAGATTACTGAACGGCTTAAGGATCTTTCCGACACGGCCGCGCGCTCTGGGGCGCCACCGCTTCATGGTCAGACTCTTGCCAACGAACGCTTCCGAAACAACAAGACTATCAACATCGAGTTGATGGTTGTTTTCCGCATTCGCTATCGCAGATTCCAAAACAGTCTTCACATCCTGAGACACGCGACGTGTAGAGAAAGTGAGTTGCGCCAACGCTGCTTCAGCAGACTTTCCGCGGATAGACTGAGCCACTAGGTTTAACTTCTGTGGGCTCACGCGAATAGACTTCGAGAAAGCGCGCACTTCAGCGTCGCTAAGACGCCGCTCTTTGCTCGGCTTACCCATAACTACTTCCTCTTCGCTTTCTTATCAGCGGTATGACCGTAATAGGTACGCGTTGGTGAGAACTCACCAAATTTGTGCCCAATCATATTCTCGGTCACCATCACCGGCACAAATTTGTGCCCGTTGTGCACGCCAAACGTAAGTCCCACAAACTGAGGGAGTATCGTAGAACGACGCGACCAAATCTTGATCACATCGTTGCGGCCTGATGCACGCGACACTTCTGCTTTCTTCAGCAGATAACCGTCGACGAACGGACCTTTCCAGACAGAACGAACCACTAGCGCCCTCCGTTACTTTCTTTTTTTCTTGGCCAGATGACGGCTTCGCATAATCAGCCCATCTGTACGCTTATTGGAACGAGTCTTCTTGCCCTTTGTTGGCTTGCCCCAAGGTGTCACCGGATGGCGACCTCCAGAGGTTTTGCCTTCACCACCACCGTGGGGGTGATCAACAGGGTTCATCACAACACCACGAACGGTCGGACGGACACCCATCCAACGTTTGCGGCCAGCTTTGCCAAGCTTAATGTTTTGATTGTCTGGGTTTGACACAGCACCAACAGACGCCATGCACTCACCGCGCACCAAACGCAGCTCACCAGAAGACAAACGAAGCTGCGCGTATCCGCCGTCTTTACCGATTAACTGCGCATAGCAACCAGCAGAACGAGCGATCTGCGCCCCCTTGCCTGGCTTCATTTCAATATTGTGAATGATGGTGCCGACCGGGATATTCTTAAGCGGCATCGCATTACCAGGCTTAATGTCTGCCCGCTCTGCCGCAACAACCTGATCACCCAGCCTTAAGGCGCTGTGGCGCTAGAATGTAGGCGTGCTCGCCATCGTCGTACTTAATCAGCGCGATAAACGCCGTCCGGTTAGGATCGTACTCAAGTCGCTCAACCGTGGCTCCAACAACATCAAACTTGGTCCGCTTGAAATCAATCTTACGGTAGCGGCGCTTATGACCGCCGCCGATATGACGCATCGTCAATCGGCCGTGGTTGTTGCGGCCACCCGACTTCGTCAGCCCTTCGGTCAACGCCTTTATACCGGCCCGCCCTTGTGCAGGTCAGACCGGTCCACGAGCACCAGCCCGCGCATGCCGTTCGTCACTGGCTTATAGGTTTTAAGTGCCATCGCTTTATAGTCCTGTCGTCACGTCGATCGATTGGCCTTCAGCCAAAGTTACGATCGCTTTCTTCGTGTCGTTACGCCGACCGACCTGGCCACGAAAACGCTTCACCTTGCCCTTCTGGACCAACGTGTTCACGCCCGTCACGTCGACCTTAAACAGCGCCTCAACAGCCTGTTTGATCTGCGGCTTTGTCGCCCACGTCGCAACGCTTAAACATCGACCTGATTAAACTCTGACGCCAGCGTCGACTTTCTCGGTGATGAGCGGCGCTTCAATCACATCGTAAAGCAGTTCCGTCGCTTGCTTGTCTCTGCGCTCATTTCAAACGCTCCTCAAGCTTCTCTAAGCCCTGCTTTGGTTAGCACCAATTTTTCGCGGCGCAGAATGTCGTACACATTCGCGCCCTCTGCGCAGGCAGCACATCCACGCCGATGATGTTTCGGGCAGCCAGGCAGAAACGCCTGCATCGAGCGTCAGGGCCATCAATGATCAAGAGCCGACTTCCAGCCCAGCTTCTTAATCTGTGCCGCCAGCTTCTTGGTCTTGCCCTCTCCGGACTTTAGCTTCGTCCAAAACAATCAATGCTGCCTTCTTTTGCCTTTGCGGATCAGAGCCGTTTTCAGGCCGAGAGCGACGCACTTTCTTCGTTCAGCGAGTGAGCGTGGCTGCGCACGACTGGTCCAAATGCCTTGCCACCACCGCGCTGATTGCGGTGCCCGCGCGTTACCTTGCCGCGCACGACCCGTGCCTTTCTGCTTGAACGGCTTCTTGTTCGTGCCGCTCACTTCGCCGACCGTCTTTGTCTTGTGAGTGCCCGGCTTGGCGTTTCGCCAACTGCCAGCGCACGACCCGGTGCAGGATGTCTTCCCGCACCTCTAAGGCCGAAGACCGTCATCAGCCAAATCCACCGACCCGACGCTCTTGCTGTCTAGGTTAATAATATCGCACTTCATAACTTAGGCGTCCTTATTGTCCGCATCTGCTTCGCCCGCTGGGGCGGCGGCATCTGCGTTTTCAACTGGAGCTGTTTCTTCAGACGGTGTCTCTTCGGCTGCAGCCTGTTCAACAGGAGCACTTCCAGAGGAGATCAAAGCTGCCGGTGTAGGAAGACCTTCTGGCGGGCTCTTCTTCACTGAATCTTTGATCAAAACATAACCATTCTCAGACCCAGGAACACCACCACTGACCAAGATCAGGCCGCGTTTAGGATCAGTCGATACGATCTGTAAATTCTGAATGGTTGTGCGTTGGTCACCCATGTGGCCTGCCATCTTCTTACCTTTGAAGACTTTGCCTGGATCTTGGCACTGACCGGTAGAGCCATGACTACGGTGAGAGATCGAAACACCGTGGGTCGCCTCCAAGCCAGCGAAGTTGTGACGCTTCATTGCACCCGCGAAGCCCTTACCAATCGATGTACCAGTGACATCAACGAACTGCCCTGGAACGAAATGTTCCGCAGAAAGTTCTGCACCAACATCGAACCAGTTCTTCGGAGCAACACGAAATTCAACGAGCTTCTTCGAGGCTCAACTTTCGCTTTCGCAAAGTGGCCACGCATGCGCTTTGTCATATTTCGCGGCTTAGCCGCACCATACCCAGCTGGAGGCTGTATAGCCATCTGTTTCTTCCGTGCGCTGAGCAACAACTTGGCGCCTCCACATTAAGAACGGTGACAGGCACGTGCTTGCCAGCTTCGGCGAACACGCGGGTCATCCCCACTTTTTTGCAATCAAGTACCGGTACGCATCAGCCCATACCCCTACAACTTGATTTCCACATCGACGCCGGCCGCAAGATCCAGCTTCATCAGCGCATCCACTGTCTGTGGGGTGGATCGACAATGTCGAGCAGACGCTTATGCGTACGGATTTCAAACTGTTCCCGCGACTTTTTGTCAATATGCGGAGACCGGTTAACCGTAACTTTCTCAATTCGCGTCGGCAGCGGAATGGGCCCCCGAACCTGAGCGCCCGTCCTTTTGGCCGTAGACACAATTTCACGAGTCGACTGATCGAGCACGCGATGATCAAACGCCTTAAGGCGGATGCGGATATTTTGGTTGTCTAGCATCAGTCCATTCCTAAAGAAACGCACCCCATCTGAGGTGCCGCAGCTTAATACTTTTCTTATTCGATAATTGTGCAACGACGCCGGCACCGACGGTACGGCCGCCTTCGCGGATCGCAAAGCGCAAGCCATCATCCATCGCAATCGGGCAATCAGGTTCACCTGCATGAGATATTATCTCCAGGCATAACCATCTCTGTACCTTCGGCAAGCTCAATCGTTCCCGTCACATCCGTCGTACGGAAGTAAAACTGCGGACGGTAGTTCGAGAAGAACGGCGTATGACGGCCACCCTCATCCTTGTTCAGGATGTAGCTCTCAGCCTCAAACTTCGTGTGCGGCGTAATCGATCCAGGCTTGGCCAGAACCTGACCACGCTCAACTTCCTCACGCTTCGTGCCACGCAACAAGAGCACCAACGTTGTCGCCAGCTTCCCCTGTATCAAGCAGCTTGCGGAACATCTCAACGCCCGTACAGTCGTCTTCTGTGTGTCTTTAATGCCGACAATCTCAATCTCGTCGCCAACATTAACAATGCCACGCTCAATACGACCCGTCACAACCGTGCCACGACCAGAAATCGAGAACACATCTTCAATCGGCATCAAGAACGGCTGATCCTTCGGACGCTCAGGCTGCGGGATATACTCATCAACCGCCGCCATCAGTTCAAGATCGATTCTTGACCAATCGTCTCATCACGACCTTCAAGCGCTGCAAGCGCTGAACCCTGAATAATCGGAATGTCGTCGCCAGGGAATTCATAGCTGCAAGAAGCTCACGAATCTCCATCTCAACAAGCTCAAGCAAGCTCTTCATCATCAACCTGGTCAACCTTGTTCATGTAAACAACAAGCGCCGGAACACCAACCTGACGGGCCAAGAAGAATGTGCTCGCGGGTCTGTGGCATCGGGCCGTCAGCTGCGTTCACAACCAAGAATCGCGCCATCCATCTGCGCCGCACCCGTGATCATGTTCTTCACATAGTCAGCGTGTCCAGGGCAATCAACGTGCGCGTAGTGACGGCTCTCCGTCTCATACTCAACGTGCGCGTCGAAATCGTAATACCACGCTCACGCTCTTCAGGCGCCTTGTCAATCTGGTCAAACGCCGTGAACTCAGCGCCACCAGCTTCCGCCAATACCTTCGTAATCGCCGCCGTCAACGTCGTCTTACCATGGTCAACGTGACCAATCGTTCCGACGTTGCAATGCGGCTTCGTGCGTTCAAACTTTTCTTTCGACATGTCTTCCCTTTCTTCCTCTATCGTCCGTTCAAGAATACCGATACTGATTAACCAGCCAACTTTGCCTTCATCTCTTCGGAACTGCATTCGGTACTTGCTCATAGTGATCGAATCCATTGTGAATGCGCCCGACCCTGGCTCATGGACCGCAAGTGTGTTCACATAACCAAACATATTTGCGAGCGGCACCATTGCATCGATACACTGTGCATTGACCGCGCTGATCCATTCCACCAACATTGCCACGGCGACTGATTCAAATCACCAATACGTCACCCATGTAGTCTTCCGGTGTTACAACTCTCAACCTTCATGACTGGCTCAAGCAAGCTTGGACCCGCCTGAGGCAGCCTTCGACGACAGCCGCCCGAGCCAGCGATTTCAAAAGCCATGACCGAGATCAACATCATGATAGGCGCCGTCATAGAGCGTGCCTTGAACGTCGATCATCGGGAAGCCGCAATAACACCGCTTTCCAACGATTCATAATGCCCTTTTCAACACCGGGAATATATTCCCTTGGAACGTTACCACCGGTAACTTGATTTCTCAAACTCGAAGTCACCAGCTTCAAGGGCTCAACCTTAATTTGACGCGAGCGAACTGACCACTACCACCCGATTGCTTCTTGTGGGTGTAGTCACAGTCAGACTCTTTCGGTGATGGTTTCACGATAGGCCACTTGTGGCGGCGCCTACGTTGGCCTCAACCTTAAATTCGCGCTTCATACGATCAACAGAATTTCCAGGTGAAGCTCACCCATTCCCTTGATAATCGTCTGACCACTTCCTCATCGTCGAGTTCACGCGGAAAGAAGGATCTTCATGCGCCAACCGGGCCAAGAGCCATACCCATCTTTTCCTGGTCAGCTCTTGTTTTTGGCTCAACCGCAACATCAATAACCGGATCTGGGAACTCCATCGCTCCAGAATACTGGGATCGCAGGATCACACAGCGTATCACCAGTGTCGTGTCCTTCAGACCAACCAGGGCAATATATCGCCCGCGTGCACTCTTTAATCTCTTCACGGTTATTGGAATGCATCAGAACATGCGACCAATCGCTTCTTTCTTCCCTTAACCGTAGTTCACAAATGCTGCACTCTGCCACTGTACCGGAATAAACCCGCGCAAACGTCAATGAACCGACGAACGGATCATTCATACTCTTAAACGCAGAGCCGAAAAGGCTCGTTCAGTCAGCGTTCCGCACCACGTACCTCTTCAGTCATCAGGCATGATAGCCCTTGAATCGGCGGCAGATCAAGCGGAGACGGCAAGATAATCAACAACAGCATCAAGCAGCGGCTGAACGCCTTTGTTCTTAAATGCCGAGCCTGCAAGAACGGAACAAACGCTCTTGGCAATCGTACCCTTACGGATGCATGCCTTTAGAGTTCGCCTCATCAGGCTCATTGCCCTCAAGGTAAGCCTCCATGGCGTCATCATCCATTTCGACGCAGTCTCAAGCATGTTTCACGCTCATTCAGCACCGTCTTCAAGTCAGCAGGAATGTCGACGTATTCAAACTCGCGCCCAGGTCTTCGCCCTTCCAGATGATGGCCTTATCTTGACACGTCGACAACGACCTTGATAATTCGCCTCGGCCCGATTGGAAATTGAAAACAGAGGCGTGCGCCCAAGACGGTCAATCATCATTGAGACGCAGCGATAAAAGTCGCGCCCATACGGTCCATCTTATTGACGAAACAAATACGTGGAACTTCTATCTTATCGGCCTGGCGCCATACCGTTTCTGACTGCGGCTCAACACCAGCAACAGAGTCAAAAACCGCTACCGCACCATCAAGAACGCGAAGCGCACGCTCAACTTCAATCGTGAAATCCACGTGCCCGGGGTATCGATGATGTTGATACGTTGATCTTCCAGAAACATGTCGTAGCAGCAGACGTAATGGTAATACCGCGCTCTTGCTCCTGCTCCATCCAGTCCATCGTGGCTGCTGCCATCGTGAACTTCACCGATCTTATGGACTCTGCCGTGTAATAGAGCATACGCTCGGTCGTCGTCGTTTTACCGGCATCAATATGGGCCATGATGCCGATATTGCGGTAACGATCAAGGTGGAGTCGTGCGTGCGACATTTTTCTTACTCTTCAATCTTCGCGTTACCAACGATAATGCGAGAAGGCTTTGTTGGCCTCTGCCATCCGGTGGGTATCTTCGCGCTTCTTCACCGCAGCCACCGCGGTTATGCAGCGCATCCAGAAGCTCACCGGAAAGGCGATCTACCATCGTGTTTCATTACGGACCGCGCAAGCACCATAACCAACGAAGGCCAAAGCCTGGCGCGATCTGGCGCACCTCAACAGGAACCTGATACGTGGCGCCACCAACACGGCGGGAGCGCACTTCAACAGCAGGCTTGAATGTTTTCAAGCGCTTCGTGGAACATTCTCCGACAGGGATCTGCGCCTGTCTTGTCTGAATCTTATCAAAGCACCATAAACAATGCGCTCTGCGCGTAGACTTCTTTCCGTCAATCATCAGGAGTTAATAAATTTAGCGAATACAAGATCACCGAATTTGGCTCCGGTAGATTTCCGTTTTTCAGCTGCATGACGGCGTGACATATCGACGGTCCTCTTTCTCAAGCCTTATTTCGGCCGCTTGGCGCCGTATTTGGAACGACGCTGGCGACGATCACCGACGCCCTGCGTATCCAATACGCCGCGAATACGTGATAACGAACACCAGGCAAATCCTTCACACGACCGCCGCGGATCATCACAACAGAGTGTTCCTGAAGGTTATGACCTTCACCGGAATATAGCTTGTACTTCAAAACCATTTGTAAGGCGCACGCGCGCCACTTTACGAAGCGCGAGTTCGGCTTCTTAGGTGTCGTTGTATAAACGCGTGTGCAAACACCACGCTTCTGCGGGCACGCCTGCATAGGCAGGCACTTTGTTACGCTTCACGGGGCGCGTGCGACCTTTCCGCACCATCTGGTTGACCGTTGGCATACGCCCGATCCCTCTTTTCAAGTTCAACAATGTTGCACTGCGGGTCCGATTCCGGCCCCATCAGGCAACAAGCAAACCAGAACACATCACGAGCGCGCAGAACGCGCTATGGCATGATCCGGCCGGTTTAGGTGGCCCTAAGGCCTATGTAACATCGCTAAATTAGGTTTTCGCTGCCCGCGTTTAGACCGCATCAGGGTCTACCACCGGACGCCTTATTAAGCGGGCGGAATATATGGGCGGCCCTACCTGCCGTCAACCCCAGAACCCGCTGAATCATGCGATTTTTTTGGGGTTCTAAGAAGAACCCCGATCGAGGGGAAAATAGCCCTCAATCGGGGTAAAATGATCACTCTGCGGGCGTTTCTGCCTCAGGAGCCTCTGCTTCAGACGCTGCAAGGGCAGCAGCAGCTGCCTCTTCCTTAGCGGCCTGCAGTTCGAGGTCGCGATTAGCAGCGATTCCCTTAAGCTCGTTCATCAAAGAACCAGTACCCGCTGGGATGAGTCGCCCAACGATGACGTTTTCCTTCAGGCCAATTAGATTATCAACCTTACCGGTTACAGCCGCTTCCGTGAGAACGCGTGTGGTCTCCTGGAAGGAGGCAGCAGAAACGAACGATTGAGTTTGCAGACTGGCCTTCGTTATGCCCTGCAGAACAGGCAATCCAATGGCGAATTTTCCACCTTCGGCTTTAGTCCGAGCATTCTCAGCATCAAACTCAATGCGATCAATCAATTCGCCAACAAGGAATGTCGTATCGCCGGTTCCCGTGATTTCAACCTTCTGAAGCATCTGACGCACGATGACTTCGATGTGCTTATCGTTAATCTTCACACCCTGAAGGCGGTAAACATCCTGAATTTCTTTAATCAGGTAATCAGCCAAGGCTTCAACACCCATGACCCGCAAAATATCGTGCGGCACGGGATTGCCGTCTAGCAGGGCATCGCCCCGCTGGACATAGTCTCCTTCTTGAACGGCCAAGTGCTTACCCTTTGGCACCATGTATTCAACAGGGTCCCCGTCATCAGGCCTAACAACGATACGGCGCTTTGATTTGTAGTCCTTGCCAAACTCAACGCGCCCTTCGCCCTCGGAGATGATGGCGTGGTCTTTTGGCTTACGGGCTTCGAACAGTTCAGCAACACGCGGCAGGCCACCCGTAATGTCACGGGTCTTCGACCCTTCACGAGGAATACGAGCCAAAACATCACCCGCATGAACCACTTCACCGTCTTCAACTGACAAAATAGCGTCCACGCTCATGAAATAGCGCGCTTCCATGCCATTTCCGAGCATAAGGACTTCGCCACCTTTGTCTTGAGCTTTGTCGCGCAACGTCACACGAGGCTTTAAATCTGCACCGCGAGTCTGCTGCTTCCAGTCCACCACAACCTTCGATGAAATACCGGTCGCTTCGTCCATGACCTCACGGACGGAAAGCCCTTCAACGAGGTCAATATAGTGAACCGTGCCGGCTTTTTCAGTGATGATGGGAACCGTATACGGATCCCATTCTGCAAGTTTGTCGCCTTTCGCAACGGCCTGCTTCTCTTTCACCAGCAGTTTTGCGCCGTATGGCACGCGGTGACGTGCTCGTTCACGGTCATTGCTGTCAATTAGAACAATTTCACAGTTCCGAGACATCACAATGTCGACTTTTTCTTGATTCTTAACGACGCTTTTATTGACGAGCTTAACCTTAGAATCAAAGGCCGCTTCTACAGATGACTGCTCGGCACCACGTTGCGCCGCGCCACCAATGTGGAACGTCCGCATTGTTAACTGCGTACCAGGTTCCCCAATCGACTGAGCTGCGATAACACCAACAGCTTCGCCCGTATTAACCCTTGTTCCACGCGAGAGGTCACGACCGTAACATTTCGCACAAATGCCTGAGACTGTTTCACAGGTTAGAGGTGACCGCATCTTGATGCGCTCGACGTTGGCTTTTTCAATAACGTCAACATCAGCTTCGTCGAGAAGGTGACCCTTCTTAAATAAGACATCGCCGGATTTGGGATCAAGAATGTCTTCAAGCACCGTGCGCCCTAGAACGCGCTCAGCGAGCGATACAACGACATCCCCGCCCTCAATCATAGGCAGACCATCAATACCCATCTTTGTTCCACAATCATCGTCAACAATGATCGCGTCTTGAGCCACGTCAACAAGTCGACGAGTAAGATAACCTGAGTTCGCCGTCTTCAACGCCGTATCCGCTAGACCTTTACGGGCCCCGTGAGTGGAGTTGAAGTATTCAAGAACTGAAAGGCCTTCCTTAAAGTTCGAAATAATCGGGGTCTCAATAATCTCACCAGATGGCTTGGCCATAAGGCCACGCATACCGGCTAACTGCTTCATCTGCGCAGCAGAACCACGAGCACCAGAGTGGGCCATCATGAAAACAGCATTGATCTGCTGGCCGTCTTCCATTTTGGAGATTTCACCCATCATGGCGTCAGCAACACGCTCTGTGCAGTGTGACCAAGCATCAACAACCTTGTTGTACTTCTCGCCCTGCGTAATCAGACCATCCTGGTACTGTTGCTCAAATTCTCTGACCTGCTTCTCCGTATCGCTGACCATTTTCACTTTGGTCGCTGGGATCAACAAATCATCCTTGCCGAAGGAGATGCCAGCTTTGGCGGCATAACGGAAACCAAGAGACATAATGTGGTCACAGAAGAGCACCGTCTCTTTTTGACCGCAGTGACGGTACACCACATCGATAACTTCTGTGATGTCCTTCTTTCTCAGTAGGCTATTGATGATAGAGAACGGCACTTTCGCATTGCGCGGCAACTCTTCCGAAAGAATCATCCGGCCCGGCGTAGAATCCACAGTTAAAGTAATGGGCTCGTTGTTTTCATCGACCGTATGGTAACGGGCCTTAATTTTTGCGTGAATAGAAACCTGACGAGACTGCAACGCGTGTTCGATTTCAGCCAAGTCCGTAAAGACCATGCCTTCACCCAACTCACCGTCACGTTCCATGGACAGATAGTAAAGACCAAGGATCATATCCTGAGTCGGCACAATAATGGGCTTGCCGTTAGCAGGGCTCAAAATATTATTTGTCGACATCATCAGAACGCGAGCTTCAAGTTGCGCTTCTAACGACAACGGCACGTGCACAGCCATTTGGTCACCGTCAAAGTCAGCGTTAAACGCTGTACACACTAATGGGTGAAGCTGAATCGCCTTACCTTCAATGAGCACTGGCTCAAATGCCTGGATGCCAAGACGGTGAAGCGTCGGTGCACGGTTCAAAAGAACCGGGTGCTCGCGGATCACTTCCTCCAGAATATCCCACACTTCGGGACGTTCCTTCTCGACCATGCGCTTAGCGGCCTTAATCGTTGTCGCCATACCGTAGAGTTCGAGTTTGGAATATACGAATGGCTTAAAGAGCTCCAAAGCCATCTTCTTAGGAATACCGCATTGGTGAAGCTTGAGTTCTGGACCAACGACAATCACGGAACGGCCAGAGTAATCAACGCGCTTACCGAGCAAATTCTGTCTGAAGCGGCCTTGCTTACCTTTCAGCATATCGGATAGCGATTTCAATGGCCTCTTATTCGCGCCAGTAATCGCGCGACCGCGACGACCATTATCAAACAGAGCATCTACGGATTCTTGAAGCATGCGCTTTTCGTTACGGATAATGATATCCGGCGCACGCAATTCGATCAGACGTTTCAGCCTGTTGTTCCGATTAATCACGCGTCGGTACAGATCGTTTAGATCAGATGTAGCAAAGCGACCACCATCCAGCGGCACAAGCGGGCGCAATTCGGGCGGAATGACTGGGACAACTTCCAGAATCATCCACTCAGGACGCGCACCAGACTGCATGAACGCTTCAACAAGCTTCAGCCGTTTTACGTACTTCTTCCGCTTTGCTTCCGAACCAGTCTCGCGCAAATCGATCTTGAGTTGCTCGTGCTCTTCTTCCATTTCAATCTTTTGAAGCATGGCCCGGATTGCTTCCGCGCCGATTCCAACTTCAAAGCCATCCTCGCCGTATTCATCCACGAGGCGATGATACTGCTCTTCATTTAACAGCTCGCCTTGCTCAAGCGGCGTTACGCGCGGGTCCATGACCACATAGCTTTCGAAGTACAGAACACGCTCTAAATCTTTGAGAGTCATGTCGAGCAACAAGCCAATACGGCTAGGCAACGATTTCATGAACCAGATATGAGCCACTGGAGCAGCTAGTTCGATATGCCCCATGCGATCACGACGCACTTTTGAAAGCGTTACTTCAACACCGCACTTTTCACAGATGATGCCTTTGTATTTCATGCGTTTGTACTTGCCGCATAGGCATTCGTAATCTTTGATGGGCCCGAAGATACGTGCGCAGAATAGACCGTCACGCTCCGGCTTAAATGTGCGGTAGTTGATTGTTTCCGGCTTCTTGATTTCGCCGAAAGACCAGGAACGGATCTTTTCCGGGCTAGCAATAGAAATCCGGATTTGGTCAAAGGACTCAGATCCAGACGGTTGCCCGAAAATTTTCATTAACTCATTCATCTGCGCTTCTCCTTGGAACCTTGCACTTCGTCAGTGCCGTTCCGATTTCGTTTTGACCTCTATGCGTCACCGTCGGTGCCTAGCCAAGCACCTCGCTTCAAGGTCGTTACGATGATCCGCTATGGCTCAGTTCAACATCAAGGCACAAGGATCGCATTTCCTTAACCAAGACGTTGAAGGACTCTGGTATTCCAGCTTCAAAGGTATCGTCACCCCGAACAATCGATTCATAGACTTTCGTTCGACCAGAAACGTCATCGGATTTGACCGTCAACATTTCTTGCAGGGTGTATGCCGCGCCATAAGCTTCAAGCGCCCACACTTCCATCTCACCAAAGCGCTGGCCACCGAACTGGGCCTTACCGCCAAGAGGTTGTTGCGTAACCAACGAGTATGGACCAATCGACCGAGCGTGAATTTTATCGTCGACCAAGTGATGCAGTTTCAGCATATAGACGTAACCAACCGTTACTTTTCTATCGAACGGCTCTCCAGTGGTTCCATCATAAAGCGTCACCTGACCAGACGTATCCAGGCCAGCCTTCTCAAGCATGTCAGCAATGTCGCTTTCACTCGCACCATCGAAAACTGGCGTTGCAATAGGAACACCATTTCGCATGTTGTTCGTTAGCTCGATAAGCTCATCTTCTTTCAACGACTGAATGTCAGCTTTGTAGGCTTTGTCGCCATAGACATTCTTCATGAAAGAGCGAATATCTTTGTCTGATTTTTCACGCTTGTAGACATCAAGAAGTTCGCCAATTTGAACGCCCAGTCCACGGCATGCCCAGCCAAGGTGGGTCTCGAGGATTTGGCCCACGTTCATACGTGAAGGCACGCCGAGCGGGTTAAGCACGATGTCTGCCTGTGTGCCATCTTCAAGATATGGCATGTCTTCAATCGGGACGATCTTAGAAATGACGCCCTTGTTGCCATGACGACCAGCCATTTTATCGCCAGGCTGAAGCTTGCGCTTCACAGCAACAAAGACTTTGACCATCTTGAGAACACCTGGCGGCAATTCGTCACCACGTTGAAGCTTCTCAACCTTGTCCTCAAAGTGCCGGTCGATCACGGAAACACTATTTTCGAAGGACTTCTTAAGCTCTTCAACTTCAGACATAACTTTGTCATTAGCGACAGCAATCTGACGCCACTGTCCCGGGGTCAGAGACTCTAAAGTTTCTTCCGTAACCATCTTACCGGTTTCGACACCCTTGGGCCCCGACACTATTTTCTTGTTGAGAATTAATACCTTGAAACGTTCATTCAAAGACCGCTCGAGAATAGCCTTCTCATCATCACGATCCTTAACAAGCTGTTCAATTTCCATCCGCTCGATCGCCAAAGCACGCTCATCTTTGTCAATACCGCGACGGTTAAAGACACGAACCTCTACGACGGTGCCGGTTGCGCCAGGCGACACCTTGAGAGACGTATCGCGAACGTCAGACGCTTTCTCACCAAAAATGGCGCGCAACAATTTCTCTTCAGGAGTAACGGGGCTTTCGCCCTTTGGCGTAACCTTACCGACGAGAATATCGCCAGCGGCAACTTCTGCACCGACATACACGATGCCAGCTTCGTCGAGATTGGCCATCGCTTCTTCACCGACATTAGGAATGTCGCGGGTGATTTCTTCCTGACCCAACTTGGTATCACGGGCCATGATTTCGAATTCCTCAATATGAATTGAGGTAAACACATCATCACGGACAATGCGTTCTGAAATCAGAATGGAATCCTCGAAGTTGTAGCCATTCCACGGCATGAATGCGACGAGCACATTACGGCCAAGAGCCAACTCACCGAGACGTGTGGACGGTCCATCCGCGATAATGTCATCCTTAACAACAATATCACCAACCTTCACCAACGGACGCTGGTTAATGCAGGTGTTCTGATTAGACCGTTGATATTTTTGCAGGCGATAAATATCGACGCCAGGCGCAGATGAAGATTTTTCTTCAGTCGCGCGAACAACAATACGCGTGGCGTCAATTTGCTGCACAACACCCGAGCGCCGAGCTGTAACCGAAGCGCCGGAATCTTGAGCAACAATGTCTTCAATACCGGTACCAACCAAAGGCGCCTCAGCACGAAGCAACGGAACCGCCTGACGTTGCATGTTCGAGCCCATGAGCGCGCGGTTCGCATCATCGTTCTCAAGGAACGGAATGAGCGCCGCAGCAACCGAAACCAATTGCTTCGGTGAAACGTCCATGAAGTCAATTTCTTCCGGTGGGATCATGACGAAATCGCCAGCCTTACGGCAGTTGATCAGGTCATCATCAAACCTACCCGTCTTTTCGTTCACGACCTCGTTCGCTTGGGCGATTTGATAACGCCCCTCTTCCATCGCTGACAAGTAAACGACATCGCTAGTAACTTTACCGCCACTCACTTTACGATACGGGCTTTCAATAAATCCGTATTTGTTAACCCGCGCAAAGGTCGCAAGACTGTTGATCAAGCCAATGTTCGGACCTTCTGGCGTTTCAATCGGACAAATCCGCCCATAGTGAGTTGGGGTGAACATCACGAACTTCAAAGCCAGCCCGTTCACGGGTCAACCCGCCCGGCCCAAGAGCCGAGAGTCTGCGTTTGTGAGTAATTTCAGACAGTGGGTTCGTCTGATCCATAAACTGAGACAGTTGCGATGAACCAAAGAATTCTCGCACAGCTGCAGCCGCCGGCTTAGCGTTAATCAAATCGTGAGGCATGACCGTGTCAATTTCGACAGAGCTCATACGCTCACGGATTGCACGCTCCATCCGCAACAAGCCTACGCGGTATTGGTTTTCCATCAACTCACCGACGGAACGAACACGACGGTTTCCAAGATGATCAATATCATCGATATCGCCGCGGCCATCTTTCAAGCCAACAAGAACTTTAACAATATTCAGAATGTCGGCCTTACGCAGCACACGAATGGTATCCGGCACTTCGTCTTTATCGAAGTCCAGACGCGCATTCATCTTCACACGACCAACGGCTGACAAATCATACCGTTCGGAATCAAAGAACAAGCTTCTGTACATTGCAGAGGCCGTGTCGAGTGTGGGTGGCTCACCCGGACGCATGACACGATAGATATCGGTTAGCGCTTCTTCACGGCTAGTGTTCTTATCCAACGCGAGCGTATTGCGGATGTAAGGGCCGATGTTGACACCATCAATTGCAAGCACATCGATCGATGTAATTTTTTGCTCGATCAAAGCTTCCAAAAGCTCTTCAGTTATCTCATCAGACGCTTCAGCGTGAATCTCACCGGTTTCGAGGTCAACGATATCTGTCGCGATAAATTTGCCAAGAAGTTCTTCAGTAGAAATACGAAGCTCTTTTACTCCGTCTTTTTCTAGCTTAGCGGCAACACGCGTAGACAGTTTGGTTCCAGCTTCAACTTTTACACGGCCGCTTTTCGCATCGACCATATCAAACTGAAGCTTGATGCCTTTCATCTGCTCAGAATCAAAGGCCGTCTTCCAGCCCTTCTTGTCATAGGAGTACGAAACGGTGTCGTAGAAATAATCCAGAATTTCTTCTGAGGTCATGCCCTTGATTTCTTGAGCTTCAATAGGCCTTGCCTTGTTTGACACGCTTAGCTCTCAACTCTTCAGCTTCAAGGCTGTCCAAAGCATACAGAAGCGTCGTCACCGGCAATTTACGACGACGGTCGATACGCACGTAGACGAGATCCTTGGCATCAAATTCAAAATCAAGCCATGAACCGCGGTAAGGGATTACACGTGCCGCATATAGATATTTTCCGGACGAATGTGTCTTCCCACGATCATGGTCAAAGAAAACGCCAGGAGATCTATGCATCTGCGAAACAATTACGCGTTCCGTGCCATTGATAATAAATGTGCCGTGCTCAGTCATTAACGGCATGTCGCCCATATAGACGTCTTGCTCTTTAATATCTCTGACTGACCGCGCACCCGTTTCCTCGTCGATATCCCACACGACCAAACGAAGCGTAACCTTCAACGGTGCCGAAAACGTCAGACCTCTTTGGCGACATTCATCAACGTCATACTTAGGCTGTTCGAGATCATAAGAAACGAATTCAAGCTCGCCCTTACCGCTAAAATCTTTAATCGGGAAAACCGACTTAAAGACTGCCTGCAACCCAGACACCTCACGCTCTGCAGCGTCTGCACCGACACGCAAAAACGTGTCGTACGAGCTTTTCTGAACCTCGATAAGATTAGGCATGGTTGCCACGGACGGAATGCGCCCAAAATTCTTACGGATCCACTTACGACCGGTGAATGACTTCGACATGAGTGACCCTCACTTCATAACATTTGGCTCGCCACAGGCTTGTGGCATGACCAAACGGATTACGCACAGACGCGAAACACGATGGCGATAAGGGTCAAGGCAACCCTTCTCGTCATCGAGTTAGCGGTTTAGATGTCGCAAATTCCGCGACAAGAATAGGCATACGAGACGGCACCCATTGGCGCCGTCTCGCAAACCAGATTCTAAAGATCGAGCTTGAATTACTTGAGCTCCGCTTTGGCTCCAGCATCTTCGAGCTTCTTCTTAATTTCTTCGGCTTCGTCCTTGGGCACACCTTCTTTAACAGGCTTAGGCGCACCTTCAACGAGGTCCTTCGCTTCTTTAAGGCCGAGGCCTGTAATCGCGCGAACTTCCTTAATGACGTTGATCTTTTTCTCGCCGGTTTCGACCAAGATGACATCAAAGTCAGTCTTGGCTTCCTCAGCTTCACCGCCAGCAGCGCCGCCAGCAGCAGCGACAGCAACAGGTGCCGCTGCAGAAACGCCCCACTTCTCTTCGAGAAGCTTCGAAAGTTCTGCCGCTTCAAGAACGGTTAAATTTGAAAGGTCGTCTACAAGTTTTTCTAAATCAGCCATTGATTGGCACTCCAATTGAGTTCTAAAGATTTTAGGTACGGATCAGCGTCAAGCGGCTTAACCCTGCTCGGCTTTGGCATTGAGAACTCGAGCCAACTGTCCGGCCGGAGCTTGAAGCACCCCAGCAATCCGGGTAGCCGGTGTCGAAATCATTCCAACGATCTTGGCGCGTAGTTCATCCAAGGATGGAAGCTTGGCCAACGCGCTTACTTGCGCGAGATCCATAACTTCGCCATCCAAAGAACCGCCTAGAATCACCAGATTCTCGTTGTCCTTGGCAAAATTCGAGCAAACTTTTGCAGCTGCCACCGGGTCCTCGGAATAGGCTATTGCCGTGGGACCGATAAACAGATCGCTCAAGTTCTCGAACTTAGTTCCTGCTAGGGCAAGACGCGTGAGCCGATTTTTAGTGACACGGAATCCAGCGCCTGCCTCACGCGCTTTTCCCCGAAGATCTTCAAGTTGTTTAACAGTCAGCCCTTTGTAGTGGGTCACTGCAACAAACGTTTGATCTTGGATCAATGCGTTGAGAGAGGAAATCAGATCCTGTTTTTGCTCTCGGTTCACATCCGTCTCCGCTACGATGGCTCTATGCGACACAAGTCGCGGCGAACCAATTGCACTTTGATGTCGGCCATCAAATTCTCAAGACCGACATCGCTCATGTCCTGCCCAGAAGTGTGCCGATCCGCCGATGATTCTTATCGAACCAAAACGGCCGTCCACTCCCGTCTGTGATGGCGGCTATTGCCATTAAGCTCTTCACAAATTGAAGAACACCAGCAGTCTCGGACAGGTACGAAACCCGAAGGTTCCGCCTCCCGGTTGACCCAATAAAGAATCAACCGAAAGCCTTAGTCGTTAGCTAGCACTTGCTTCGCTAACGGATACCTTGACGCCTGGTCCCATTGTGGAACTAAGCGAAATTTTCTTTAAGTAAGCGCCCTTAACCCCTGTAGGTTTGACTTTGATAATCGCCCCTAGAAAGGCCCGAACGTTCTCGTTCAATTGTTGTTCGGTGAAGCTCGCTTTGCCAACGCCTGCATGAACAATTCCAGCTTTCTCTGCACGAAACTGCACTTCTCCAGCCTTAGCATTCTTAACAGCAGTCTCAACGTCAGGCGTTACCGTTCCCAATTTCGGGTTAGGCATCAAACCACGCGGACCAAGAACCTTGCCGAGCTTCCCAACCACACCCATCATATCTGGTGTAGCGATGACCCGATCGAAGTTCATTTCTCCGCCTTGAATTTTTTCTGCTAAATCATCACCACCAACGAGATCTGCGCCGGCAGCTTTCGCTGCATCAGCTTTATCCCCTTTGGCAAAAACGGCGACACGCATGGTCTTGCCGGTTCCATGAGGAAGAGCAACAACACCGCGCACATTCTGATCCGCATGACGAGGGTCAACACCAAGGTTCAATGAAAGCTCAATTGTCTCATCAAACTTTGCTGTCGCGCTCTTCTTAATCAACTTCACGGCATCATCGACGGAGTACGACGCATCGCGATCAATACCCTCATAACCCGCGATCAGACGTTTTCCTTTTTTAGCCATGATCTTTACCCCACCACCTCGAGACCAATGGACCGCGCCGACCCTTCGACCTGCAAGCATCGCTGCCTCAATTGTCGCGAACAGTTGAGGTCGGGCATCTTCTGCTCGGCGATTTCGCGGACTTGGGCCCGGGTGACGGTGCTCCGCCACTTCTCGTCCCAGGTGCCCCACCGCCCTTCTTGCCCTTTGATGCCTTGATCAAGAAAGTAGCTGGTCGGGGGCGTTTTGGTCTCAAATGTAAAGGAGCGATCCGCGTACACCGTAATCGCCGTTGTCGGAACTGGAACACCCTGCTCCATCTGCTGCGTTGCCTGCGTTAAACGCCTTGCAGAATTCCATAATGTTGACGCCGCGTTGACCGAGCGCCGGTCCCACGGGGGGCGACGGGTTTGCTTGTCCAGCAGCAATCTGCAACTTGATATATGCCGTCTATCTTCTTTGCCATGTTTCACCTCAGCAGTTGCGTCAGATTTACCCTCCGACGCGCCGGGTCCGCGGTACGGCTCTCCGAGGCCTTTCGGAGACCACCTCCCGCAGAAATCCTATAGTTTCTCGACCTGACTGTATTCCAGCTCCACCGGCGTCGAGCGCCCAAAGATGGAGACGGAAACCTTCAGCCTTGCCTTTCTCCTCGTCGACATCCTCGACGAAACCATTGAACGACGAGAACGGCCCGTCGCTGACTCCGCACCTGCTCGCCGACCTCGAAGACCACCGACGGCTTCGGCCGGTCGATCCCCTCCTGAACCTGGCGCATGATCTGCTCTGCCTCGGCCTCAGAAATCGGCGATGGCCGGCCTTGCCCGCCCAGGAACCCTGTCACCTTTGGCTGATTCTGGAACCAAATGCCAGGACTCGTCCGTCAGGTCCATCTTGATCAATACGTAGCCGGGGAAGAACTTGCGCTCTGCGCTAACTTTCGCGCCGCGCCGCATCTCCACCACTTCTTCGATCGGCACCAGGACCTCTTCAATCTTGTCGGCCATATCCTTGCTGCACTGCCTGCTCGCGGATCGATTGAGCGACCTTGCTCTCGAACCCAGAGTAGACGTGCAAAACGTACCACTTAGCTGACATTGTGACCGCCCCTTACCCAAACAACCAAGAGACGCCAAGGCTCAGAATCTTGTCTACAATCAAGAAGAATACGGCAAATATGCTGCAGAAAATAAAAACGAGCACGACCGACACCGACGCTTCGCGACGGGACGGCCATGTCACTTTGGACATTTCCTGTCTCACCTGCCGAACAAACTGACCTGGTGTCGTTCTTGCCATTGTCTTCAAAAACCTGACCTCAATGAGCGATAACGAATAAGAAATCGCTCAATACAAGCGTTTTGGGCTCTGTCAGCTTAAAATCACGTCAAAACTTCATCTTAAGGCTAGGCTTGCCTCGTCAGGGTGGCAGGGGTGATAGGACTCGAACCTACAGCCCCCGGTTTTGGAGACCGGTGCTCTACCAATTGAGCTACACCCCTATAACAAGTGGCCGCCCTGAGAAACCGATGCCATCCACCGTCGGAACTAAGTGGAATCCACCGCAATATTTGCCTAATACCTTGATAAAATTGACTTAATTTAGATCTGACCGTCGCCCTGGACGCAAAAAAATAGGTCCGGTCGATACGGATGCATCGACCGGATGGCGGTCTATAGCGCGCCCACGCCAAGGAAATCAAGGCTTTTTAACGATTTCCAGGCGTTGTTTAGAGGTATTAACAAGCAAACCCTGACGCGCTAACCAACTTTTCTTATTCGATAACCTTGGCAACGACACCGGCACCAACGGTACGGCCGCCTTCGCGAATAGCGAAGCGCAGGCCATCATCCATGGCAATCGGTGCAATCAGGTTGACCTGCATGGAGATATTATCTCCAGGCATAACCATCTCTGTACCTTCTGGAAGCTCAATCGTTCCCGTCACATCCGTCGTACGGAAGTAGAACTGCGGACGGTAGTTCGAGAAGAACGGCGTATGACGGCCACCCTCATCCTTGGTCAAGATGTAGCCTCGCCTTGAACTTCGTGTGCGGCGTGATCGAACCAGGCTTGAGCACAGAACCTGACCACGCTCAACTTCTTCACGCTTCGTACCACGCAGCAGAGCACCAACGTTGTCGCCAGCTTCCCCTGTATCAAGCAGCTTGCGGAACATCTCAACGCCCGTGCAGTCGTCTTCTGGTGTCTCTTTGATGCCGACAATCTCAATCTTCGTCACCAACCTTAACAACCCACGCTCAACACGACCAGTCACAACCGTACCACGACCAGAAATCGAGAACACATCCTCAATCGGCATCAAGAACGGCTGATCCTTCGGACGCTCAGGCTGTGGAATGTACTCATCAACCGCTGCCATCAGTTCCAGAATCGATTCTTGACCAATCTCGTCATCACGCCTTCAAGCGCTGCAAGCGCTGAACCCTTGAATGATCGGAATATCATCGCCAGGGAATTCATAGGAGCTAAGAAGCTCACGAATTTCCATCTCAACAAGCTCAAGCAAGCTCTTCATCATCAACCTGGTCAACCTTGTTCATGTAAACAACAAGCGCCGGAACACCAAC
This sequence comes from uncultured Rhodospirillaceae bacterium, assembly GCA_943787205.1. Taxonomy (GTDB): domain Bacteria; phylum Pseudomonadota; class Alphaproteobacteria; order Rhodospirillales; family Rhodospirillaceae; genus WLXB01. The sequence continues at coordinate 54,077 of CALSLN010000006.1, forward strand.
CTGACGGGCAAGCAGAATGTGCTCGCGGGTCTGTGGCATCGGGCCGTCAGCTGCGTTCACAACCAAAATAGCGCCATCCATCTGGCAGCACCGGTGATCATGTTCTTCACATAGTCAGCATGTCCAGGGCAATCAACGTGCGCATAGTGACGGCTTCCGTCTCATACTCAACGTGCGCCGTCGAAATCGTGATACCACGCTCGCGCTCTTCAGGAGCCTTATCAATCTCGTCAAAGCTGAAACTCAGCGCCACCAGCTTCCGCCAGAACCTTCGTAATCGCCGCCGTCAACGTCGTCTTACCATGGTCAACGTGACCAATCGTTCCGATGTTGCAATGCGGCTTCGTGCGCTCAAACTTTTCTTTCGACATGGCTTTCTCTCACCTCTGGAGGGCTTAACTCGTATGCCCGGTCAATCATTCCGCCCTAAGGCATCGCCCAAGGACAGCAGCATTTGGAGCGGGTGGACGGAATCGAACCGACATAACTAGCTTGGAAGGCTAGGGCTCTACCTTTGAGCTACACCCGCTTAATCTAACCGCAGCACCTGGTAGGCCAGGAGTGAATGGTGGAGGGGGTAGGATTCGAACCTACGTACGCTATGCGGCCAGATTTACAGTCTGGTGCCTTTAACCACTCGGCCACCCCTCCAAATACCAAGGCTCACCTTGGCTGCGGGGCATCCACGTATGAAGTTTGCCAGTTGTTGTCAACTTTAAAACCTTGACCTGGGTCGCTAAGTGTCCGATGCGAACACGATGAACAACTCACCCCGCGCAAAAAACAACAAACCAAAGCACCGCCCAGGCGGCAGCAAGGCACACAAAACACCCGACCCGAAGCGCAAAACTTCGGGAAAAAGTGGTGCTGGACTGTGGCTTTTCGGATTGCACGCCGTCGAGATGGCCCTCGCCAACCCAAACCGGCGTATCGATAGATTGCTCGCAACACCGGAAGCCGCCCAAAAACTCTCGAATAAAAATTTAACACGTGCGCAACTAAGTTATTTGGAGCCAGCAGATCGCAGCGCCATCGACGAAGCCGTTGGCCCGGACAAAGTGCACCAAGGCGTCGCCGTTAAAGTCCAGCCGTTGCCGGACATGGATACGCACGATTCCCTGGAAGGGCTTAGCTCAGATGAACCTGCTCTCATCGTTGCCTTAGACCATGTTACAGACCCCCATAACGTTGGAGCGGTCCTTCGCTCTGCAAGCGCATTTGGGGCTCGGGCCCTTTTGACCACCAAACACAATGCGCCGGACGAAACAGGCGTTTTGGCAAAATCGGCGTCCGGGGCCCTTGAGTCTGTTCCAATAGTGAGAGTTACGAACCTCGGTCGCTCCATAAAAGACTATCAGGATGCAGGATTCTGGGTCGTCGGATTGGACGCCTCCGGAAACGACGAAATAGACAAAATGGAGATGCCGTCTCGCTGCGTCTTGGTCCTGGGAGCCGAAGGAGAAGGCTTGAGACCAGGTGTACGAAGCGCGTGCGACTTTATGGCGCGCTTGCCAATGACCGGACCTATGGAAAGCTTGAATGTTTCCAATGCGGCTGCCGTTTCAATGTTTGAGTGGATGAGGCAAAGACGAGTTAGCTAGTAATGATCGAATTAGTCGAATCCTGGGCTTGCCCTTTTCCGACGCTCGCCATAATGTCTCGCCGTTTTTAAAGTGGTGTTCAATACACAGAAAATAACGCCGGAATAGCTCAGTTGGTAGAGCACCTGATTTGTAATCAGGGGGTCACGGGTTCGAATCCTGTTTCCGGCACCATTTCCTTACTCAACAAGGCATAACATGACCCCTGTTCAGGTCGTCTGGGACTTCATCGCCGGCTATAGCTGGATGATTGCTGCCGGCTTCTGCACCGTTGGCTATGTTATCATCTTGTCGATCATGATCCGGAAGATTATGCGCGACAATGCTTTGAGTGATGACAATAAGCCCCCACCTCGCCCGCTTTTCTATCTTGGCCAGGCGTACTTAGCTTTTGTATGGCCGGTACCATTGTTCTTGGTTCTGGAGTTTTTAGACGTCTTAACGCAAGCCCAGTAGTCAATCAGAAGCGCGTTCACGCAAAGAAAACACCACGAATTACTATTCGCTTTAGTGGGCGCCTTTTGAAAAGAGCCCTAGACGAGGGCCTCTGATCAAAAGAGAATAGGTTAGTCCAAGATAAACCCTAGGGTGATCACGGCTTTGATGGTTGATTTAGCGCAGCAAAATAACGGATCGAACCGCATCCTTGTGGTCGAGGACGACGTTGTCGCGCGCGACACACTGAGCGCCTTACTATGTAAGGAAGGGTGGACCGTCGACATTGCTGGCGACGGTGTCGAAATGAAGAGGCTTCTCGAACAAAATGTGCCGGCAATCGTTCTGATGGACGTTCACCTTCCAGGAGACGACGGATTCGAGCTGACACGCTACCTTCGAGACACCTATGAACTTGGCATCATCATGCTGACGGCGAAAAGTGATTTGGTTGACCGCGTTGTCGGGCTGGAGATCGGCGCTGATGATTATGTGACTAAGCCGTATCAGCCCCGCGAGCTACTCGCACGTATTAAGAGCTTGTCGCGCCGCCTTGAGGTGAACGCGGCCAATGATGCACAGTCTGCCATCAATAGCACACCAACCGTTTCCGTAAGTCAGTTTCGCTTTTCAAACTGTGTGCTTGATGGCGAAAGAAGAAAGCTAGTTGGACCCAACGAAGAGTTGCTCGACCTCACAACGAGTGAATTGAGTTTGCTAAGCGCCTTCGTGCAGAATCCATATTCAGCTTTGAGCCGTATTGATCTCATGCAACTTGTCTACCATCGGGAATGGAACCCCACGGACCGCAGCATTGATGTGCTCGCAGCGAAGGTTCGTCGAAAATTGGAAAGCCTTACGGGCGACGCGTCGCTCATTCGCTCCGTTCGCGGTATAGGCTATGAGTTCGCGGCAAACGTCGAGGCTTTGTAACGCGCTAATTCGTAAGACTCATTCCACAGCGCGGCAAAAAAAAGGCCCCAGCTCTTTCGAGCTGAGGCCTTTTCAAATTATTTGTACAATATTCAAAAACGGAAAAAGGGCTGTAAAACCTTAGCGATCATACCAGTGGGCTGAAGTTCACCTTCAGTAACAACCAAACAGACACACTCTTCACCCGCATCCGCCACCGGCTGATGGACCAGACCATCATCCGCAGCCTCAACGTCTCCGCGTTGGAAATTACCGGTTGCATCTGTATAGCCACCAGCAAGGACCATGGTCATCTCATCACCGCTGTGACCGTGCATCGGAACCTTCGTACCAGGAGCTATTCGAAGGAGTCCAACCTTAGGCCCCTTCGCTTCCGTATGTATTGCCGTGTAACGAACACCAGGACCAAGCCAACGCCACGGCAAAGACTTTATCGCTCCTGGCAGATAATCCTTAAGTGGACGAGGTATAGAGACCGGGTCGTCAGCACCTTCATCAACCGTTTCAACCGCTGCACTGACAAACTCTTCCTGCTCATCCAAACGAGCAAGGACAGCATCGAGGGCAGACGCTCCGATATCTGATGGATCAATCTCTTCAATAAGTTCGCCGCCAATGCCCTCAGCCTTAGCAACAACACCACGGCAAACAGGACATAGCGAAAGATGCGTAGCGATCAGGATCGACGATGGCTCGTCCAAAGATCCAGCAGCGTATGACACCAACAGGTCGTCACTAGGATGATGACTTGCATTCATTGCTCTTCTCCTAAAGCCGTGCGAACTCGCCGCATGGCTAGTCTCAATCTCGATTTAACAGTACCCAACGGAAGATTAAGTTCTTCTGCAATCTCACCGTGGGGTTTGTCTTGGTAAAAAGACAACCTAATGACCTCAGCTTGCACCACCGGAAGCTGGGCGATTGCAGCTTTGATTTTCACCTGCACCTCGCCAACCTCTACCGCTCTATCTGGAGACATCTCAGGCTCCGGAACAAAAGCAGGATCTTCAGGATCAAAGTTTGGTCGTCGCTCTTTACGTAGCGCATCGATTCTCAGATTACGTGCAACCGTAAATATCCACGTTCCCGCTGACGCTTTCGTCGGATCGAACCTGTCCGCTTTTCGCCAGACCGACAGCATCGCTTCCTGGCTCAACTCCTCAGCTGAGGCCTGGTTCGCACCCTGCCGCATCAAATAGGACTTAAGGCGAGGCGCGTAATGCGCGAATAATTTTGAGAACGCCTCTTTATCGCGATGTTGTGCGATAGAGACCAAGTGTTTGGTCATCACAACTGTGTCGGACGTCGCCGACGCGCTGGATTTATTACTAGTCACTGCTCGTCTTTCCCGCCGACTACCCGGCGACCCCTTGATCAAGACTGCAGGCGATCTAGGAACGTCAAATCGTTCTTGAACACCAAACACCAGAGTCTCCCTCAGTTCTCCTCGTTATTTACTCTTACGGCCGATCCTCATTAACGGATCACCACAAAAACAAGGGGCTTTATGGGCGTAGTAAGTGAACTGACTCTGGTTTCTTGCCGTACAGTCTTTATTCCATATGAGTTTCTATACTAGCCCGCTCTGAAGTCACATCGCACGACCTTATCCATAGAGGGTTCACCCTCTGCTCAATTGTCAGTAAGAACAAACCAAGGGGTTTTCAAGATTTCTAGTTTTGCTAATATTTTCAATGCCATATGGGGCGCACCAGCCTTGGGGTCTTTCTAGATGTTGGACAGCGTTAGACAAAAAATTGCGGTGATTGGCACGGGGATATCCGGCCTATCAGCAGCGTGGCTGCTCAATAAGTCCCACGACGTTACGGTTTTTGAGCAAGATCGGCGCCTCGGCGGTCATTCCAACACGGTGGATGCCATCTTAGATGGGCCACGTGGAGAACAGACCATTCCGGTGGACACCGGCTTCATCGTTTACAATGAGCGAACGTACCCAAATTTGACCGCACTTTTCGACCACCTCGGTGTGGAAACGGAGAAAAGCGTCATGTCTTTCTCAGCTTCAGTCAATTCTGGCCGTTTTGAATATTCAGGCGCGGGGTTAAAAGGCCTATTAGCGCAAAAAAGAAACCTCCTGCGACCACGGTTTTGGAGCATGGTGCTCGACATCTTGAGATTTTATCGAGATTGCATCCCTGATTCTGCCCTGCCAGAAAACGCCACGCTGTCCCTAGGGCAGTACCTTAAAAAATCAGGTTACAGCGATGGATTTCTTAGAGATCACATTTACCCGATGGCGAGCTCAATTTGGTCGGCCACTTTTGACGAAATTAAGGAGTATCCGCTCACCGCCTTCGTTCGGTTTTTCTCAAACCACGGATTGCTCGAAACGAAGCAAGCGAAGCGACCACAATGGCAAACAGTGTCATGCGGCAGCCGAGCTTACGTGGACCGTATCTCCTCTGAATTCTCTGACCGCATACGATTAAATCAGCACGTGCAAAACGTAACGCGCGCGACCGATGGAGTCTCCGTAACAACCGGAGGCAACGAAACCGAGGTCTTTGACCACGTTGTCATCGCCGCTCATTCAACGCAGGCCCTGAAGATGCTCGGTGATGCATCAAGCGACGAGCAAGCGCTCCTCAGTGCCATTCGGTATGAAAAAAACAAAGCGTATTTGCACACCGATGACTCAATGATGCCGAAACGGCCCAAAGCCTGGGCGAGCTGGAATTATCTGTCAGATGGTGAAACCGAAACAGACCGCCTTGTCTGTCTTACATACTGGATGAACCTGCTCCAGAACATCGACAATGACTACCCGGTGTTCGTAACCCTCAATCCTCATAGAGAACCCGATCCAGCGAAGACACTTCAAAGTTTCGATTACGAGCATCCGATATTCGATCAAGCTGCGCTGGCTGCTCAACAAAAATTATGGGCCTTGCAGGGCACGAACAGAACTTGGTTCTGTGGCGCCTACTTCGGTTATGGTTTCCATGAAGACGGTCTCCAATCCGGATTGGCAGTGGCCGAAGCATTGGGTGGCGTAAAACGACCGTGGTCAGTTGAAGACGAATCTGGTCGCATTTGCATGACTGGAATTTCTGACGCACCCATTACAGAATCTGCGGCAGCCTAGCGATGACAGCATCCTTAAACTCTGCACTGTTTACAGGGAAAGTGATGCATCGGCGCACGCGTCCGAGAAAACATCGCTTAACGTACAGCGTCTTCGCGATGCTCGTTGACCTAGATGAACTTCCCGACCTCGAAAAAACGCAACATGGCTTTGGCTATAATCGTTTTGGGCTCTTGAGCTTCTATGACAAAGACCATGGGCTTGGAACAGATACGCCGCTGCGTCCATGGGTTGAAAGCGTCCTAAAAGATGCCGACCTATCCATAGATGGCGGACCAATCCGTTTGCTCTGTTACCCGCGAATGTTGGGTTACTCATTCAATCCGTTATCGAATTATTTTTGCTACGACAAAGACGGCACCCTCGTCGCCGTTTTGCACGAGGTTTCCAACACGTTCGGTGAAAGACATTGCTATCTCTTCGATACGCGAAGCGAAGACGGCTTAGTTAGGCATTCCGTCAAGAAGTGTTTCTATGTCTCGCCGTTTATCGAGATGGACATGACATACAACTTCAGAATTCGCCCTCCGGGCGAGAATATCAGTGTCGCAATTCACGAAACTGATTCAGACGGGACACTTCTGTTTGCATCCTTTGCGGGTCACCGCAAAGAACTAAGTGCCTGGTCGACTATTCGAGCATTCTTATCCTACCCCTTAATGACACTTAAAGTTATCGGCGGCATTCATTGGGAAGCCATCAAATTGTGGTTCAAAGGGGTCCCGCTTGTAGCCCGCCCCCAACCACCAGAAAACCTAGTAACACATACACCGAACAGAACCGGTTGACCGAGGAACGTATGGCCAATCCAATAATCAAAACTGCAAGTTTAGAGTCTAACAATTCGTCCAGTTCGCATTCCCTCGTTGGGAAAGTCATAGGCGTGCTTAGTAAGATAACAATAGGAACGCTTGAACTCACGCTACCCGATGGCTCACACCACCGTTTAGGCCCCGGAGGCGCCCCAGAAACCATAATGGTGATTAATCGCTGGCGCGCCGTTCGCCGTCTCCTCACACAGGGAGACATGGGCTTTGTCGAATCATATTTAGACGGTGATTGGGACAGCCCCGACCCTTCAAGGGTGGTGGAAATCGCGGTCGTAAACCGGCCTTCTGCCAAGACCAACGACCTGCAAGGATTCTGGCATTGGGCACTGAACCGCTTGGGCCATTTGCGCCGATCAAACACTAAGCGCGGATCAAAACGAAACATCGCTGCACACTACGACCTCGGCAACGAGTTCTATAAACAGTGGCTAGATCCGACCATGACCTATTCATCTGCCTACTACACAACAGAAGACCAGCCGCTCGATCAAGCTCAGACCGAAAAGTATCGTCGCATCGCTGACATGCTGCAGCTGAAACCCGAGCATACCGTCTTAGAAATCGGTTTTGGCTGGGGTGGCTTTGCAGAGTTCGCGGTCAAAGAATACGGCTGCCACGTCACCGGTCTAACACTGTCTAAAGAACAACTGAAATTCGCTAGAGAACGCATGCAGAAAGCAGGAATCTCGGACAAAGTCGACCTTCGCCTTCAAGACTATCGTGACGTTGAAGGACAGTTTGACCGCATCGCATCCATTGAGATGTTTGAAGCCGTAGGCGAAGAAAATTGGCCACAATATTTCAACATGATTAGAGACCGGCTTTCGGATGGTGGAGAAGCCGCGCTGCAGATCATTACGATTGATGACGCGTTTTATGAGCGCTATCGCAGTGGTTCCGATTTTATTCAACGCTACATATTTCCAGGCGGCATGTTGCCTTCAGTCACAGCACTAACGAACGAAATAGACCGTGCCAGCCTAAGCCTAGCCGACGTAACAACGTTCGGAGACAGCTACGCCTCTACTTTGCGCGAGTGGCGGCAAAGGTTCTTAGAAGCGTGGTCGTCAATCGAGCCCCTAGGGTTTGACGAGCGCTTCCGTCGCACGTGGGAAATGTATCTCGCGTATTGCGAAGGTGGATTCAGAGCAAAATCAATCGACGTTGGACAGTTCAAAATTGTCCGAGCTTAGGGGCAAGAACGTCAACACGATCCGGAAGGTTAGACATGGCGTCTACCGCTAAGCTATCAGCACGCCGACTTGCAGCGTACAGCATCCCTGCTTTCGCACTCGCAATGCCGACCATTCCTGCGTTCGTTTACCTTCCTGCTCTGTATGCAGAGAGCCTAGGCTTAGCAACAGCAGGGCTAGTGCTACTTGGCGCAAGAGTCATGGATGTGATTTCTGACCCCCTTGTCGGTGTTCTAAGTGACCGCCACAAGACACGGTGGGGCCATCGCAAGCCATGGATCTTCTTTGGCGCATTGCTGGCGGGCTTCGCTTTGGTCCGTTTATTTCAGCCGCCGAGCGATGTCACAGCAACTTATCTTTTGGTCTGGGCGATCGTTTTGTATCTCGGCTGGACCCTCATCGCTGTTCCCTACACTGCCTGGGGCGCCGAGCTTAGCGACGATTATAATCAAAGGTCTAAAATAACAGGGGCAAGAGAAGGCTTAACTCTGACTGGCATCCTTGCTGCTGGGGCGATTCCAGCGGTGACCGCTGGCATGGGCTGGTCGGAAGCAGAGGGGCTAGCCGCCGTCTCTTGGCTCGCGATCATTGTTGGCGGTCCTGCGATCGTCATAATGCTGTTGTGGGTGCCAGAGCCTGACATTAGCGGCACGAAAGCGCCTCAACAGCGCATGTCATGGGCGTCCACCAAACACGCTCTCACTGTTATTGGTAGCAACAAGCCATTCGTTAGATTGTTGTCGGCTTGGTTTATCAACGGCATGGCTAACGGAATTCCGGCCGCCCTCTTTCTCCTCTATCTCGAATACGGGCTAGGCGCAGATGCAGGACAGCGTAGTATTTTAATCTTGGCCTACTTCCTGAGCGGCGTTTTATCGATCCCAATTTGGCTCGTAGTGAGTAACCGTATCGGCAAGCACAAAGCTTGGTGCTGGGCTATGATTCTGACCTGCTTGGCATTCGCATGGGTCCCATTTCTCTCACCCGGCGATATTGCCACCTTCACTGTCATCTGCATCGTCACAGGAACAGGACTAGGCGCCGACTTGTCCCTACCGCCAGCCCTACAAGCTGACGTCATCGACTTCGACCGTCTCCGCAGCGGAAAAGCGCGCGCCGGTTTATTCTTCGCCCTCTGGAGTATGTCGACCAAAATGGCGCTGGCACTGGCAGTTGGCATCACCTTTCCAGCTCTAGAACTCCTGGGATTCTCGACAGACAGCGAGAATAGCCTATCCGCATTGTGGTCACTCTCGGTGATCTATGCCTGGGTTCCGGTCGTACTTAAGCTTGTAGCAATTGCAACGATATGGACCTTTCCAATCACGCGAGAGCGACAGGAACTTATTCAAAGACGCCTCGAGCGTCGTCACCGCCAGCTGGCATAGGAGGCCTAAATGGTACGGACCGTCCTACTGTTTAGCTTTTTAGTTTTTGTACTGACAGGGTGCAGTGGATCTATGAAAACGGAAGATTTCGCCGGCAAAGAGCCGCACTTCGTTCTAGAAGATTACTTCGAGGGCAAGACAAAAGCCTGGGGCATGTTCCACGATAGATTTGGGAACTTGCGACGTGAGTTCGTAGTCGACATCACCGGAACCTGGGATGGAACAACACTCATCCTCGACGAAGAATTTGATTATGCTGACGGAGAAAAAGACCGTCGCGTTTGGACGATTAAAAAAATAGACGAGACCACCTACTCTGGAACGGCCGGGGACATCTTTGGCACAGCATCGGGAAAAACGAGCGGCAATGCCTTGAATTGGACCTACGACATGGACCTCAAAGTTGGTGACGGATCATGGCGTGTAAAATTCGACGACTGGATGTTCTTACAACCTGGCGGCGTTCTATTGAACCGTGCCGCAGTATCGAAATGGGGCTTTGAACTTGGCGTCGTAACCATTTCGTTCTCACGTGTTGAGAACGACAGTGATGCAACGGCCGTTAATCCACAGAAACGCGCCGCCGAATAAATCTCAGTATCGATCCAATCACTGGAATCCGCTCATAAAATTGAGCTGCAGCATCCCAATGATCAATGTGAGAGATCACTTTACCATCATCTGCAAAGCGTATCTCAGTCATGCCCCGCACCGTCCACGGGGCCTTTCCAAGCGCCTTAACAGTGCCCGTGCTGGTCCACTGCAAGAAACAGACATCCCCGTCATAAGCACAGTTTAAAACGTCAAATTTTATATCTGGTGCAACATTGAACATGTGTTCAAGCAAAGACGTGTAAGAATCTATTCCAGTCACATCATTGAATGGGTCTTTGAACCTGATGTCTCGATGCGCCACAGACCTTAAATCAGCAACCGTGCCCGGCGACAGCGCCTCATAAAAACGCACGTATGCCGCTGCTGGGTGCTCTTGCCTCGCAACTGATGACGTTTCCATAGCCGTCTAAACCTTCGTCATTTTCTTAACGAGAGGGAAGTAAAGCCAGTAAGGCAATATCCGTAGAAATTTCAACATCAGTACGAACGGAGTTGGAAAAGCTATTTCGAACTTCTTTCTTGCCATACCGACAAAGACTGCTTTCGCAGCATCTTCGGGTTCCATCAGGAATGGCATCGGGAAATCATTCTGATCCGTAAGCGGTGTCCGCACAAAACCTGGATTGATGACGGATATGGTAACACCCAATCCATCAAGTTGAGTCTTGAGGGACTCACACATATTAATCAGAGCCGCTTTAGTCGCCCCGTACGCTGCTGCGTCCGGCAAACCACTATACCCAGCAACGGATGCGACAATAGCAACGTGCCCGGACTTCCTATCAATCAACGTTGGAAGCACCGCATCTAAACCATTCACAGCCCCCATGTAGTTCACTTCCATCAAGGTCCGATACGGGCCAACTGAAAACTCGGTCGGTGGTGTCGGGGAATGCGTACCCACATTAAATATAATTTGATCTACCGAACCCTGTTCGGCCTCGATCGTCTTGAACGTCGCCTTAACAGAATCATGATCCGTAACATCAAGAGGGTAAGGAACAACTTTACCCTTTAACCCAGCAGTACTTGCTTCAGAGGCCACCGCTTCGAGATCAGAAGCCGTTCGTGCACTGACAGCGACCAACCATCCGTGTGTTGCGTATTCTAGCGCAACCGCCTTGCCGATCCCCTTGCCCGCGCCAGTTATCCATAGAACGCCCGCCATTATCTCGCATCCGAGATTTGGTCTTGAGCGCCGGATAATCCACACTCACGACAGACGTAGGTAAGAGTTTCACCCTTCTTGGTCGTAAACTTCATACCTACCCATCGGCCATCACGGTCATACCAAACGATGACGTCCTTGAGTTCACCCGTGTACTCAAAACGCTCCGCATCGATAGTTCCATTCTTGCGGGTCTCAAGAGGCTCTATGCCTTGCCGCAGAATCTCTACATTGCTCATCTGCCCCGTCAACGTATCAAGTACGATGTCGGAGTCCACGGCGCCTACGTTCCAATGATTCGTAGGGTACAGCCATGACTCAGCAACAAACTCACCCTTGCGACCCTTTGAATAGAACTGCCCAGTCGCGTTCACAAACGCCTCAACAGACGATTCATTTCCGTTGTCGTTGATCTCAGCATTAACCGATCGAAACTCGCCATCTCTCCATACGCCGATGGCATTGAATTCGTATTTATATGCCGTCACGAACAGTACTTTAACTTTCAATTTAAGACGGCTTTTAACTTTCAAATCATCGCCATCTTTCGTGAACTCTACGGTATGGCGTCCGACCCGCGCTCCCTTTCGATAAACATCAAACTTCAACCCATCGGGATAAAGCACGAACGGATCTGCGCTCGAACGCTGCTGAGGTTTCAAGACCGGCACTTCAACCAATCCAGTGTTTTCGATCATCGAAGCTTCGGAATTCGCTGGCGTTTGCGATAGCGCTTCAGGTCCACTGGCAAGCCAGATAAGCCCCGCGATTAACGTCATCCACACGAGGATTGCCCAGGCTCGGGTCGGTGGTTTTTTCTCAGTCATCAGCATGATCGGATAGATCTCCTCAATGGCTGTTTTACTGCTGTCGTTTTTTTACGTTTCAAGAACTGCAGTGGATGCCCTTATGACGAATCTGTGATCCGCTCCCTATCGCTCTAATTCAAGTTCCTCGTATACCGGAACACGCGTCCGAACACGATAGTTCCGAACATAATCGGCAATTACTGCAATTTCGCTAACCTCTAGTATAAAAATGGCCGGCGCTTGCTCCCTGTACGCGCGAGACAAAGCCTGCAAACGATCACGCCGTTCTTCTTCATCGAATGTAATCCCTGTTTCATCTAGCAATGGCATCAAAGCCTCGTGGCAGAAAAAAGGCACGGGCTTGGCACACGAGTAATATTCCATCGGCCTTACAACATCGTAATAAGGCTCGCTGTTCCAGGCGAGACTGAATAGGTCGGACTCAAAAGTGCCGGTGGTGTATTTCCGTATCCAGTCAGAATATACGATGCTGCGGAGTTCCATCTCCACACCGATATCTCGCAAGCCTTGCTGAACGAGTTGATAAACCAGACTTGCGTCTGCGTTTCCTGCGACAACCGCTTCGGCAGTAATTTTAAAACCGTCTGGATACCCGGCGTCTTCGAGAAGCCTCTTTGCCCGCGAAACATCATGAGAAAAAGCCTCCAGATCCGGTTCATAGCCAAACGTCAAAGGCGTACCGGGTTGGCCCGCAGGTTGTTGGGTCCCACGAAGAACGATGTTCGATATTGCAGCTCGATCCACAGCAAGGTTAAGGGCCGTCCTCACTCTTACATCACGGAGCGCTTCAACCTTTGTTCCGGTCATATTGAACGCAAACGCCAGCACTTGCGCTGTCGGCGTCACCAAAGTTTCAAATCCCATTGTCTCTAAATCACTGGCCGCATCTGGCGAAAGCGTCGTCGTCAGGTCAACTTGCTGCGACTGCAGTGCTTGTATCAACGCGGTCTCTTCCGGAATTTGATAAAATAAAATACGATCGATTTTTGGTGCCCGCCAAGATCGCTTGAACGCAACAACTTCTGCAGCCCCACCTTTGTTCCAATCACTCAATCGAAAAGGTCCGGTCCCTGACGGCGTGAGTGCAAACGCATCTTTGCCAAGCGCAGACCACGAGTCTGGCGCGACCATCAACACCGCCGTTAAACGCTTGGGCAAAATGGCATCCGGGGCGCGCGTCGTAATATCCAATGTTAGACGGTCGACCACGGCAACAGAGGAAATACCCTGAACCTCTGATGCAATCAGCTGACTCTTTCCGTCTTCACTAACGAGCCACCTCAGTACGGCCGCAGCCGCATGTGCATCAAAAACTTCGCCGTTAGAAAACAAAACACCATCACGTAACTTAAACCGCCAACGCGTTGAACTGACCGCTTCCCATGACAAGGCTAGGGCTGGTTCAAGTTCACCCTTATCGTTGGTGCGCACCAAAGCATCGAACAAGGCGAACCACATCAATGCGCTCGGCAAACCGTTTGCCATAAATGGGTTACCCAGTGATGGGGGGTGTGAGATGACAGGCATCCGCAACGTCTTATCCTGCGCGATGGCTGGCGTGACGAAGAAACTAAGCAACACCAATAAGAACGGCGCCATCTTAAAAACTTGGTTCATATCCTGGACCAAAGATTAGTGATTGAAGTCGTTCTTGCGTATACCATGACTACACAACGCCTTATAGGAGTGAACAATGCCGGCAGAAACACTTCACCCGAGAGCCGATGCTGTCATTAACTTCTGGTTTGGCGCTCCTGGTACATCAGAACATGGAACCAACCGCGCCGAATGGTTCAAAAAAGATGACGCATTCGATGCATCAATCACAAATAATTTTCTTGAGGATTACGAGCGCGCTGCTTCCGGTCATTACGACGACTGGGCGTCGACTGGCAAAGGTGCCCTGGCTCTCTTAATTCTCTTAGACCAGTTCCCACGGAATATGTTCAGGAATAATGCAAAGTCGTTTGCCACCGACCCCAAGGCCCTTAAAATTGCAGCTTCAATGGTGAACGGCGGCCAAGACAAAGCGATGTCTAAAGAAGAACAGTTCTTTGTCTACTTACCCTTTGAGCATGCAGAAGACATCACCATGCAAGAACAGTGCTTGGAACTCACAGCCGCCATGCCCCAAGGGAAAACCGAGAACAGCCCCTACTATTGGGCCAAGCAGCATTATGACGTGATTGCTCGGTTCGGACGCTTTCCACATAGAAACGAAGTCTTAGGGCGCACAAACACGCCGGAAGAAGATGATTATCTATCTAATCCGGGAGCCGGGTTTTAATCCCAGGGACTTAGAACTGTTTCTATTATTCCGTTGGAAGCGGCGTCATAGAGAGGTCGACCTTCAAACCAAGCTGCCGAATCATGGCAATGCTATCGTTGTTTCCCCACCGCTCGATGACCTTACCGTCCTTAAACCGGTAGGTATCAGTGGCAGAGGTTTCATAACGGCGGCCGTTGGGGGGATTACCCTCCATTTCGCCGGTCACACGTGTCCCCTTCATGGTGACACGAGCCACCACTAAATCGCCGCTGCATATGATCAAATCATTGATCAATTGACGATCAGGTGACGCGACTTTCGAATGCTCCCAGATTCGGCTCATATGGGATGGGTCCCGTACGGCTGTGCCAAGACCACCACCGTCAACGTTATGACTCACAAATTCGTCCGCATAATATTCCGCCGCACGCTCGCTCTGCCGCTCATTGAATAAGATGCGGGTCATCTCAAGATATGTGTTGAGGTTGTCTTCATGACCGTCGCAAACCATCTCAGTCGCCGCTAACGTTGTCACACTGAGTAAAGTTGCCGCTACTATAGATGCTTGGAATAAACGCATTTGAAACCCTCCGGGAAAACGATATCTGCACAGTACCCCACATAGGAGTTCCGTGCCGTTTTCTCAAACACCCGTTCAACGACTGAACGAATTTAGAATTGGATAGGGAGGTTTCGGTCGAGCACTATCGCGACAAACACGAAGGCGAGATAGCTCATCGAGAAGAAAAACGTTTTC
Organism: uncultured Rhodospirillaceae bacterium; assembly: GCA_943787205.1. GTDB lineage: Bacteria > Pseudomonadota > Alphaproteobacteria > Rhodospirillales > Rhodospirillaceae > WLXB01. Next base: position 69,202 of record CALSLN010000006.1, read on the forward strand.
CGCGCCAATACCTTCGAAGGATCCAGAACAAGCTGCCAATTAAGCCAAAGGAATCGGATACCGAGCAGACTGCTAATCACGAGGTAAACCGGTCCAAGCTCACCAAAAGCCACCGGCAGGCCAGCAGAGATTACGAGCAGCACCGTATTGACCATCATGTACTTCGCGCACTTCGCATCACCGACAAGAACCGGAAGCATGGGCACGCCAGCTTTCTCGTAGTCGTCCTTGATCATCATCGCCAAAGCCCAGAAGTGGGACGGTGTCCAAAGGAACAGAGTAATGGCCATCAACATCGGGAGCGTGAACGCACTGGGATCCGCCGCCGCTGCACCGGCAAGAACAGGAAAACTTCCCGCCGCGCCACCGATGACGATATTCATCCAGTGGCGTCGCTTAAGCCAAACCGTATAGACAACCATGTAGGTGAAAGCACCCAGAGCAAGGTGCAGAGCAACGATCCAATTCAACGCATATAATGCTAAGCCGCAGCCCGCGATTAACAAACCACCGGCAAGCCAGAGAGCAACATTTGGGTCCGCCATTGCACCCGAAGCCAATGGACGATTGCGCGTCCGCTCCATTTTCCGATCGATGTCACGGTCGTAGAAATGATTAAATACAGACGACCCCGATGAACAGAGCAGCATGGCCACAACAACAGCCAGCAATGGCCCCCATTGCACAGTTTCGGCAACGGCGAAGTATCCGGCCATAGCCGTGATAGCCAGTAGGACGCCAATACGGAGCTTTAAGAGTTCAATGTAGCGACGCAGGGTCATAATAAGCCTTAGACCAAATGATTACGCAGGACCGGTGGCCTGCTCAAGCGAATCCGGCTCTTCTTCATCGGGTTGTAGCAAAAGACAACGAATTGCCAAAACGACAAATATCACGCCACCAATCACGGCGATGAGCCCACCAAGCCCCATGAGGGTCATAGATAAGAGCTTTGTCGCGCTATCCAAGCCCTGCTCAGCGCCTGCGACTTTACGGGCAACACCGTCCAAGCCGGCGGAGAACAAACCAGCAGAATGGAAAAACTGTCCCGTTCCTAGCAGCACATACGAGGCAATACGCCACTTTCTCGCAGGCACTGGCCGATCAAGCAGTGGTGCAAAAATTGCGAAATACAGACACATAAAGACCAATGTCACGCCAATCAGTTCAGCGTGGTAGTGCGCGGGGGTACGTGTATCGACCGAACTCTCAAAGAAACCAATCAATCCACCAAACCCAAATAAGATTAGCGCGACCCAAAGACCGATGATCTCAGGGGTCTGGTTTCTAATCGCAAGCGCCCGGCGACAGAACAATCCGATAGTACCAAGCAAGAATATCCCTGTCGGAATTGGTAGGACGTACCAATATAAGTCCGTGAATGCCGTGACCTGCGCCGGGTCATCAGCCGGAAAACTAAGATAAAGCAACGGCCCGATCGCCGCACCAGCAACCATGGCACCGGCTGCAAGCTTAAACAGTTGGCCAGAAACGGGCGTTTCACCAAGGGTCATTCTGGACAGCAAATAGATGCCAACCATGAGAAGCAGCGTATTCGCAAACTGCATGACGTGGCCCATACCCCAGAACGCGCGTTCGGCCGCATCGGTCGGCGGCATTCCAGCGGGCATGGTCAGCCAAGCCGCAGCTAGGCAAATCAAAGCAATGAGGAATATGAGTCCAGAAGCGGCGACTGCAAACACCACCGGCTCGCACGAACGCTGAGCAGCAACCTGAATAACGAGTCTTAAAACCGGTAGCGCAAGACCGACGGCGAGCAACGTCAGGCCCGCAAAAAACACAGGGTGTATAAGGACCGGGATGTAATTATTGGGCGAGGCATCACCTAAATTGAGAAGAACTGGGGCCAAAATAAGCAGGAAACTCATTCCAGCAGCGCTCAAACCCACTCGGCCGACGAATGCCGCCCCCTTCGTCATAGGACCAGCAGCGGCGCTCGCCAAGACGGTCAATGCCCCCTGCACGCCCAGGTACCAAATAACGAAAGCAAAGGTCACATGGGCAATTAGGCCCTTCTCGAAGAAGGTTTGCGTTGTCCAAGGCAGGACGGCCTCGGCGCCAGGAACCCGCAAAAGAGCTATGAGAACCGCCATTAGGCCTGCGATCGCCAGAGCCGCAACGGGTAAAACAACCCAGCCCTTCAATTCCCAAAGTAAATCGTCAGATAGCTTTCCTGCAAAGTGCCCATCTACAGGCGCTTCTGGCGCCTCCAATCCATGTTCTTTTGGCGGCGGCAGGTGGAGATTCATCTGAAGGTATTCAACCCTGATTACATCGGTGCAGGATAAACATGGTACAGAACGGCATAAACCGCGACCCCTGATGTGGTAACAAACATCCAAACCGGCCACGTCCACCTGGCAATGGCTTTATGCCGATCGAATTGCCCGTGATATGCGCGCCACGCCGTCACGATGACCATTGGTAAGACGATAGTCGCCATAACAACATGGGAGATAAGGAGTGTGTAGTAGGCTGGCACAGCCCACCCTGTCCCGGGAAAGACAAAAATTGGCGCGGTAAAGTGGTAGGTCAGATAAGACACCAAAAAGACCGCTGACACGACGATTGCCGCTGTCATAACCTTGCGGTGGGCCTCTTTTCGCCCCGATTTGATCAGGATAAAGCCAATAAGAAGAAGCACAGTAGAAATGCTGTTTAGAACAGCATTGACGTGTGGCAAAAGCGCAGCCGTAGTCATTTCAAGAACCCTATATAACGTTGAATACTAGGCTGGATATCGGACTACGGTCCGTCAAAAAAAACTTTTGCGATAAAACTAACGTACATAAAGAGAGATGCGCCTGCAAGGCACAACCCGAAGATGACCAGTTTTTTCCGATCCGGTGGTGATTGCGTCATCCCAAACTCCTTAACCAGGTGATTTAGCGACTTCTCGTCAATTCGACTCGCAGCGCTTTCCGTTCATTTATGCGGGCGCTGAGTACCACAGGCTCGTCAAAGTGTCATTGTCTTGTTGATTATAACCCCACCACTCTAGGGGAGAGGCGACCAACTGCGACGCATTCTCAAGCCCTTGTTTTCTGGCGGTTTTCTTTACCTTATGGGGCGCTTCCGGTACTGTTTCGCCCAACTAAGGGGTGAGGCAACGATCTGCCCAGTGCAATTTCTAAGATGCGCGGTGCTGCATTGCAGTATGCAGACCGAAAAATCGGTTGAAACCAACGCTCTGGCCCCTTAAACGATGATGCGATCGTTAGCGTATGGGAGAGAAAGTGTGACCCGAATTTCGGCGTTTTTTACAGGTTTGGTTTTGACGGTGGTCAGCGCCTCATCTGCCTGGGCTCAAGAAGCAATGCCCACCCCCTCGTTTCCCGTACCATGGCAGTTAAATCTGCAGACCCCGGCATCCCCAGTTGCTGAGCGACTGGTGGACTTCCACAACTTCCTCTTAATCATCTGCACTGTCATTTCAGTGTTTGTCCTCGGTCGCTGCTGATCTGGTGCGCTATTCGCTATAACGCGAAGGCAAACCCGATCCCGTCCAAGAACACCCACAACACGCTGTTAGAAATCGTGTGGACCGCGATCCCAGTCATCGTACTGGTGATCATCGCTGTTCCTTCTTATCGCTTGTTGTACTTCATGGATCGCGTTGAGGACCCAGAAGTTACGGTCAAGGTCATCGGAAATCAGTGGTATTGGACTTACGAATTCCCAGATGACGATATCTCTTTTGATTCTCTGCCGCTGAGCGACGATGAAATTGATGTCGCAGCAGGTCAGCATCGTCTCTTAGAAGTCGACACACCTCTTGTCCTGCCAACAGATACAGACATTCGTATTTTGCACACGGCAACCGACGTGATCCATGCTTGGACCATTCCAGCGTTCGGCGTGAAGCTTGATAACGTTCCTGGCCGCACCAATGAGTCATGGACCCGCATTACGGTCCCCGGCAAATACTATGGCCAATGTTCAGAGCTCTGCGGCATCGACCACTCATATATGCCGATCGTGGTGCACGCTGTATCGCCAGAAGAATTTGAAGCCTGGCGCGCTGACCAGCTCGCTGCCAACACCAACACCCCAGACGACGCGAACCGCCTCGCCGCCCTCATTCAGGAGTGACCAGCATGTCCACAACGGCGACTCACGACGATCATCATAACCACGCCCCCCCGGGGATTTCTCGTTGGTTGAATTCAACAAACCATAAAGACATCGGCACCATGTACATGGTGTTCGCAATCGTTTCAGCCCTTGTCGGTGGCGGTCTCTCCTTCCTGATCCGCCTCGAACTTGGCGAACCCGGAATTCAGGTGTTCGACGTATTGGGCGAGCTAATGGGCTCGGAAGCGAAGCAGTTTTACAACGTTACCGTCACGGCGCATGCGCTTCTGATGGTCTTCTTTGTGGTTATGCCTGCGCTAATCGGCGGCTTCGGAAACTGGTTTGTCCCCATGATGATCGGTGCGCCAGACATGGCGTTCCCGCGCATGAACAACATTTCGTTCTGGTTGATGCCTCCAGCCCTCATCCTTTTGGTCATGTCAGCCTTAATCGGCGGCGGCGTGGGAACCGGGTGGACGCTTTATCCGCCATTGTCAGGATTGGCCGGTCAACCGAGCATGTCGGTAGACTTCGCTATCCTCTCGCTTCACCTTGCTGGTGCATCGTCCATTCTTGGTGCGACCAACTTCATCACAACTATTCTCAACATGCGCGCGCCTGGCATGACCATGCATAAGGCGCCTTTGTTTGTATGGGCGACGCTTATAACCGCCGTACTTCTTCTATTAGCCATGCCAGTACTCGCTGGCGCATTAACGATGCTATTGGCTGACCGTAACTTTGGCACCGCGTTCTTTGATCCGCGCGGTGGCGGTGACCCGCTTCTTTGGCAGCACCTGTTCTGGTTCTTTGGCCACCCCGAAGTGTACATCATGATTTTGCCAGCCTTTGGCATCGTCAGCCACATCGTCTCGACCTTCTCTAAAAAGCCAGTGTTCGGCTACTTGGGCATGGCTTACGCCATGGCATCGATCGGTGTTGTTGGCTTCGTCGTATGGGCACACCACATGTACACGGTCGGCATGGGGGTAAATTACCGCGCCTACTTTGTCGCGGTGACCATGGCTATTGCTGTCCCAACCGGCATTAAAATCTTTAGTTGGATTGCCACAATGTGGGGCGGTTCCATTAGCTTCAAGACACCGATGATGTGGGCGATTGGCTTTATCTTCTTGTTCACGGTCGGTGGCGTCACTGGTGTAGTTTTGGCCAACGCCGGAATGGATATTGCGATGCACGACACGTACTACGTGGTCGCTCACTTCCATTACGTTCTGTCGCTTGGCGCCATCTTCGCCATCTTCGCCGGGTTCTATTACTGGTTCGATAAGATGACCGGTAAGGTCTATCCCGAATGGGCCGGGCAGCTTCCACTTCTGGACGACATTTGTCGGTGTGAATGTACTGTTCTTCCCGCAGCATTTCCTTGGCCTTGCGGGCATGCCACGCCGTTACATCGACTATCCAGATATCTTTGCCGAGTGGAACTTGGTTTCAACCTGGGGCGCCTATTTGACCATGGTCAGCACGATGTTCTTCTTGATCGTGACCGTGTTCGTCATGATCAGAGGCCGCAACTCAGTCGCAAACCCATGGGGTGAAGGTGCAACGACATTGGAGTGGACCGTTGCTTCTCCTGCGCCGTTCCACACCTTTGAAGAGTCACCAGACATGACTGGCACTCAACCTGCCGCACATCCAGCTGAATAGAATACAGATGTCAAAAGACACTGACTTTTCCCAGCGTAATAAACGCACAGCAATCACAGCATTTGCTGTGGTCGCGGGAATGGTCGGTCTGTCCTTTGCATTCGTGCCACTCTACACGCTCATTTGCCAAGTCACCGGCCTTGCTGGCGTACCTCAAGTTGCCGATCAGAATAATACGGAAGTATCGGAACAAGAGATTACGATACGGTTCGACGCCAATATCGACCGGAGCTTGCCTTGGAATTTTGAGGCAAACGAAAAGTCAGTCACGATCAATCTTGGTGCTGAATACATGACATCGTATCAATCTACGAACCTGTCAGATGAGCCCGTGACGGGTATATCCACGTTCAACGTAACGCCTATTAAGGCAGCGCAGTATTTTACAAAGATCGAGTGCTTTTGCTTTGTTGAACAAACGTTAGAGCCTGGCCAGACCGTTGATATGCCGGTCACGTTCTACGTGGATCCCGCAATCTTAGATGACGAATTCGCGAATGACGTTCAGACAATAACCTTGTCCTATACTTTTTATCGGACGCTGGACGACATTCCTGATGAAGATCCTGAAATCATTTCTAAAGCCGCCCCAGTTATTCAATCTGCTCAATTGAGCGGGTCCTGATTAACCGGCGTAACCTACGAGGACGCGAACGATGAGTGCACAGGCCCAACACCCTTATCACATGGTTAGCCCAAGCCCCTGGCCGGCTCTGGGCGCGTTATCTGGCCTAGTTCTGGCCGTAGGCGCCGTGTTCTACATGCATGACGAGCCATTGTTTGGCATTAGCGGGCCTATCAAGTTAGTCCCTGGCTTTACACTCCTCATCCTAACGATGATCTTGTGGTGGCGTGACGTCATCAAAGAATCCGTTAAAGAGCGCGCTCACTCTAATGAAGTGAGCCACGGCCTGCGTTTGGGCATGGTCCTTTTCATCGCCTCGGAAGTGATGTTCTTCGGTGCGTTTTTCTGGGCCTTCTTCCACCATTCACTTGGCTTCTCCACCGCGACTATGCAGTGGCCGCCAGAAGGCATTGAAACACTCGATGCATGGCACCTTCCATTCTACAACACCGTTATCTTGCTGACATCTGGGGTTACCGTGTCTCGTGCACACCTTTATGTAGAAGCTGGCAACGATGCCAAATCGGCTAAGTGGATCTGGATTACAGCAGCCCTTGGCGCGATGTTCCTCGGCCTTCAAGTCTTTGAATATGGTCATGCAGCGTTCTCAATAACCGACGGCATCTACCCATCGACGTTCTATCTCGCCACCGGTTTCCATGGCTTCCACGTTTTCGTTGGAACCACGTTCCTTGTGGTCTGCGCCGTCCGTGCACAGAAGGGTCAGTTTAGCCCTGAAAAGCACATCGGCTTCCAGTCTGCCGCTTGGTACTGGCACTTTGTTGACGTGGTCTGGTTGTTCCTCTTCATTTGGGTCTACTGGCTCCTCGGAACACCTGTCCGTACGTTCTAGTAGACACACAGAGTTCGCGCCCTCTCGTGACCACCGGATCACCTTCGGCTCAGTCCGTATCGCTGGCTAAAGCCTCGTTGGCTGGACGCTGCCCCGCGTTGCGGCGAAGGCTCCTTGTTCGACGGCTTTATAACTGTCGCAAAGTCGTGCAGCGCGTGTGACTTGAAGTTGGCAGGTCATGACACGGGCGATGGTCCAGCATTTTTTATCATGCTGCCACTGTGCATAATCATCGCCGTTTCAGCGCTTCTAATCGACGTAGGTTCCACCCCCCAATGTGGGTGCACATGGTCGTGTGGCCACTGGTCATCGTTGGCGCCGTCGCCGCTACGCTTCGGCCTGTGAAAGCGCTTATGATCGCGCTTCAGTATCGCCACCGAGATGTTGAGAACATCGATAAATCCGGCCAGCAGTAGACAAAAGAAAGGGCGCTTCGCCATTCATAACGAAGCGCCCCTTAGTTCTTTGAGCGAAGAGTCTTTAGCCCCTACCGAAGCTGAACACCGTCCTCAGGGTTCGCGCTGATCTGATGGATCGACAGATCCGCCCCATTGAACTCTTCTTCCTCAGTTAACCGAATGCCAATCGTAGCCTTGAGCAATCCGTAAACTGTGAACCCACCGATTAAAGCAACAGCAACGCCCGCAAGCGATCCAACCAGTTGAGACAGGAATGTGACGCCCCCCATTCCACCTAGGGCTTCAAGACCAAAGACACCGCAAAGGATGCCGCCCTAGCAATCCGCACATGCCATGAAGCGGCCACACACCAAGAACGTCATCAATCTTCCACTTGTTCTGGCACTGATTAAATCCCCACACGAATATTGCACCAGCAAGCGCTCCAGTGATCGCAGCCCCGATAGGGTGCATAACGTTGGAGCCTGCACAAACCGCGACGAGGCCAGCCAAAGCTCCGTTGTGAACAAATCCGGGATCATTCTTACTGACAAGCAAGGCAGCAAGGATGCCGCCAACCATCGCCATCAATGAGTTTACCGCAACCAAACCAGTCACGCCTTCAACGCCTTGGGCGCTCATCACGTTAAAACCGAACCAGCCGACAGACAAAATCCATGCCCCAAGGGCGAGCCACGGTATGGATGACGGCGGCATAGCCTGAAGGCTACCGTCTTTCCTATACGCCCGCTGCGCGCTCCAAGCATGATTACAGCCGCTAAGGCAATCCAACCGCCCATCGCATGAACAACAATCGATCCAGCAAAATCATTGAACGGCGCCCCAAAATTAGCCTCCATGAAGTCCTGAAAACCATAATTACCGTTCCACACCATGCCTTCGAAGAACGGGTAGACAACGGCCACTAACATGACCGTCGCGAACAGCTGGGGATAAAACCGGGCACGTTCAGCAATCCCACCCGAAATAATGGCCGGAATTGCGGCCGCAAAAGTCAGAAGAAAGAAAAACTTAACCAGGTCATAACCCTGAGGCGCGAATCCTTCTCCTGTGTCGCCGCTAATTACCGGAGCCGCACTCAGGAAATCCATACCGTAAGCGATCGAGTAGCCGACAAAGAAGTACGCAAGTGTCGATCCGGCAAAGTCGACCATGATTTTCACCAGGGCATTCACCTGATTTTTTTTCCTAACGGTACCGACTTCCAGAAAGGCAAATCCGGCGTGCATCGCCAGCACCATGATTGCGCCCATCAGGACAAAAAAGACGTCGTTTCCAGCCATTTTCTTGATATCCCTCTTTATGGATACACCCGTTAATCGAGCGCTTGCCCATTTCCCTTACAAGAACCATGCCGACTTATAGGTCTGAGAAAGGTGTTTAAATTCAAAGGCTTATATCCTTCGATTCTGGATGGAGCCTCCGGGTGATTATTATTTAACCAGCCACAACAAGGCAGCCCCCTGCCCGCCCATTTTTTAGGCACTATCGATGGCGTTCATTTGCGCCATCCAAAGCTTTTCGCAGGCTCGCCAACCCGGTACGGTTTGGGCTCTCTCTGCACAAAAGGACGCTGCATTTGGACCACCTCACCCATATCAACCCGCCGACGTTGTCGGACAGTCTTGCCGTGGGCTATTCCCAGGTGATCGTCGCTAAACTAGGCCGGCTAGTGTTTGTCGCAGGCCAGGTGGGATGGGACGAAAACAGTGAAATGGTTGGTGATGCATCATTTCCCGCGCAAGCCCGCAAGGCGATAGATAACGTGCGTGTTGCTCTGAACGAAGCCGGAGCCACCGGTGACGATGTCACACATGTTAAGTACTTCGTCGTGGGAGTAACCGAAGATCGGGTTGGCGAACTCATCGGTGGCACTCGGCGAGGCAAAACTCTTCAATCCCGATACGACCGCCGACTGGGACGCTGACTCGGGGTCGAACAACTGGCCCGTGAGGCCACTCCTGTTGGCGGAAAATCGAAGTTCATCGCCGCCATTCCCGGACTGATCCTGTACGCGCCCACAATCTTCGAAAGCGAAACGCTCAGCTATGACACACTCTCCCCCCGGACCAAGTTTACTACGTTTCTCACTTGAACAAATTCAGGACATGGCGCGCGGACTCAGACAGCGCAGTCGTCGTGGACGTCCGGGAGCAGAACGAGTGGGATGAGGCCCATATTCCGGGCGCCCATACTCTTGCCCCTTATCCACCTTCGATCCGTGCTAGCCGTTCCCGATCCAGGAGACAAGCACCTCGTGTTCCATTGCCGGTCTGGGTCGTCGCTGCGGCTTGGCTTCCGAGAAGATGGTCGAGGCCGGACTATACCGGCGACAAATCAAGCGGATGGAGGGCGGGTTCCTGGCCTGGGAGTGCCGCTGGATACGACAAGGAGAACGGCTGATCGGACTGGCTGATTGCCAAGTATGGCCACGGCCGCACCAATCCGCAGACAACACCGTCGTTGGGCGCGAGAGCGCGCTCGCGTACCTTCCTTGGTCGTTGTCGACGACTCCGAAGAGCTCAGCGAGCTGTGCTCCGCTACGCCCTGCAATCGCGCCCGACTCACCGGCGGTAAAGTCGCACTGACTCTATCGTCATCGACATGGATTCTAGCCAAGGATTTCCAGCACTGGCAGTTCGTCGGCAACCTGATGGAAGAAGAAGCACATGGAGGCAGCGGAGCAAACGCGCTTAAGCCGCCACGCGGGCCCAGATCAGCAAAGGATTCAGGCTCCAGCACGCCTGACGCAGTACGTCCGCAACGGCAAGACCCGTTCGAAGATGAGCTCTTTGCCCTGGTCGCAGAGCATCCCGAGCATCTCCATTTTACTCCTCGGCTCTGCACCGGGCGAGAAGCCTGGGCCCGCTGGTGGAGGCAGTTACAGGCAAACACGCCGGCCAAACCGGCATTCCGGTGACCATCGTTCCTGGCTCATTAAGTGCCCTCGATGAGATCGATCGTTTGACCTGAGCCGCTGAACGGCTAAATTCCACCGAACTGCAGTAATCGCTAGGCTCCTGTTTTGCGGCTGCGCGGCTACGGAGAATGTTTATGCCCTTTGGCGCCCCGGCAGAGAACGATGGCGTCGATACGTCGCCACCGGTGGCCGACGAGGTCAAAACCACCACCTGCTACATGTGCGCCTGCCGCTGCGGCATCCGCGTCTTCCTGAAAGACGGCCAACTTCGCTACATCCAGGGCAACCGCGACCACCCGGTCAACAAGGGCGTCCTCTGCGGCAAGGGCGCGGCTGGGATCATGAACCACTCTCTCCCCGGCCCGTCTGCGTAAGCCCCTGAAGCGCGTCGGTCCCCGCGGCAGCGGCGAGTTTCGAAGAAATCGAGTGGGATGAAGCCCTCTCCACAGCGACGACGTGGCTCGGACGACATCCGCAAGAACTGACCCTAAGAAACTGGCGTTCTTTACCGGGCCGCGATCAAAGCCAATCGCTTACCGGGCTGGTGGGCCAAAGCAATTCGGCACCCCCAATTTCGCCGCCCACGGCGGCTTCTGTTCCGTCAACATGGCCGCCGGGGGACTCGTACTCTATTGGGGGCTCCTTCTGGGAGTTTGGCGAACCGGACTGGGACCACGCCCGCCTTTTCCTCATGTTTGGCGTCGCCGAAGACCACGACTCAAACCCCATCAAGATCGGTCTGGGCAAGCTCAAAGAACGCGGCGCTAAAGTCATCTGCCTTTAACCCGGCGCGCACCGGCTACGCGGCGATCGCCGATGAGTGGGTTGGCATTCGGCCGGGCACGGACGGGTTGCTTGGTTCTTGCGCTTTGGTCCATGAGCTATGCTGCGCGCCGGCAAAGATCGATCTCGAGTACCTCCTCCAATTACACCAATGCCGGTTGGCTCGTTCGACAGGCAGCCTGGCGACTGAGGACAAGACGGCTCTGTTCCTTCGTGGCTCCGGATGGCACACCCCTGGTAATCTGGGATCAGCAACCGCGGTCAAATACCGCTGCTGCCGCATACACGATGCTGGCGTCGCACGCATCGCTCTAAGCGGGCACGCTATTCAGGTCGACGGGCGCATCCTGCTGTTCCTGTGTTCCAACTCATCGCCGACCGCTACACCGATGACGCCTACGCTCCGGATGCCGTCGCTGAGCGGTGTGGCCTCAGCCGCGGAAACGATCAAACGGCTTCGCAGCCGCAGAGATCGCCGATGCCGCCTTCAATCAATCCCCGTCAGCACTTCCGATCGCCTGGACCGATAGCTGACGGCACGCGCCATGAGACTATGGCCGGGCGCCCCGTCGCGATGCATGCCATGCGCGGCATCTCGGCGCACAGCAATGGAGTTCCAACCTGTCGCTGCGCTGCACCTGCTGCAGATGTTGATTGGTGCGGTCGACACACCCAGGGAGCTTTCGCTACAAGCCGCCCTTCCCGAAGCCTGCTCCCGCCGGGGCCCAGACGCCAGCCGGACAAAGCGTCATGCGCCAGAGGCACCCCTCTCGACGGCATGCCCCTCGGCTTCCCCAACCGGACCGGATGACCTGTTGCTCGAAGACGACGGCACACCCATCGGCGCATCGACAAGGCGTTTCACGTGGGAAAACCCCATGTCCGCCCATGGCGCGATGCACCGGGTCATCGCGAACGCCGCCGCGGGTGACCCCTACCCCATCGACACTCTGTTTCTGTTCATGGCCAATATGGCCTGGAACTCGTCCATGGATGTCCAAGGCACCCTAGACGCCCTGACGGCGACTAGATCCCGATACGGGCGACTACCGCATTCCTCACATCATCTACAGCGACGCCTACGCGTCTGAAACCATCCCCTATGCGGACCTCATTCTGCCCAGACACGACCTATCTCGAACGCTGGGACTGCATCTCCCTTCTCGACCGGCCCATCAGCGATGCTGAAGGCGCTGGCGACGCTATTCGCCAGCCCATCGTCGAGCCCGACCGCGACGTGCGGCCCTTCCAAACTGTCCTTCTCGACCTCGGTGCGCGACTAGGGTTGTCCGGGCTTCGTCAATGAGGACGGTAGCAGCCCAAAGTTTCCCGGCGGGTATCCCGACTACATTGTGAATCACGAACGGGCGCCGGGGGTCGGGCCGCTCGCCGGTTGGCGGGGCGAAGACCGGCAGACAGCCAGGGCAAGGGCTCGAGTCAACCCGGACCAGCTTGGAACGCTACATTGAGAACGGTTGCTTCTGGCGCGGTCGACATGCCGGTTGAGGCCCGCTATTCTACAAGATGGCCAATCAGGCCTACCTGGACTGGGCGGTCGGCATGGGCTTTCCTCGGATCTGCCGATCCACATCGTCATGCAACTGTACTCCGAGCCCGTGCAGAAATTCCGCAATGCGGCGCACGCGGCCTTGGGAAAGTCAACCAACCACCGGACCACCTTGCGCGAGCGTGTTGAGCAGGCCTGCGACCCGCTCCCCAGTTGGTATCCAACCCTCGAAGACGAGCGCTACGGACCCTGAGGCCTTTCCGCTGCACGCACTTAACGCAGCGCCCCATGCACCACTACCACTCTTGGGGGTCACAGAACGCGTGGCTGCGCCAGATCACAGCCCAGAACCGCCTGTTTGTTCACCATGATACGGCGGCCATGTTCGGCATCGCCGATGACGATTGGGTCTGGGTGGAATCGCGTCACGGCCGGGTCAAAGGGCCAAGTCAAGCTGGTCGACGGCGTCAATCACAGATACCGTGTGGACCTGGAATCGCCATCGGCAAACGTCGTGGTTCAGCTGGGGATTGGAGAAAGGCTGCCCCTGAGGTCAAATCAGGGCATTCCTGCTCAACCACATCATCCCTGACAAGTCGGACGACGGCGCAGGCTGTCGAACTCTGACCCTGTTCACCGGGCAAGCCGCCTGGTTCGACCTCCGCGTTACGCATCTCCAAGGCGGAACCTGATGAGCAGGGCCGAGACGGAGCCGATGTTCGAACCGAAGTACCAGACCCTTCCTGGCGCATGCACCGCGTCCTGGGAATCGCGATTAGACTGTGGCGCAAGCTTTCGCAAACCCGGGAGCCGGCGGAATGACCTGCCTCCCTGATAAGACAACGCGGAAACTCGGGTCTGGTGATCGACCTCGACACCTGCGTCGGCTGCCAGGCCTGTGTCACCAACTGCAAGGAATGGAACACTGGCGGCCCACATGGCGCCCCTCACCGACACCAACCCCTACGGCGCAGAAGCCGACGGCGTTTGGTTCAACCGGGTGCACAGCTACGAAGTGACCACGCCCGAAGGCAGCAGCCGGAGCCTCCACTTCCCGCGCTCTTGCCTCCACTGCGAGGATGCCGCCTGCGTCGCCGTTTGCCCGACTGGCGCGTCCTACAAACGCACATCCGACGGCATCGTTCTGGTGGATGAAGACAAATGTATTGGATGCAAACTCTGTTCCTGGGCTTGCCCCTATGGCGCGCGGGAATATGACGTCTTCGAAGGCGTTATGAAGAAATGCACTTTGTGTGTTGATCGCATCTACAATGAAAACTTGGATGAAGAAGACCGCGTCCCGGCCTGTGTTTTGAGCTGCCCGACAGGCGCGCGTCACTATGGAGACCTTAGTGATCCGCAGTCCGACGTCTCCAGACTGGTCCGTAAACGAAATGGACAAGGACCTCATGCCGGAGATGGGGTATCGCACCGACCAACAAGTATTTGCCTCAACGAGAAAAGACAACGAACACGGCATCTGGACGAAGCCCAGCCCTAGAGCCTTTGGAAGACACCTCCGGAGCATCAGGTTTGCTAGGCTGGGTCCGATCGTATGCTCGAGCGGATGGATTAGGGTACAGACCATGCATCCAGCCGCTTCCGTTATACCTTTTCACCACAGCCTCTGGCGTTGGCTATGGCATCCTTGCGCTTGCGCCATTACTCGTCAGCTACGGCGTCTTGCCAGATGATAACCGATGGCTCGGTGCATCCCTTATGCTGCCTGCGCTTGGGCTCGTAACCATCGGACTTTTGTCCTCAACTTTTCACCTGGGACATCCCGAGCGCGCGTGGCGTGCGATCAGCCAGTGGAAATCATCTTGGCTCTCTCGCGAAGGCGGTTATGGCAATCTTTTCCTACGCGCCTGCCCTCGACCTATTCCTATGCTTGGATCGTGCTTGGCCGCGTCGATGGGCCTTGGTGTGTGGGCTGGGTTCGCAACTGTATTAACGGCGCTTGCGACACTGTTCACGACCGGCATGATCTATCGGTCACTCAAACCTATTCCAGCCTGGGCTACGGATTGGACCGTTGCTGGATACTTAAGTCTCGGCCTTTTGACTGGGTTAACTGTCTTGGTCGCCGTTGCCACCGGATTTGGCCTGCACCCCGTACGCTTTCAAACACTTGCCATTATCCTGGTCTTAGCCGCAGCGATTGCGAAGAACGGGTACTGGGCCCGGCCTCCATAAAGCTTGGGAAGAGCATGCACAGAACGCCGGATCAGCAGTCGCATCTCCTGGCAATACGGTTCGGACTGTGGAATGGCCCCATACGGAAGCCAATTACGTTCTCAAAGAAATGGGATATCGCGTTGCACGCAAGCATGCAGACCTCTCTAAGGAAGCTCGCTCGCAATCTTCTCTTGGTCGTTCCGGCCGCAGCGCTCTGCGTAATGCCGTCGATCGTCCCCTTACCCTATCTCATCTGGATTATTTTTCCCTGGCGCCCTCTTAACGCTAGCAGGCGTCGTTATCGAGCGCTGGCTGTTCTTTGCCGAGGCCAAGCATGTGGTGACGCTGTATTACGGGCTCGATTGAATTCGGTCATGCTCTCCGGGGCGATGCAATCTAGCCCCAAGACATGAAGGTGGCAGCTCTTTCGAATAGTAATACCTTCAGATATAATCGCTTTGATTGTGCCCTAAATTTAAGTTAGGGTTGCATTATTCAAGCCATTTTTTTCCTGGGGTTGAGGGTAATGATTGCTCGTATTTTCACGATGGTATTCGTTCTACTCTGGCTAGCCGCGGTGCAGCACCTACTCTTCTTCTTCCGTAACACCGATATCGAGTTACGAAAGCGAAAGAGCGCAGCCAAGCAACCCAACCTCCATCCTCGTGATGGAAGGAGATATTACTGATCGGACCTACACTGTCCTTGGCGACATAAAAGTAACCGTCAATAAGACGACCATCTTTAACAAAGACCCAAGCCCTGCACTCGTCGATGAAGAAACTGAGAGAAAAAGCGGCCAAGATGGGAGCCGACGCAGTCATCTTGGTTAGATATGGAACTGTTGGTGTATCAATGATGAGTTGGGGATCATTGGATGGGCTGTACCCCGTCAGCACCAATGGAACTAATTAGGGTAATTGCATAAGGGAGCGTTTTTGGCTCATCGTCACCGTAAGGAGTGAACGATGAGACAGAGAACAGAACGTCATCAAGAAGCAGCAGACCGGACTGTAAAGGATATCCGGCGTAAGACGCGCAAGCGTTATTCTTCCGAGGAGAAGATTCGTATTGTGCTCGCCGGATTGCGGGGCGAGGACAGCATTGCCGAGCTTTGTCGTCAGGAGGGCATTGCCCAGGGCCTGTATTATACCTGGTCGAAGGAGTTCCTTGAAGCTGGGAAGAAGCGCCTGGCTGGTGATACGGCACGTGAGGCCAACACAGGCGAGGTCAAGGATCTTCGCCGCGAGGCGCGTGATCTCAAGGAGGTTGTGGCTGAACAGGCCCTCGAACTGCGTCTGCTTAAAAAAAGCATGATCGGGGATGGGGGAGACGAAGAATGAGATACCCTGCCTCCGAGAAGCTTGAGATCATCAAGCTGGTTGAACAGTCGCACCTGCCGGCCAAACGCACATTGGATAAGCTCGGGGTTCCCCGCACCACCTTCTACCGCTGGTACGACAAGTATCTGGAGGGCGGGGTAGAAGCTCTCGAAGACAAGTCGCCCAAGCCGTCGCGGGTGTGGAACCGGATCCCGGATGACATCCGTGACCGGATTATCCATATGGCCCTGGAGAACCCGGAGCTGTCGCCCCGGGAACTGGCGGTACGCTTCACTGATACGCAGGCCTACTTCGTCTCGGAAGCTAGTGTTTACCGGCTTCTCAAGTCCCATGACCTGATCACCAGCCCAGCCTTTGTGGTGATCAAGGCAAGCAGTGAGTTCAAAGACAAGACGAGCCGTATCAACCAACTCTGGCAGACCGACTTCACCTACATCAAGGTGATCGGATGGGGTTGGTTTTATCTGAGCACCATCCTGGATGATTACTCGCGTTACATCATCACCTGGACTCTCTGCACGACCATGAAGGCCAGTGATGTGATGGACACTTTGGAACGGGCCTTACAGGCCTCAGGCTGTGATCAGGTTGAGGTTCAACACAAGCCACGTCTGCTCTCAGACAATGGACCGTCTTACCTCTCTGGTGAACTGGCCGAGTGGCTCGCTGACAACGGTATGGATCACGTGCGTGGTGCTCCCTATCACCCACAGACGCAGGGCAAGATTGAACGGTGGCATCAGACTTTGAAGAACCGCATCTTGCTGGAAAACTACTTTCTACCGGGTGATCTCAAGGCCAACATCGGACGCTTCGTCACCTACTACAATCACCACCGCTATCACGAGAGTCTGAGCAATCTGACACCCGCCGATGTCTACTTTGGTCGCGGCGAAACCATTCTAATCGAAAGGGAAAGGATCAAACGAAACACCATCAAACAACGGCGCTTGCAACACCGCAAAGACGCCGCTTAAAATCAACAAACATGATGGGCCAAACTCTCTCTTAGTTTATCAACCCTTCTGTTCCAAATACTTTGATGACGGACAGATGGGTCCACCTCTCTTTCACCATCGATCAGGATGGCTTTGTCCAAGATATCGAAATCGTAAATAGAGAAGGCCACAAAAGCTTTGAACGATCGGCTAAACGTGCGCTCTCCGAGTGGAGATACGCGCCAGCTGTCGTCGATGGAGAATTCGTGCCACGCCACAACAATGAGGTTGTTATTACCTTTGAGTTAGAGCGCTAGGCCAGGGCCAGAAATCGGGCAGATATCCGCTAATGACTCTCTTTTTGTTAACTATTGCGACGTAGCCGCAACCTGAAAAATCGTATGTCCGGCTTAGACTATGAGCCGACGAGCGAGAGGAACAGGCATGACTACGGCAAAATATACGGCTCGCTTTACGACAGCAGGACGAATCACTGCGATTGAGTCGTGGCTGGACCAAAACATTAAAGGCAAATGGTCATTCAAATTGGAGAATGTCTCTGAAGACATGTCCAAAAAAGACTACGTCCTCATGTTTGATGATGAGGTCGATCGCAACGCCTTCAGAACACGTTTCACCCCAGCCAAGCGAACTGGAAAGCCGACCAGGAATACTGTGAGTCATGGCCGACGACACAAGGTCCACTCGATCGTGAGGTCCGTCGTTGTTGATATGCCAGTCCGAGCTTGGATTGCTCTGGGACGCCCCTTCTACAGGGGCTAACGCTTTATCCCTTGTTCGCGCTGGCCTTCTTCTGGCCTGGACGATCAGCACACGTTTTCAGCCACGCCGTCATCTTGGGATACGGCGAATAATCGAATCCGATCATGTGAAGTGAGTTCACAACACACGCTAGATTCAGATCGGCTGCTGTAAAGCTTTCCCCACTTAGAAATTGGCGACCATCGCTCAACGTGGTTTCGATGACATTTAAGATCGGTGGCAATTTAGCCAAACACGCCTCGGCGACGGCTTCGTCCTTCAACTCTTTCGGTTTGAAGATGAGTTCAATCAACGCACCGACTGTATGAGGCTCAACTTCAGTCGCAGAGAACATCGTCCATTGCAAAACAGCAGCTTGCCCGGCCGCATCATCGGGCCACAGAGTGCCCTTACCGTAGGTCACCGCCAAATACAGGTTGATAGCAAGCGACTCAAACATGACCGCATCGCCATCCCGCAAAGCAGGAACCTTCCCACCCGGGTTCATCGCTAGAAAATCAGGCAGCTTTGCTTCGCCTTTGGTGTGATCGACCATATTACGTTCGTACTCAACGCCGAGTTCTTCCAGCATCCAGACGTTGCGCGTGGCGCGTGAACGATCGTTTCCGTAAAGCGTAATCATGTCTGCAACCTTTTCATCATATCTGCTGCGATTGGCGCACGCCGCTCTTGAATTTTTTGGTTCGCTGCGCGTCCGTATGTTCTTGTGTACCATGACTCAACGCTTGGCCATCCGGAAAGGTCAAAGTCTGACCGCTCAAGATACTCCATCACACAGGCGGCGTTGAGATCGGCCACCGTAAAGCTATCTCCGGCAAGGTAATCCGTCTCAGACAAAGCACCCGCCATCAGATCAAGCATTGGGCCGGTACGCTCCGCCATATCTGCGACGAGCGCCAGATCACGATCTGGCTCTTTCTTAAATAAGAATTCGCGTATGCGGCCGTAAGCTAATGGCTCCAGTTCCGCAGCGGACCAGAAGGACCACTGAACGCAACGCGCACGTCCAGAATCATCATCAGGCCATAAGCCACCAGCGCCATATTTTTGGGCCAGATAGAGATTGATCCCCAGCGATTCAGACAGCGTTGCATCGCCATCCACAAGTGTCGGGACTTTGCCCGCTGGATTGATCTTTAAGTATTCAGGAGAGCGATTCTCTTGCTTGCCCCAGTCAAGTGAGACGTGTTCATAATCAACACCCAACTCTTCAAGGATCCACAAGTTCCGCGTCGCCCGAGAAACGAAACTGCCGTAAATTTTGATCATTGCGCCGCTTCCTTCGCTTTGATTTCTGCGACAGCGTGATACGCGGGGCGGTCTAGGCAACGCGTGATCCAATCGTTGACCTTCGGCCATGGCGATAGGTCAAAATCGGTACGGATCAAATACTCAACCGAACACGCAGCGTTCAGGTCCCCGACCGTGAACGTATCCCCAGCGAGGTACGGGCGAGACTGTAACGTTGCTTCTAAAGTATCGAGCGACGGCTTGGACTTTTCTCCTGCGGTATCAATGACGTCCTGCTCTCGGTCCTCAGGCGCCTTAAAAATGAACTGAACTAAGCGGGTTGCCCCTGGTGGCTCGACTTCTGTCGCGGAGAACAATGTCCACTGCAAACACAACGCCTGACCGGCAGCATCATCTGGCCACAGACTGCCTTTGCCGTAGGTTTGCGCCACATAGAGGTTGATCGCGAGGCTCTCAAATAGAGCAACATCGCCATCGACGAGCGCTGGAATTTTCGCTCCTGGGTTTATTGCCATGAAATCAGCCGTCTTGGCTTCTCCCGTGGCGTAGTTCAGAGGCTTATGTTCGTATTCAACGCCCGCTTCTTCCAGGGCCCAGAGGCACCGGGCAGAGCGTGAAATAGCTTTCCCTAGTAGCGTGATCATCTTGCGTTCCTATCAATAATTATTTGAAAGGAGTTTAGAGGCTTGGCACGAGGCGCGCTACACTCGCGTCATGAGATTTTCGCTCAGAGTTTTGGCCAGCGCCTTTATGCTCCTGACTGTACTGCCAGGGTCCTACGCCTGGGCGGACAAAACCCTCACTCTTGGCATACAAATTCTTCCCGCAACGCGCGGTAACCCACACCAAAACGTTAGCTTGCCCGGCACTCTCCCCCTACAGGCAATCTTCGATTCTTTGACCCGCCTACGGGCTGACGGCTCCGCTGGCCCAGCATTGGCCGTTGGATGGGAAGCAGAAGACGAACTGACCTGGGTGCTCACTCTTCGAGAGGACGTACAATTTTCAAACGGGGAACCCTTCAACGCTAAGGCTGTTGTCGCCACGTTCGACTTCTTACTCTCAGACGAAGGCAAAAGCGAAACCATAGGAACTCACTTGGCGCGCGTCGGTGTTACTGGCGCACGCACCCGTGGGGAACACGTTGTCGAGATTACGACGATCCGCCCCAATGCGATTCTGCCCATTCACCTCGATTTCGTGCGCATCCCCGCACCAGCACACTTTGCCACGCTAGGGCCGGAAGCCTTTGCCCTCGATCCAATAGGCTCGGGCCCATTCAAGGTTGGAGAATGGCAAGACGGTCGAATCGAGCTTGTCAGAAACGAAACCGCGTGGCGGATCCCTAAACTGGGTCAGGTTACTTTAATTCAGTTATCCGATCAGTCATCCCGATTACAAGGGCTGCTGTCGGGCTCCCTCGACGTCGCGTTTAATGTCGCCACAGAAGACCAAGCTGTCGTAGAAGCCGAAGGGGGGCGCCTCATTGCCTACGCCAACCCGTCCGTCGCCTATATCCAAACTGTGAATACAAAGGAATCTCCACTGGCCGATGTTCGTGTCCGACGCGCGCTGAACTACGCGGTCAACAAAGACGTTATTCTCGCCGTCATGTATGGGGATACCATCGACGCCGCATCACAGATCGCTCACCCTCAAGCCTTTGGATTTGACCCGACCCTGGTTGCGTACCCCTACGATCCCGAGCGCGCGAAAGCCCTCCTCACCGAAGCTGGTTATGACAACGGATTCAAGATGGTCACGCTGATGGTCGGCGGGGCGTCCAACGAAGATCAAGCCCATCAGCAAATCGCCTCTGACCTCGCGCTTGTTGGCGTTGACATGGAACTCCAGCGCACCACATTCGCGAAGTACCTGGAATATATGTACCAAAGCGGTTGGCCCGACCCGATCGTCGCATTCTCCATGGTCACCAGTGGGTTCGACCCGATGCACGGTTACCGCACAAGGTCGTGCAGATGGTCGCCAGCCTACTATTGCGATGACGCCATTATGCCGCTGATCGAAAAAGCTGAGAACGCGTTCGACCTTGAAGAACGACGGCGTTTGGTTGGAGACGTCCTAGCCTACGAGCGAGATAATCCACCGGGCATTCTCATGTGGCAAAGCCCCGCATTTGATGCCGTCGCAGCTCGGGTAACAACCTATGAGGTCGAAGCGGACGTGCTGTCTTTTCACACCCTCGACGTGGCTGATTAGGGCGCTGAAACACCCCAGTCTTTCGCCCAGCCAAGACCAGCCTCTGTTCCGGCCCGCGGTGTGTATTCCGCACCGACCCATCCCGCATAGCCGTGCGCATCGAGAAGATCGAATAGATAGGGCCAATTAAGTTCGCCGGTGCGATCCGGCTCATTACGACCTGGCACGCCAGCGATCTGAATGTGTCCGATTTTATCCATGTTCCTATCGAGGAAGTCGGTGATCGCGCCCTGCCCCAGTTGAGCCTGGTAGATATCATAGAGAATCTTGAGGTTAGTTGCTTTGACGTCATCAAGGACCTGAAGAGCATCATCTGGTCGACACAGAAAATATCCCTCCATGACAATTGGCTCGATGAGGATGTCTATTTCGAGTTCTCGCGCCATATCAGAAGCTGCAGCCAGATTCCCGATATAAACGCCAAGGGCCTCGTCCCATTGCTCTTCCGGAACAACACCCGCAAGCACATGAATGCGTTTGCAATCAAGAAGCTCTGCATACTTGAAGGCGACCTCCATGGAATCACGGAACTCCTGTTGCCGCCCTGGTAAGGCTGCCAGTCCCCTTTCGCCTGCCGCAAAGTCACCGGGAGGCGCATTGAACAACGTCATATTCAGGTTCGCCATGGCCACGGCATCACCAACTTTTTCCGCCGGATCAGCATACGGAAACATGCACTCGGCCCCCTTAAACCCGCAGGCAGACGCAGCCGCGAACCGCTCAAGGAATGGGACTTCAGTAAACAGCATGGAAACATTGGCAGAGAAACGCGGCATAGCTGGGTATTATCCTTTTGTGGGGTCACCCGCCCCCTTTTGCAGACCTGCCAGCAACAACACGACGGACAGCTTCAGCAATATCGTGAGCGGGGTTTAAGGGCGGATGAGACCAAGTCTCAATAGATTCTCCGAGCGGTTTAGCATACCCAAGATCATAAAGTCGCTGATGAAGACGCTCATGCTTCGCACTCACGGAGTGCGGCGGCGCATAAATATACACAGGTGTTTCTGTCGCGCAGGCCTCAGCACACATCGTGACGGAATCCCCTGTCACGACGATGGCATCGGCCAGAGCAAGAAAAGCGAAATACGGATTTTCGCCTTCCTTTCCCCACAAAAAGAGCTCTCGTGGCTCAGGAACAACCTGCGCAAGAGCCAACTCAGCATCTCGGCCAGTCCGACGTGATGTCGTCAAAAGCACGCTACCACCGACGGACTTCGCGAGTGCCGCGACTTGCAGGCCAAGGTCAAAGGCCCTGACCTGAGAAAAAGCGCGCTGACGTGTGGACCCGCCCACCACGACAGCAATGTAGGGTCGCGGCAACGAGTCAAACCTATCGCGCCATAGCTCCCCCTCCTTTTTCAGGAGGTCCGCTGTTATGAGGTTTGGCGCGCCGGTAATCGAGACAACATTCGTCCACGCGGCCACGTTTCGTTTTTTATCGTGGTCTGGCACAGCAATAAGATCAAACTCTCCGGCACCAACGCGACCGGGAAACATGATCTGAACCAGTTTGGTGCGGCCCTGAGACTGACGCTTAATCCATCGCGCGACTGGGGCAGATCGTCTACCGGCTGCGATGACCACATCCGGCCAAGGCCCCGTTAGAGCCTCTCGGCTGACATCACTCAGGCCAGCCAAAGTCGCCCCGCGGATGAGGTTTGGCAGCCGAGCAAAGGCCGTATAGCGAATCGCTTTCTCTTCAACCGCCCAATTGAGTGCCTCAGCGACCCCCAGAACCTGGACATTGTTGCCCTGTCGGTCATCGGTAAGAGCCCATACGGTGGCAGAAGTCTGGGAAGAGTCGGTCATGCTATGGCCAAGGAAAAACGATCCGTTCGAAGGCGTTGAGAGATGGCGCGCAACTCAGTAAACAGGGGGAACAGCATTCCGTAAAGCCAGCCGAAAGACTTTCACTGAAATGACATCCCGTACCCCGCGCCAGCAGGCCGCCGCCCGCACTATCGCCAATATCTTGCTCGAGACCAAGGCCGTCAATTTCCGGCCTGAAGAGCCCTATACGCTGACCGCAGGATGGGCCAGCCCCGTGTATATCGACTGCCGTTGGCTGATCTCCTTTCCCCGCGCCCGGCGGACAATCACCCTGCTCGCCCGTGAAGAAATTGAGCAAACGATCGGATTCGAACACCTCGATAGCGTGGCCGGCGGAGAGACTGCAGGCATCCCCTACGCAGCCTGGATTTCAGACGCGCTTATGCTGCCCATGCAATATGTCCGCAAGAAGTCCAAAGGCTTTGGGCGCATGGCTCAAATTGAAGGCAGCCTCGAAGAAAATTCTAACGTGCTGCTGGTTGAAGACTTGGCGACAGATGGCGGCAGTAAGCTCTCGTTCGTGAAAGCAATTAGAGACGCAGGCGCGAAGTGCAATCACACCTTTGTCGTCTTCTTCTACGGTGCCTTCCCGGGCGCCATAGAAAGCCTTGAGAAAGAAGACGTGTCTTTGCTCTACCTGTGCACATGGGCCGACGTTATTGAGGCCGCCGAAGAAGGTGGCTACTTCGACGCGGACAAAATCAGCGGCGTGCGCGATTTCCTAAAAGACCCCATCGGCTGGTCACAGTCCCATGGTGGCCGGGGCGCAGACTAAGTTTCACAGTTGAGGCATGGATAAGCCTCTCGCTAAGGAGATCGCCGTGTCAGACTTCGTACCACCACAAGACCCGACTCTCGGGTGGGCGAGTGACGTCGCAGCAGAAATGCTCCAGCGCAGCGGCCTCAAGTACATCAGCCTTGTCCCCGGCGCGAGCTATCGCGGCTTACATGATTCCATCGTCAACTACCTGGGCAACAAAGATCCGGAGATGGTGTTGTGCCTAACTGAACAGGCTGCCGTCGGCATAGCTCATGGCTATGCAAAGGTTACCGGCAAACCGATGGCTGTGGCCTTGCATGCCAACATCGGTGTGATGCACGCAGCAATTAACATCTTCGACGCCTTTGCCGACCGCATGCCCATGGTCATCATGGGGGCCACTGGCCCTGTTGATGCCGCCAAGCGCCGTCCCTGGATTGACTGGATTCACACCTCGGCTGACCAGGCATCAATGGTCCGAGATTATCTTAAATGGGACGATCAACCGGGATCTGCAGAGGCGATTGCTGACTCAGTGCTGCGGGCGACACTCATGGCCTCAACAGCCCCTATGGGCCCGACCTACGTATGCCTTGATGCCGCGCTCCAAGAAGAGCCGCTGGATGGCCCGGTGGCCCTACCCGACCCCAAGCATTTTCCCGTCGCCGCGCCGCCAGGTCCAGATGCCGCGAGCTTGGCGACAAGCGGCCGCCGCTCTCAAGAGCCGCGAGCAAGGTCGTTATTCTGGCCGGCCGCGTCTCTCGCGACGAAGCACGACTTGGACCCGCCGCAT
Source organism: uncultured Rhodospirillaceae bacterium (assembly GCA_943787205.1). GTDB lineage: Bacteria > Pseudomonadota > Alphaproteobacteria > Rhodospirillales > Rhodospirillaceae > WLXB01. The sequence goes on from CALSLN010000006.1 coordinate 94,174, forward strand.
TCAGTTGGCCGAAGCCCTCGATGCCAAAGTTTATACGGCCCTCAAAGCTCGCCGCCTCGTTTCCCGACTCACACCCGCTGCACGAGGCGCATGCTTGCCCCTCTTCCAGAGCAAGGATGACCTGTCCGCCCTGGGTGAGGCCGACGTCGTGCTGAGTCTCGACTGGCTCGACGTCAAAGCCTTCCTGGATGCCGCCGGTCGCGCTGGAGACGACTCCCTGACCGTTATTCACGCCTCGCTAGACCGCTACGCCCATACCGGCGCGGTCATGGACTACCTCGGCCTGCCCCGCGCGGACATCATGCTGTTGGCAGACCCCGACACGACAACGCAGGCCCTGCTCTCCTCGCTCGGCGCTGATAAAAAACCGGCCGCCGTGGTAGCCAAGCCGGGGGTCATTGAACCGCCTGACACGCCGACGATATCCATGGCGCACCTCGCCGACGCAACCGCGAAAGCGCTCAGGGATCATAAACACTGCTATGCCTGCCTGCCCTTTGGATGGCCAGCGGCAGCGTCACCGTTCAATCATCCGCTGGACTATCTCGGCGCCGACGCCGGTGGGGTGATCGGGGCTGCTCCTCCGTTTGCTATTGGCGCAGCGCTCGCGATGCAGGAAACCGACCCAGATCGATTAGTTGTGCTGGCGACAGGTGATGGTGATCTATTGTCAGGCATGGCGAGTTTGTGGACTGCTACCCAGAGGGGTCTGCCGATACTCGCCGTGATCAACAACAATCGGTCGTTCTACAATGACGAACGACACCAAGACCGCATGGCTCAAGCACGCGGGCGACCGCGCGAGAATAAGTGGGTCGGCCAGCGGCTGGATGATCCTCCGCCCGATCTGTGCGGATTGGCCAAGGCCCAAGGCTGGGCCGCTGTCGGACCCGTCGCTTTGCCCGAAGACCTACCCGAGGCCTTCGACCGGGCAATGGCGTCAATTGCCCGGGGCCGACCAACGCTCATAGATGTTCTTGTAGATCCAGAGCTGTAAGCACCAAAATCCAGACACAAAAAAACCAACAGGCCTAAGCGCACTGCTGGTTAATCTGATCCCCAAAAAAGAACGCCGCGCCCACCAGGGGTGGACGCGGTGTGCTCAACTGAGATCGCCGATTATTCGACGACCAAGTTTTCGGCAGAGGATTTGCCGTTTTGGCCTTGCACGAGTTCGAATTGAACTTTTTGGCCTTCATTGAGGCCGGACAATCCAGCGCGCTCAACGGCTGAGATATGGACAAAAGCGTCCTTCGAGCCGTCGTCGGGTTCAATAAACCCGTAGCCCTTGGTCGCATTGAACCACTTTACGGTTCCGCTCGGCATAGTATTTCTCCAGTAGTACACACGTGTGGCCTCTCCCACAGCGGGCGTGAGGCCGGATTCCGACCACACTGTTTGGAGTAATTTAGGCGAACGAAAAACGTCGTGGCCGCAAAAATAACGTATAGCAGTGCGAATCGTACCTTTCCTCGTACCCAAGAAGCCGGGTCAAGTCAACCGGCTGGACCCAATATTGAAAATGCGAGGAACGAGCCCATGCATCATTGGTCCCATGAAACGACCTCATGCACCTATGATTGCTGGAACGAGCCCATACACGACAAAAATACAAACGAGCCCATGCACGGCGAAAACTGGCGCGAAATATAAGTGATCGGCGATTTCAGCACGTGGTGACACGGAATAATATTGTTAATAACAATTTTATTTGTTACAATGCCTGTGATCACCACCACAGGACATGCCCTATGACAGACCCAGCCCGCACCCAAAGCCGCCTCCTGGAAACCAATAAGTATCCCGACCGCCGAGCACCGCCTTCAAGATTACGAGACCATCCCGTATCCGGATCAAAGGCGCCCTCTGCCGCTCAACGATTTTTGCTGGCTAAGCGCGTTAACGCCTTTTTGGATGAGAAACAGTCAGTGGCAGATATCGATCCTAAATCGGCAGCGTAAGGTGACAGCATTGGATTGCTTTTCTACCGGCTAAATCCCTTACCGCCCCTGCCGACGTTCGTGCTGCCTACGCTTTTTTGCCACCAGGGGAATGAGGTTCTCCATAAGGTGGAACGAATTATGGCAGGCCCGATGCAAGTTATCTTGGAAATCGCCAGACGCGGCATCGCCAGCCGTATCTGATAGCGACCTAATCACCACAAACGGCAATTCGTTGACGTGGCACGTGTGGCCAAACGCCGCACCCTCCATCTCAGTCGCAAGCGCTGAGAACTCACGCTGCAACCACCGCAGTTTATATTTGTCTTGAACAAACCGGTCGCCGGACGCGATCGTCCCCAGCATAAGGTTCGGCGCCTCTTTTTTTCCGTCAAAGGCTGCATCAAACGCATCGGTTGCTTTGGCGACGAGGCTCGGATCGCACTCTATTAATCGATCCCGTCCGGGTACTTCGCCAAGGCGTCGGCCAAACGCCGTGAGATCCATATCATATTGGACGACGTGACTCGCGACGATCATATCGCAGGCCCGCATGTTCGGAAGAAGTCCGCCAGCCACGCCTGAAAAGATCAGAGCCTTAGGCTTGTAGCGATCAATCATCACTTGAGTGCAAATAGTCGCATTCACTTTGCCGATACCAGATTGGGCTAAAGCGATATCAACGCCTTTGAACTTCCCGGTCACCATATTGATTTGAGCGTGAACCGATTCACGCTTCTTGGTCATTTTTCCCTTCATCAACTGGACTTCTTCGTCCATGGCACCAATGACTGCCAGCATGGTCACTATCCTTTGTCATTCTGCACCCGTTGAGGGCTGTTCCGAATCCTTTGGCCACCATAGTGAGACCGGATGCAGACCGCATGCGAGCGAAGGTATGAATGGCCAAGGCATTGGTATTAAAATGTGCCAGGGTTGAGTGTTATTCTGACGCCCAGCCACACAACGCTCTTGTTGTGTCATAAAAATATGCTGGGGAAATAAAACAATGGCACGTCCGTGGATCGAATTTCTCTATGCGCAAAACCTGCCGTGGACGGAAGGCCTCTATGGCGGTGCGCGCGATGACGTAACGGTCAAGACACTGAGCATCGACGATAGCGCCGGTGACGCCAGTGTCTTGATTCAGTATCCAGCAGGTTGGCAGCGCGAGAATGCTGAAGCGCTCACTGCCGAAGAAGAGTTCTATGTTCTCGACGGTGAGATCGAGATCAATGGACAGACCTACACGCGCGATTGCTATGGATGCTTCCCGGCTGGCTATGTGCGCTCAGACGCTCGTTCCCCATCAGGCTGCGTCGCCCTGACCTTTTTCGATACGGAGCCAAAAGTATCTGCTGATCTTTCAAACACCTTTGAACAGCAAGACCTCGTCGCATTCATCAACACGCTCGATATGAAATGGGATGCCTCAACCGCAGACCCATCTCTGGAATGGATGGGCAACCGTCGCAAGGTTTTGAAGTGGGATCATGACTACGATCAAAAAGGCACGTTTCTGTTTTCAACGTCACCACACATCTACCCGGAAAACTGGTCCTGCCCGACTCTAACCCATCCCTGCGTCGAGGAAACTTTCATGCTGGGTGGAGAATTCATCGGCCCCCATGGCCGCATGACCAAGGGCGGCTATTTTTGGCGGCCAGAAGAAATCCCGCATGGCCCCTTTGGCACACGCGAAGGCGCGTTTTGCTTGATCCGCTTTAAGTACGGCAAACACATCAACGTGTGGGGCGATACCGACGTGCCCTACTCTTTCGACTTCCCGCACAAGCCGCACTTACCGCCAGAGCTAGCGGCCTATGGAAATACGCCCGATGACGTAGCCGTGGTGTACTAAAAGCTGTCGACGTTCTCTTTAATGCGAGACAAAACCCCTTCGGGGTCATTCGTTTCCAACAACAGAACTTTGCCGTCGTTCACGGGGATGTAGATCGCCGGCGCCCCACCCCATAAATGAACATAGGCTTGGTCATCATTAGCGAGCCTGAACCAGCCCACCTCAATACTGGGAAAGCTATACCCGTCACTCAACCTTACGGCAGGCCGGTACACGTCGTCATTAGCGATATTGACGACACGCGCTGCATCGAGGTTTAACGATCGATATGGGAATTCTATGCGAAATACAGATAAACCGATGCGGACGGACTGTTCGCCAAAATGCAGTGGCTTTCGTGCAATCAGAAAAACATACCAACTACATGCCAAAATGACAGCAATACTCAGTGCAGCGGCAATGCCGGCAAGCACTATCTCGTTGACTGGCATACGCCACCTACAGTTTTAGGGTCTCAAATCTCCGGATCATCCAAGAACCCGGGATAATTGGTATCCACCCACTCTTTGATGCTGGCCGGCGCATCGGCGGACCCGCGCTCTAGCTTTTGGCCGACAGTCTGCCACGACAACATGCCGGTGCTGTTGTCCATCTCCATCCATGGCCGGAACCCGCCGAGGCTTTGATAGTTAAACGTCGCAGGCCGAAAATCAGCGTTGTCATCCGCTATGTCTGAAGCGGTGGCGATATACGTGGTCAATGATGAACGGGTACTGACGTCTCCCGGCGCGCAGCCTTTATTTTTAGTGACAAAATTCTCGCGCATGAAAATCTGATGACCGGTGATCATCGGCGCGGTGATTTCACTTTCGAAATGAAGCGTGCGTTCGGTGTGTTTCCGTTCCAAACCGTCAGGCGTTATGACGCCACGGTTGAGGGACTGGATGTGATCAGGCTTAGCCGTCACGCCGTTGAACGGATTGGTCCAAGATTCAAGTGGTGCGTTGGTATCAGGGTCCCGGAAGGTCCCTCGCCCGGCCTGGGCTTCGGTTAGGTTGCCCTCAGCGTTCAGGGTCAAGCGCTGAAAGGTCAGACCTTCGACCGTCATGATATGTACGGCCACATCATTATTGGGTTTGGCCCAGACATAGCCGTTCCACCACCACAGAGCTAACTCACCGTCATTGCGCCCCCGGATACGGCGATAGACTTCCAATTTGTTCTCCGGTGCAGTGAGATCAAGAGCCGCTGAGGCGCGGGATGAGACAAAACTCGGGGCAACGGTTACGACCGCCGCTGACTTCAATGCTGTTCGACGAGACAGAGTCATAGTGACATCCTTATTTTTCTGGCGCGGGTTCGAGCCCCAGCGCTTTGAGTTCCTCGGTATTGCCCCACATGGGCCCATCTTGTGCAAAGCCAACGACATTGCCGTCTGGATCACCCAGGTAATACAACGGCGTACCACCGGGGCTGTCATACCGTTCAACAAAGGTCGCCCCGGCCGCACGGGCGCGGCGGACAACCTCCTCCACATCATTGACCCCAAAGATGGCCATAGCCTGTGATTGATTTCGGGAAGTCCGCGGTGGGGTCTTCGGCGCATCAGGATCAAGGTGGCCGATTTCCAGCGCAGCACCACCGCCGGCGCGAAGGCCAACGATCTTGGATGAACTCGCCCATTCTTCGAAACCAAGCGCACGGTAGAAATCAGCCAAAGCATCCCGATCGTGCGAGCGGATGACGTACCAGCCAATGCCCTTCATTTTGATTTGATCTGCAGCCAAAGCTGGTGCCGCCAATAGTGCGAGCAGTATTGGCAGAGCAACAAGACGCGTCACGTTAATCATCTGCATGGCTTTCTTCGTAGTGGCGGCGAAGACTATCCGCCCCATAATCTAGACCCGGCTGACGTAGCACCGTGTGAATATGATTAATGTCGGGCTCGCGTATATCGTCTCGGATACCCGCGAGATTGAGCGTGTGATCAAATTCGATCAGCACGGACGGACCGTGAATACGGTAATAAAATGCATCACCCGGTACTGTGCCGCCCATCCATGCAAAATGAAGTTTATCCCGCCCGTCCGCTGCGATACGGGCCAGTAAAGGATCAGCCGCATCGGGCTCCATGTTGCGAACATACTCTGCAATCAGAGTATCCAGCTTGGCGTGTTGATCCGGTGTCATCTGAGATGCCGTAAGACCGACATACTCTTTCAAGGCATCTCCGCGTTCAGGGCCGGTGAAAATTTCGTCCGGAACCGTTGTACTGAGGATGGCCTGTTCGCGTTGTGCGTCGCTCAGGCTGTTCACCAGCTCAAGGGCTTTGTCTTCCTCTTCTCCAAGAACGCGCCATCCGGCATAGGGTCCGTCCGGCACTTCGTTGGGCTGAACACCGATAAAAGCAGGAGTCACCTCCATTACGCCATTTGCCATAGTAAAGTTGAGGCCGAGATGGTGGCCATCCAACTGCCAGCCCCAAGGCGCGTCGCCTGACGGATCGCCAAAAATGCCGAGCCAATAGTAGCCGGAGCCAAAATTGAAGCCCTCAGGAAGCTGCGACGGGTCTGCGATTTTTGAGACCAGGTAATCATCAATGCGCATGATGCCCGCCGCCTTTTGATACCCTTGGCTGCTCAGACCACATTGCACCAGACGATGCCCCAGCTTGCGTTGAGCGTCGGTCATGTCTTCGAACGTTAGACCTTCATCGCGAAATCTTGATCCTGGAAGGTTTGTCCATTTTTTACGGCCCGCATGCTCGAATGGTCGTACGGCCTCAGATTTCTGCTCATCGGTGAGCGCAGACATAAATGCTGTTGCAGCGACGCGACAGGTCTCAGCACTTGGTGCCGCCGAAACTGTAGTCACAGAGAATGAAACCAACCCTGCGTAAACCATCATCAAGACACGCATAGCACTTGCTCCCGTTAAATATGCACTACCGTCTCTACCGATCCTGTTGCGACAAGAACCTTAGGAACTCACGGCGGTTTTTGGGGCCGTAGGTGAGATAGCTGGGGTCTGTCCGCTCGGCATACTCTTGCTTGGCTTTTCCCACTGGATCTACCTTGGTGTGCTTGCGCACATCGTCCGGTGAAAGCTCATAGGCGTCGGCCCCATTCAGGCCAAAGACCTTGGCGCGAATTTCTGGTGTGATCTTTGGATAGCCATACTTCTCTTGGAATTCGTCCGAAATCTGGAAGGCCCGGAAGGCCATAATCTGATCTTGTGGTGAACCATACCAAATAGAGTCAGTGCCCCAAAGCACCCTGTCTTCGCCGACGTACTTAAGCAGTTTACCCATGACATGAGCCGCTTGATCAGGGTCACGCATCAGGTAGCGCCAGGTGCTGCCAATTTCGGCATAGACATTCTTTTGATCAGAGGCCGATATGCCGCTGTCTGTCAGCGAATTGATTAAGTCATCAACACCACTACCAGAATCGCGCGCGTATGGGCCTTCGGTGACGCGCATGTCGTAGCCTGCGTGATAAATCATAAACGTGATATCTGGGTTCGCTGTAGCCGCCGGGCCGACATCGCGCGAACTGGCGTACTTCAGATTCTCTGTGTACTGGAGAAATGGCAAACCTTTATGAACACAGACTCGCTTAACACCCGTCTTACGCACTTTGTCTATGAAGTGCTGACCGAGGTCGTCATCAAGGTAGAAGCCCGTGTCATTGGGTCCGTGCTGGGTATAGGTCTTCCACGCCGCCACTGGCCAATTGGCCGCCGTTTCATCCATGATATCGAGGTCTTCTTGATAGGTCGGCATGCACCTGCCGTGCACCATCAAACGTTGGGTGGTGTCGAGCGCTTCAACAATGCGTAGAGTTTCCGCACCTTCTGAATACTGCGGCAACATCTGATTGTTCGGCGCAGGGCCAAAAGACAACACAGCGATATCCGTATCGCTATCCATGAACACTTCTTTGACGTAAGCCTCGCCGGTTAAACAATGGATGTGGCCATTCTCAGGGTCGTTGCCTCCATAGTCACAGCCCACTTGAGGCGCGAAGAATTTGTAATTGTGGCGGGCGGGATAGAGCGGCGCACCTTCAACCCAACTTTCAATATTGCCAACGTGGTGGCCTTGGATATCAAAGATAAACTCATCACCATCGAGCGCGTCTTTAGCGGCAGCCTCGTCCTTACCGGCTTCCCAGGGGAGTTCGTAGGAACTGCCGCGCTTGCCCGTCGCCGCGTTGACCTCGTTAAACGCTAACAACGTTGTTGCCGCGCCTGCGGTGGATACTAAAAAGTCACGGCGGTGCTGCCCGGTATGGCGGGCGTTTGCATCCGCAGCGACAAGAGCCTGCTTATTGGCTTCAACGTTCGCATCGGACAAAGCCCGAGGCATGAATTCACCATTGGATGTCGTATCAACCTTGATTGGCAAACGAATACCATCAGGATCATTCTCAAACGTGCGTGACTTCTTGCTCATGGTGCCCTCCCCAGGAAAACTATGACGAGATCGTAAGACGCTGGCCGGGCCCGATGCTAGTGGCTCCGGCCTCTCAACCGCATTTTCTCAAACACTAACCCCCTCTCGGTCAGAACGATGTTCTCCACATAGGGGTGCGCAACCGTGCTGTTGGTGTGATTGACGAGAAACAGCGCCGGGGCAAGATCGTGCATCTTTGCCATGACGTTTTGCAGGGCACGGTCTCGTTTCTCCAAGTCGAAGATCGCGCCCGTTGCTCTAATCTCGGGCATCAAACTCTTGTCGCAAAACAACGGATTCGCTTTCGCGCAGGAATACGTCTCAATGGAGCGGACCGTGTCTCGATAGGCCCCTGAATCCCACACCAAAGATATGATGTCGGCGCGCATAAGGAAATCTAAGATGAAGTTCAGCACTCTACTTTTTTGTTTCTTCGCAATCATCGGTACTGGGTCTATCGCCCAAGCCCAACAAGACGAACCGCCAGGTTATATCTTCGTCACAGGTTGGTACAAAGATGCAGGCTTGCAGCGGGACTATGGCCGCGCGGTCGGCCCCATTTTACGTGAACATGGATTTGAGACAGCTGTCCTTGGTTTAACAGGGGTCAATCTTCGCATACTAGAAGGCGACTGGATTCCTGGCCGGATCATGTTGATCAAATTTCCATCTGAAGGGCATGCTGAGCGGTTCTGGTGGAGCGATGCCTACCAGGAAGCCAAGAAAATTCGCGCACCGGCGTCAGCCTTAGATATTGCTCAGGTGGACGGTGAGCCTGGAGTCAAACCGCTGATGAACGACACGTCGGCCTATTTGGTTTTTTATGCTGAGATAACCGACTTTAAGACCTTCATCGAACAATACGCCCCTATCGCACCGGGGGTCCTGAAAAAGTATGGCGGCCAGTTCCTGGTCCGCGCCAGTCGCGCCGATACGGAGCTGCTAGAGGGAACAGTGCCCAACGCCAGTCTGGTTGTGGTTGAGTTTCCCAACACCAAAGCCATGACCGACTTCTGGACGAGCGAAGAATACCAACGCCTGAGCGAAATTCGAAAAGCATCTGGAAAGTGGTCTGTCGCTGAGATCGTGCCACGTCCCCCACAATAATTAACGGAGGCACAACAGAAAGGGTTGGCGTAGCCCAGACTTAGCTGGTCACCGGCAACGTCACCCTTGCCCGCAAACCGCCCTCGGCACGATCCAACAACTCTATATCTCCGCCCATTGAGCGTATGGCATTGCGCGCGATGGTCATGCCAAGTCCGGTGCCGCCCGTGTCGCGAGACCGTGACCCTTCAAGCCGGAAGAACGGCGTGAACACTTGTTCTTTCTCAGCATCTGGAATGCCAGGCCCGTTGTCCTCAACAAGAATTTCAATGCCATCTTCGGTTTTAGACAACGAGACATCCGCGCATTCGCCGTATTTTATGGCGTTGCCGACGATGTTAGCGAGGGCCCGCTTGAGGCCAAGAGGGCGAATGGTACGCTCTAAGCTTTCAGGGCCCGTATACGAGACAGCGTGTCCTCCTTCTTCCTCGTCGCTGACGATGCGCGCCACCAGAGCAGCCACATCCGTCGGTGTCGCCGGTTCATTGGCAGCGTCTTCGCGAGCAAAAGCAAGCGTCGCCGAAATCATGGCTTCCATATCATCCAGGTCAGACAGCATTTTGTCTCTTTGTTCATCGTCTTCGACAAACTCAGCCCGCAGCCGCATGCGGGTAATCGGCGTACGGAGATCGTGCGAAATCGCCGCAAGCATTTGCGTGCGGTCCTTCACGAATCTTTGAAGGCGGCTTTGCATGGTGTTGAACGCCCGCGCAGCCCGGCGCACTTCACCGGTCCCGCTTTCAGGTAATGGTTCTGCATTGAGCCCAAGACCTAGGCGTTCAGCTGCCCTTGCGAATAAGGAAACGGGCATGGTCGCGCGACGTACGCCCATCACGGCGAGAACGGCAATGAGCAGTGTTATCAGAGTCGTCCACACAAAAGGCCGCGTGCGCTGGCTGGCTTCTGTGAGATTAAGGTCAACCCGGGCATTCAACCATGCCCGATCACCAAAACGGATCGAGGCCCGGACGAACGGTTGGAAGCCGCGAATGTCTCGAAGGGCACTATCCAAGTCTATAGTTCGGCGTTCTGCCTCAATACTAGCCGGGGGTCGATCAGGAGGGGGCGGCATGACTTCATCTGGCCGCTGTGCCCGCCGCGCCTCATGGCGCTGACGCCGGAGTTCCCGACGCACTTCTTCCTGTGTTGGGAACCGTTCCACGCCGACAGACTCAACAATGCGACTATCCGTATGAATTTCGGTGCCCTCAGGAAATTCAGCCTCAAGCCTGCGATAAATAATACGCGACGTAAAAACATCGTCAGACTCAACCACTAAGGGCCGCGTCGTAATCACCATTCGCAAGCCCGGGGAATTCAACCCCTGAATAAGAGCGAGACGTTCTCGCAAAGGGGTTTGCTCAATGACCCGCTTGAACACGATAAGCTGATCTGCGGCCTGACTCGCGGCTGCCGCTGCGGCGGCTTGATCCCGAAAGATAAAGTAGGTGATCAAAGACGAGCCATAGATTAGGACCACAGCCGCAACCACGACCGTAAAGAGCCAACCGCCAAGGCTATCGGGAACAACGCGTTTCATCGTTATTCCCTTACGTGCGTGTCACGTCGGCGGTGAGCATGTAGCCTCCGCCGCGTACGGTCTTGATGAGAGTGGGTTCCCGGAAATCTGGCTCTATTTTTTTACGCAGCCGACCGACTTGAACATCAATGGACCGGTCGAAGGCAATAGCCGACCGCCCTTTGGCCATATCGAGGAGTTGATCCCGATTCAATATACGCTGGGGGTGACTGACGAAGGCTAGGAGAAGATCATACTCGCCAGCCGTAACGTCGATATCGTCTTCACCCTGATAGAGAGAGCGTGTCGCTGGATCTAATTCAAACTGATCGAACGCATAGCGGCCGGTTTTCTCGCCATCACTATTGCTCGGTGCCCCTCCCTGTTCGGCCCGCCGCAATACGGCTTTGATTCGGGCGGCCAATTCACGGGGGTTAAAGGGCTTTGCCATATAATCGTCGGCACCAACCTCCAGACCAATAATACGGTCGACGTCTTCTCCCATGGCCGTAAGCATAATGACCGGCATATTGGAGTCGGCCCTGACCTTACGGCAGAGCGTCAGGCCATCCTCGCCGGGCATCATGAGATCGAGGAACGATGAGGTCGATTTGCCAATCAGCAAGCGCCTTCTTCATCTCACGGCCATCTTTGGCCGTGGTCACCCGATATTCGTGTTTAACCAAGAATCGGGACAAAAGGTCTCTGATCTCTGAATCGTCGTCGACGATCAGAATATGAGGTTTGGTGGTTTCAGTAACATTGGACATGACCAGGATATTATAGGCCCCGCCGCCCAGAAGCACCACTAATCCGGCAACAAACGGTAACAAACAGGGCCCTCGTTACAGACCGTTACCTTTTTAGGGGGTGCAGGACATCGCTCCGTTACAGAAGGCCGTCATATTGGCCACATCGAAATTACAGATGAACGGGCCGAAACGCCCCCAACCGGAAAACGAGGACAAAACAATGAACACCATCGAAACCACACTGAAAACCGCGATCACCAGCCTGGTCTTATTCACCACCTGGGCGACCGTAGCTTCAACCCGTAGCCTCCGCCTGCCCCTTATAAGCGGCGGCTACCTCCCAACCGGACCTGGCTTTCCCCCCAATCAAAGCCAGGTCCGGACAGGGACAACACCCAACCCGAGGACGGGTCCAGCAAAAGGAACTAAGCCATGAACAAGAGCTTCAAAATTGAAAACGCCGTTAAAAACATCGATCACAGCCTTTGTGCTTATGGTGTGCTGGGCCGTCATCGCACCAACCTATGCCGCCGATGGCCCTGCCGATCACCGTGCCCGCTTTGAAGAGCGCATGGAGAAGATGGATAAAGATCTCTCCACTGAGCAAGTCCGCGACATCGTAGAGGGTCGCATCGCTCAAATGGGGAATACCAACCTCAAAGTCGGCGGGCGTCACTGAAACATCAACGGACACAGTATTGGTCGACATCGTGACCCAGGACGACTCTTTGGTTCAGACCATGGAAATCTCGACACGAACCGGGCGCCCCAGCGAACATGGAGCGCCGTTTTGATCGCGGCAGCCGCATGAGCGACATGGGACCAGGAAAGCACCGTGGTCGCCATGAAGGCCGAGGCAAGTTTGGCCGCGGGCAACGGGGCGGTGACTTCTCTGCCCTCGCCTTAGCCATGGGCCCAAAAAACCATGAGCTTGCATTGACCGTTGATCAAGCCCGCACCTTGGCCGAATCTCGATTGATCCTGTCTGGTAACGACCGCCTGAAAGTTGGCTCAGTCGAGGCCATCGATGACAAAACCATCGTGGTTGAGATCGTGACCGTTGATGACTCTCTGGTGGTTCGCCGGAACATCGATCGCGGCACAGGTAAGATGAAACGGTTCTAAGAAAGAAATCCCCAAAATAATAAAATCCCCTCCCCAAAATCCCCACACCTTAAAGGGCGGCCTTAGAGCCGCCCTTTCTTTATGGATACTACAGAAACCGTGCTCGGCTTTTTATAGAGCCCCAGACCCCGTCGGTGGACCGGCAACGTGAGCCGGACGCTTTTCGACCCAATCATACTCTGGGTTTTCCGGTGGCACGTCTGCCGCGTAGCAAGACCAGGTGTCGACGCGGAAACTCTCCATCTCCCATTTATCTGGCAGCGTCAAATACTCGGGCGCGTGCTTCTCAATATACTTCAGCATTTTTGGACGTACGTCCATCGTACCCGGCAGCCCTTTGTGGCTGAACATACGACCGAACAACTGCACATCTTCCAGGCCGTTGCCATTCATCTGCATCCACGGCCAAGCCTGAGACATACGCGAGAACCCAGCGGTGAATCTGGCGGTCGGCAAGCTGCGGTCTTCAACTTCGTCTTTAGACATATTAAAGGTGAAGTGCTCGGACGGCGAAATACGCGCGCCCGTTGACGACAGGGGCCAGCCTTCTGGCGTGACCGGGTTGGTGTATTCGTGGGTGTAATCAAAATTCAACATGAGATCATCACCGAAGGATTGAAACGGAAGAATGAAGGGAATGTTGCCGGTTTCATCGGGGAAAACCGTGCCTTCATTCATTTTGGTCGGCGCATCCGTCGCCTTGCCAAAGTTAAAGGACGACATATTGTTATCCATGTTGCGCACCAGCAACGGATTGTAAAAATGATAGACAGGAAGAGTTTTTCCGGTGAGCGGGTTTTCCCACGTTTCCAGAATCTCCCCGGTCTGCAAGTCAGTGAAGTACCCCGTTTCCCGTGATACCCGAGTCAGGGTACCGTCTGGTTCCCACCGCGCTTGGAGAACGCCCGTTCCTTCATAGCCAAACACGGGAATCATTCGGCTGTTACCCACCCGCATGTACATCAGGCCGTGAAAGCAACCGATGGCCGGCTGCTCAAAGGACGAGTAGATTTTGGCGAAGGCATAGAGGTTGTCTTTTGGATCGTTGTAGTCAATGCCACCATCTGACGCCGGAGCCGCCGCTGACACTGGCGATGATGCCAAAGCACCTGCGCACCCATTGCTCCAGCACCGAAGCCTTTTAAGACAGAGCGTCTCGACGCCTCTGGATTGGAAATGGGGTCTACACTGAACACTGACGGTAACATGGCACGCCTCCCTAAAATGAAGCATCACCCTAGGCTGGCGTTTAGAGGCGTGTAAACCGCCACAGACGATCTATGGTTAACTGGCGACTATGGCCACACTATTGGAAAGGCACTGACATGCGGCGACGCGATTTAATAAAAGCAGCAACGGCTCTCACGGCGATGGGCTTGTCTAAGTCATCAAGCGCCATAGCCGCTGAAAGTATGACACCACAATCAGCGCGCCCCGCCTTCAAGGCTGCGGTCATGCGCCTTCCTGTGCTTGTACCGCCCAGTGAAGACGCCCTCAACGATGTCCGCCGACGCAATGCGGAGGCGATGGTCGAAGCCATCGAGAACGTGATGCGGGTCGGCCTCTTCGAAGCCGCGTGTCATTAGCTTTCCAGTGCTGCAGTTCACGTCTGCGCGGCGGGCTGTTTCAGGTGTTCCCATGTCCAGGGTTGCTGTCGACTTGGTATCAGAACCCTTAGACAAAGGTATCTTTGCGCCTGTGGTGGAAGCATGTCGGCGTCACAACTGCTATGTCGCAACAAGCACACAAGAAAAGGTGCCTCAAAAAGAAGGTTGGTTCTTTCACACAGGCTTCATTATGGGGCCTGAGGGACTGGTTCTACGGTCGCCCAAAGCCCAGGCACAGAGCGCACCGTCAGTCGCCTACCTTCGTGATATCAAGGACGAATACAAAAGCATCTTCGGTGAAAACTCGATCATGCCGGTCGCAAAGACACCCATTGGCACCCTCGCCTGTTTCGTTGAGGGTGAGGCAGAAGTCTTAGAAGCAAGCCGCCTTTTAGCGTCTAAAGGTGCGGAGGTTATTCTCCATACAAGCATGGAAGACGATGAAATACCCTGGACCGCACTCAAACAAGCGATTGGTTTTCAATGTCATGTCTTTCTTCTAACCGGTGCGACATCGCGACTGATTTATGCGGATAACCCCGCAGGCGAATGGGCGGGTGGCAGCGCCACAATCATCGGGCCTGATGGTCGGCTCCTCGCCGAAAAAGGAGGACAGGACGAAGGGTACGCTGTGGCAAATATCGATCTCGCAGCTATCGATGCCGCGCGTGAGAAATTCGGCCGCAACACCGTTCCCGCGTGGGATCTCTATACTGATTTGTACAGTCAATAGCGGGGGCCTACCCTTCAAGGCATCACCAAGGGATGAACGTGCGTGCAAACCGTGCGCCCACACGGCATGATCCATGCTTATCGTAGAGCATATATCTGAGGGGACCCGATGCTGACACGACGCACAATGATGGGAGGAACGGCGGCCACTGCTTTGCCGCTTTCAACCCCTGTTGCGTCCAACGGGACCGCCCACGCGGCAGAGACAAAATCAAATCAGGGAGTAAGACCAATGGACGTCGATCGCGCGTTTGTACGCATTGAAGAAGGCCTGGTGCATTACCGGCACGCTGGGGAAGACACTGCCGATGGTCCGTTGCCTTTGTATATGATGCATGCCGGGCCTGGCTCGTCTAAAGGTCTTACGGGTTTAGTTGCAGCCTTTGGCGAAACGCGCCGCAGCATCGCCCCCGATACTTTGGGATTTGGTGAGTCTGTCCCGCCCACGCCTGAAGAGCCTGACCTGATCTATTACGCCGACAGCGTCGTGCGGATATGGGACAAGCTGGGGCTCGATAAAGTTGACGTCTATGGCGGCCACACGGGCGCAAACATTGGCATGGAAATAGCCATCGCCCATCCCGACCGAGTGCGCAAGCTGGTGTTTGATGGGGTCGCGTTGTTTGACCCTGCCCTCTCTGCCGACATGCTGAAAAATTATGCGCCGAAGATTAAGCCGCAAGCAAACGGCGAGCACTTTATTTGGGCGTGGAACTTCATGCGAGATATGGGTCTCTACTTCCCTTATTACATGAGGGACAAGGAACATTATTTAGGCAAAGAGCCTTGGCCAACCGAAAGCCTACATAGCAGCGTCATGGAAGTTATGAAGGCGTTAGACCATTACTACAAAGGGTACAACGCAGTGTTCCGTCACAAGACGCATGACCGTTTGCCGCTCATCACTGTTCCAACATTCTGCATGGCCCACGAAGCTGATCCGTTGCATACCTCTGTGGAAGAAGCCGCAGCCCTGGTGCCCAACTCAGAGCACCTGGTGCTGCCTTTTAATTCGGGTACACAAGACAAAGCGGATGCCATTATCAAATACTTGGATACTTAAATGAAACTTCTCCACACCGTTGTTGCGTTTAGTCTTTTTGCTTTCGCCAGTAGCGCCTCTGCACAAGAATCTAAACTTTCGGCCTTTCCGTTCTGGCAAAACATGTCGGGGTGGTGGGCCAGCGAGAACACGTATTTTACATCGGACATGGACTACACGGTGCGGTCCTATAACAGCTTGGTCTACATCGAGTTGGACGGGACAAAGTTCCGAGAAAGCGAACATCGGTTTTATCCAGCCGGGATCGCCACATCGCGCTACGGCAAAGGCCTGATGGCCGAGGGCGAAGGCATTGAACTGATCATCATCACCGAAGGTGAGTTGATTGACGACGAGGGCACCTTGGGAAACATTGGGACTGATCACGCCGGTGGGCCGAGCGATCCAGCCGTCGTTTACACCGTTCTCGGCGACAATGACGGTGTACGCCTCAAACCCAATCCGAAGACCGGCGTCGACTCCTACCGCATGTACTTTAATTTCACGACGCCCAACCACCGTTTTCGATCCAACTTTGGAATCGTTTACGAAGAAGACAAAGACGTCGGCGGATTGCGGGCATTTATATTGTATCGGGACAAACGGATGGAGCAGTCAGACTTTGAGGCCAAGCGTGCCGAGTTCAGACAGCGCCACAACGTGAAAGTGATCAGCGTCGCCGACCCGGACAACCCGGGTCAGTCTCTCGTCACCCGGTTGGATTAGTTTTTGGCGCGGGCTTCCGCGACTTCTTTGGGGAAATCAATCGCTGACGTCACTGTATCGGACGACAAACCCGAGAGCACTTTACCTTTTATGATATAGCCGGGGATGACGTTAATCCTCAGTTTGCGGGCCAGATTGAAATTCTCGAACAATTGGTCGGTCACCGTTGTTGAATTCATGTCTTGCTTGAGGCGTTCAACGTCTAGGCCCACATTTGCCGCAATCTTAAACACACGGGCGCCGTCTTCCAGCGGCCCGCGGTGCCCCATCATCGCGTTGTGAAATTCTGCATGCTTGCCTTGCATAGCTGCCGCCAATGCCGCCTTAGAGGCGGTAAGTGAGACTGACCCAAGAATTGGGAAATCTTTGATCACAAATTTGATGTTTCCGTCGCTTTTGACCAATTCTTTAAGACGTGGTTCTGCCGCTTTGCAGAACGGGCACTGGTAGTCAAAAAACTCAACGATTGTGACATCGCCATTGGGGTTGCCCATCATCGGTGTACCGGGGTCTTGCTCAAGATCCAGTACATAACGGACGGCGCGGGCATCTGCGTCCTGCTGGAGTTTCGCATCTATTGCCGACGCTGATGTCGCCAAACCAAGCGCTAGTGTTACTACAGAAAGAAATGTTAACGCTCGCATGATGCCGCCGTCACCCAATTAAGCCTATAAATTGTTCATGCCTTAATCATGGGCGCTCGTCGATCAAAAGGACCGCGTCACACAGGCTTGTGAACAAAGGTCCGGACGAACTGACCTCAAAATATATGAAATAGTGCAAGCATGAGCAAGGGTTACGCGCGCTCATCTCTGCGACCAATTCATGCAAATGGCATTTTAAATATTCGTGACTGCGTTTCTACTCAAGGCACCTGATTAGGGCGACATCGTAATATTCGTGAAGCTTCCACGCATGCTGCTTCATCTCTTCGGCATGAGATTTAAAGTCTGCAAATTCTTGATCTAGAGAATGTCCAAAGAATTCTTCAAGTACAGACTCTGGGCCGGCTATCGCCGCTAGGTCCGGCTTCTCACATACGATAATGAAACTCATGGCCTCATCAAAAACTGCATAATCACCGGGTTCGTACTTAAAGTTGACTTCGGAAAGCCCTACCTCATCGGCTGAAAATTCCGCAGCCACACATACTCCCTGACGCATAGCTTCTTGAGCAGGAACACCTATCCACTCGCCAATAGCTAGTGATATTAAATGCTCGTTCCCCTTGCGTTCAATGTAGTTTTTTATCTGTGGTAACCACTCACAGACAGATTCTTCAGTCTGCAATATCCTGCACCAGCGCCTAGTTTGCAGCGCCTCGTTCGATATCCAGTGCTTTCTATCTAGCAATGGCTCAACCAAGGAAATGAGCCGTTCTACTCTGCGAGCGTCACCTATTTCTATGATCATTTCCAAACCCTAGCTTCCAACGTATCTGAGCTTAGCGGTATGTCGTACGCATTCCTGCGTGGAACTACGTGCCGATTACCTCAACAATCCAATCTCTCACCTGGCTTTCGAGCACATCGAGGGGAAGCGCACCGCTGGCCAGCACAACATCGTGATAGGCGCGAATGTCAAAGGCGGCGCCAAGCGCCACTTCTGCCTCGCGACGCAACTCTAGAATTTTCAACATGCCGATTTTGTAAGCCGTCGCCTGGCCCGGCATGACGATGTAGCGCTCGATGGATTTCACAGTTTCCGCTTCGGGGGCCGGTGTATTCTCTTGGAGGTAGGTAATAGCCTGTTCGCGGGTCCAGCGTTTGTCGTGCAGGCCGGTGTCTACGACCAAACGGCAAGCGCGCCATAGCTCCATAGAAAGACGCCCGAAGTCTGCATAGGGGTCTTCATAGAAGCCCATTTCCTTCGGCAGAAACTCTGAGTACAGCCCCCAGCCTTCGATATAGGCAGTGTATCCGCCATAGCGACGGAACTTAGGTACACCTTCAAGCTCTTGAGCAATGGCTATCTGCATATGATGCCCAGGAATGGCTTCGTGAAATGCAAGGGCGTCCAGCTCGTACACAGCCATGTCGGCCATATCGTAGAGGTTGACGTAATAGGTGCCCGGTCGAGACCCATCTGGTGATGGCGATTGATAGAACGCCTTGCCGGCCGATCGTTCGCGGAAGGCCTCGACCCGTTTCACCGAGAGTGACGCTTCAGGCAACGTCGCGAAGGCCGTGTCCAGACGCGCGCCCATTTCGCCAATCAGCCGATCCGTCTTTTGCAGGTACTGATCCCGCCCCTCATCCGTATTGGGATAATAGAACTGCGGGTCGTCACGCATGAAGGCAAAGAACTCCTGTAGATCTCCGTCAAAACCGACTTGGGTCATAATCCCGCGCATCTCATCGTGGATACGGGCGACCTCGGATAGACCGAGATCGTGAATTTCCGTGGCAGTGAGGTCCGTCGTGGTCATCTCTCGCAAAAGATATTTGTAATACGCCTCGCCGTCCGGGTGCTTCCATGCGCCGTCATCAGACGTGGCAAGCGCCTGTTGCTCCAGGACCAATGTTTTGAGGTCCGCGTACGCCGGTGCCACCGCGTTGAGCAAGGCTTGCTCAGCCTGAACGATCAACGCCGCCTTTTCGTCCGCACTGATTTCGAGCGCACCGACTTTCTTGCGAAAGTCTTCAAGTACGGCCGTATCTTCGTTGCTGTCATCGTAAGGTCGACCGCTGAGAACGTTATCGATATCGCGCAACACATGCGTAAACACGAATTTAGGAGGCAGAATACCCATACCTTGGGACTCGCGCATCTGCGCCATCACACCGCCAAAGTATTCAGGGATACCGTTAAGGCGGGCAATGTACGCCTCAGCATCTGTGATCGTATCGACCCGATGAATATTAATTAAAAATGCGGGCGTTTCCGATTGCTCGCCAAACATCTGATTGACGAGATAGGTATGGTGGCGGAACTGCTCTCCGGCCAGAATCTTTTCCATTTCGGCTTTGTAGAGCTGATGGCTCAATTGAGCTTGTGGACCGAGACTATCGAAATCGAAGGCTTCGATGTCGGCGATCGTTTGTGACGCAAGCTCTAACCCTTCGGCTATATGTTCCGGGGAACGATCATCCCACTTGTCGTAGTCATCCTTGATACCAAGGTAAGATTGCCATGTCGGGCTACGATTGACCCAGAGATCAAACCGCTCATCTAAGAAGGTATTGAAGCGTTCCGTTTCTGTCCCGTCCTGAGAGACTGTCTCTGGCTCGCCACAAGCCACAAGACCAAATGCCACACCAGCGATTAAAATTCGGGAAAGAGGTCGGTTCATCCTGGATTTCCTTTTTACTATTCGTCGATAAACGACAAATACCGGGTGCGATGAGCATTAGAAATATTATCAATAAAACCCTGAATGCGGTTTGAGACCAAAATACGATTGCTTGCGTAGTCAAGCATGATGACAGGGTGATCATCGAGCATGATTTGCTCTGCCTGAGACATGAGCTGCGCTCTCTTTTCCAGGTCTAGCGTCACTGCCGCTTCATTCACGAGCATATCAAAATCTGGGTTGCAATATTTTGCCCAATTCATGGGGCCGGAATCACACAACAATAAATACAAGAAATTATAAGGATCGTTGTAATCCGCATGCCAACCACCATCTCCCATTTCGTAATCGCCTTGGTCCATCTTGCTATATGAAATGCGCGAATCGTAGGCCGCGATTTCAGCAACAACGCCGGCCCGGCGGAGCATAGCGGCAACGGCGGATAACCGACGCGTGTTATCGTAAGAACCCCGATAGGACAATTCGAAACGCAATGGGTTGTCTTCAGAGTACCCTGCCTCTGACAGCAAGCGCTTTGCCTCCGCCACGCGCTCCGGCATGGCCATGCTGACGAAGTCCACCTGGGCGCCAGCCTGATGGTTCGCCATTTCCGGTGGCACAAACGCATAGGCAGATCGCGCACCGACAGCCACGATCCGGTCGTTGATGATTTCACGATCAACAAGCATGGAGACTGCCTTACGCACACGCTTATCGTCGAACGGCGGCTTGCTCGTGTTCATGGGCAAAAATCTATTCCCAAGGCTGGGAACGACACGGGCTTCGCCTGGAAGTCTTTGCGTCACCTCGTCCAGCATGGTTGAGGGGAAACCTTCAGTCATCAGGTTCGTATCCAACTCGCCGGTCTCAAACATCTTCAAGCCGGTGCGACTGTCCTCAATCGGATAGTAAAATACCGTATCAATGGCAACGTTCGCTGCATCATAAAACTTCGGGTTCTTGGACACCTTCACATGGGAGTTCGTCACCCACTCTTGCAGCACATAGGCCCCATTCGTGACCATTCTTCCCGCCTTAACCCAATCCTCCCCGTGCACGGCAAAGGCATGTTGCGGAATGGGATAGGTCGTGTAGTGAGCCAACAATTGCGTGAAAAACGGAACAGGGCTTTCCAATGTGATTTCGACCGTCTTCGGGTTGAGCGCCACGACACCGATCTCATCTGGGTTCATCTTACCCGTATTGATCGCCCGGGCATTTTTGATCGGGAAAAGAAGGGACGCATAACGCGCGGCTGTTACCGGGTCCATAATGCGACGCATGCCAAAAACAAAATCACTCGCCGTCACCGGCACACCATCAGACCAGAACAAACCCTCTCGCAATGTGAACGTATAGACCAAGCCATCTTCGCTGATCGTCCAGCTTTCAGCAGACCCGGGAACAATATCGCCATTGGCTGCTTCCGTCGTCAGACCGAGAAACATGTCGCCAATGATTTCGTTTTCCCAGACCCCTGCCGCCCGGTGAGGGTCCAACGTATCCGGCTCTTTGCTATTACCGCGATGCAATACAACTTCCGCAAGGGCAACGCTGGTCAGCCCCAACACGAGGGACAGAGCTAAAACGGCATACCGCAACGAGTTCATACAGGGCTCCGAAAGGTCATGGGATTTATTGGCCGAACCATACCGGTTTGAGCCGTGGATGAGTCAAGGTGATTCAGCACCGCTAGTTGACACAGTCGCCCGGCCCACCCACTCTTTACTCCCCTTTCTCAAGCCGAATATGGATGCGGATCGTGCCGGACACACACAGCAATCGCCCTCCCACCTTCGACGCAAAGCAAAGCCGCGATTACACGGCGTTTCAGGAGTTCATACGGTGCTCCTATGTCGCCGTGAATTCCAAAGCAAACGAAGAGGCCTATCGCGCCTATTTTAAAGAGCGGGACTCCCATTATGCAGGGGAACCTGAAACTCGCGAAAGCGCGGCCCGGATCATGGACACGCTGCCAGAATATCAATTGAAGGCCTGGGGCATTCGCAATCTACGACGCTTAAAGTACAGCCAGCCGGATGTGGGCATCGACACAATGGTTCACGGACAACGCGACGCCTTAGAAAAAGAGCTCGACGCACTCATTGCTGATGCAGGCGATGAGCTGCAGCTGAATCTAGACATTAAGATGCCGGATTACTTTGAGTGGGTCGATTTTCATCAGCAGCCCGGTGGCGTTTGGCGCGACGACGTGGATGGCCTGATCTATGATTACGGTCGACGCACAACAAACCCGAACCAATCAGACCCAAACAAAGTGTATCACCTGATGTGGGAACATCTTCCAGAAGGGAAAGACTACACCCGCGTACTCGACTGGGGCACGGGACATGGCGGCGGCATCATCGCGTGGATGCAGGACCACCCAGAGTCAGAGGGATACGGTGTCGATATTGCCGCTCCCTGCGTCAAGCTGGCCCATGTGCGGGCGCGTGAAGCGGGCGTACCTGTTAAGTTCTCCCAGCAAGACATTATGGCCATGGACTACGAAGACGACTCTTTCGACATGGTCTTTCACATGTTTATGCTTCACGAGTTTCCTCAGCAGGTCACACCGGATCTGTTCAAGGAAGTCCGGCGCATCCTAAAACCGGGCGGCGTTTTTATCGGAATGGAACTTGCGTTAGTCCCAGACCAACCGGCTCAGCACGTGATTCAGTTCTCAGATGCATGGCTCAACAATGAGCCCTACATGCCTGCTTGCGTTGACGCAGATTATGCAGGAATGGGCAAAGCGGCTGGCTTCTCAAAATCGGTTGCGATTCCAGCCGAGATGAACAAATACGCGCTGGGCCCAGCGTCGAAGGACACACCACCTAAGACGACATGGAATTTCTACGTGATGGAAAAATAGGAAAGCTGCAGCTGTGAGCGAATCTTCACCCTACAAAACCTATCCAACCGGACCTGTGACGGATAAAGAGCCGGTGCTTGTCCGCGACTTGCCACAAGATCGGATTATCTCTGCATTGGTCACCTTGGCAGGCGAGCTCTACATGGTGCGCGACCGCGTGAAAGTGCTAGAGGCGGAACTTGAGAAGAACGATATTCTCCCACCAGATGCCGTTGAAACCCATGAGGACACGCCTGACCAAGCGGCGGCTCGGACAGCAGATGCCCAAGCCTTCGCTGATCGGTTCTGGCTGCAACTCACAATGTCGGACGAACCCGTGTCCTATGTGGACCCAGCCATTAAGACTTATCTGAATGACTAAGATGCATCGGCCTTAAAAAAGGAATTTCGCAATGACCCTTCGCAACGCCACACGCCTTCTCGCTACACTGTTCCTGTGGTTAACCGCTGCAGGCAGTGCCGCCGCACAAAATGCAGAAAATACGCCGACCAATATCGTCCGCAACCCCACAGGTGGCTACACCCAACGCAGTGTCGAAATTCCACCAGGCTCTCGCATTCTATTCATCAGTGGGCAAACGGCGACGGACGCCGATGGCAACACACCTCCGGATGCAGAAACACAAGCCGACATCGTCTATGCCAAAGTTGGGCAAACATTACAGGATGCCGGTATGAATTGGAGCGACGTGGTCAAAACCAACCTTTATATGGTCAATCCATCTGACATCGGTGCGATCATCAAAGCCGGGGCTAAGCACAACCCCGGAGGCAAACAGGCCGGCACGCTTGTCTACGTGAAGGCCCTCGCCTATCCAGACGTGCTCATTGAACTGGAAGCGGTCGCTGCCAAAAAAGAGTAGGGCGAGCGGGTGCAAACGGCGCTCCGCCCCCCTATATAAAGGCCACCCAAACACATCACGTCTGTGAGCCGCGCTAACCGCGTGCAACTGGCACCCATTGCCTATGGCCTGCCAGGCCACTGAGCCATCGGAGATTTCTTCATGCGATCCATTCTATCCTGCATCGCCCTCAGCTTGTTTCTTGCCCTGCCCGCCGCTGCAGACACAGTGCTTATCGCACCGACAGAGCCCCTGGTTTCTGGCGATGTTGTCCAGGTCACCGTTCTATTTACCAACGGCGGCGAGCATATGGAGCGTGTTGTTGTCCCTTCTCTGGTCCGCTACACGCTGAAAGGTCTCTCAGGTTCGATAGAAGGCATTATTGAGCTGAGCCAACAGGAACAGGCCGGTCGTATCAACTTAGGTGCCGGCGACTTTGTTCGGCACACCTATGACATGCAGGTGCCTGACGGCTGGACTGGAATGGGCCGCCTGTCTCTTGCGATCCTTGACGGCCCCATGACCTTGGTTGAAATCACCGCACCGGGTGTGCAACTGGCTAGTCTTGCCGGTCCTTACTCAGAGGCTCTGGTTTTAAACTCTGGTGAAACGGCAGACGCAGACATCACGAATGACGATGTCGTTGATTCGATCATGACTGCTGTCGATGATGTGTATGAACCTGACGAAGACGGTCCCTTTGGCATTCACGAACCGATGTATCTCGTATACGGCGTAAATCCAGATGAAGTGAAATTCCAGATCAGTTTCAAGTACCGCCTGTTTCACAACATCAAAGATTCATCGTCTTTGAAGTGGCTACAAAATTTACACGTCGGATACACCCAGCTTTCCTTCTGGGATTTCGATTCAGCATCCAAGCCCTTTCGGGATTCCAGCTACAAGCCGGAATTTTTCTATGACATTGGCGATCCAAGCGATCCAGATGGACTTATGTTCCCTGGCCTCGGGCTTAGGCATGTTCGTGTCGGCTTCCTGCACGAATCAAATGGGCAAGATGGACTGGCCTCGCGCAGCCTGAACTACGCCTACATCCAGCCCGAGTTTATCTATGACTTTGACCGCCCGGCGGAAGACTGCCGCGAATGCGAATGGTGGGAGTTATCCGTCAAACCCAAAGTATGGCGCTACGTTGGAAGCACCTCTGACAATCCGACCATCGATGATTTCCGTGGCCATGCAGAACTCTCCGTTCGATTGATGGAACGTAACGTTCGACGACAGTCGGGATTAGGCCTGATGGCTTCCTTGCGGAAAGGAGACGTTCAGGACAAAGCGACGTTGCAAATTGACGCGACGACACCATTCCCCTTTGTGCAGAAACTCTTCACGCCCAATTTGCATGCGCAATTTATTAGTGGGTACAGCGAGAGCCTCATCGGATTTGATCAGAAAGATACGCGGTTCAGGATTGGCCTTGGCACACGCTGGTAAATGCTAACTGCGTGTTTATTCGGAAAATTTAACAATCAGCGTCTTGAGATCTGGCTCGTCCACAGCATCAGCGGCTTCCGCAACACTCATCCACTGCCGTTCGCGTTTCTCATAGTCCGGGAACTCATCCAAAATCTGTGACACTTCGAGCGGGAAGACTTTGACGTGATGAAGGATATCCTCGTCCTCATCAGCCTTTTCATAAGTGTATGAGCCAATACTGTCGGCCTGCAGGTTGCCCATAACACCGGCTTCTTCAAAGGCCTCAAATTCGGCGGACTCTCGAATCGTCAACCCTGGCTCGATATTTCCCTTGGGAAGAATCCACCTGCGGGTGCCGAGTGAGGTGATCAGCATGACGCGCCGCTGGGACGCCGTATCTTGAAACGGCAGCGCTGCGCATTGGCGAAAGCGAGGAATTCGTATCATCGGTGCGTCATAACCCAGAATAACCAGCAGGGGACGTTGACCCTGTCGGGTAAACGTCGTTAAGTCCGTTTCAGTATTATGACAGATTTGTGACGCTGGACCAAAAAACGCCCATGTCTCTTCTTGCCTCGCCAGATGGTGACCCTGCCGCCACCTCAAAAAAAACGGCCATAGACAAAGACCTTAAACGGATTGTGCAGCTTGAAAAAGCGACCACCCGTACGGGTTTACGCAATCTGGACATGGGGTTCGGCCTGCTCTTTGTGATGGGCGTCTGGGCGTACACCTACCTTCAATCTGGCACGACCGACGGCTACGCCATTATCGCAATCGCGTCCATTATTGGCGCTTATATGGCGATGAACATCGGTGCCAATGACGTTGCCAACAATGTCGGACCGGCCGTTGGCTCAAAAGCCCTGACTATGATGGGTGCCCTTGTTATAGCCGCCATATTCGAGGCGGCGGGTGCTTTGATTGCGGGCGGTGATGTTGTCAACACGATTTCCAAAGGAATTGTCAGTCCAGAGTCCTTCGCGGATCAATCAGTCTTTGTTTCGGCCATGCTGGCAGCCCTCCTCGCAGCGGCCCTATGGGTAAACCTAGCGACCCTGATAGGGGCACCGGTCTCCACAACGCACTCTATTGTTGGCGGAGTCTTGGGCGCCGGGATCGCCGCAGCCGGCGTTTCGGCCGTGGATTGGCCGATCATGGGCACGATTGCAGCCAGTTGGGTGATCTCACCGGTTCTCGGCGGCATTATCGCTGCAGCGTTTCTCCTCTTCGTTAAAGTCGCGGTGATCTTCAAAGAAGACAAAGTCGCGGCTGCGCAAAAATGGATTCCAGTCCTCGTCGGCATCATGGCTGGCGCCTTCTCTGTTTACCTCGTTATGAAAGGCCTCAAGCGCGTCTGGAAAGCAGAAGCGCCTGCGCTTATTGCCATTGGCCTCGCAGCCTTTGTGATTGCTTACTTGCTGGTTCGTTTGATCGCACTCAAGGACACGAGCCATATTGAGAACACACGGAAATCTGTTGGGCAGCTCTTTAGGAGCCCGTTGATTTGTGCCGCTGCTCTTCTTTCTTTTGCCCATGGATCTAATGACGTCGCCAACGCGGTTGGGCCTTTGGCCGCTATCGTGACAGCGGTCACAGCTGGTACGGTCTCCACTGAGGTCACACTTCCACTTTGGGTACTGGCCATTGGCGCTATTGGGATTTCGATCGGCTTGCTCCTGTTCGGCCCCAAGATCATTAAAATTGTCGGTGAGAAGATTACGAAGCTCGACCCAATTCGCGCTTTTTGCGTGGCCCTCTCAGCCGCCATCACGGTGATTGTCGCCTCGGGTCTGGGCTTACCTGTGAGTTCCACACACATTGCCGTTGGTGGTGTGTTCGGCGTCGGCTTCTTGAGAGAATTTCTCACCAACAGGCAGATTGGCCCCACGCCAGCGAAACGAGCGGCAGCCATCGGAGGTGTGCCACCATCACCGGATATGGTGATCAACAAATGGGCCAAGGCAAAGAAGCGTAAGCTTGTGCGACGGCGTTACCTCTTGGGTATCATCGCTGCTTGGTTAATCACAGTGCCTGCCTCCGCAATTATGGCGGGCTTGTTCTTTATGCTGGTGAACGCATTCTTTTAGACGGCTGACTCGCGTTTAGAACTTTTCCCAAAAACAATTGTTCTTGTTTTGTTCTCTTTTCTGGCGTAGGGTCAGATCATGGAACACACACCTCACAATTTAAGACACCCAACGCCAGAGGCGGCCTTTGTCCATCCTGGCGCGCGGCATGGCCGTGGAACGATAACAAACCGCGCCGGACGGTTTGAACGACAACGCCCCGCGGCTGCAGACGATGGCTGGAACAATCTAGACATCAAGCCAGACGTTCTGCGCACGCAAGTCTTGCGGGATTCAACGCGAGGCATACTGGCGCGCAATCAATCCCCAGATGTGCCTTTTGATCGTTCTATTAATCCGTATCGCGGCTGCGAACATGGCTGTGTGTATTGCTTCGCTCGCCCGACACACGCCTACCTTGGGATGTCAGCAGGCTTAGACTTTGAAACCAAAATATTTATCAAGCCCGATGCGGCAAACCTTCTTGAAACAGAACTCCGCAAGAAAGGCTATAACCCAAGCGTTATTGCCATGGGGACGAACACGGACCCGTACCAGCCATTAGAGAAAGATCGAAAGATCACGCGGTCAGCACTTGAAGTGCTTGCGCGCTTTCAGCATCCCGTTGCTATTGTGACCAAGTCGCACCTGGTGACGCGGGATATAGATATCCTTGGGCCTATGGCAGCAAAGGGCCTTGCTAAGGTCTCCTTGTCTATCACCACACTCGATCATCGATTGGCGCGATCCATGGAACCCCGCGCCTCCACACCTGGCAGACGGTTAGATGCCATCCGAGAACTCAAAGCGGCTGGCGTGCCCGCCGGAGTGCTCTTTGCTCCCGCAATACCTGGCCTAAACGACCAAGAAATGGAGTCTATTCTGGAGGCCTCATCAGACGCAGGTGCCGATGACGCCGGGTATGTGGTTTTACGTTTGCCGCTTGAAGTCAAAGATTTGTTTCAAGAGTGGCTTGCCGAAAACACGCCACATCGCGCAGGCCGCATTATGAATTTGATTAGGTCGATGAATGACGGTCGTGATTACCATCCAGCATGGGGAAGTCGTCAGATTGGACGTGGCCCCTATGCAGATGCCTTGTCAAAACGGTTTAGCCTTGCCGTAAGACGCCTGCGTTTGAATGCTAAATCCAATGGCCTTTCGACAACCAAATTTCGTGTGCCAACCGATAAGCGTGGCTGCCAACTTGCGTTGTTCTAAGTCTTACTCAGCGGGTTTCGACGGTTCGGCACTTGAAGGGCCAAGGCTTGGCAGCATGCCCGTTAGAATGTCGTCTTTCTTCACGAAATGATGCCAAAGCGCCGACGCCGTATGCAAAGTAGCCAAGCCAGCTAAGGCCCAGCCTCCAACAAAATGAATCCAATAAGTGACCGTCACGAGCACTGTGTTCTCGGGTACGAGATTTGGCACAACGAAAAGGCCAAACAATTCAAAATGCGACCCGGTTGCCGCAGACGTTGTGTATCCGACAACCGGCACCACCAAGATCATCATGTAGATGAGACCGTGAACGCTATAGGTCAGATTGCGCTGCCATTGTGGTGTCCCGGACGGCAAATCTGGGCGGGTCCCACCGAAGGCCCAAGCTAACCGAATTATAATAAGAATAAGTGCAACCAATCCGATGGATTTGTGAAGTGGTGTTAAAAAGCGCCACATTTCAGGGTCACCAGGGATGCCCACCTCTAGCGTAGATATCCATTGGGCAATGATGATGTTCGCGATGATCAATAGCGCAATAGACCAATGCAAGGCCTTTGTGACGCTGCCCCAGAGCTGGTTTGTGTTGTGCGCAGGCATATAGTGCGGCCCTGATCTAGTGAGAATGGGAACAGACTAACACATGAGTTTTGGGATACTTCAAGACTAAGCTGCTGTGTATTTCCCCACATCGGTAACGTTAGATTTATCCGCACCGAAAATCTCGCCTAACCGCGCTGACACATCCTGAATTTGGATCGGTTTACGAAACAAACCATCGTGCTCAACATGATCAATTTTATCCAGCACATCGCGAGCGGCGTAACCCGTCGTGAACAGTATTTTCAACGACGGACGTGTGTCCCGCAGACGGGCGGCCAACTCGATCCCTTTTACTCCGCCGGGCAAAATAATATCTAAGAAGGCGGCATCAATATGGTCGACTTTGCTCACCGCGAGCATCGCACTGGCCGCGTCCTCAGCCGTAATAACCCGATGCCCGAGCTTTTGCAGGACTTGCTCATTGATCACCCGCAAATCCGGTTGATCCTCAACCAACAAAATGGTGCGAACTGCTGGTGGGGCAACACTCTCCTTTTGAGGTTTTGCTAAAGTCAGTTCGCCTTGCTGATCAGTGGCCGGAAGGTACAACGTAATTGTCGTTCCAACACCGACCTCGCTATCCAAGGTAACAGTGCCGCCAGACTGGTCAGCAAACCCGTAAACCATGCTTAACCCAAGACCACTTCCCGCTCCGATTTCTTTCGTCGTGAAAAACGGTTCAAACGCTTGGTCTTGGACCTCTTGTGTCATCCCGGTTCCGCTGTCTTGAACAGAGATCGCGACGTATGACCCAGCCTCGATATTTCGTGCCGAAGCGTCTTCGCCCTCATGCACGTCGATATTTTGAACCCTGATTTTTAGAGACCCAGCCCCCTCCATCGCATCTCGACCATTAAGCGAGAGATTCAACAACGCGTTTGTAAGCTGGGTTTCATCGGCCATGACACTCCATGGGGCATCAGGCACATCGACATCCATCGTAATTTCTTCGCCCAGAGCTCTGGAGACCGTATCCGTCAGCTCTTCTAAAAAGGATGCAGTATCAATCTGTGTGGGCGCCAGTGCCTGTTTCCGAGAGAAGGACAACATTTGGTCAGTCAATTTCGCACCGCGTTTCACGGCCCTGACCACTCGATCTACTGTCACGTTCACATCGGGGCTATCCGTGACAATCATCTCTAGATACTGCGCATTGCTTGAGATCACACCGAGAATGTTATTAAAATCATGCGCAATTCCCGCTGTCAGTTGCCCAACGGTTTGTAGTTTCTGGGTGTGTCGAAGCGCATCTTCAAGTTCACGAATAGCGGTGATATCTTGCGCCGTACCAAGACGTTTTATGACAGCCCCATCAGCTCCTAAAATCGTGCGGAAATTAAATCTGAGATACTTCGTGCGACCATCGCTCATGACGATGCGATAAATATCATTGACCGGGATATTTTCCCTGTCTGCACGCTTGCGATCTTGCGCGAATTTATCGCGATCATCGGGATGCAAGATTTCCATGAGGCCATGGTAGTCAAGCGGGCGACCTGGCACTTCGACCTCAAATATACGATACATCTCATGCGACCAAGATCCAGTCTTACGGATTAGGTCGAAGTCCCAACTTCCGAGCTGGGCAATTTGTTGGGCTTCCTTCATCCCCTCTTCTGCTTGAACGGCTTCCGTCATGTCACGGGCAATCGTAATGGTTTGCGCATGCTCGTCATCATCATCGTATGTTCGCCATAGCTGAACGTTGGCGGGCACCGTAGTGCCATTCTTGCGCAGAAAATTGACGTTAAATGGGTCTGTGTAGCCCTGTTGACCCAACCGTTTCAGGTATGGCTCAATGACCGTGTAAACTGTCGCGGGTCATCACCATGTTGTCGGCGCTATAGACTGGCACTTCGTCTAGGTCATAACCAACGAGATCGAGATAGGCTTGGTTCGCGTCAATCACCCTCCCAGCATTACTGCCCCTCGCAGATCGAATACAGATTGCATCACGGCTACTTTCAAAAAGCCTTCTGAATTTATTTTCAGACTCAACAAGCTTCTCTCTGTTCGCTTCTTGCTCTGTGACATCGCGCACCAACGCAATCGTCTGAGTATGCTCACCCGTGGAATCTTTAATCGCACGCCACAGCGTGGTCTCTGCATGACGGTAGCTGCCATCTTTTCGCTTGTACTGAAGGCTGATCGTATCGGCGTATCCCTGTTCCTCAAGTTGCGCCAGCGCCACGAGTAACTTTGCACGGTCTTCTGCAAGCGGGACAAGCACCTGCTCCGGCAAACTGTTAAGCTCTTCCTGTGTGTAACCGGTCAGGTCTAAATAGGCTTGGTTTACGTTGCTTACGCCCTTAACGCCCTGTGGCGTTACGGGGCGGATTGCGATGCCATCCCGACTGCTTTCAAACAAACCCCGAAACTTGAATTCAGATTCTGCAAGCTCAGCCTTACGGTCTTCTTCGTCCGTAACATCACGGGCCATGGATACAAAACCAACAGTTCTGCCGCGGGCGTCTTTTAGCTCCGATTCCGCAATCGACATCATTCTGATATCGCCAGGCTTAGTTCGAGTTTTTATTGTCACAGACCAACGACCATGCAGCGCAAGCTTTTCATCGCGATCAGCGTAAAGCGGTCGCAGCGATCCAGGATCAGCCGCAAGATCTCTCGTATGCATGCCGATCAATTCAGATTTTGAATATCCGAATAGGTTTATAGCCGCCGCATTGCAGTCAAGAATGCCCTGCTCTTGATTGTGAATAAACATTGCATCTGATGTTTGATCAAGTGCTAGCGCTTGGCGCTCTACCACACCGGATTTTTGCTTGATGACAGAGGATTGATGAATCAACCACGCAACGATCAGCGTCCAAGTGAACCCAACACACAACACAACAAAAGGGAGGCTAGAGGACGTCGCATTAATAACTTTCGGCGTTGCGTAAGCCTCGATACTAAAGTCTGAATCACCGATACTAAATTTACGCGTCGACACTAATTTTTGACCAGCTTGACAACCCAAGCTTTGAAAAATCGGGTCACCTTCGTGTGTGACAACAACCTCCAAATCGCCCTCGTAGGCCCCGAATATACCTTTCAGATATCGCGGGACCTCAATTGCGCCGCCAAGGAAACCAAGAAATTTTTCACCGTCAAACATCGGTACGTAGAGCAAGAGCATTCTCTCACCCAGCCGGCTAACATAATAAAATGTACCGGGTTGCTTCTTCTCATCTCTTAGGTATTCGAGATAGGCTTTCGATTCGGCTGTTCTTTGCACAGGAGTATTACTCTGCCGAGGCTCGATCAGTTCACCGTCTCTCAACAACCATTGAACAGTAAGTGTGTCATCAATCCACGTGAAATTATTAAACCCAGGGATATCACGCTTATAATTTCGGGCATCGAACGCCCATTCCTCTTGTGAGGTGCCACCAGATTTCACCCACCGTTGCGCCATACGCGAGACTGCTTCTGCGTGGCTCGCGAACTTAAATTCAGTATTCTGAATCAACCCCTCTGTCAGAGTCTGAACCGTCGCGTTCGCACTTACACGCTCTTGACGCTCAGCAAATTGCCACAGGGATATTGTAAGCACAGCCATGGCGAAGCCAGCCAGCAATGGATAGCTGGAACGCCTAATCTTCCGCCGGAGGGTCTCGAACGTAAACGCCACTATCGCGGGTGTCCTAGCATTACGGGTAACGTCAATCGTTTACACCTTGCCGTATCACTAATAATAGAGGCTTCGTGGCTCACGGGTGTGGGTCGAAGGTAGTAGGCAAGATGTGCAAAAGTATTAGTTTGATTGTTTTGTGTTTATTCCAGCCACAAGGCTCTATCTTAGATTGACCAAGCCAGTCGCGCACTAACAGGAGAAAATCTCGTGTTTTTTAGACCTTTCTTCCTTGTCGCCCTATCACTTGTCCTGTCCTATGGAACCCTGACAAGCACCATCGCCAATGCGGAGACCTCTGTGATTTATAAAAAAGGCTATGTCGATGGCCCCTATGGCCAGAGTCCACTACCACTCGGCACAGACCGGCCAGACGGAACTGCCAGCGATAAAACCCCGGTTGGTCTTGTTCCACCAGAACCCTAAGTCGGCTGAAGAGTACCGCCCCCTGCTCGAAGTCCTCGGCCGCGACCGGCTCGCCCTTGCCTTCGACACGCCTGGGCTACGGCGAATCTGACCGGCCTGACGTTCCCCCCCTGACATGGCCGGCATTGCCGGTGCGATGGCAGACGCCCTGGATGGCTTTGGGCTACGGCGCAAGGCGGCATTAGGCGCGGTTGACGTCTTTGGCTTTCACACCGGCGTCTTCATTGCTTCGGAACTCGCCATCACCCGGCCCGACCTCGTCCGTCGGCGTCGTCCTGTCGGGCATCGCGTACTACGTCATGTCAGAAACGCGTGCCGACCGGCTCGCCAACCTCCCCACTGATAAGAGCACTGCCCGAGGACGGCACGTTCATTATGAACAGGTGGTATCTGATCGTTATTAATCGGTCAGAAGGTGTCTCCTTAGAACGCGCAGCGAAAATCTTTCTCGAAGATATCCATTCCCTCGATAAATCTTGGTATGCCTACAATGCGGTATGGACTTACGTTCCAGAAGAACGCTTCCCGTTGATCAAACAACCGGTCTTGATTTCTACAGCCTCACGAAATGTTGTTGGAAAAGACACGAACGGCCAAAAAAGAAGCACTGCCCGATGCTGATATGATCGAGTTCCCCGACATCACCGACGATGTGTTTGACACAGGGTCCGAAGAAATCGGCAGCGCGCTCACGACGTGGCTGGATCAACTGTAGTGAGAGAATTCTCGCTAGTTGTCGGCCTCTTCACCTTCGTTTTCACCGCTCACGCGGAAGAAGTGCAAATCGGCGGATTTATCATTCCCGGATCACCCGCTGCAACTTTGTTTTATGACTACAGCGAGCGACTCTCTTCGGAATCCAATGGCACACTAGAACCGCAACTTTTAATCCATGGCGAAGGCGGGCCAGAAGAACAAATTCTTTCGGGTGTGAGACGGGGTCGCATAAAGATTGCATCATTATCGAGCCTCGTACTGTCTAATATTGTGCCTGAAATTGCCTACCTGGGCGCACCGTTCCTGTTCGACAGCAAAGAAGAATTTGATTACGTGGTCGATAACGTGTTCTTCGACGTCTTCAGTCCGCTCATAGCCGAACGCGGCCTTACTATCATGCGGTGGCTCGACCTTGGTGGACAAAATATATACTCCACCAAACCAATCCTCTGGCCAGAGGATGCTGTTGGCATGAGACTGCGCGCCACGCAAGATATAGCCGCACGGATGTTCTTAGAGGCAGTCGGCGCTGACGTCATTTACATCACCAGCCCGGAGACCATACCCGGCTTACAGACCGGCCTGATTGATGGGGGGTTAACCCCCACAGTCGCCTATACTGGTACGGGTCTCGTTGCCGAAGCGCCCCATTTTATTTTGACCCAGCACTTTTTTCTCGGGGGATTCCTTCTTGCCAACACGGAATGGCTTGAAACTCTCTCGGAGTCCGAACACCGGGTCATTCTGGATACATTTGCAAGCACCGCTGACGTACGCCAGACCATCGCAGTTATGAATGCAGCAGGCTTAACCTCAGCGGCTGAAGAAGGCTTCAACGCCCATACACTATCCACGGAACAGCGCGCCGCATGGAAAGCAGCATCAGTCGGCACACATAAACCGATCATTGAGGAAATCGGCGGACGGGCTCAAGCCGTCGCAGATGCCATTAGAGCCGGCCGCAACGCCTTTGCCGCAGGGGCTCGGTAGTCAAGCCTAGTCCGCGTGATCGTGCTCTTCAAACCTTGAAAATTCCGCGTTCATCGCTGTGGAAAAGAACAGGCTGTTGAGAAACATCTTATTGGGACCAAACCACCACGCCCGGAAGTTTGGGTTATCAGACATCAGCACGACTGCCCCTCTGCCGCGTCGCTCGGCCAATACCGACGCCGCGCCCGCCAATTTCTCAATGCTCTCTGGACTGGCATACCCGCTTAGCAACGGTGAGGCAGTGTATTGAGCGACTGTGCCAAAGGGGTTCTTTGAGCGACCCAGAATAATCCGATTTTCGCGATATGATGGCAGGACACGTGACCTATACCCAAAGCCAAGGGGATGGGTGATATCGAGGTCGGTTTCAAAAATTGTGCCTCGGATACGCTGGGCTTGCTCCAGAAGTTCTTTGTCTGCGTAGTTTTCGCGATCTGGTACGGGCGCGTCCTTATCTTTACGCGGTGGCAGCGCGCCAAAACCGACAACTACGAAGTCGTCAATGACCTCAACATCCATAAACCCCTTTTCCACTGCCCAGAGCGCGGCGCGTTTTACTGCGACCAAAGTGCCACCGCCTTTCACCCAACTGTCGATTTGCTTGATCTGTTCGTCGTTGAGCTCCTGAGTAGTTGCCATCAGGCAACACGAGATGGGTGAGACGAGACCAATCGACACCACGAAGAGAACCTACATCGCGCATCATTACCGGAATATTCATGCGATAATCCATCAGGTGCCATAATTCTCCGGCATCATAGAAGCGCACAGCCTCGCCAACCGGCATGAGGACTTGGGGCAACTCTACGGGGCGAGCGTAATTGCCACCAAAATCGATACCCTCGGCAGTGCGGCCGGTAATCGCCGCGTGCACGACCACGCCATCCTCATCGGCAATCGTCGACATAATGTCGTAAAGCTCTTCGCTATTTAGTGGCTGCCCCTCACCAACCGGCACAATGATAGAACCGCGCCCCATCTCAACCGAACCTTTTGTGGTCATCGTCGTAAAGGGTTTAACCGCAACTTTGGCATGCCCATCGGCCTTGAGAAGCCGTGTGACAGCGCGGGGTGCGTAATACCCGCCCAGGAAAACACATAGGCATACGCCGCCCGATCGGGAGCGTCCTTAGATGGAAATGTAGGATCAATCTTTTCTCCGAGCATATCGGCGCCAACTGAAGACAGATCCGCATAGGTCAGCCCAGAAGGCCAGCGGCTTCGTCCACGTCGTCGCGTCGTAGAACACCACGTCACCGAAGCGCGTACGGGTCTCGAAAAATATTGCGAATAACGCGGTAGGTCGCCTGGTTGGTCGGAACAATGATAACTGTCGGCTGGGCTGGATAGGTGGTCCCACTATCACGGACCGGGCGACCGAGCCGGATAAACATCAATCTCTCAGCCGATCGAGCATCTCCGAGAAAGTGATGCATCCGTGCATCGTCATCCTTGCGCGCGGTGAATACACGTAACCCTTTGACGCGGTCTGCACGTAGCCGCCTGCCGCGTCATCGTGCACAAAATTCTTTCTGATAGCTCTAGCAAGTGTCTCCCGCAGAGTCCGACGATGCTCGCACCATTGACGACTGCGATATTGAAGTGGCGGCGCACCCGTGACGCGAAGGTCACCTCCCCGTTGGGGCTTTCCGCTAGCAACCCTTCAAAGCCTCGGTTCTCGAATAGGAATGCAACGCTGCCGTTGAGCAACGGGTAGTTGGACCCCATCGCTGGATTGTATTCGTCAAAGAACTCCTCGGAGTAATACAGCTCCTGGTTGCTGTCCAGGTACTCTTGCGCATAGTTCCCGACCTTACGGGTCAGGTCCGTCGCCTCTTTGCGGGATGTACGGGTTGCGCTTGCGCGGCGATTCCCGGACTAAAGATAGTAAGTGGAATCGATCATGCATTTCATGAAAGTCGATGTGCAGGTTCGGCTTCCATTTCTGGTACTGCGCGCCCCAGGCCTGTGCCTCCGGTTGGGTCCGGGCGATCCACTGCCGATTGAGATCAAACCAATAGTGATTGGTTCGGCCACGCGGCCAAGTCGCCGTTGTGCTCGGCATGCTGCAGGTTCGCGACCGGCGCTTCTCCGCGGTAGGTAGTTGAGAGATGTTGACGCGCGGTTATAGCCGTCTGGGTTCAGCACCGGCACCAGAAGCACGACTGTATTCTCGAGCTGCGCTATCGATCGCCGGGTCGGTTGCGCCGCCGCAAGGTGATAGACCGTGAGCAATCGCCGCATCCATCGAGCTGATTTCATCGCCGTGGACACCAAAGCCCAGCCACGTCACCGTCGGCATGTCGTCGGTGACTGACCCGGCGCAGAATCAGGATCACTCAGCGCGAGGTGTTGTTCGCGTATCTCGTCGACGCGCGCCAAGGTTGTCCGGCTGACGATACCGTTAGCAGGTGTATGGGTCGGCGCTCGTGGGTCCGCCCGATGACCTCCAACGCTCACGCGATCTGATAGATCGCGGCGAGCGTTCTGGACGTACTGCACGCACCGCCCCTGGGTTGGAAACATAGTCCCCCGTATGTCGTAGCCCAGCACATCTGCTGGCGTTGGAACTGCAGGCATCGTATTCGGCGTCCTGCCGGCGTAACAAAGTAGGGTCAATCTTCGGCCGCTCCAGCATGCCTCGCATACCCGCTATAAAAGGCGATCAGGAGTGATGCCGACACTGCTTTGAGGTTCATCATGCCTTTCCCCTTCTTGCCCAACGGTTTTACGGACAAATCAGCTGGCATGTTTGCTTGGTCACTCTGTCTTGCGTTACCGCAAATCACTAACGGGTCAACACCTGATACCGATGAACGTTTTTGCCACTTTGCTACAAGAGCAGCTCCTGAGCAACTCGCCCCCTTAGATTTTGTCTGTGTCGGAACCGCCACAGTCAGGCGGAAGCCGTTTAGGGCGCACTGGGTTGTGCCGGGCCCTGTGCATCGATACAAACCTCTTGTTTTGACTGCAGCTTTCCCGTGACTATCCAAGGGCCGTCCGAGAGATCGACGTTCTCGCCTCCGAGCATCCAATTACCCGATGCGGACGTATACAGATCTCTCGTGCTGTCGTTAGACGAAGCCGATTTTTAGGAGAGAGCAACAGTGAACCGCTCACCACTGAAGAAGTACATCTGTTGCTGCCGACCAGCGCGCTTGTTGATAGGGATCCGTGCTGGTCCAGCGCCGTCCGTGGCTCACAGCTTCGCCATCGAAGAAATCGTCGTGACGGCTCGTCAGCGGTCAGAATCGCTGCAGGACGTTCCCGCCAGCATCACCGCCTTCACATCCGAGCAGCTTCAACGCGCCGGTGTGCAACGGGCCGCTGACTTCATCAACTCTGACGCCCGGCGTGACCATCGTCGACGCCGCGGAAGTCGGTGACACTCAGGTCAACATTCGCGGCATCAACGGCGCCCGCGACGCTGAGAACAGTTTCGCCCTCATCATTGACGGCATTCTGCATACCAACCCGGCCGCGCTGAACCGCGAGTACGCCAACCTGCAGCAGATCGAAATTCTGAAGGGGCCCCAGGGCGCCATCTACGGTCGCAACGCGGCGGCCGGCGCTATCATCGTCACCAGCAAAAAGCCTGGCGACGAATTTGAGGGTGAAGTCAAACTTCTCTGGCTGCCAATGACGACACGTTATCACAGCCTCGGCCTACATGGCCGGCCCACGTCAGCGACATACTCAGCATGAGCGCGAACTTTCAGGCCGATTGGCGCGACTACCGACGGGTTCTATCTTTAACGAGACCCGCAACGAGAAAAACGTTGACGACTTTGAGAGGCTGGAACGTCTCTTCACGCTTCGTTGCTTGAAACCGGCGAGACAGTCATCTCTCGACCTATCAAAGCCCGCTACGGCGAGGTTGACGCCGCTGCGATTGCCTTTAACCCCGCCTTTGCCGCAAGCTTCTTGGCTGGCCTGTTTGGCAATCCGCTGCTGTTTGAAGATGTGAACGATCACAATTTCCAATTCGTCAACCAGCTCGACTCCTTCAACACTCAGAAAACCATCGAGGTCTCTGCCAAAGTACGACGCGGAATACGACTGGGGCTCACTGACGGCCTGGGCTTTGTACTCTGACATCGAGAACGCCTTTGCTGCAGACGGCACGTCTGGCGCGTTCGGCTTCTTCTTCAGTGAGCCCAGCTGTATCGCCAGTGTTGATGCGTTGAATGCCGCTGGCGTGACGCTGCCCAGCCCCTCAGTTCCTTGCGCTCCACACGCCTGGCGCTTCGATTCTCGGCCCCTACACACCAACCAGCTGTGACGGTACCCAGTACCAAGAGCGTTTCCAGGACGACATCAGCTTTGAGGTCCGCCTGGCCTCTCCTGCTGACCAAGACCTCCGCTGGCTTGGTCGGCGCGTACTACCTCGACCTGAACCGGCGCGTTGGTGTGAACACCGGCGTTGAAGACGTCGCCGAGATCATCGCCGCGACTCTTCGTTCCAGCCGGTCAGCCCAATGCGACTGACCAGCTTGGTCCATGATAAGTTCGACAGCCAAGTTTACGCGGCCTTCGGTAACGTCGCCTACGACGTAAACGAGGACTATCGAGGCTTCCCGTCGCCCTGCGCTACGACCGTGAAGAACGGAAGAGCCGCAGCCTGGTGCCAACTGACGCACGCTCGACCTACATCGACTTCGATCCGTCTGACGGCTTCCAAGGAGCGGTGACCCGATTAACCCGGGCCTCAACCCAGCGATTAACCCAGCAGGCGTGATCCCCGATCGAGAGCGGTGCCTTCCATCAGCTCCAGCCCAAAATCAGCGTTGACCTACGACGTCGGCCAAGACACCACGCTGTTTGCCAACTGGGGTATCGGCTTTAAGTCCGGCGGCTTTAACAGTTCAGGGTCTGAGGCAACCATTGACCTGTTCATCAACTGACGCTTTGGGTACAAACGTTGGTGTTGAGGACTTCTTCCGCAAAGAAACCTCCAGCGCCTTCGAAGCTCGGCTTCAAGGGCAGCTACTCTTGATGGCCGCTTGACCCTGGAAGGTGCTGGCTTACTACAACACCATCGACGACATGCAGTTCTTCGAATTCTTCGTTGGACCCTTTGGCCTGCTGCGTATCGTCAACAACATCGACGAAGTGGAAGTCTACGGCGCCGAGTTCGCTGCAAATGCGGCTCTGTCGGAGAACTTCAGCATCTACGGTGGGCTTCAACATTCTCGACAGTGAAATCAAGGCGAACATGCTGTGCGCCCTGACACGGTCGGCAACAAAGCGCCTTACACCGCCGACTACACCTTCAATGCTGGTAGCGCAGGCTCTGTTCCCGTTCAGCAATGATCTCGAAATAGAACTGGTTGGCCGCGCAGACTACAGTCTCGTGTAGGTCCAACCTGGTTCCACACAGTGCAGGACCAAGACCAGGCCTCTCTGTTTGCCACGGCCAACTACGGCAAGACGCAGCGTGATTCGCTTACAACGTTGTCGACCTCCGTGTCGGCGTTGAAGCCGAGAACTGGGCCGTTCACCGGCTTTGCCAAGAACCTCTTCAACGAAGACTACCTTGGAGGAGGTTATCCCGTCACCGCAGTTCGGTGGGTCCTTCATCCATCCCGGTGCGCAGAAGCCCGCTACGGTGTCGAGGTTCGTTACCGCTTCTAAGTGAACGCTCAAGTTAGATAAATGAGAACGAGCGGCGGCCCCTATGGGCCGCCGCTTTTCTTTTACGCACTTGCTCGCCCCGAATGTTTCAGAACCCCAGGCATTGAAAAGGCGCTATAGTCCCGGCATGGTATATT
The DNA here is from genome assembly GCA_943787205.1 of uncultured Rhodospirillaceae bacterium. Taxonomy (GTDB): domain Bacteria; phylum Pseudomonadota; class Alphaproteobacteria; order Rhodospirillales; family Rhodospirillaceae; genus WLXB01. The sequence continues at coordinate 134,858 of CALSLN010000006.1, forward strand.
TATGAGCCGACACCACGGATACTTACTTGTACTAGGAACCGCGCACGACCAAGCGGGAATGGACCGATACGAGAGCCAACTACCGCCCATTTATGGAGCCCACAAAGGCTACCGTCTGGGTGCGGGTGATCAGAACAGCGGCGTTACATTCCTAGATGGTGGCCTCGGCAATCTGGGGATGATGCTTGCTCGATTTCCTACGCCTGAAAGCGTCTCGGCATTTTGGTGGTCGGACGAATACCGCCGGGCCTATATCTTCCGCAAAAACGCTGGCCGTTTTTCCGTTGTCGCCCTCCCCGGTTTAGATAAAGAGCCTGACCCCATACCTGGCAATCGCGGCTTCTTGATCGCCATGGCGACACCGGAAACCCCAGGGCGCTGGAGACGGTTTGCCGACCCATTCCTCGACGGCGTTAGAGAATTCAAAGGAACCGTACTGGCAGATGCCGGGCCTGAAGCCATCGAACGGCTGGAAAGCCTTATGCCAGGCAGCCACATCATCGTGACGATGTTTGAGTCTGAGCAAAACGCGAAGGATGCCTGGGACGCCATGTCTCCCAGCCTAGACGAGCAAAAAGACGCCTGCGGCTCGGTTAATATCATTGCATTGGCTGGCCTGGCCGATGAGCACCCATCGCGACTTACGGAAGATACATTCGCAAGCCAGTAAGAATTAAAGAGGACACTTCAATGACTCGGATATTCATCGCTCGCCTTATTATCTCCATAACAACACTCTATTCGGGAAGTGCAATCGCACAGGGCCAAGATGGTACCCCGGCAGAACGGGACCTTACAATCATCGCGGAAATGTTCCCTGGGACTTACGATAATCGGGAACAAGTTTATTTTGATGTTCGTCTCGGCGTTCGCGAAGAAGCTCGGCATGAACGGGTCACATCGAGCATAACGCGCGTTTCACTCCCCACATTCGGCGACTATGTGTTTTTCGCGCGTGACCATCGCAACAACGACCCAGAAAAACCGCACCGCATTCGCCTTTACGCTTTGTCCGCCGACAACGATGAGCAAGCTGTTCGCATGAAGATGCACTATCTCGGCGGAAAGGACATGCTACCTGAGTACAAAGACGCACACCTAGATCCTTCCGTGCTCGCGGATTTAACGCCGGAGAATAGCCCGCCCCTTGCCGGGTGCGACGTCTTCTGGCGGCGTGAAGCCGGGCAGTTTCATGGTGCCATGAAGGACGGCACTTGCACGTGGGAATGGCCTGGTAAAGGCACTGCGACCACCGACTACCATATGATGCTAGCCGAGACTGAGTTTTGGGTCCGTGACGGAACGATGGATTCCAATGGAAACCGACTGACAGGTAATCCAGATCGCGTGTACCACAAGCTAACCCGCGCTCGTGACTTCACCTGCTATGCCGATATGCCCGGTGTCTCCGGCGGTCGAGACATCCCATACACGCGGCATAGCGACCTGAAAATTACCGACCAGGGCGGTCTGGCACGCTTCGTGTCCAATGAAGACACGCCAAGAACCATTCAGATCAGTCTGCGTAACGTCGACTGGCAAATGAATAATGAGATCGGCGCATATACCCGCGACAGTCTCGTCATGTACATTTCTTCGCTCAAGGAGGACGGATCGCCAGGAGAGTTCTTCGGCTATACCTTTACGCAACCCGACGCTGAACGGCTTGGCATTAACCTCGGTTTTATCTTGGTGAACTGTTATGTGGTTTCAAACCGAGACGCGACGCCAGAGTTCTAGCAACCCGTGTTCTATAGATTTGTGACGCTAGATGTTTTTACAAAAGTCACCTTCTGTGGAAACCCGCTCGCAGTGGTTTTTGATGCCATCGGGTTATCACCTGAGGCAATGCAGAACATCGCCAGAGAATTCAATCTGTCTGAGACCGCGTTTGTTCTACCGCCTGAAAACCCCGAAGGTACGCACCGAGTTAGGATATTCACGCCCGTAGCAGAGCTTCTTTTTGCAGGCCACCCTACTTTGGGTGCCGCTATCGCTATAGCTCGCGATGAGGGACAGGCATGCGATAGTTATGACTATAAATTTGAAGAAGGTATCGGTTTAGTTCCCGTCTCTGTTTCTAGGAACACCGACGGCAACTTCCGAGCCGAACTAAGCGTCGCTCAAATTCCAGAACGACTACCAGAAGACATATCGACTTCTCAGTGGGCGGACATTTTAGGGCTCGATAAAAGCACTCTTTGTTCGAACGAAACCGAAACGAGCCAATGGAGCTGTGGCGCACCATTCTCGTTTGTACCGGTCGCGAGCCTGAGTGCTCTAGAGTCTGCTAAGATTAACCTCACACAATGGGAAAACCATCTGTCGACCAGTCAAGTAACCGGCGTATTTGTTTTCACCCAAGAAACCAACGACAACCGAGTCGATCTACGAGCCCGCATGTTTGCGCCCTCACATGGAATAGCAGAGGACCCGGCCACAGGATCCGCCGTGGCTGCCCTCGCCGGATGGCTGGTAGACGCCGACAAACTCGAAGACGGGACCCACAACTGGGTCATTGAGCAAGGTGTGGAAATGGGCCGCCCTAGCCGCCTTGAGTTAGAGGCCGACGTCAAAAATGGCAGGATAACTAGCGTTCAGGTTGGCGGACATGCTGTTGTCGTAAGCCATGGCGAGATCACAGTTTCTTGAAGACATCGTGTTTTTAAGCACGCAACCTAAGATGTGTTATAATATCTTCACGAAATGCTTGCTCAGGAGGACAACCATGCGCCTGTTTTTAGCCGGAGCTGTTGCCGCGTTACTCAGTGTGATCAGTGTTCTAGGGCCCGTTCAAGCGCAGAGCTTTACACGGGGCAACGGGCTCGTGAACGAAGCAGCCCATGCGCTAAATCGCGACAAATGGGACAAAGGGGTTACCCTAGCGCGACAGGCGCTTCGGTCTGGCGAATTGACCCCCAATAACATTCCAGCCGCTCTCAACAACTTGTGCATCGGACTCACAGGCCAAGGCCATTACGAGGAAGCGTTGGAAACATGCGACAAGGCGATTGGTCGCAAACCGAGGCAATGGAGCTTTTACAACAACCGTGCCAACATCCATTTCTATCAAGAGAAATACGACAGGGCCTTATCAGATTATTACAAAGCCCTCACCTTCAGCCCAGGCGATGACGTCCTCATTACCAACATTAGTTTGACGTTACGCACTCGGAAAAAGGCAGCCGCGCGAGTGGGCAATGAAGGCGACATAGAACACCAGAGCTAAGATACATATTTTTTAGCCGACAATGTGCTCCCAATACGAAATCCGACCTCCGCAACAGGACATCATTAAGCGATTTGGTTTAACCCATCTCACTGGAGAGCTCTTGGGCACGCCGGCGAACTCTATCGTTCGCCCGACAGATTCTGCGTTGATTATCGGAGCGGATCAGATTGCAGACCTGTTACCCTGGGGCCTCAAGGTCGACTGGCAAAAATCTCCGGTGATCAACGCCCGGGCAGAAACGGCCCTCGAGAAACCAACCTTCAGACCGCTTTTGGATCGGCCGCGTGATTGTCCCGGCGAGCGCTTACTTTGAATGGCGCCAGGACGGGACGGAGAAGATCAAAACACGCATCGCACCAGAGGGTTCATCTCTCTTTGTCATGGCTGGTCTTAGATCAAATGATCGGTTTGTAATTTTGACGTGCAGCCCCGCTGAGCCCATTTCCAATATTCACTCCCGCATGCCCGTCATACTAGACGCCGCTCACGCAAAAGAATGGCTCAACCCGGACTATTCATTTGAAGATCTAGCACCACTGCTTCAGCCCTACGCTGGAGACTTCACAACGGAAGAAACACCGCGGGCCAAGCCAGCTCAAACAGATTTGTTCCACTAAGCCCAAGAGGCGTTAGTGACACATGAGAACCGGCAGTATGGCTTGTTCCATCACATACCCGGTCACACTGCCAAGCATTAGCTGACGTAATTTAGATCGCGTATACGCCCCCATCACCATCATATCGGCGCCAGTATCCTGGGCTGCGAAGAGAAGAGAACGACCCGTGCGAATTTCACGCGGTAAAACTTTAGAGATGACGGTTTTAACGCCATGGCGCGTCAGGTGAATGTCGAGATCTTCAGTACCTGCGTACCACTCTTCCTCCTCAACACGGAGCACGGTCACCTCCTTCGCCGTCGCAAGCAGTGGCAAGGCGGCTTGAACAGCGCGGGTCGCCTCTGTACTTCCATTCCAAAACACAGCAACTCGTTCTATCGGGCCAGGTATTTCAGCATCTTCCGAAAGTAAAGGTGGCGCGGCAATTACAGCACGACCACTTTGCATCAATGCCGCATTCAAGGCCATGAGCGCCGCAGTTTCATTGTCCTGGGTCGGACGGTCAAGAACGATCAGATCAGCGCGGCACCCACGCAGGGCGACAACCTGCTCTTCGACACCAGATTCTTCGAGCCAACTCACCCCAAAGCCATCTGCCGCGCCAGGACTAGACGGGTGCGGCAGACCAGCCGTTACGCCGTCAAACATTTCTCGGGTCAGTTTAGCACGCTGCCCCGCTTCGCGTTCAGCGACCCCCATCATCTCGTCGACCATTGCACCAGACATTGCCTCACCGACCAACGGCAAGGCTGCCGTTGGATCTGCCAGCACGTGGAGCGCATCAACTTGGCAGTCCAATTGCCGACCGACCCTTAAGGCCGTGTGCAGACATGCGCGACCCGACTTTGGGTCACCGATTACGGCTAAGATACTTTTGACAGCTGACATGACGTCCCCCCACGGGCTCATTGTGTTGGCCCGATGTTAACAGGGCCGGCGAAGAAACACTATTTCAGACGAAATTATCGAACAAGCTAGACCAATGCAGACCCAACTGGTTGGTGGAACTCTTCAATACCGTCAGGGTCTTGGTGAATAATAACGTCAGCACCAGGATAATCCGCCATGAGCGCCATTTCGACCTCATCTGCAATCCGGTGCGCCTCGATAAGAGACAGCTCAGGATCCATAACCATGTGCATCTGAATAAACGTCTGTATGCCTGAAGAGCGCGTTCTCAGTTCATGGACATCCCGGACCTTCGGGTGTTTCAACGCAACAGCTTTAATCGCCTGTCTTTGCTCTTCCGGTAATTCATGATCCATGAGAACAGCAATGGATTGACGCGCGATTTTTGAGGCATTCCACAAGAGGAAGAGCGCGATACCAATAGCAAATGCAGGATCGGCCCAACCAACACCTCCATAGGTCGTTAGGACAATCGCAACGATCACGCTCAGATTCAAAAGAAGGTCACCCTTGTAGTGTAAAGAATCGGCCTCAATCGCAGTAGAGCCAGTCCGACTGACAACAAACCTTTGGAAGATCACAAGGACGAGCGTCACTAAAAGTGTAAACACCATGACACCAATTCCGAATTCTCCCTGCACCACTTGATTGTCTTTATTGATCCGAGACGCAGCTTCAAAGAGCAACAATACGGCAGACCCTGCGACAAATGCAGATTGAGCCAAACCCGACAATGGCTCTGCTTTGCCATGCCCGAATCGGTGTTCATTGTCAGCAGGCGTTAAAGCATGGCGCACAGCCCATAACGTAACCAAAGAAGAGAAAAGGTCGAGAACCGAGTCCATAAGACTCGACAGAAGCGCGACGGAGTTGGTGATGAGAAATGCGGCCGTCTTTACGACGATCAGCATCAACGCAGTCCCAACAGCCGCATATGTGGCTACCCGCATCAAACGAGAGGGCGGCGCATTTAAAGCGGTAGATGTAAGTGAATCGTGTGGCATATTTTACGTTTCGAAAAAGAGCGCTACGGGTAAACGCGTTCCGTCTTCCACCCTTCTCCTTCTCTCCAATAGATCAAGCGGTCATGCATCCGGTATGGCTTATCAAGCCAGAATTCGATCATAACAGGTGTGAGTTGAAAACCAGACCAATGTGTTGGGCGCGGCACGTCCTGACCCTCAAACCGAGCAGTCGCATCCTTGACCCGGTCCATGAAAACGGAGCGATCGGCCATTGGCCTGGATTGATCGGCAGCCCAGGCCCCGATCTGGCTTTCTCGCGATCTCGACGCAAAATATTCGTCTGCTCGATCGGGCGCCACTTCAGTCAACGCACCCTCTACGCGAATCTGCCGTCGCAGGGATTTCCAATGAAAGCACAAAGCAGCGCGCGTATTTGCCTCAATTTGCTGACCTTTGCGGCTTTCTTTGTTGGTGTAGAACGTAAACCCCTCCGCGCTAAGGCCCTTGAGAAGAACCATACGAACCGACGGAATACCGTCTGGAGTTGCCGTCGCCAAACTCATGGCATCAGGGTCATTAATCTCGGACTCCTGCGCGTCCTTATACCAAGCGCTAAACAAGGCCATGGGGTCGTCAACAGTCGGAATGATGTCCATCGTCGTCATGATTTTTCTCTCGGGAACGGCACCAATTAATACCCCGGTTTGATCTGCGATCACGCAGATGTCAACCTAAAGGCACCCCATCGCGCCCTTATTTTGCCACGTTTCCGGCGTGAAATACGTTCATATAGTATTAGCCCAGACACCAGATGAATGAGGACGCTATGACCCGCTCAACGCTAAAAACTGCAATGTCAGCCGGAATGATTGCTTCAACGCTTGTTCTTACAGGGTGTGCTGCTGATGGCAGTAATCAGAATGAAACCCTTGGGGCGTTACTCGGCGCGGCTGCTGGAGCCTGGGCTGGATCGTCGATCGGATCTGGCGACGGACAAGTCATCGCGACCGCCGCCGCGAACAATGCTCGGCGCTGCCATAGGAAGTCAGGTCGGACGAAGCATGGACGAACTGGACCGCATGAAGGCCCACGAAGCGCAGCAGTACCGCGTACGGTGCGCCTATCGGTGAGGCCATCGTTTGGAATAATCCGGACAGCGGCAACTATGGAAACGTGACACCCGTTCGAGACGGCTACACGAATGCTGGCCGCTACTGCCGTGAATTCCAAACAGAAGTGACCGTGGATGGTCAGCCGGAAAATGGCTATGGCACAGCTTGCCGGCAAGGAAGACGGCAGCTGGAAAATTATTAGCCAGTAAGGTTAGGCGTCGAGCCCTTACCTTTCGGCAGGCTTTTCGTCTAATAGGTCTTTGATCGGCTGACCCAAAACCTGTTTTTCACTGCTCTGGGCACTGGCGATCACGTCTCCGAGACGCGAGACCGACGGTGACTTTCCGAGAAGATGAGGGGTCATCGGAACGCCATAGCCCATGAGGTGGACGATTTCGGCCACTGATGTTCTGCTGAGATCCCGTCCCAGCCGCCAAAATCGGTCGTCTCCGAATGTCGCAAACCCGCCGGCTCGG
>CALSLN010000007.1 GCA_943787205.1 uncultured Rhodospirillaceae bacterium
ACACCCAGACCTTCATTCCTCTAGGCGGGAAGCCGTTTGTGGCCGTATTTGGCGCGCCTACGGATGGGGAAATGCCCGATATCGATAGCTTGGAAGCGTTTCGGTTTGACGGTCAATCTGGTTTCGCAATGCACATTGGCACATGGCATGAGTTTCCCTTTGCCATCGAAGCAGACACAAACATCGTTGTGATCTTACGCAACGAAACCACGCGCAGCCTATCCAGTGACAACGTCAAAAATGACGAAGCGCATGGACCAGACTTAGACAAAAAGAACCTCGTCCAGCGCACCGGCGTCATTTTTGAGATTTCTGTCTAAATCAGCACAAGGCCGCCGCCCGCAATAAACCTTAGATTCGCGCGGTATTTGGGAAATTATCCCAATAATTATGGGATTCTAGACCAATTATGTGTGGGAAATATTCCCACACATTGATAGAGTCCTTTCGTGCCCGTCAGCGCATGGCCGGACCGGACTCCACCCAACGGTGGCCCATGGTCCGGCCCCATTGACCCGGGGCCAAACCCCTCAAGACCAAATTTAGACTTTCGACAAAGCTTGTTCTATATCCGCGAGGATATCATCAGCATGTTCGATCCCGATGGAGAGCCGAACGTAGCCTGGTGTCACGCCAGAAGCGGCTTGATCTTCAGCTGATAGCTGTGAGTGCGTTGTACTGGCCGGATGAATAGCCAGGGACCGCGCATCACCAATGTTCGCGACGTGATAGAGCAACTCGAGAGAATCGATAAACTTGCGGCCGGCATCGACACCACCGGACAACTCAAACCCAACAAGGCCACCGTACTGATGGTCTGCGAGATAGGTGTCAGCCCGCTTGCGTGCCTCACCATCCATCAAGCCTGGGTAGATCACTTGCGTGACTTGATCATGGGCCTTCAAATAGTTTGCAACCGTGCTCGCGTTTTCACAGTGTTTGCGAATACGGAGCGGTAGTGTCTCAACACCCTGAATAAACTGAAAGGCATTCATCGGACTCATCGCAGCGCCAACATCGCGCAGCAACGTAACGCGTGCACGGAGAATGTAAGCGATCGGACCGAGGGGCTTAACCGCTTCAATCCATACAGCACCGTGGTAGCTGGGATCAGGTCGCGACAAGAGAGGGAATCGGTCTTGATGAGCTTCCCAATCAAAGGCCCCACTATCAATAATCACACCGCCTATCGATGTGCCATGACCACCAATGTATTTGGTGGTTGAGTATACAACGATGGCTGCGCCATGCTCGATGGGGCGACAGATCAACGGCGCGGCCGTGTTGTCAACAATGAGCGGCACGCCAATGCTGAGGCCGATGTCAGCCACCTCTTTAATTGGGAACACCTCAAGTTTCGGATTAGGCAAAGTCTCGGCGTAGTAGCAACGGGTTTTATCGTCGGTGAGCTTACGGAATGACTCCGGGTCCGCTGGGTCGGCAAAGCGCGCTTCAATACCCATTTGCTTGAAGGTGTTAGCAAACAAGTTCCACGTCCCGCCATACAGGTCGGTAGACGTCACGAAGTTATCACCAGCTTCGCAGAGATTTAGGATCGCGAACGTTGACGCCGCCTGACCAGAGGCCACGGCCAGACCAGCCACGCCCCCCTCCATCGCCGCGAGGCGTTGCTCAAGGACATCGTTGGTTGGGTTCATGATACGAGTGTAAATGTTGCCAAGCTCTTTGAGCGCAAAGAGATTTGAAGCGTGTTCCGCGTTATCGAATTGGTACGAGGTGGTCTGATAGATGGGAACGGCGACCGCGTTTGTTGCAGGGTCTGAGCGAAATCCCCCATGTAGAGCGAGGGTATCAGGGTGAAGTTTACTCTTATCCATGTCGGCGTCCTTTTTTATTAGTCAGAAAAATCTCGGCGCAGGGTTACTTGCGCTCGAGACTCGCGCGATTGTTGGTTACGTCTGTCAGATCGATTGTAGCGAGAAATTCTTTTGCCGCTTCATCTTCTTTTAGGTAAGCGTCCAGAAATGCAGTGGACGTTCCACGGATGATGGACAGGCCTTCAAAGTCAGGCGCGCCGCCTGCCGTTTCACGACAAATAAGACCACCGTAGTAGTGATCCCCCTCATCAAGCACGACGCCATAGGTGTCGCCGGGCGGCGTTTCAAAATAAGCCGCCATCCGCCATTGCCAGGGGTAAACTATTGGACCGCCGGTCGCGCCTAGGTCTTTTGTACCACCGGAGGAGTACACGGGGCCGTCGTAGCGGGAAAACGCACCCTCAACGATGTTGGGCAAAGCACCAACACCACTCAACACGACAGCAACATCGTATCTCTTGTCAGCGGCGGCCATAGGCTGCTTGGTCGCAGCGTCTGTAATTTCCAACCCCGTCATTGCCAACGCAATCTGCCCACCAAAGGAATGGCCTGCGGCAGCGACCCGATCACGATCAATTTTTCCAACCAGCCCCGGCGTTGCGGATTCGATAAAGTCGAGCGCATCGAGCACATAGGTCATGTCAGCAATGCGTTCGCCAACCAAATCCTTACCCGCCAAATCACGAAACCCGAAGCCATTGGATTCAGAATCCAGGTGCAAGGGCGAGATCGTGACATAACCATGAGACGTCCAATGATCTGTAACAGCCGCATACATATTCTTCGGGCAAAGCGCGCCTTGGGAGAACACGACGAGAGGGAACGGCCCCTCTCCGGCTGGCCACGTGACACGAACAGAAAGTGGAACAAGTCGATCTGGGCGATCTAGCATGACCGGCGCGGAGACATTGACGTCGTGGTCACCACGGAGAGATTTATAGACTTCCGTAACACCTGCACCGGCAGGCGACGCGATAACAAGAGCCGCAAGAATAAGACGGAGCATGAGACTTCCTTGTGCGAGGGCAGGCTTTAGTCCTGCGGAACAGCGAGGATTATCTTCCCGAAGTGGTGGCGTTCACCAACCATTTCATGGGCCCTGACCACATCTGAAACAGGCAGAACCGTATCAATGATGGGTTTAAAGGTGCCGTTGCGGAACATTTCCAACGCTTCAGTGCGGAAGCTGGGGATCGTTTCCGTCACATAACGGGCTGACGTATCGATGCTCATGGACAGGAGCTGAATATTCCGCGCGCCAATATTCAAACTAAAGGTGACCATACGACCGCCGGTGGAGCCGTACATACACACGCGCCCTTCTGGGGCCATGGACTCAATCAAACTTGACGCTGTCTCTTCGCCAATGGTCATGCACCCGACGTCGAGGCCATATCCATCGGTTAGTTCCATGACGCGCTCTTGCACGTTCTCGGTTTTGTAATTGATCAATGCATCAGCGCCATACTCTGTCGCCTTAGCCAGCTTTTCATCTTGGCTCGCCGTACCAACCACCCAACAACCCTTAGCCTTGGCGATCTGCAACGCCGCAGTCCCGACAGAAGAAGCAATCGCTTCGATCAAGACTTTATGGCCGGGCTTTGCTTCGCCAACGATGTGCAACGCATGCCAAGCTGTCAGCCAACCGACACCAGCCGCCGCCCCCTGTTCAAAGGTCCAGCCCTCAGGCAGAGGAAAAGCGTGATAGTCTTTAATTAAGCACTTGGTGGCGTGTGACCCGCGACCGCGGAAAAATATTTTATCACCGACTTTGCAGGTCGTGACTTTGTCGCCGATAGCAGAGACAACACCAGAGCCTTCCAGGCCAAGAACGATAGGTGATGCGAGGCCAGTATAGGTGCCCGCACGCATGCGTGTTTCAGCGAAGTTCACACCAGAGGCGTGAACATCAACAACAACTTCGTCTGCCGCTGGTACGGGATCAGGCATCTCTGCCCATTGCATGACTTCCGGTCCACCAAACTCTTCGACCAACCAACCCTTCATTATGTCTCTCCGTTTTCTTTTTCTATTCGTATTTAAAACTTTACGTTTGCGTACGCATCTGACGATCAACTTCCTCAACCTCTAGGCCCGAAGGAATCGGCTTTAGGCGCAAATATAGCAGCCCTGCAATAGCCAATGGAATTCCCACCACGACTGAGAAGGTCATGTCCCAATCAAAGAACTGCACGCCATAGGTCACAACGAGCGGGCCCACAGCGATACCAAGGTTAACTGCCAAACTCGAACACACCGCGAGACCGGTCGCCCTTAAGTGTGTCGGAAACACCTCAGCGATGTAGGCAAATTTCACGGCAGCTGTGCCGTAGAAAAACGTTGCGCTGATGCACAACACAATCAGCGTGTCCCAATAGCCCGAAGTAAACCAAATCATGCACAGGAACGACGACGCGCCAAGGAGGGTCCAAATCGTGACTGTCGTCCGGCGCGTCAAAATGAACTCACCGGTAACGGCAGCAATAATATACCCAATGACCGCCACCGCATTGGCATAACCAACCACATAGGTTGCATCACTTTGTGTGAAACCCCGTGATTCGACGAGATAGGTGGGCAACCACAAGGATGCCGCGCCATAGGCAATGACGAAAATAAACTGAGCGGTAAATAGTGTGATCGTACGCATACGCATATCTGGCGCAAACAAAGCCGCGACCTTATCCCGACTTGATTCTTTCGCCGCTGATGACTGTGCCTGTACCTCTTTGTGACCAACGAAGCGTTTGGTCTCACGCAGGAACCGGTGAATCACCCAGATATACGGAATCGAAAGCAACCCAACCAAAAACAAGGGCCGCCAACCGTACGCTTCAAGCACGGGTGCAGCAAAGAGCGCGGCAACAAACGCACCCAGGGGGAATGCCGTTTGGAGAAGCCCCGCCATGATGCCGCGATAACGGGCTGGAGCTTCTTCAGTCACGATCGCACCGGTCGTCGGATAGAGCGCACCGCCAAATGCGATGGCAAAACACCGCAACAGGGTCATGACAATGATGCCGAGAGAGAACGAGATACCGCCGATGACGAGTTGCGCCGCACTCTCGGGAACGATCGCGTGGGTCGCAATAAATAAGGACGATACGACCGTGATCACCATCAGCATGTGCTTGCGACCGAATCTATCCGTCAACGTGCCAATGTAGATCTGAAGAAAAGCGCCGGTAGAGTAAGAGAGCGCAACCACCCAGCCCATCGCCTGAAGGCTAACGTCGAAGGTCTCGCGGATAGACGGCAAGGCATAGGAAAACAGCGCCAAGTCGACCTGACTAAACATGTAGGCGAGGTGGCAGACGATAAAGGCTTGAAGCGGGTAACCGCGGATTTGAGTCCACATGGGGCAGGAAACGATCTGTTTAAGAGACGCGAACCCTAGCGTAGGACAAACGCCCTGTCGCCCCCAGATCGGCTGCATTATCGGCCTAATCCGGCCACCTATTCACAGAGAGTGCGCGGTGCTATGACCGAGACGTTCGCTCTACGGAGCAACGCCAGCTGCATCTTTAGGAGTTTGATCGTGAGACCTTTTGCCGTCGTCCTTCTCTGTATTGCCGTTGTCTCATCGCCCTCCTGGGCTACGGATTGGTCCTACAGCACTATTGAGGCTGAAGATGGCGTGCCCCTGGTCGTTGCAGAGACGGGGAACCCAAACGGTCCAGCACTACTGTTTATCCATGGATTTTCCCAAAGCATTCTGTCGTGGAAGAAGCAGCTTGGTGACCCTTCCTTGCAGGCCAAATACCGCATGGTCGCATTTGACCTCCGGGGCCATGGTGCCTCGGGCAAGCCTTGGTCTGCCGATGCGTATGAAAGCCGCGACTGGGGTGGTGATGTGGCAACGGTCATTGCCACGCAGACCTTAAACACGCCGGTTCTGATTGGATGGTCTATGGGCGGATCCGTAATGGCCTCGTATCTTCGACACCACGGCATGACCGACATTCGTGGATTGATCTTTGCAGCCGGGGCTATGTCTCTGACCGATGGCTCAGACGTATCAGCCCAAGAACGCGAAGAGCGAGCAGCCGCACAAGCCGAGATGATGGAAAGTATGGGTATGATGTTATCAAATAACATCTCGGAAAACCTAATGGGCACATCTGCCTTTGTTGATAACCTGGCCGCCAAACCGCTCGATGCAGAAACACAACAGGAAGCGCTGATTTATAACATGATGATGCCCGCCTACGTACGGTTAGCCATGTTTCAAAACCAGACCAGCTATGAAGACCTAGCCGACAAGATCACCACACCAACATTACTCATACATGGCGATGACGACGCTGTTGTCGACGTCGACTTGAGCGTGACCAATCAGTCCTTGATCCCAGACTCAGTGTTAGTCCGTTACGACGGCATTGGGCATGCACCGTTTCTCGAAGCACCTGAGCGCTTCAACATGGACGTGATGCAGTTTGTCGACGGTCTGGCGAATTAGGACGCAAGCACTATGGAAGCCGTGATTTTTGATTGCGACGGCGTTCTCGTTGATAGCGAAATTCTTGCCGTCCGCGTTGGTCTACGCGCTGTAAAAGAGCTGGGCCTATCTTACAGCGAAGATGAGTATATCCATCGGTTTCTAGGAACCACGATGAACGCCTACTTTAAGAATGTGGAGGAAGACCACCGAGAGGCACATGGCACGTCTGTCCCGGACGGATTTTTTGAAACCTTGCTGAGCGACAGCAGAGACGAAATGGATGCGGCTTTGGTCGCCATAGAGGGTACCCATGCGGCCGTCGAGTCTATCGCGGTTCCGCTAGCAGTTGCTTCATCATCAGGGGTCGAACGCCTAAATTTCAAACTAAATAAAACAGGCCTGTTTGAGGCCTTCGCCCCACACATTTACTCTGGTGAACTCGTACAGAACGGAAAGCCAGCACCGGACCTTTATCTCCACGCCGCTGACAAACTCGACGTCGCTGCCAAAGCCTGTGTCGCAATCGAAGACAGCGTGCACGGCGTGATCTCTGCCAAAGCTGCAGGCATGACTGTCGTTGGTTTTACCGGTGGTGGCCACTGCCGCGCTGGGCACGACACTTACTTAAGCGATGCGGGCGCAGACATCGTCGTGGGTCACATGAAAGATTTGAGCACGACGCTCGCCCGTTTTTCTTAGATCAGCCCGAAGCCTTTTGGTGCATGGCATTGTATTCCGCACGATATGGCGCAAGACAACGGTACAACAGAAAGGCCGAAATCGGCGCCGACACGGCAACCGCTATGGCTATGGAGTACTTAACAGCCCCGTCATAGCCAAAGCCGACATCTGTAATCAGCGCAATAACCGTTGGTGCCAAACCGATACCCGCAAGGTTCACCAGGAACAGGAACATCGCCGAGACCATGGCCCGCAATCGGTTGGGTGTGATGAGTTGAAGCGCAGCTGTCGCAGCCCCCCATGGAAAACTTGCAAAGAACGTGAGGCACGCGAAGCCGACAAAAGCCAAGGTCGTGGTCGGCATTAATGGCGCGAGAACACCGAACGGCAAAGTACACAAAACCCCGGTGATGCCGGTGCGGATCTCCGCATCAACTTTGCCCTTCTTGCGCCAATACCCAGCCAGCATGCCACCAGCAGTCACACCGAGAAGCCCGAAGACCACGACTATGAGACCGTACACACTGCCAACTTCACCGGGAGACATACCGAACTCGCGCATAAAGAAGGTTGGTGTCCAGGCTGCTGTGCCCGTCCAAATGAAGGCGTACAAAGAGAACCCGAAGAAATGATAAAAGTAAGCGCCGGGTCGAGTCTTGATGTACCTGAATGATCTGCGGATATGACTCCCCAGACTCATCTGGCCACTCTCATCAGCAGTTTTGCCGAGGCGTTTAGGCTCCCGCAAAGTCATCACCCACAAACCAATCAACAGTCCTGGCAGACCAACATACATAAAGGTGACTTGCCACGGCTCAAGATGGCCAATGACCGGAAGATCGAGCGCTGGCGTGATTTCAATAACCGCACCGCCGATGACGAGCGCGAGACCAGAGCCGATAAACAAACCCGCGTTATAAAAACTAAATGCTCGCGAAAGCTTTTCAGGTCGGAAATAGTCAGGGACCAGCGAATACGCCGACGGTGACAATGCGGCCTCACCGACACCTACAAAGACACGTGCGATAAACATTTGCATGAAAGAATTAGCCAATCCGCACGCTGCCGTGGCGATGCTCCATAAATAAACCGCAACAGAGATGATTTTGATGCGATTGCCGCGATCCGCCAGCCAGCCGATCGGCATACCAAGGATCGTGTAAAACAGAGCGAAGGCGAAACCGTGCAGCAGGCTGATCTCAAAGTCAGAGATATCGAACGAAGCGCGGATCGGGTCAACAAGAAGGGTCAGTATTGTGCGGTCGATATAGGAGAACGCATAGGCGATCACCAGGACGACCATCACATACCAAGAATACTTCTCATCTGGATACTCGTCGTCGCCGGCCTGCGCCTGAACTTGATCACTCATACCATCACCCCCTAGTGGAGCGGCATTCTAGGGGGTGATGCCGCACCAAATCCAGGCTGCCGGCATATAAATATCAAATGGTTCGGATATGGGAACCAGAGCCCAGCGCTACATCATGCTCCACGGGAACACCATGTCAGCGTCCATAGCCGCAAAAATTTCACCGATTGTGGAGTTATCATCAATGATATTGACCACCAAGCCTGCGAGATCAGCCCGGTTGATAATCCCAAAGGCCTCGCGACTTGCACTCAAGTACGCACGCCCGGTTGCTGGACCAGACTTCAAACCACCGGGTCGAATGATGGTGTAGTCCAGGCTACTCGCCATTAAGTGATCTTCCGCCTGGGTTTTGAGCGGCAGGATATCTTTGAGAAAGTTTCGAGCGGGAAAAGGTGCCGCATCGTAGCTATCTCCTGACCCGACCGTCGTCATCAGGATCATGCGCTTTACGCCCGCCGCTTCAGCGGCATCGAAGATATTCCGGTTACCAATAAAGTCGGGTTTAGGATCGCAGCTGAAGCAGGCGATGGTCGTCACAACCGATGTGTACGTGTTGTCGACAAAAGCCGCCTCAACCGAGGGCAAATCCATTGCATCACCAACGACAAACTCTGCGCCGAGGGCTTCCAGCTGTGAACGGTCTGAACTGGGCCGTACAAACGCTGTCACGCGGTCGCCGCGCTCAATCAGAATTTTCGCTGTCTCAAACCCTGAATTCCGCGTGGCGCCAAAGATAAGGACATGATGGCCACCTTCTGGGGCCTCGCTCACCTGGGTTTCGTAGACTGGGAACTGATTGGGGATGAACGAGTAGCCCACCAAAGCCACAATCAACACCAAGATGGTCAAGCCGATACGTTTTTTAGTCATGTTCGAAATCCTTGCCTTGAATTCGCTTTAGCCAGGGTACTGCGCAACACCGGACAATGAATTGTTCTGGCCAATGAAATCGCTTTGGACAATCTCACCAGTTTCAACACTGACTAGCACGACCTGGCCGCTGAAGAAATTACCAACGATGATGTTTTTACCATCAGCCGTCGGGGCGCAAGCCGCCCAGCCACCACTATCCATGTCGTAGTACTTAATGATGTCGCCGGTGTTTTGGTCCAACGTCACCATGCCGTTGCCCGTACTGATGAGCAGCGAGCCATCGACCATAGGCATCATGGTGAGCACCATGAAAATTTCTTCGTGCTCATCAAACACCTTGAGGTCCGGCCGTTGCTTGTCATTAGCGAGGTCGTATTGCATGACCCGGTTTCCGGTCTCAGAAATGTAAATCATGCGAGTGTCGTTGTCGGTCAACACCGTAGACGTCGACCCGTGAATACCAGAAACGCCGCCATGCACTTCGCTTTGATACTCTGCAAGCAACTCCGCATTGGAATCGAACTTAAAAAGCCATCCGTCGCCAATGACATCGCGCCCTGGAAGCAAATTAAACCGTGTGGTCAAGGGAGGAACACCAAGCTTCTCTCCGATCAAGTGCTCGCCAAAATAGAGGCTGCCGTCTTGACCAAACGTTACGCTGCTAAGCGTGCGGTCTGAAAATTTACGCACCGGCTTTTGGATTCCGTCACTACCAATTTCAACAATGGCTGGCGTGCCTTGTGCAAACGCCCACAACGTACCGTCCGGCTGAAAGGCGAGCCCGCCGATTTTATGTTTGGTGCCCTCAGTGTAGAGCGTCCCTTTAAGTTTAAGATCAGACCCGTACTGAAAAATCCGCCCTGTACCCATGTGGTCATCGGTCGGGTGATCCATAATCGTCGCGGCAACAAAGATATCGCCCGTCTCGAACGGCTTGAAATCAGACACACGGTCTTCAGCCAAAGTCGGCGATGTGATTGCCAATGCTGCGGCTGCAGCCATGAGAGTGCGGCGATTAAACATAGTCAGTCTCCTTTATATATGCGGAGCGCTTGAAGCGCTTTATCCCTGTTGCCCACCGGCCTGTTCAGCACAGCGTATAGATGGTGACTCAGATGATGAGCCGAAATCCCAGATGTAGTTGTCCGGTGAACGTTCCTCTGGATCGATAAATCCGTTGGCGTTGTTATCGCAGTAGTAGTCAATAAGATCTCCGACGGGAGATTGATCAGGAGACCAGCCGGTTTGATTACCAGACAGCTTGGTCAGATCAGCGGCATCTTTCGTTTGCGCCGCAGCCGACCAATAGCTTTTCACCTCTTCACCCTCGACAATAATGCCGGAGATTCCACCTGAGGTGCCGCCACTCGTTACGGACCCCGCTGCGAAACTGCGTTTCACCGTACCGTTGTTGCGACCGACGAGCCCACCAACGGTATCACCGCCGATAACAGAGCCCGTCGCGTAGCTGTTGCGGACATCGCTCAAGGAATTAAAGCCAACGAGGCCACCGACATTATTGCCGTCACCCTCAACCGTGTTGGTTGCATAGCTGTTGCGGATTTTTCCATCCGTGTTCATGCCAACCAAACCGCCAACATCATTGGACCCAATGATCGAGCCTTCCGCGTAACTGCTCAGGATAAAGCCGAACGTGTTGAGGCCAACGAGCCCGCCCATGCCACGGCTAGCGGCCACCTGCATGTTCGCCTTACTAAAATAGGCAGCACCACGCATGTCTCCAATGAGGCCGCCCGTGGCTTGATCGCCCGACGCCATGCCAGAAGATTCACCGTAAGCAACAAGGCCGCCATTACCCCCAACCAATCCACCAATAGCCGTGACACCAGCGACTTCGCCGTGAGCACTATTTTTGAAGACGATTCCGAAGTTGCTACCAACGAGCATGCCAACGCCGCCGCGGCCAAACACAACCGCATCTTCCATAACAATATTACGCACGGTTCCCTGCTGACCCAGCACGCCGAAGAGACCAACACCGCCACCGCCTGGCTTCGAGATGTTCACGTTACGAATGACATGCCCCTGGCCATCGACGATGCCCTGAAAGCCAAAGCGGTCAAAACTGACCATGCAATTGCCTTCAACGCCACAATCACCAATAGGCTCAAACGCCTCGATGGACGACGCATCAAGGTCGCGAACAATTTGATAATTTCGGCTCATGCGAACGGCGCGATCCAGCGTCGCGCTTGCACCTTCTTTTGCACCGAAACTGCCAATGGCTTCGAACTGCTGAATACTGCAAATCTCAAAGAAGCCGTCGCCGCTCGCATCAGTGACGAATTCTCCAGCGTCCTTGGGGGCTGCGTCGAATGCATCCGCCAGGCCATCGTTGTCTGAGTCTGTAGTCGCATCACCCATAATCGCAGCACAGGCTGACACATCGACTTCGGCTGTGATTTGGCTAGCGTCGTAGACCGCTTGCGCCAGCATGCTGTTGTACTTCGCAATTTGATCGCTGTGATCGAACTTGGGTGGGGCCCCTGCCCCTTGTGGAGGACCACCAGCCTGCTGGCCGCCCTGCTCCTCAGCAGGCAAGCCATCCCGCTTCCGCTGACGAATTTCGCGACGCGTTAGATATCCAGGCTGGTCCGCATAGTAGGCCGCGATATCCTCTAATTCCTGATCTGTACGACCGAGGACCGACCCACGCATAAGGGAGTGCGTGCGACTACCATCCTTATACTGCTGGAGCGCCATGAAAATGTAGCGTTCGTGCTGACCGCCAATTTTTGGATTCACTGGTGATGGACTGTAGCCGTCGGGGCCGTGACAGGCAAAACAGTCCCGCGCGAGACGCTTGCCTGCGTCTGCATCCCCCTTGGCGATAGCGTTTTGCGACATACCGAACGCGAAGATGACGACAACCAATACAAACGACATATTCAGTGAGCGCATAACTGTTCTCTAATCCCAATTTTAAATGATGGTCTAATTGTTGACGCATCCCCAGTTTTGCAGGGATGACCCTGGCGGACAAACGTCAGTGTACATACCTATAGTCTTACCGATGAATTCATTTGAGACAACTTGCTCAACAGTGAATGCGGCAAAGTCAGCGTATGTCAAAAGCGTGCGCTTTGGGGTCAATTTGGCACGCCCTTGATTGGTCGCTACGACCTGTAAGTTTCCAACGGCCGGTTCGTCGATCAGGAAACCAGGACGTAGCACTACGGTGTCTAAACCACTCACCCGGACAATTGCTTCCATATCGCGGTCATCTTGATACGCGGTTCGCATCGCCCAGATGTACTGCTCGTAAGGTGTAGCGTCAGCCGCAGGTGGCCCTTCCACCGGAATGATTTCAGCGAGCGATGAACTCGCGACGATGAGTCGCTTTGCACCCTTATTCTTCATCGCTTGAATGATATTGGCGGTACCCTGCGAGACCAATTCGGTCGGACCGAAATCACCGTCATTCGCTGGGTCCAGAATCGGTTTTGGACCGACCATAGAGACCACAACTTGAACGCCATCAAGTACCGCCTCTAAAGACCCAACGTCATAGACATCCCCTTTTACGGCGGTGAATCTTTCATGGGTGAAGGTGATCTCTTCTGGTCGCCGAGCCAGCCCAATAACCTCATGCCCCATCGCAATGGCCTGAGGAATGATTTCCCCACCGGCGCGTGATGTTGCGCCGATCAGCAAGACCTTAATGCTAGAGGTCTCACTAGACTCATCGGCCTGCGCGATGGAAAAACCAGGCACTAAAGCTAGAGCGTAGCTTCCAAGTAGAGCGACCAAGAGCTTTCCTCTGAAAGCGCTCAAAAGCTGAGCAGCGGCAGTGCAAATGACCATGTCTTTTCCCAATCTTCCTTGGCGCGAACCCACAACCTTGCAAACCATAGCTGTCGTGGGGCATTGCAGACCAACGACTTTGAATCTAGTTTGACAATTAATGGTTGTTAGAATGGCGATGGGAAAGGCGGCCTTTCAATGGAATTACGGCAATTGCAGCATTTTCTGGCCGTGCTCGAAACCGGCAGTTTTCATGGTGCTGCAGACCAAACAGGGTTAACGCAACAAGCGATTAGCAGAAGCATTAAGAAGCTTGAGCAGGAGTTGGGCGTCACTGTGCTGGAACGCAAGGCACGCACCCGGCACAAAGTGACCGCCACCGCATCTGGCCGCATTCTGATTCCTCGCGCTCAGGTCATGCTCGCTGAGGCGGCCGCCTTTCAAAACGAGATCAAAGATTACCAAGGGACCGGCAGTAACATTGTACGCGTGGGAGCGACCCCTGCAGAAGCGCGAACCCTGGTCCCACGCATCATCTCAGCGTTCACTGACAAATATCCTGAAACACGCGTACAGGTAATCATCGACCAAGGCCAGAAAGTGCTCGAGAACATCTCATCGGGCGTCCACGACCTTGCCATCT
Organism: uncultured Rhodospirillaceae bacterium; assembly: GCA_943787205.1. GTDB lineage: Bacteria > Pseudomonadota > Alphaproteobacteria > Rhodospirillales > Rhodospirillaceae > WLXB01. Next base: position 13,617 of record CALSLN010000007.1, read on the forward strand.
GCAGCGAACCAAGAGGCGGCATCACACATGGGTACAAGGCAGAGAAGATTGTAAAAAACCAAAGCATTTTTGTTGCGCGCAGCGGTCACCCGTTGGCAAAAAAGTCCAGGTTGAAAATTGAAGACTTAGCGACCTTTGGATGGGTGTCAGCCGGATTATTCGAACACACTATTTTCGAGTTCATCCGCATTTTTAACGACGCACAACTGAAACACCCCTTTCACGCCCTTGAAACCACATCCACCGAACTTGCGATCAAGAGCATTGAAGACAATGACTACGTCGCGTTAATGCCAACCCTTCTCGCACACGACAGCATTCTGTCCGGCTCTCTATGCAGGCTAAAAATGAGCAGGCATGTCAGTGATACATGGTCGAGTATGATGGTGAGCCGCTCCCACTCGCCCCTCAACCAAATGACGGCGGCATTCCGAGATACCGCACGAGAGATATCTCTGAACTTTGACGCTGAAGCTGCAATGTAGCGAAAGAGAAAAGCATGAGACCGATCACTATTCTGCTTAGCCTTGCCCTGACGTTCTCTTATGCGCCGACTCATGCTGGTATGAGCGAAAGGGCCCACGATACCAACGCCACACTGGAGCTCATTGCCACCTTTGTTGGTGGATCGTACGACAACAGCACGCAAATCGCTGCTCAGGAGATGGCCGGCCTCGCCCCAGACACCCGAGGGACACCCATACATCAAGTTATCACGCCGATTAAAATCGCCGGGTTTAGTGGCCTTCAGTATTTTTTCCAATTGGGCGCTAGCAAGTCCACAGAGTCAATTTTCAGCACCGGATTCTACCAGTTTCACACCGTGTCAGGCTTACCGCTTATGACAATGTATATGTTTGACGATGTGAACCGTTTCAAAAACACCCACCTCACCCCGGAAATTTTTAAGGCTGTCACGCTCAATGATGTTCACACGACAAAGGGCTGCGAGTTCTATCTTTCCGTAGACACAGCAAAAACGCAGGTCAAAGGAGAGATGAAAGAGGATGCCTGTTTTCCCACCGACAGACGGACCGGCAAGGCTATGCGACACCAAGACGTGCTGGTGATTAAGGACGGCGAATTCTGGAATGACCCAGCGTTCTACGACCTAGACAACACCGTGCTTATGAAAAACATGAGTGGCGACTACCAAAAACAAATTCGTTACGCGAAGTAACGAATAATCATTTTATGCCGGATCGGGCCGCAACCGCCATTCGCGCCACCGCTTATTATCTTTGTATTGAATGATCACAAAAGTGGGGATGGTGATCTGCCCACCTTCAAGATTGTAGCGATCGTACTCAATTTGAACCATCGTGTTGCCGATGGACCCGAGCTTCTCAACCTCTGCGCCATCCCAACTGGAGCCGAAGTCACCGGCGAAAAAGGTGTTCATGACTTCGATGGTTTTGTCCCGGCCCTTGACCAACAACTTGGGGGATTCTGGCCCGTGAAGTTCATAAGTGGCGAAGTCTTCCGCCATATGGGAGCGGGTCGCCTCCATGTCCTTGCGCTCAAAGGCGGCCGATGAAGCATCCATACTGGCTTCAAAAGCCTCGGGATACTCTCCGTCGACCCAGCGCATGGCCGTGCCTTGAGCAAAACTGCCCACGCTCAAAGCGCCAATGCCAATGCCACAGACGAGCGCGAGACCGATTGATACAGTGTGCGTGCGAAGTTTCATGATGCCATTCCCCCAATAATGATGGGGACAGCCTACGCAGGCTTTGTAAGCGTGTGAAATGACATTTGTGGGGAACGACCGCATCATGGAGTTAAACCGATGGGGCTAAATCGCCTCAAAAGCTACCTGAAAGCTGCATCAAAAGACCGTCCGTCTGTCCTGTACCGCCCTTCAACGTGCTCGTTCCTGCAATAAGGAGCGTGTCAGAGTCCGTCGTAATCACCGAGTACCCTGCCTCCTCCTCAGAACCATCGTAGGTTTTTTCAGAAATCACACGACCAAAGCGATCCATCGTCGCAACATATATGTCGTTGTCTTCGAGAAGTCCCTTCACGCCACCGACGAGAACGAACCCATCGTCCTTCGGTGAAATATCGCGCACGATCTTGGAGCCTTCACCAGAAATAGTGGTCTCCCAAATCTGATCACCGTCCCCATCAAGACTTAGGACCCAGGTGTCATCCGAGTCAATTCTATCAAACTGAGGGCCGAGCGTGCCCATGATGACAACGCTTCCTTTTCGGCCTTGCACAACACGGGTCGCTTGATCCTCGTACAGTCCGCCGTACAAGCGTTGCCACACAATTTCTCCCTTGGAATCAAGCCGAACGACCCACCAGTCAGAGTACCGGCCATCATCTTTCTGCGTGGTTCGACCAACCACAATCGAGTCACCATCCTCCATTGCAACAATATCTTCGCCAGCCCCGTCCCCGAAATTCTTCTCCCACAGAACCTCACCGTCCGCGTCAACTTTCACGACCCAGCGTTCACTGACGAAGGTCCCTACATTTGTGTAGTAGCCCGTCAAGATCACGCCGCCATCTGCTGTTGCAGCCAAGGCGGTCGCACCATCGATCTGTCTGCCGCCCAACTCTATGTCCCAAACAACGTTGCCGAGCGGATCAACTTTCAGGACACGCATCTGCGAATTCGTGCCAATTGCGTCTATGAAAATATGTCCGCTGACAACAAAATTACCGTCTTCGAGCTGAACGATATCCGTTGCGGCGCCGGAGAATTCTTCGTCAAAGTATTTCTGCCACACAACTGCGCCATCGCCGTCAACGCTCATCAACCACAATGCCGGATCATCCTGCCCCGCGGGGACGCCGGTTCCGCCGAGCAGGTAAGCCTCATCTGACACGAAACTACCCGTGTACAGTTGCTCGTTATCCCCTCCGCCAAAGGTTTGGTTCCACCCAATTTCAATCTCGGACTCACAAGCCGACATAAGAAAAAGGACAGGTACGAGGACAAGTCTGAAAAACAACGTCTTGAACATGGGGACTCTATCTAATGGACGGAAACACGCAGCGAAACACGCATTAAGAGAGATTCGTTCTACACCGCGCAACTTCTGCACTGCAACACAATGGTATGCGCTTGGTCGCAGGCGGGACGGGTAAACATTGGAACGTTGACTCCCATCAATGCCATATGGCCATGCTGAGCCTCTAATTGGACGATGGCCTTCGTGTTTGCAGGCCGCTAGTGGAACTCTCACGAGGAGTAAAGAATATGGCGAAGCTAAAAACGACCCGACCGACCTATGCGGTCGATGCAATCCCTTCTGACATCACGGACGCTCAGTATCTAGGTAACCCCGTCTTAGATAACCTTGTCAGCACCGTAATTGCGATGGGGACGGAAATGTGGGCGACCAAGCGGCGCCTAAAAGTGGTTGAGGCGGTGATGGAACAAAAAGGCGTCACCAGCGAGATGATCGAGCAGTACGTCCCCACCGACGCACAGGCTGAGGCCTGGGAAGTTGACAGAGATCGCTTCATTGACCTTGCCTTCGGGCCACTGACTCACACCAGCGGCACCCACTTCTCGTCCGACTTTAAAAAGCGCGGCGACGACAGTTGATTTGAGCCGACAGGCAAAGGAGAAAACACATGATGAACCGTAGAACATTATTTGGAACCGCCGCCGGCGCTACCGCACTAGCCGCGTTTGCACGAGAACGGTCCGTACTCGCCAAATCATCTGACATGGATGTGGAGCTGCGCGGCAGCACGGGTCGGATGGAGCGCTTAGGAACGCTGGAACTTGAAAGTCAGCAAGACTTTACTCTTGGGTTCCGCGTTTTTCACGCTAAGAAAATGCGTCGAATGTCAGGCATGCTGCTAAACGACGCCCTGATCGAGGCAGGCTTGGATCCGAAAGAGACCATGACCTACGACCAGATGCTGGAAATTGCGGATAAAAACCCGCAGATCAATCTTGCCTCACGAACTTGGATCGCAAACCAGCAGGTGACTTGGAAAACGCTACAGGATTATTTCCACGCTAACGCCGACATGTACCTGTCAGAAATGGAAGCAGCGGACAATATCGGGCCGGGCACACTAGAGCTGAGCCCAGACATGTACGTACCAGAGTACACCCGCCACGAAATTCACATCCAACCGGACGGTTATGTTGGCGATCCATTCGCGGGTCATGTTTACCACTATGGCACCAACAGTTTTTACATCTCCGTTCTCGGCCATAACGAGCAGGATCAGATTCATAAAAACGTTGCTGGCCGACTACCCCTTCCTGCCGATGGCAAGGTCAAGCGCATCCTAGATATGGGTTGCGGAATCGGGCAAATGTCAGCCGCCTTAAAGGAGCGTTTTCCCGATGCCGAAGTGTGGGGTGTCGACATTGGCGGGCCGATGGTGCGGTATGCTCACATGCGAGCGAACGACTTTGGCAATGGCGCCAACTTCCGGCAGGCCCTGGCCGAAGAAACCGGTTTCCCAGACGGCTATTTCGATCTCGTAACCAGCTACATCATGCATCACGAAGTGCCTGGCGAGAAAACCAAAGAGATTATCGAAGAAGCGAACCGCGTATTACGTCCGGGTGGCGTTTACACGCCTCTCGACTTCGTCAGCGGCGGGACAACCGGCCGAGCAGCACAACTGCATGGCCGGTGGTTTGATCACCGCTGGAATAACGAAGTGTGGAGCTTGTCTTACCACTCGATCGATTTCACAAAAGAAATCGCGAAGCGGGGCTTCAAGAAGATCGCCGGCGCGCCACCGATTGCACGCCAGTTCGGTGACAGGAACTTCGCCAAGACCTGATCTTCAAAACTCAAACTGCAAAAACGACTGCGGCTCTACCCCAAAAAGGTAGAGCCGCATATTTTTATCTAGAACACCGCATTGAAACGTGTTCGTAGCCATTAGTTCAGACGGTAAAAGGGTTTCTATTGTGAAATTTTGCGCCTTAGAATTAGACATAAATAACCGTTCCACATTGAATGAGACCGAAATCAAACTGTCTCAGGTCAGCGATACGGAATGGATCTCCGAGAGGCAGGACGCAAAGAGTTGGTCAGTTGCAACCCGAGCGCCAGGGGAGCCATTTAATGGTGGCCCAACCGAAATGCACTTAACCAATTTCCCAAGCAGTGTTTGGTGCATGCAGGGCTACATCGAAGTTACAGGCCAGGATGGAAACACGTGCCGTCTTGCAGCTGGAGAAGGGATCTACTTGGATGGGCGCGCACTGCATCACTCCAGGTTTGGACCCAGCCGTGAACCAGTGACTGACCTCACCTTAGGCTTTCCAGGCACCCAGGCTTACGTTTTCAAGTAGGCAAGTTACGTCATCACATGTTGAGAATTAAACTTCCCTGAACAACGCCCCCGAAATAAGTGCAAACGAAGCCCCCGACAACGCGGAGGCTTCGTAGATTTAGCGTTTAAACCAACTACCGCATTGAGACTTGTTCGAAATCCTTAATGCGGACTGTGATGATTTTTGTTTCGGGATCCCAGGGTTCAACGACCAAGGGCACACCGAGAACATCACCGTATTTCTCAAACCTAGGCTTGAGCCACACGTTGTAAATTTCTTCTTCTGTCAGGTCATGCTGGCCGAGGCGAGTTGTTTGCTCCAACACGCGCGTGAAAGGAAAGACATAACGGCGCACGCCAGGCTGCATTTCCGTTTCCATCACCAATTGAAAGTGACAGGTGGTTTGTTCAAACACGGCCTTAAGGGCAAGCTCCTTGTCGCCAGATTTTTCGATCATCTTAGCAACACGCAGCAGCATGGGGCTTTGAACTCGAATTTCTTCCAATACGACTTCTTCTAGAAGGTCGTGGTCTTTAGCGAATTGAATATGCCCCAAAGTCATTTTGACCAGGGCGTCATTGACCTCATGCTCATAAGCACGGCTGGAATGATTCAGTGTCTTGAACACCATTTGCATGGCTTGGCCCAGCTCTTCCGTCTTATCTGGGAACGGTGAGTACTGGCCAACTTGGCGTTCCGCCGCAAAGGCGGTGGACGATAGAGAAAGTGCAACAGCAGCGACTGCAGCCGTTTTAATAGATTTGGTAAACATAATGGAGCCTCCCGTTTTGGGTTGGTTCGTGTGTGTTAAGTCAACTTCACTGTAATGGTGCCATCGGCTTCAATGTCGGAGACATCAAGCGTCAGCCCAAGCTGTGCCGCATACCCGTGATAGCGTGGCTTGGTGTAAACTTCGTGGATTTCTTCGATGGTCATATCGAACTGACCGATACGCTTGCCAAATTCGAGCACATAACCGAACGGCTCTTTGTAGCGGCGCATACCAGGCTCAGAGTCCCACTCCGATAACATCTGATAGAAGCAGGATGTACGGTCAAACATGGCGATCATACCTAATTCCGTATCACCACTTTCTTCCATCTTGCCGCGAATACGACCGAGCATAGGCGACATGGTTTCTTGGTCTTTGCTAACCATCTCTTCCAGCAAGCCATGATCTTTAGCGAATTGGATATGAGACAGATGGGCTTTAACCAACGCGTCGTTGAAGTAATGCTTGTACGGCATCGTGTCGGACATGGTTTTCAAAACCACGTTAACCGCCTGGCCGAACTCTTCTTCACGACCTTGGATGGGTGAAACCATGGCGAGGGTTGGATTGGGCCGACCAGACCCCGACTCCGCTTTTACGCCGGGCGGTGGACCACCCTTTGCAGAATCGGGCGCGTCATAGACGGGCTTTGGTTGCTTTGTCATGGCAGGTCTCTCCATCAAACTTGATTAGATGGAGTTTACCGCTGACGGCCCAGCCGAGACAGACACAAACGCGAGCGGTGAAGACTTGACCGAACTGAGGACAAACAGACCCTACTCCGCGTCAGGCCTTGCGGTCGAACGACCGAAAACGGCAATTAGGTCCTGGGCTAACGCGAAAGTGGTGGCCCGCCGACCGCCCCCGTTATCTGGTCCCGACGCGCTTCCCACCCACAGATTCGACTGGCCCGGCCTATAGGCCGACATACGGAGCTTGAATATAGCCGCGCTGGGTTTTGCCTCGTCTCTATTAAAAGGCACCTGCACGGCGCTATCCCCTTTCGGGGTATCCAGAACACGAAAGCCATCTTCGCCGCTGTTTGGATTGGCCATGGCAACGCCTGGGACGGGCGCCGTCCCCTCGACTGTAACGACAATACTGCCCCGCTGGGCGACAACGTACCCGCGCGCGATGAGACGTTTGCTGACCTCATCAACAAGGTCACGCTCGAGCGGCAAATCCCGCCCGGCCCGAACTTCCAGAACCGCTTCGGCCGGTATGTCGGCAAACGCGGTGGCTGAGACATCCGCTGAAGATTGGGCGTACGCGATGGGTAAGCCGACGGCAAAGCAAACCGCGATAGTGACTATTTTGAGAAGCGGAATCCGAGCGACCCTATCCATCCTCTGGCTCAATATTGAGGGCCTTTAATGCTTCGGCTATGGGAATAAAGAGATTCAACCCTGAGCCTGCGCCGAACATCCCTGCGACTGTCATGGCGATCACATTGCCTTGCTCGTCGAACATGGGCCCACCGCTGTTTCCCGGAAGAACGTTCGTGTCGCTCTGGATATAACGAAGACCGTCGAGTGAACGAAAGGCACTGACGATGCCAGCAGACACTGTACTTTCCAAATCCTCGTCCATGGGGCTACCAATAACGAAGACACGGTCCCCCACTTGCGGCTGAGACATTTGCAGTGGCAACCCCTCGAGGCCAAGAGACTCAGTTTGTAAAAGAGCGACATCACGGGCACTATTTGTTGCCACCACCTCACCGACGAGCTCTCGGCCGGTCACCAACTTCACGACGACAATCGAGGAACCGCCGACAACGTGTTCGTTGGTGAGCAAAAGGTTTTTTGCAATAAAGTAACCGCTGCCCGAGCCACCACCCGTAACGATGGTGGCGACACGCGCCCTAGTTAACGTTACGTCGTCTTGGAAACTCCCGGTACGAAGAGCGACCGCCGGTATTGATGTAGCGTCGGATGGTGCACTATCAGCAATTGAATCACCGGAAGACTGTGTAAAAACAAGATCATTGAACCCTTGGTCATTAATGAGTCCGCTGGCGGCCTGGGTGAACGCGGTATTGAGAGCAACGATACCGCCGTTGGGTTGCGCTTTAACCTTAGCATCACCACTTGTCGCCGTGGTGTAGACGACCTGTCGTTGAATGGGGCTATAGACTTGCCATTCAACATTCATTGATGACTTACCGCTTTTGTTGACCTTGCCAAAGCTGTCGCAGATATCGACTTTCAGGTCTTTCACCAGTCCGCCGACCAAGAATTCCGCCCGATCGGCATCTCGATCCTGAAACAACGCGCCCGTGTCTCCTACAACCGTAAAATTCGCCGCGCCCAAAACTTCATGGAATATTTCAGCGTAAACCGATGGCTCGACTTTCACCTTCCCAGAACTGAGCTGCAGGGTCGAATGTGTACTGAGACAGCCCAGCCCGAATCCGTGACGACCAATGACCTGACTTCTACCACCTTGGAACACCACCCGATCAAGCTGTATTGGACGGGACGCGCCCCCTTGGTCCTCGAATAAGCTTTGGCTCGGCGCTTGAGCCTTAACCAAGGCGGGAACAACACTGACGGCAAATATTAACCCGAATAAAAATACTCGAGCGGTTCTCACGCGTTTCAACAAAGCTTGCGCATCACGCATACTCAGCCTCTCCCTAAATAAACGAAATCCAGGGTAGAGATTAGCACGGGTAATTATGAAGGCCTACTAACCTTAGATTGCCTCAACCTATCGAACGGCGGCATTACGGAAGCTTCAGCGCCCCTGGGTTCATCAAGCCATTGGGATCAACAACACCCTTAATCTTCTTGAGCATCTCCCAGGCTTCCGGTTTGCGACTTTGGTCGTAGCGATACAGCTTGCCCAGTTGCATCGACACGGCGCCCATATCGGCGAACAGCTGGCTCAGTTCATCACGCATGGCCCTGACAATTGCCCGGCCTTCTTCGTCGGCCTCATGTTCCGGTAGCTTTTCTAAATGCTCAGACCGAATAGCCGTGTCGTACATTTTGAGGCGCGCATCGGGCCAGAACCAAACCGGCTCAATCAAGAAGCCGTAGTTGCCAACCGTGACAAGCAGGAAGCCATTGCGGATGCCGTGCTTCTCTTTGACGTCGGCGTACCTGTCATACAAAGCCGTGACACGGTCCAAGGCTTCAACTGCTTTGGAATGCGGCACAATACAATGCAATGGCACCCAGCGCTCTCCGCTTGGTCCGAGGATGGAATCAGGCGGCAAGAACGGGACAGCATGACAAATCTTTGTAACCGAGGCGGGCAACGGCCGACCGCCGAGTGACTTTGCCAAATCTTTCGCCTGCTTCACCTTTTCTTTGACACCGCCCTTGGTGTGATCTTCCACAGAGAGGTGCAAACCGTAAAAAACATCTTTCAAATAACGACGGCCGGCAAAAGCAATTTGCAATCCGTCAGCAATGCCTGATTCTTTAATGACGTTCATCAACGTGCCGATATCTTTGAGAAAATCACTCTCGGCATCGGTCACGCGCGCGGACTGTTGGTTTTTATCGAAGCCCATCGCCTCCGTCGCCAAGCCTTCCCGACTCAACGTCGATAGCGCATTCGCCATGTCGGCGTACGTATCAAAGGCATAGGCCAAGTGACGACGGTGTTGCGGACGGCGAATAAGCCGCAAGGTCGCGACAGCCTTAACACCAAGAGCACCAGCATCGGATAGGAACGGCCCCATCAAGTCTGGGCCATAGTGTTTCATGAACGGAAGGCCGCCTTCCGTGGCGTGAGAGCCGACAGGGAGAACAGTGCCGTCAGCAAGGACAACATCCATCCCGAGAACTTGCTCGACCGCTGAGCCGTAGAACCCAGACCCAAAGAATACGGAATTTTGCGACAGCGCTCCGCCAATCCGACTCTGGTAGCCCGACAACGGACCCCAATAGGGTGTGCGCAAACCCTTCTCTTTTAGAGCATCGTTAAGCGCCATCCACGTGCAACCGCATTCAACGGTGACATACATATCGGCTTCGTTGATCTCGAGAATGCGATCCATCTTCTGCGTATCAACGGTGATGGAATCTGGTTGCGTGTGCAAATACCCATCTGTGTAAGACATGCCACCACCACGGGGCACCATCGCAATGCGCGCATCGTGACAAGCCGCAGCGGCTCGGGACAAATCCTCAACCGAGGTCGGCGAGATCGCCCCAATAGGGGTTTCGAAGCTTCGAAACGTGTCCTCTGCAAAAAAGGCCCGAGAGTCATCATCGGTCTGCACATTGTCCGACCCAAGGATTTGGTTCAGTTGATCGAGCAACCCCTTGTGACCGGCCAAGTCGACGCCAGACTTGGTTTGACCGGGCGGCGTGGATTCAACGTCATAGCCCGGCACCGGATTGGTGACTTTTGCTGGATCGGGTTGGCTCGTTTCGGCGGTGAGTGCATCTTCAGGCATGGGAATCCCTGCGTTTTTTATTGGTTAAGGGGCTGGATCAATTGTCGCGCGGCGCAATCTAGCGGGCAAGGGCCACAAATAAACCCACTTTTTTCGCAACAAAACTGCATCCAATACCGTTCTATTAAGCATCTAGGTGTAGGATCACAGACGACTCGGGCCACCCTAGAAAAGGCATTCGCACTCTGCGCCAAGGGATTTTTGCTATGGATCTGCTACCACTGGAACCATCCTGGGAGCGCAAAGCGCTCAATCGAACAACGTTCGGCGTCAGCGATGGCAACGAATTACTCATTCAGAGTATGGGATGGGCAACCTGGGTAGAAGCCCAACTCGATCCTCCAGAGGGCGACGAAGGGTCGCTTGCGACCTTTATGGCGCAACAAACCCTGCACATTGAATATGAAGCATCTGATGAGGATTCCGAGCGCGAAGGCGCCGCCGGCTGGGATGCCGTCGATGAAGACCGTCCGTTCATATTTTTAGGTATGCCAGAGCAACAGCTCTATCAGGTTCTGATTAACGTCGCTGACACACATCCGTGGGACGAGGTCTGGAACGTTTACGTCGAGACTATGAATTCGGTCTACATTCGGGCCACGCATTCGAACTACCAAATACGGGAAGTCATGGCTGACTTCTGGCTAAACCATTTTTCCGTTTGGTACGACGGCGATGACATCATGCGCCTCGCCATACTGCCGTACGATCGCGATGTCATTCGACCCCGGGTATTTGGTAATTTCCGCGACATGTTGGGCGCGGTCGCCACATCGACTGCGATGCAATGGTACTTAGACAACGCACGCAGCCCGGCCGAGCTTCCGAACGAGAATTATGCGCGCGAGCTTATGGAGCTTCATACCCTTGGTGAAGACGCCTACCTCGGCACCGTTGACCCCACCACTGTTGAAAAGAACGCCAATGGCGTAGCCGTTGGGTTCACAGACCAAGACGTCATTGAAGTCTCCCGCGCGATGTCCGGTTGGACCGTCGAAGTGGGACAGTGGGGCGGTGAAGATCGCGAAGAGCTGCCCTACACATGGATGTTCACGTACAACGAGGCTCAGCACAACACAGAGGCTGGCGAGTTTCTCGGGCAAGACCTCTCCGACCTAACAGAAGACATGGCGCAGGGTGAGCGGGTTCTCGACTTGCTCGCAGAGCACCCAGAAACCGCTGAATTTGTCGTCGGCAAAATAGTGCGGCGCTTGTTTGGCGACACCCCACCGCAAACCGTTCTCGATCGGGCCGTAACAACGTGGATGGATAACTTGGACCATCCGAATCAAATTCGTCTCGTTTTAGAGAGCATCTTGTTAGATGGTACCGAAATTGGAGACGAAGCACCGTCGCGTATTCGCCGCCCCTTTGAAAAGATGGTCGCCTCATGGCGTGCCATGGGCGCAACCGTCAACGCGAGTTTGTACTGGCCGTGGATTTCCACACAAACCAAAGACGCAGCCTTCGACTGGCCCGCACCAAACGGTCGGCCAAATGCCAGCGGCTATTGGCTCGCCGGTACCCAGGTCATGACCGCCTGGAACCAGATGTATAACCTGGCAACCTGGAGCGGCATCATCACGGGTAACTTAATCGATGAAATGCCGTTGGATACGACGGACTCTGCCATCGCAATGACGGATTACTGGATCGGCCGAATGATTGGCTACGAGATCGAATCCGTAGAAGGCTACAATGAGCTCGTGGATTACACCTTCCACTGGGCTGGGCCGATGGCTCCGCTAACCTGGATGGCAAACACGGACGACCCAGAAGAGCGTGCGCAGCACCTTGCAAGCGCCCACCGTAACGTCCGAGGCTTCGCCTCCCTCATCGCAACCGCAGACGAATTCGCTCGGGTTTAGGCGTTCACGTCCACAATCACACGGCCACGAATTGTACCGTTGAGGATTTCTTCGCCTAACTCTGGCAAGCGTCCGAGGGGCTCAACCTTCGTGATATCGTCAAGCTTGCTAATATCCAGGTCTTGCACTAATCGCGCCCATGCTTGATCACGCCGTTCATTGGCACAAGTCACGCAATTCACTCCGAGTAGACGCACGCCGCGCAAGATGAATGGCATGACCGTTGTCGGAAGGTCTGTTCCGCCAGCAAGACCACACGCTGCGACAGCGCCCTCATCTTTGGTTTCAGCAAGAAGCGTGGCGAGGGTTCTGGACCCAACAGAGTCCACACCGCCAGCCCAACGGCCTTTTTCGAGCGGCCGAGCATCGCGATCAAGAACATCGCGACCGATCACTTCAGCAGCCCCTAGAGATTTAAGGTAGTCCGCCTCGGAGGTTCGACCGGACGACGCAACGACCCGATATCCAAGCTTAGCCAAGACTGCAATCGCGACGGAACCAACACCACCAGCAGCACCGGTTACGACGATATCGCCTTGATCCGGCGTAATGCCCGCATCTTCAAGAGCAAGCACACACAACATGGAGGTGTAACCCGCTGTTCCAATGGCCATCGTGTCTTTCAGAGAAAACCCTTCTGGCACGCGGGTAATGAACTCGCCGTTCACGCGTTGCTTTTGGCTGTAACCGCCCCACATGGTTTCGGACAGGCCCCAACCATTGACCAGCACCTTATCCCCCGGCTTGTAGTTCGAATCCGCTGACTCCAACACTGTGCCAGCCAGGTCGATACCGCCGACCATAGGAAAAGATCGAACGATCTTGCCCTTACCGGTAATGGCAAGGCCGTCTTTATAGTTGAGAGTAGAATAGGCAACGTCGACAAGGACGGGCTGATCTGGCAAATCTGCGACTGTTAAATCTTTGATGCCAGAGGTGTAGTTGCCGTCAGCGTTATCGATTACCAGAGCCTTGAAGGTCTCGGTCATGCCGTATCCTTTCGCAATTAAAGTCTTATGACGGCGATTAGCCGCCTGTGAGGTTGGTGGTGGTATCGCGAAGGCGCTGAACAATCAACCGGATCAATCTCTTCATGAAAGGATTGAGACGCTCTAATTGCCGTTCAAATTCTTCACGTGAGATTTCTGCTAGCTCAATATCTTTCGAGACGGTGGCTGTCGCCGTACGCGGCATATCGCCAATCATCGACATTTCGCCAACGATTTCACCTTTACCGATCTTGGCAAACTTTTGATCAGCACCGTCAGCATCCGTACGACTGAGGTCCAGCTCGCCTCCACTGATCAAAAAGCAGCTGTCCGCAGCATCACCCTGGCGGAATAGAGTGTGCCCCGCATCGTAGGTCTGCTTTTTAAGTGTGTTTTCTGCCATGATCTAAACCTGTGTGTTCCGGGGGCGCAACTATGCAGCGCCACGTTAAAAGCCGTCAATTGGCTTATAAAGCCAACGGCTTAGTCCCGGGTGAGATCAGTGGTCGTATCGCGAAGCCGTCGAACAATCAGGCGAATCAATCTCTTCATGAAGGGATTGAGTCTTTCGAGCTGGGCTTCAAATTCATCCCGCGAAATAACACCAACTTCAATGTCCTTGGAAACCTTGGCGGTTGCTGTGCGAGGTGTATCCCCAATCATCGACATCTCGCCGACGACTTCCCCTTTTTCGACTTTGCCAAACGTTTTGTCCGTGCCGCTACTATCTGCACGACTAAGGGCTAGCTCACCTGACCGAACGAGGTAGCAATTATCTGCAATATCGCCCTGGCGAAACAGGATATGACCTGCCCCAAATTTTTGCGTCTTAATTGTGTTGTCCGACATATTCTCAACCCATACGTTCTCGGGCAACTATGCCGTGTCGCCTTACGGGCCGTCAATCATTGAGAGCAGCTCTACCCATAACGTTCACATATCGACTGAGATGAACGTCACGTGGGTTATCGACCCATCCGCTAACATGCAGACCGACAAGGTTTTTGCTGACCCCATAGAATAGCGGCGCGATTGGTGATTCAGACAGCATGAGGGCCTCCGCCTCAGCCAGCACAACAGCGCGAGCTTCGGGATTCACAGTTGCTCCGGCCTGATCCAACAAAGCGTCGTACGTCATATTGTTGAACCGCGCGTAGTTAGAATTTTTCGCTCGGCTATCGAGAATTGCGAGAAAGTTGCCCGCGTCGTTTACGTCCGCAGCCCAGCCAGCATAACCAATCTGAAAGTCACCTGTACGCAACCGAGCGAACAAAACTTTTCCTTCAGTATTGTTCAAACTCACGTCCACACCCAGCGGTCGCCACATGGCGGAAATGGCAGCAGCGACACGACGCCGGTCCTCGGCAGAGGACAAACTATAGGTCAGGCTTAATCTCTTCTCTGGGCCATACCCCGCATCCGCCAGAAGAGATTTCGCTTCTGCTATGCGATCAGCCTTGGGCTTTCGTGAGTCCAACACCTGAGGCGGCGTGTAACCAGAAACGGACGGCGGAACCAAAGTGTAAGCCGGCCGCTCGCCAGAGCGCAGGACGCGACTGGCTATGGTTTCCCGATCAATGGCCAATGATAACGCACGGCGTACACGTGAATCCGAAAGCGCCGGATGCTGTGTGTTGAACGAAAGATAAAAGGTAATCAAATACTCAGCGATGCGCGTTTCATCGGGCAGGTTTTCCAGCAGCCACGGTGTACGGGATGTCGGGAATTCAAGACTGGTATCCAAGCCACCCGCCCTAAACCTTGCAACGGCTGCCGACTGATCTTCCGTTGGTAAATAGACAACACCGTCTAACGCGACAGATTGCGCATCACGAAAGTGCGGATTGCGCGTGAGGTCGACACGGTCTTGTGGCTTAAATTCTTCTAGAGAGAACGCGCCATTTGAAACCATTACACCGGGCGAGACCCAACCATCACCGTGCGCCTTTATGGTATGGGACGGCACAATAGCGGCGAACGCATTTGAAAGAAGTTCAGGTAGAAACGGAACTGGAGACTCAAGCTGCACAACCACGGTGTTAGCATCGAGGGCAGAGACACCGAGCATATCTGGCGCAACTTCACCTCGGTTCACAGCGACGGCATTCTTGACCGCATAAAAAAGATAGGGGTACTGGGACGCTGTCGCCGGAGTCAGCAATCGTCGAAAAGAAAACACGACGTCATCTGATAAGAGGGGCGCACCATCGGACCATTTCAAATCGGGCCACAACGTGAAGGTCCATGTCAGACCATCACCCGACACCGACCACGATTGTGCTACGCCTGCACCAGGCGCGCCAACCGCATCCGGTGCCGTGAGCCCCTCAAATAAATCGAGAACGATACTGCTTTCATACACCGTAGATATGCGGTGCGGATCAAGACTGGCAGGGTCTTGATGATTGCCGCGCACAAGCACAGCCTCGGCCTGAGCGGCGAATGCCCAGGCAAAGAACGCAATGAAAGCGGAAGCGAAACGCACCGTATTAGGCGGTCTCTTTTTTGGCACGGACTTGAGCATCAATAACGGCCAGCGCACCAATCGCACCAAGCCCAAGAACCGCCGTGCCATTAGATACAACGGCGACAAGGTTTCCTTTCGCCGTGACCGTTGCCGCTTCAGCCGGGTTTTCAACAATCGCTTCGCAAGCGGCAGCAACACCAGGAGAATAAGCCAACGCAAGGTCGCGCTGATTAGCCATCGGCTTCGTCGCGACGATCTCCAGCTTACCCGGCTTCGGAAAACGGTGATAATGAAGGGCGTCGTCCCTCAGTTTGTCTTTGGCGTCCGTCGCTTGCTCAGTTGACATAAGTTAAGTCCCTTCTCCGCAAAACCTGATTTGAAATCTAATATCCCACTTTAAGGGCATGCTTGACCACCTTGCGCATAACAGATGGCAAAGCGTAGTTGCCGAGATCGTCCAGATGAGCCCAAACGATATCGTGTTCGCCACCCAAAGTTTCGGCACGCCTGTCCGGAACTTTGGCCATATGCACCTCAAGTTCGAGATGAAAATGGGTAAGGGTGTGGCTCACCATTCCGGTTAAAGGCGTCCACTTGGTGCGCCCCGTCACACCGGGCGCATGTGGTCTCGCAGCGTCAATGTCCAAGGGCTCGACCTGCCAAGGAGACGATGGGATTTCCATCATACCGCCAAGCAAGCCCTTCTCTGGCCGGCGCCGGAGTAAAATCGCACCGTCTCGCCTCGTCAGCCAAAAGCAGTGTCCCCGGCGGGTTGGCCGTTCTTTCTTTGGCGTTTTGCGAGGCAGATCTGCCGCTATGCCCTGACTCCGTGCAGTACAAGGTTCCTGCCATGGACATAAAACGCAGGACGGTGATTTGGGCGTACAAACGGTAGCGCCCAAATCCATTACAGCCTGCGCGTAGTCACCTGGTCGATGTTCGGTCGTGAGGCCAGCCGCAAGCGCCTTCAACGTCACCTTTGCTTTTGGCAGCGGTTCCTGCACGGCGTAAAGACGAGCCATCACCCGCTCGACGTTGCCGTCTAACACGACGGCTTTTTTCCCAAAGGCGATGGCTGTTATTGCTGCGGCTGTGTATGCGCCGACACCAGGCAGAGCCAACAGCGCCTCCTCCGTATCTGGAAAAATGCCATCATGCTCCTCGGCTATCATTTTCGCGCAGGCGTGAAGGTTACGCGCCCGGGCGTAGTACCCGAGGCCAGCCCATTCTGTCAGCACAGTATCGAGATCCGAGGCCGCGAGATCCTGGACCGTTGGCCAGCGTTTCATGAATTTCTCAAAATAGGCCTTAACTGCGGCGACTGTGGTCTGCTGCAGCATGATTTCGCTCAGCCAAATCGCATATGGGTCAGCCGTTTGGTTACGCAAAGCCCGCCATGGAAGACGCCGACGATGCTTGTCATACCAAGCGAGCAAATCGTCAGGCTTCGGATTGGGTTTTCTTGCAGTTGCCATGCCTGACGAATATCCATCTATTTAAAGTACAGGCGCGCACAAAGTGCTTTGACTGAGATACACTGGACCCTATGAGCCAAACACCAAAAAGAAAAGCATCCGGAAAAACCACGGCTGCCGACCGCACCTCCCGCGGGCTGCTTGGTATCGCTGCCCTGACAGAACGCGTTGCTCGCCCAGTCCTTGGCAAACGAGGTTTCTCAGCAGGGCAGGTCATTGGACGGTGGGCGGAAATAGTTGGCTCGGAATTGGCCGCTTCGACGGCACCGGAGCGGGTTCAATTTGACCGCGGCGCGCGGACCAATGGGACGTTGCATTTGCGCGTGGAGAGTGGTGGCGCTGCCGTGCTGATTCAGCCTCAGACCCCGCTGATCATAGAGCGCGTGAACAACTTTCTTGGGCCAGGCACAATTAATAAGGTGAAGGTAAACCAAGGGCCATTGCCTCAGAGATATGTCACCAACCCCATCCCAAGAACGAAAACGATTACTGCAGACGCCTTGGCTGATGCGGAATCTGAGATCGGCGACATGAGGTCTGACTCGTTGAAACAAGCCCTGGCGCGGCTTGGTGCACGCCTCAAAGACCGCAAATAGGCTGAAATTAGTCCAGAATCTGTACGCGACTCGGCTTTTACCGTATGATTCTGACGAGGAAACGGGTCTGAGGTAAAGGGGATACAATGCGCGTTCGTCTGGCACTGGCAACCGCGGCCATGAGCTTGAGTCTGTCTCAAGCGCAGGCTCAATCCATCGATGGCTTACTGAGCAACGTCACTGAGACTATTAGCGATGTCACTGACGTGATGTTGCCCGGTGTGACGAATATACGGATC
Source organism: uncultured Rhodospirillaceae bacterium (assembly GCA_943787205.1). Lineage (GTDB taxonomy): Bacteria > Pseudomonadota > Alphaproteobacteria > Rhodospirillales > Rhodospirillaceae > WLXB01. The sequence continues at coordinate 31,706 of CALSLN010000007.1, forward strand.
GGGCTAGGGCCTGTGATCACCCCAGCCTACGAAGGGTCTGACGACTACAAGATCAAAGCCGCACCGCTGCTTTCGTTTCGATACAAAGATCTGGTTCAGGTCGATAACAACCAAATTCGCGTCAATGTGTTTGGTAGCAAGAACCTATTTAGAACTGAAAATTTCAAAGCCGGGCCGTTGCTCAAATTGGATTTCGGCAGAGACGAAACCGACAGTCCAGATTTACTCGGCCTCGGTGATGTCGGCACCAGCTTAGAGCTTGGGGTTTTCGGCCAATACACTGCCGGTCCAATGCGAGCGCGCCTACGTGTTCAGAAAGACATCCTGAGCGGGCACTCGGGCATGCGCATCATTGGCGACCTTGGGGTCGCAATCTATCGCTCTGAGAAAGTCGCGGTTACCGGGAATTTGAGCTCAACCTGGACTGACGGCAGCTATATGGAATCCTTTTTTGGTATCACTGCTGCGCAAGCTCTGGCCTCCGGCCTCACCGCCTTTACAGCAACGTCTGGCTTAAAGGACATCAGCTTAGCCTTTGGTGCCAATTATGCAGTTTCGGATAGCTGGGCTTTGGTTGGGAATGCTGGGGTTTCCAAATTACTCGGAGATGCCAAAAATAGTCCAATCGTGTCTGTTCAAGGGTCATCAACTCAGTTTGTTGGCGGAATCTTTGCGGTTTACACGTTCTAAAGACAGCTAGGCCTGTGTTCCTTTAGTCACACGTTCTGAATAAGAGCGGCAGTGCTATAGCACTGCCCTACAATATCCATATTCTTGATTATGATGAGGGTACTAGGGCGCATAACCGCAAAGCGATCCTGAGTGGCGTCGAAAATTTTTGACCGCCAGGGACTATGCGAGCGGCAGGAATAAAAATGATGAAAAAGGCCAGCATTAGAAAAAGTCTATTTATCGCGACTGCCGCACTTTGTGCAGCCGTAACTTTTCCTTCGGGTGCGCAGGAGGCATCTCCTGAGAGCGCTCCGATGACCGCTAACGACGAAGGCTACATCCTGGAGCAATTCCCAGACACGCTGCCCAAGACAACAAATCAGTGCATTTTCTTTCGCACCCTTCACGATTGGAAACCCCTTAACAGACATAATCTGATTGTCTGGGCCCCAAGCCGAAAACATCCCTACCATTTGCAACTTGATCGGCCGTGCCAGAATCTGCGGTTCGCCCACACCATTGGCTTCACATCAAACAATGGTCGATTGTGCGGGTTTGGTGGCGATTCCATCCTGGTGACGAGTGGTGGTGGACTACCGGATCGATGCCCCATTGGCTCCATTACCAAGCTGGACGAAGAAGGCTTGGAACGGCTGCTTGCCCAGGGACGTGGCCGCACCTTGAGAGAAAAGCGCGAAGCAGAAGCCTCAGAGGTTAGCGCCCCACAATAATCAATCGCGTTCTAAGCACCGCACCTAACAAACAGCCAATTTGTCACTAACTGGGCTTTATGTCCGGTAACCCTCGGAAGAATAGGGACGAAGAGCATTCGCGCTTGCTCACAGTGCCCGTAAACACGACAATTCGGACCGAAACGACGAATAGGTCCCTATGTCCCGATCTTCTACCAGCTTGGTCCGCAATTTTACGATTGCCTACGTCACGTCGCTTGTTCTCATCGCGGGACTCATTATTGGGTCAACGACAATGCTTGCAATTACAACGAGCGAGCAAATCGGCGACGCTGAGATTATTAATATTAGCGGCAAGCAGCGCATGTATTAGCAACGGATCGCTCAATTTGCCCAGCGTCGCGTTCAAGAAGGGTCTTCTGAGGCATCAAAGGCGTTGAAACGGCTCGCCAACGACATGCTTGCGGACCATGAAGCGCTTTTGAATGGTGACCCTGACAAAGGGATCCTGTCCGCCGCTCCGCCTTCGGCACGGGTCCTGTACTTTGAAGCCCCGCACAACATCGACGCTCGCGTTCGGTCTTACGTTGCCCAGGCGATCGCGTTGGCCGATGAACCCAATAGTCGAGGCGAGGCAGCCCTTCGGCATTTTCTTGCCATCCAGGTTGAAGCGGAATTTCCGCTTCTTGAGTCCTTGGACACCATGGTGTTGCATTACGAATCACTGGCCGCCAATAAAACTCGGATAGCACTACGGACCGAAATCTTTATCGCTACGCTTTTAGTTGCGATGTTGGCTGCAGTCGGACTCATCGTCTTTTGCCCCTTAGCGCGACGAACCGAAGAAAGCATGAGCCAAATTATCGAACTGGCCGCCGACGTCGAATCTAAAGAAAAACGATTAAGTTCCATCTTGGGAACCTTAGCCGACGGCGTTATAACCCTGAATGAAGAAGGAAGCATTCTGTCGGTCAACGAAGCCGCTGCCCAAATTTTCGGGTACGACGAAGTTGAGATCGTGGGAAAGAACTTTCGCAGCCTTCTTCCGGACGCCGAGAAACGCGGCGGCATGAGATTCTTTGTCAGCGAAGCTTTGCGAGACAAAGATGTTAACGACGGCGACGCAGGCCGCGAAATGATTGGCGTCAAGAAAAGCGGAATTGAGTTTTCTCTAGAACTCTCAGTCAGCAGCGTAGACCTGGATGGTCATCAAATTTACACCAGCGTGGTGCGCGACGTTACAGACCGTAAAAAATCGGAGACGTTGCTGAAGCGCCAGGGCTGGGTGATGGAAAACATTGCGGACGCAGTCATCTTGGCCGACCCCCAAGGCAAAATTATCGATTGCAATGCGCAGGCCGAAGAATTGACCGGTTACGACCGCGTCGAGTTATTGGGCACGCCTGTTATGGATTTGATGATCGCAGACTCAGCCACGACGCGCGGATCAACACAATTAGATGCCCGCGACGTAACCAGTAGCGGTGGCGTGTGGCGTAATGAATTTGAGATTAAACGTAAAGACGGCGAGATTCGTATTTTTGAAAATACGACGACTGGCATGTTCGACGATCGCGATCGCCTTATCGGACGGATATCCGTTAATCGCGACGTCACCGAACAGCGCGAAATCGACAGAGTGAAAAACGAGTTTATTTCTGTAGTCAGCCATGAACTGCGGACGCCCCTCACATCCATCATGGGATCTCTCGGCCTTATTAGGAGCGGAGCCGTTGGCGACGTTCCCGAAGATGTGACTGGCATGATCGACATCGCCTATTCCAACAGCGACAGATTGGTCCGGCTGATCAATGACATTCTTGATCTCAAAAAAATCGAAGCCGGTAAAATGGACTTTGACATAACACCGCATGATGCAATGGCGCTTTTAACTCAAGCCGTTACTGAGAATGCTGGCTTCGGCGACAAGAACAAAGTTGATATTGAAATCACGTCTCCGATCAGAAACATCCGTGTTCTTGGGGACAACGATAAGATTGCTCAAGTGTTCGCCAACCTTCTCTCCAACGCGATTAAGTTTTCTCCAGAAGGGTCTACGGTAGGGATTGGTGCTGAACGGCGCGGCCGAAAAATTCGATTCATGGTCAAAGACAATGGCCCTGGAATATCCGACGAATTTAGGTCTTCAATTTTCGGCAAGTTCTCACAGGCGGACTCCTCAGCAACCCGTAAAAAAGGCGGCACAGGCCTAGGGCTCAGCATCTGCAAAACTATTATGGAGCGACTAGGCGGGACGATTGGCTTCGATTCCGAAATCGGGAAAGGGTCAACGTTCTACTTTGATCTGCCTGAAGCTGTCTCAGACGTCCCTGAAGAAACAGTGGTGACGGCTGGTCGCACGGCTCTTGTCATAGAAGACGACCAAGATGCTGCGACATTATTGCGCATTATCCTTGAGCAGTTGGGTCTTACTGTAGACGTCGCCTTAGATTTCGAACGGGCGCAACAGCTTATTGATGAGAAAAAATTCGATGCGATAACACTCGATATCGGTCTGAACGGAGCGAACGGGGTGGACCTTCTTGAGGACATCACGAAATCAGACAAAAACCGTGACGTGCCTGTGGTCATCGTTTCAGGTCGTAAACGAGAAGATCTACCGGAACTTGAAGGTGGCGCAATTGATCTGGCGGGTTGGATCAGAAAGCCAGTGGATATCGAAGCCCTAAAGAAAATCCTACGGGGCTGTCTAGCCATGAAAAATGGCGGCAAGCCACGCGTCTTGCACGTTGAAGACGACGGGGATGTCGGCGAAATTGTCCACAAGATTCTACAAGAGGACGTTGAGATTGTGCGCGCGGAAAGCCTCGCAGCAGCCCGCACAATCCTCAAACGAGAACGCAAGCAGTTTGACCTCGTGCTTTTAGACCTCGCGTTAGGTGATGGGCGGGGAGAAGAACTATTGCCCGACCTAAAAACTGAGACTGGCGCCTGCATTCCAGTTGTTGTGTTCTCGGCCAACGACCTCGATCAATCCATCGACATTGCGAAAGTAACGGACGTTCTACAGAAATCCCGGACGAGCAATGAAGACCTCGCTGCCTGTGTCATGTCTGCCATACAACGGCATGACAGAAATCAAACACCTGTTAACTGAGAGACAAGGCCAGAAGATGACTAAGGATTTGGAAAAAGTTCTTCACGTCGAAGACGAACCTGACATTAGGGCGATCGCGAAAATGTCGCTGGAAAAAATAGGTCAACTGACCGTGGAGAGCTACGCGTCTGGACAAGACGCGCTAGAACGTATCGCTGATTTTGCTCCCGATCTTGTGTTGTTGGATGCGATGATGCCCGACATGGACGGTCCGGAAGTTTTAAAACGCCTGCGTGCACGCGACGACACAATGAACATTCCCATCGTCTTCATGACGGCCAAAGTGCAGTCGGCTGAGATTGCAGGCTACAAAGCGTTGGGTGCGCTTGATGTGATCGTAAAGCCTTTTGATCCCCTGCAACTTCATCAACAACTCAAAGATATTTGGGCTAGAACCGACGGCTAGTAAGAACCAAAAACTTACGCAAACAAAAAAACGCCCGGGCAACAAACCCGGGCGTTTTTCTTCGTTAGATATAATGAGTCTTATTCAGCGTCTTCTTCGCGCCATGTATCGATCGCTTTTTGAGTCACCGTCCATGATGTTTCGTTGGGACGGTCATCATCAAGAGGCGGCGCTGTCACGTACTCAGGATAATTCTCCAAGATTTCGTTCTTCACGACATCTGGAAGATCATCCCAACTATCAAGACGCATACCGGCGGTATGGAATACGGCCACGCCGTCGCGATCACCCATCTTCATCCACGGCAACCACTTGGATACGCGCGCCCAGGAAATGACGCGGTCCATGACGTGATCAGCCGTTGCGTCGAGAACATCATCGACCGGAGACGCGCCTGTGCCGAACTCCATGGCATGATACGTGCCACCGACGTACTCCTGGTAATCACCTGCCAGCGGGTTGTTGTAGAACAGACGAGCTGCCCCGCCGCCATTCAGGTAGTACCCATTGTGTTCAAAGCTACTGAACTTCGCCTTGGGCTTGCCGTCTTCATCGTAGGCGAAGGATGGGCGATCAATGCTCATGCTCACCGGATCATTAGCGACCTGGATGATGCGCACCTCTTCGTTCGTCCAAGGGTTCACCCAAGTGTCGACCACTTCGTTCGTTTCCGGGTCAAGATAGAACATCACTTCTCGAGAGACCGATCGATAGCCTAAGCCGCGCTTAGGGTCTTCCAAGATGTCACAGGCCCGAACATTCATGCCTTGCATATTGAAAAGATGGCGGTCTTTTTCACCGGGACGGCGGCTATACATCTTACCGTGCCACCAATAGATCGTGTCCTCTCCTTCTTTAAGAGAACAGTTCTGCTTGATGCTGATCCGGATAGCGTCTTCGGGATCATTCGGATCAAGCTGTTGTGCGCTAACAGTAAGCGGAGCAGCAGCACAAAGCATGGCTGCGAATGTTCTGGTAAGGCGGTTCATTCTTCCATCCCTCCTTTGCTATCGCCGTTTTCCGCACGGCGCGCTTCCATCTGTGTTTTGAAGTCGCCCCAGCTGGTTACGTTTGATCGGTCATCATCAATTGGGGGCGGCACTTTGTACGTCGGATGGTTGGCTTCGATTTCATCCTTAAGGCTTGAAGGCAGATCATCGTAGCTATCAACACGACCACCAACGGTGGAGAAGATCATCATGCCTGTGCGACCGCGCATCTTCATCCATGGGAGCCAATCGGAGAACCGAGCCCAAGATAGAACGTATTTTTCTAACTTCGCTTTATCCCCGTCGAGAAGGTCATCCTTGTAGACGTAAGAATTCAAAGCTTCCATGGCATGGTACTTGTTGCCGACATAATCCTGATAGTCGCCAGCTAACGGGTTTTCATAAAACAACGGCGCTTCACCCGTTGTGAAAACACGGTTCCCAACAATCGTTGCATTAAACGTGCGGCCCTTACCCTCTTTGGAATAGGCATAGGATGGACTGCGCATGTTCACGGGGTCATTGGCCACCTGCATGACCTCTACGTCTTCATTGGTCCATGGATTTGTCCATGTCCGTAGAATCTCATTGGTCTCTGGGTCTTTATAAAACAGCACTTCGCGAGAGACCGAACGGTAGCCGCGGCCACGGTCCTTGTCCTCAAAGTTTTTGCACGCACGGAGGTTCGTGCCTTCGACATTAAACAAGAGGCGATCTTTTTCGCCCGGCACTCGGCTATAGGCAGACCCCTTCCACCAATAGACAACTGTTTCGCCTTCGTTCAGCGAGCAATTCAATTTCTGCTCAACGAGAATAACGTCATTAGGATCGTCTAGATCCAATGTACGGGCCTCAGCATCTGCTCCGGCATAGGTCAGTCCAACGGCGGTGATGACGGCCGCTGTCCAATACCGAGCCCGAGGTAAATTCGGACGTGTCATGGGGTCTCCCTTCCCTGGTTACGCTTTCTTATTAGAATCACGCTGTGCGAATCCTAGAAGAGTGAATGCAGCACCCCAATAAGAATAGCCCTCAAATCTCTAGCACAATGGGATTGGAATAGTTTTCTAATTTTTATCTAAATAGTGGAACATAAAACCAGAAGAAATCTCTTTGCTGAGGCGTGCTCCTAATATTTATTGGTTTGGCAACTTTTTCAGCCAACGGGTGAATTTTCCTTGCAAGATTGACCCGCTTTAGCGACTCATACCGCCGCTACACTTCAGTTTTTACCTATCCGAGCGCGCGTCCAAGGTCTTGCAGCGCATAGGGTAGCCCGCCTAAAATACACAACACCTTGTGGGTTAGATGCGTTATACCCACATCATATAGTGAGGAATTACCGTGAAATCGTTTGCTTCTGCCGCTTTTGGCTGCGTCGCCCTATCTCTTGCGCTTGTTGGCACTGCGTCCTGCGCCGAAGAGGAATCCCAGGATTCTGCGGCTCCGGCTGCTCAAACCGAGTCTGAAATGACGGCCGATGCCTCATCGACCGAGTCGGAACAGCTTGCGCAAGCCACTGACGGAGAAGTCGCTGACTCTGACGGCCCCGTTTACCGCGAGATGATTTATGGAGACCCGGCGGCACCCGTGACGATCGTCGAATATGCGTCCCTTACCTGTAGTCATTGTGCGTCTTTTCACAACACAGTCCTGCCAGAACTCAAAAAGACCTACATCGACACTGGCAAGGTCCGGCTCGTGTTTCGTGACTTCCCCCTTGATGGATTAGCCATGGCCGGAGCGATGCTCGCCCGTTGTGCTGACGGAGACCGAGGGCAAGCCTTGCTCAACGTCATGTTCCGCCAACAAGGCACTTGGGTTATGTCGGAGAGCCCTATCGAGCCCCTGACATCATACGCAAAGCTTGCTGGCCTGAATGAAGACGACGTAAACGCCTGCCTGGAAAATCAAAACATTATGAATGCGATCCGTGAAGGCCAAGAAGCCGCGACGAACCAATTCAAAATAGCATCCACGCCGACATTTTTTATTGAAGATGTGAAAATAGAAGGCAACCGAGGCTTTGACTACATGGCAGAAATCATTGAAGAGAAGCTTGAGGAAAAGGGCTCTTAATCGCCCCGTTTCCTTTTCACTTACCCCACCCGTACCAGAACGTTTTTACGGAGACCTGATCCTTGGTTGAATTTACCCGGCTGCGCCTGACCGGCTTTAAGTCTTTTGTCGACCCTACTGACCTTGTCATCGAAAAGGGCATGACGGGTGTCGTTGGTCCGAACGGCTGTGGCAAGTCCAACCTCGTTGAAGCCTTGCGCTGGGTGATGGGTGAAACGTCTGCCAAGCAAATGCGTGGCGGCGAGATGGATGAAATGATCTTCGGCGGCACCCGAGATCGGCCAGCACGCAATATCGCTGAAGTTAGCCTGATGATGGATAACTCATCACGTAAAGCGACGGCGCAGTTCAATGATTCAGATGAGCTAGAGGTCACACGACGCATCGAACGCGGCAAGGGGTCGCAGTATCGAGTCAACGGCAGAGACGTGCGCGCTAAAGATGTCCAGCTTCTATTCGCGGATTTGTCGTCGGGCGCTCGATCAACGGCTTTGGTCAGCCAAGGCCGCATTGGTGCAATCATCAACGCCAAGCCAAACCAGCGGCGGCACCTCTTAGAGGAGGCCGCGAACATTACTGGCCTTCACAGTCGCCGTCATGAAGCAGAGCTTCGCCTCAAAGCCGCAGAAACAAATCTCGAGCGTCTTGATGATGTCATCCAAGCTCTCGATGCCCAGCTCCAAAGCCTAAAGAAGCAAGCACGCCAAGCTGCTCGTTACCGCACGATTTCGGATTCCATCCGAGCGGCCGATGCCATGGTCTTGACCATTCGACAGACGGCAGCTGAAGAAAACTTAACCAGCGCTGGCGAGGCATTTGCCATCGCAGAACAAGCTGTTGGCGTTAAAACCGGTTTGGTCGCAGAAGCAACAACGGCTCAAGCAGCCGCGGCTGAAGCGGTTCCTCCGCTGCGCCAAACAGAAGCGGCTGAGGCAGCGAAAGTTCAGCGCCTTAACCTTGCCCGCGAACAGATTGACGAAGAAGAGCAGCGCTTGGCTGCCGCTCAAGAGGCTGCCGAAACACGTCTCGCACAATTGCGCGAAGACATGGCACGAGAAAAAGGGCGCACAGCAGATGCGCGCGGCGCAATTGAGCGCCTTGCTAGCGAGCAATCTGATCTCGAAGAAGCCCAAGCAAGCCAAGCTGACTCCGTGGAACACTCACGCACAACGCTTAAGACGTCGGCTCAATCCGTTGAAGAACTGGAAGCCGAGATTCAGCGTTTATCTGCAGCTTTGGCAGCAGCCGATTCCTCACGCGCAACGGCAAAGCAAAAAGCGGAAGAAGCAAAATTGCGCGGTGGGCGCGCGCTTCGTCGCCTTGAAGAAGTTGATGAACACCTCGACGAAACGCGGGTCCAAGCCCAACCCGCTTTAGACCTCCAAGCTGAAGAAACGACTGCACAGCAATGCGAAACGGCGATGGATTCCGCCCGGACTCGCTGGGAAGAAGCGGAAACCACCCGCGCATCTGCACAAGAAGAAGACCAAATCATTCGCGATCAGCTGCAAGAATTGCGCGGCGAAGAAGCGAAGGTCCAGGCTGAAGTGATTGCGCTTGAAGGCCTACTTGCTGAGCGTGAAACCGATGCAACGTGGAGCCCGATTCTCGACTCCGTAACTGTTGAGCCAGGATACGAACCTGCACTGGGTGCTGCCATCGGTGACGACCTGAGTGGTGCGTCAGATGATACAGCTCCAGTCCACTGGTCTAGCCTTCCTCCATTTGCTCCACCGCCGATGCTTCCAGAAGGTGTTCGTGCGCTGGGTGAGGTTGTACAGGCTCCGTCGAAACTGGCGCGCCGCTTGTCGCAGGTCGGCCTGGTCGATAGCAAAGAAGCCGGATCGGCTTTACATAGCGCCCTGAAACCTGGCCAGCGGCTTGTCACCAGAGGTGGAGACTTGTGGCGCTGGGATGGTTTCGTGAGCGCATCAGGTGCGCCTAGCGCTGCGGCCCAGCGACTCAAACATAAGAACCGTCTGAAAGAACTGCGCGGAGAAATAGAAGCGCGCCAGGCAGCATCTCAGGCTGCCGAAGAGAAGGCCATCGCAGCTAGAACGAGCGTGACCGAAGCAGCAGAGCGAGAGAAAGAACTCCGCGCGGCAGTGCGCCACGCTGAGCAAGCACTCCAAGTCGCTCGTGCGGCTCTCGCAGAGCGCCAACGCTTAGCCGCGGCACTAGAAAGCCGAATCTCGAGCCTGGAAGAAACACGCAAGACTTTGATTGGCGAGCGTGACGAAGCTGGCGCTCAAGAAAGCGCGGCACAAGCGACGCTCGCAGAATTGGGTGACGGCACCACAGAACGCGAACGCCAAACGGAACTGCAAAAGCAACTCGGCACACGCCGCAACGACCTCATGGAAGCGCGAGCCGCTTACGACGCACTGACCAGAGCATCAGAAGAACGCCAACGTCGCCTCGCTGCTTTGGCAGAAGACACCCGGTCATGGTCGACCCGCCGCGACGAAGCAGAGCGGCAGCTCGAAGCCTTACTGGAACGTGAAGGGTCAGCGGTTGAGGAAGTCGAAGACTTAGCTGGCAAACCGGAAGCTTTGGCTGAGCAGCGCCAAGCTTTGATGATCCAGTTGGAAACGGCGGAAAGAGAGCGCAGCGCAGCGATGGACGCTCTGACGCGCGCCGAAACAGTGCTCAACGACGCAAACAAAACGCTTCGCGATTCGGAGCAAAGCGCCTCGACTGCTCGTGAAGAGCGGGTTCGTCGTGAGGCGGCCGTCGCCCAAGCGCAGCAGACCATCGAAACGTTAGCCGCCGCAATTGAAGAAAAAGTGGGCTGTGCGCCGTCTGAGGTTCGCGCCCAAACACGCCTCAAAGACGACGAGGAAGCACCCCCGCTTGAAAAAGCTGAAAAGAGCCTGCAACGCCTGATCAGTGAACGCGATAATATGGGAGCTATCAACCTGCGCGCTGAGCAAGAAAGTGAAGAGCTTAGCGAACAGATGGAAACCATGGATACGGAGCGTGAAGACCTCATCAACGCCATCGCCCGTCTGCGCGATGGCATTTCTTCACTCAACCGCGAAGGGCGCCAGCGTTTGCTGCAGTCCTTTAAGGAGGTTGATGGTCATTTCCGAAATCTGTTTACCAGCCTATTTGGCGGTGGTCGGGCTCACTTATCCCTGACAGACGCGGAAGACCCTCTTGAAGCTGGGCTTGAAATTATGGCCAGCCCACCGGGTAAGCGCATGCAGAACCTGGGGCTTCTCTCTGGCGGGGAACAAGCCCTGACGGCCATTGCCCTGCTATTTGCCGTGTTTATGGTTAACCCAGCCCCAATCTGCGTGCTCGACGAAGTTGACGCCCCGCTAGATGATGCAAACGTGGACCGATTCTGCAATTTGATTACCCAGATTGCAGAAGCCACAGGCACCCGGGTCGTCGTGGTCACCCACCATCGCATGAGTATGGCCCGAGTTGACCGCCTATTTGGGGTCACAATGGCAGAACGCGGGGTCTCTAAGCTGGTCTCTGTTAACCTGAATGAGGCTGAATCCTTCCGCGATACAGCCTGATTTGTCGCTCGGAACGAAGGTCATTCGCGGGCCCAGCGTCCAAGCGCCAGGAATCGCTGAAAAAGCCCAGAATTCAGCGGCCGTTCGTCCTTGACAGAGGTACAGGTCATTCCTATTGTGCGCCCGATTTTGCGCTGCAACAGGCCGGTTCCGGCCCGAGCTTCGATCGTCTCAATGGGTGGGCATTTTAACCCTAATTGTTCAGTTAAACGGTGACTCCGGAACACGCCGCACGGTCTTTGAGGACCTTATGGCTAACGAACCAGATGACCCGCTGAACGAGTTTAATGCCCGCCTCAAAGCTGCTCGAGGTAAAACGGATAAGGAATCAGCCCCACGTGGGCGTGGAACACAAAGCGGGCTGGGCCAAGGTCTCCGCATCGGAATAGAAATGGTTGTCTCCGTCGCTGTCGGCGCTGGAATAGGCTATTTCATCGATAACTGGGCCGAGACCACTCCGCTTTTTATGATCGTGTTTTTGTTTCTTGGCTTCGCGGCTGGCATTATGAATGTGCTACGCATCGCCAGAGGCCTAGATGAAGCGGTCGGCTTTGGCCGGGCGATGCGAGAGAAAGAGGCCAGAGACAAACTGGCTGAAGATAAAGAGTTGAGCGCCAAACTGGCGCGAACCGAAGATAGCGGAGCGAACGAGTAGACATGGCGACCGAAGAGCATGGTGGCGAAGCCGCCCACGGCCCAATGGAGCAGTTCGAGATCATACCGCTGATTGATCTCAATCTTGGTGGATACGATATTTCGTACACCAACTCTGCTTTGTTTATGACCCTAGCTGTTATCTGCACGTTCTCCCTGTTTTGGGCAGCGACGCGCAAACGGACAATGGTCCCTAGCCGTATCCAGTCCATCGGCGAACTGATGTTTGAGTTCGTTGCTGGCATGGTCAAAGAGAACGTTGGCAAGGAAGGCATGAAGTACTTCCCGTTCATCTTCACCCTGTTCGTCTTTATTCTTTTCGGCAACGTCCTCGGCCTGCTGCCATACAGCTTTACTTTTACATCCCACATCGTGGTTAACGCGGCTTTGGCAGTGTTTATCTTTGTTGCTGTAACCATCATTGGGTTCGCAACGCACGGCCTCCACTATTTCCGCCTGTTTTGCCCTGCTGGTACGCCGCTCCCCGTCGCCATCGTTTTGGTGCCTATTGAAATCATGTCGTATTTCATCCGCCCAGTAAGCTTAAGCCTGCGTCTGTTCGCCAATATGTTGGCGGGCCACGTGTTGCTGAAAGTACTGGCCGGCTTCGTAATTTCGCTCGGCGTTTTCGGTATCGTTCCGTTCTTGGCGGTTGGAGCCGTAACCATGCTGGAAATTATGGTCGCGCTGATCCAAGCCTATGTATTCGCGCTACTTTCAACGATTTATCTCAACGACGCTGTTCATCTGCACTAAGAACAGCCAACGCTTTTTACAAACGTATTACTTAAGACATCATCCTAAGGAAGGACAAAGACCATGGAATTAGAAGCTGCAAAAATGATTGGTGCTGGCCTAGCTGCTATCGGTGTTATCGGTGGCGGTGTCGGTGTGGGCATTGTGTTCGGCAACTACATGACCGCCGCATCACGAAACCCATCTATGAAGGACGAACTGCGGACCTATGCGTTCCTCGGCTTCGCTCTGTCAGAAGCGACCGCGCTCTTCGCGCTGGTTATTGCGCTGATCGTTCTGTTCACCTGAGCAGAAATCGTATTCCCGCCACTTCATTTGAGTGGCGGGACCTAAGACTTCCTAAAGCCTGCGAGGCGTCATGCCACAGTTCGACCCGTCGACTTTTTCATCTCAGCTCTTTTGGCTGCTGATCTGCTTTGTCGTCCTCTATTGGGTGGTATCTAAATTTGCCATTCCACGCATCGGCGACATCTTGGAACAGCGCCAGCGTGTGGTCCAAGATGACCTCGATCGTGCAGAGAGCTTAAAGAGCGAAGCAGAACAGGCTTTGGCGGACTACGAAGCCGCAATGGCTGACGCCCGCGAGCAAGCCCGGACACTGATGAATAAAGTGACGAGCGATGCCAAAGCAGCTGCTGAGGCCCGCAACAAAGAGATTGGTGCGGAACTGACATCTCAGATTTCAGATGCTGAGCAGCGCATTGCTGCGGCACGGGACCAAGCCATGAGCAGCCTAACCTCTATCGCCGCTGATGCAGCTAAGGATGCTGCCAGTCGGCTTGCAGGTCTGGACGTCAACAGCGGCGACGCTGAAGCTGCCGTCAGCGCTGCAATGAAGGGGAACGCCTAATGTTTACGGATCCCTCCTTTTGGGTTGGCCTCGCCTTTGTCATCGTTGTTGGCTTTCTCGCCAAACCCATCATGCGGAGCGTCTCTGCTTCTCTTGACGGCAGAGCCGACAAAATTCGGACGCAAATTGAAGAAGCCCGCAAGCTTCGCGAAGAAGCCCAAGCCTTGCTCGCTGATTATCAGCGCAAGCAGCGGGGACGCACTCTCTGAAGCTGAAAGCATCGTTGCCCAGGCAAAAGAAGAAGCAACACGTCTTCGAGCCCAGGCCCAGACAGACCTGGAGCAATCCATTGAGCGCCGCAAGACACAGGCGCTGGAACGGATTGCGCAGTCTGAGGCGCAGGCAATTGCCAGTGTTCGGAATACAGCGGTCGACGTTGCTATGGCAGCCGCAGAAAAGCTGATTACGGATCAGATGAATGACGGCAAGCAAGATGCGCTAGTCGATCAATCCATCAAGGATTTGGCGGGCCACCTGAATTAGTCAGCTCCATCTAAAAATTTCTAAAGAGCCCCGGCCACTGCGCTGGGGCTTTTTTTATGCCGCCACCTTGAAACGAATACGACTAAACCTCACGAACCCTACTTTTTAATTAGAATAATTCAAAACTAATTGACAGCCAAAATCACCCCGGTATATTTGGTCCCTAGCAGCATTGAGATTGGCAAAATTTAGGTGGCCATCTGGATGCTGATCTACGGATTTCAATTCAAGGAGATTGCCATGTCGAACCAATCAAAATGCCCCCTAGGACACACGGGGACCAGCCGTCGCAACGTTCTCGCCGCCACAACCGCTCTCGCGGCCGCCGGCGCAACAGGACAAGTGAACGCTGCAGCGCCCTCTATGGACAATGCAACCGGGTCGACCGTCGGTGGTGCCCTCTCAGGCCAGGACTGGTGGCCAGGACAGCTCAATCTCAACGTACTGCATCAGCACTCTCCGGCCTCCGATCCTATGGATGGGGACTTCAGCTATGCCGAGACGTTCGAGACACTAGACTACGACGCACTTAAGACCGACCTGACCGATCTCATGACCGACTCCCAAGATTGGTGGCCGGCTGACTGGGGTCATTACGGTGGCCTGTTCATTCGCATGGCTTGGCACAGTGCCGGCACATACCGCACAGCTGATGGCCGTGGCGGCGGCGGCACCGGCAATCAGCGTTTTGCACCGGTTAACAGCTGGCCTGACAATGGCAATCTGGATAAAGCCCGCCGTCTGTTGTGGCCCATTAAACAGAAGTACGGCAACCAGATTTCCTGGGCCGACCTCATGCTCCTCGCGGGCAACGTTGCGATGGAATCTATGGGCTTCAAAACCTTTGGGTTCGGCGGCGGCCGTGCAGACATCTGGCAACCAGAAGAAGACATTTACTGGGGTGCGGAATCAGAGTGGCTAGCCAACGAGCGCTACAGTGGCGACCGTGACCTGGAGAACCCACTGGCGGCCGTTCAGATGGGTCTAATTTATGTGAACCCTGAAGGCCCGGACGGCAACCCCGATCCTGTCGCCTCAGGTCGGGATGTCCGCGAGACCTTCGGACGCATGGGTATGAACGACGAAGAAACCGTTGCCCTCGTGGCCGGTGGTCATACCTTCGGTAAAGCACACGGCGCGGGTGACCCGTCACTCGTCGGCGCTGAACCAGAAGCGGCTCCACTTGAAGAGCAGGGCTTCGGCTGGATCAACCGGTTTGAAAGCGGCAAGGGCGTACACACCACGACCAGTGGCATTGAAGGCGCATGGAAGCCAAACCCAACGACATGGGACAACGGCTACTTCGAAATGCTGTTCGAATATGATTGGGAACTGACCAAGAGCCCGGCCGGTGCGCAACAATGGGTGCCGATTAATACAAAGCCTGAGAACCTCATCCCCGATGCCCACGATCCATCCAAGGTCGCGCCGCCGATGATGACAACAGCAGACATGTCGCTGCGCTTCGATCCGACATACGAAAAGATCTCACGTCGCTTTTACGAAAACCCAGACCAGTTTGCCGACGCCTTCGCACGGGCGTGGTTCAAACTATTACATCGCGACATGGGTCCAAAAAGCCGCTACCTCGGCCCAGAAGTGCCAGAAGAAGATTTAATCTGGCAGGATCCGATCCCGGCCGTTGATCACCGACTGATCAACGACAAGGACATCGCAAATCTCAAGAAAGAGATTCTGGACAGCGACCTATCGGTCAGTGATCTGGTGTCTGCGGCTTGGGCCTCGGCCTCAACCTTCCGCGGGTCTGATAATCGCGGCGGTGCCAATGGCGCTCGTGTACGCCTTGCCCCGCAGAAAGATTGGGATGCCAATACCCCAGCGCAACTTTCCAAGGTGCTCACTAAACTTGAGAGCATTCAGGCAGACTTCAACGACAGCGCCCGTCGCGGCAAGCAAGTTTCGATGGCTGATCTGATTGTGCTGGGTGGCTGTGCAGCGATTGAACAGGCAGCGAAGGATGCCGGTGAGTCAATCGATGTTCCCTTCACCCCTGGTCGCGCAGATGCAACGCAGGAGCAAACTGACGTTGAAGGCTTCGCCGTAATGGAGCCGGAAGCTGATGGCTTCCGCAATTACCAGAAGGCGGCCTACACCGTGCCAGCAGAAAGAATGCTGGTCGACAAAGCGCAACTGCTCAAGCTCAGTGCACCTGAAATGACAGCGCTTGTTGGTGGATTGCGCGTGTTAGGGGCCAACGCGAGTAACGCAAAACATGGCGTCTTCACCCAGCGGAAAGGTCAGTTGACCAACGACTTCTTCGTCAACTTGCTGGATATGGATACGGTATGGAGCGCCAAGTCTGATGCTGGAGATGTATTTGAAGGCACAGATCGCAATTCCGGTGATGTTAAGTGGACTGGAACACGGGTCGACCTGGTCTTCGGGTCAAACTCGCAACTCCGCGCCTTAAGTGAGGTTTACGCCCAGGCCGACGGCCATGGAAAGTTGGTGCGTGATTTCGTGGCAGCTTGGACCAAGGTCATGACGTTGGACCAATTCGACCAAGCTTAAGTCGATCTCTTGATTTGACGCTGGCTAAATACGCTAGCGCCTAGACATCTCACACTAAAAAGCCCCGGCATTACGCTGGGGCTTTTTTTGTATCCACACGTGACCGCTTCACAGACACGCGCGAAATCTAGGTTTGAATACACATCCTACTTGCGTCTTCATTGGGTGCTTGGGGAGGGGCCACGATTTGAATATTGTTCATAGTTTTTTTTTACACGCTGTCCGCGTTAAGAGGGTCACCGCCCTGTCCATTGTTGGTCTGATCAACTGTGGCTTTCACCCAGCGTACGCAGACCAATTTCCATCTTTATCGGCAGATATTGTCGCAGAACTGCAATACGAAAATGGTGTCGGCACGGACAGTGGCACACCACAATCAAATTTTCTTTTTACGACAATAGAGGCTGGGCTATCCCTAGCGTTCACGGACCGACTGGGCATAGAAAGCGTAATCCTTGTGGAAATGTTAGACGACCCAGCGCCCGGCACCAATTCTACGTTTGAAGATCATGGTATATTTGCCGAAGAACTGACCCTTGCCTATCACGGCGACAATTGGTCGCTCCACGCCGGTAAATTTAATGCGGCTTTTGGAACCGCGTGGGATTTGGCACCCGGCATTTGGGGTGCCGATTTTCCCGAAGACTACGAAGTCACAGAGAAAATTGGATTGGCCGCAAACCGATCATTTGGCAACGACGTATCTGGAACTCACACACTCTATGGCAGCCTCTACCACGCGGATCGGTCGTTTCTGAGCGGGTCCCTCGTTGAAGATCGAGGCCGGGTGCAACTCGCTGACGGTGGCACCACAAACACCAAAGACTTTTCGTCCTTTACCCTGTCTTTGACTGGTGAAGATGTATTGAACACATCAGGTTTTGGATACCACGTAGCATACCGCTCTCACGCCCATGGTGAGTATGACATCCTTGCCGAGCGAGAAGATGGATTCGTCGGCTCTGTATTCGGCCAAGTGCCTCTCGGTTCAGCAGACTTAGACATCATCCTCGAAGGGGCACTCCTAAAGAATGTGGAAGGTGGCCCGGATGACCAGTCATACGTCACGCTAGGGAGCACCGCCCATTTTGCGAACGCTTGGAATGCAGCCCTGAGCGTCACCTTTCGAACAACCCACGTGGCTGGCGGAATAAACACAAACGACCATAGGTTTCAGGCGTCCACTGGCTATGCCTGGAACTCGGGTGCGTCACTCGATTTCGGGTACCGTTATAGCCGTGAGAATGGAGAGAACGACCACGTACTCGGGCTCCTTCTCGCCTACGCGTTTTCCCTGTAGTACGCTCTGCGGACATACAACGACCATTCTCAAAAAAGGAATCGCACATGAAACCTATGGGGCAGTTTTTGGTCGGCGGCATCACGCTGGCTACAACACTTTTCGGATCAATCGCACTCGCAGACGGCCACCGTGAGGAGTCCACGGATATGCGGTTACGTGATGCTCTTGCAGGTGAGCACCGCTCAGAAGAGAAAAAAGCAAGAGACGCCTATCGCAACCCATACGAAACATTGACCTTTTTCGGCCTAAAAGAAGACATGACCGTCTTAGAAATCAATGCGACGGGCGGGTACTACACGGAAATTATTGCGCCTGTTGTCGCGAATACCGGCCAGTACGTCTCATCGATGTGGGACCGCAGTACAGGCGGGGGCTCGGCTACTGCTTACGAGAGTCTCGAGGACCTCATTGAGACCAACAGAAACATATTCGGCGATGCGAAAATAGCGGGCATCACCGGAGAAAACTTAGTGCCAATTGAGCCAGGCACAGCTGATCTGGTGCTGACCTTTAGGAACATTCACAACTGGATGTTATCGGGCAGCATCGATCGTATGCTGAAAATGATGTACGACTCTGCCAAGCCTGGCGGACACCTGGGTATCGTCGAACACCGTGGAAACCCAATGGTCAGGCAAGACCCCAAGGCCGAAACCGGTTACGTCAACGAGGGATACACGATCAAGATCGCTGAAGAGGCTGGCTGGCAGCTCGTCGCAAGCAGCGACATTAATAACAATCCAATGGACGACAAAGATTACGAGGGGCGTGTTTGGCGCTTGCCACCAACGCTACGTTACCTGGGGCAAGAAGGCTGGCCCAACGTGGACGAGGCCCAGCGTATAAAGAGCATGGCGATTGGAGAAAGCGACCGCTTCACGTTGTTCTTTGTGAAGCCGGTAGAGTAATAGAAAGCTGACGAATTCGCATAATGCCCCGGCAATGCGCCAAGTTGGTATAGCTCAATCCAGTTCTTAATCTAACTACACAAACACAGGACCAGCCCTACCTAACGGCGGGTTTTTCTGGATAAAAATTGGGGGTAATCTTTCTGCACCTCAACTATCGCGAAATTTTTTCGACTGTATCTGCCGTCCACGTTAGCCGTATATTTTAAAGCACGTTCCCATAGAGGAACCGAATCTTTATTACCGGACTTAGGTTGAGGGATAGGGTAACTTTCTGGAAGACAACTAACATCATAAAAGGAACGATGACGATGGGAGTAAACGCCTTCACCTTAGACGTGATACTTCAAATAACAAAAATATTGCCTGACCGTCCCGTCAAGATGCTGGTTTTGGGTTATCCGGACATAGTGCTTTCAGAAGATAGAATGGAGTCGTTGTTTGGAAAGGAAACAGCCAATGATCTGTTGATCAGGCACGACTCAGACCGAATCATAGCTTGGCACAGCATGACTCGCTTCATTGACAAGATACCAGATGCTTATGATTTTTTTTAGCCGCCTTGGTATTGAGTTATCCATCATAGATATTAAAGAGGTTCGGGGCGGAGAAATTATTTGTGATCTCAATCATCCTGTTTCAGAAGATTTAAAGTGTAAGTACGACATCGTGTATGATGGAGGTACGTTGGAGCACTGCTTTAATGTCGCTCAGGCGGTG
Organism: uncultured Rhodospirillaceae bacterium; assembly: GCA_943787205.1. Taxonomy (GTDB): domain Bacteria; phylum Pseudomonadota; class Alphaproteobacteria; order Rhodospirillales; family Rhodospirillaceae; genus WLXB01. The sequence goes on from CALSLN010000007.1 coordinate 51,398, forward strand.
ACTAACATTCTGAGTATGGCAAAAGTTAAGGGCTTCATTATTCATAACAATCCATTAGTGCTCATTAATCATGGCTTCTATAATTTCTCTCCAACATTCTACTACGATTTCTACGTTCAAAATGGTCATAAATTAGCCAGCGAAATAGTAGGTACAAAAAACGATGGATTGGATGTAGAAAAATGGAGTTTACACCCGACTAAACGTTTGCAGGATGCGCCAACTGAGACCGGAATATCAGTGGTCGTCAGGAAGCTGAATGCTAACGCCCCCATCTTTCCGGTACAGACAAAATACTTGGAAAAATTACGGTATGCAGCGGGTGCTTCAGAACCTTGAACTGGCACAAGAAATCGGGTCGCTTTTTACATTGCTCCATGACTAATAATTAATGGCTCTCGCTCCTCAGCATGTTCTCGGTTTCTTCTAGCGCTCGAACACTATCTGACCACGTCTAACAACGACTTTAGGCTCTGCGAAAACAGTAATGTCTGATCCGGGATCTTCGTCGAAAACAACTAGATCCGCATTCATGCCAACTTCCATTTTTCCTGTGCGGTCAGCCATGCCAAATCGTTGAGCAGGTGCCGTCGTCAGTGACGCGAGAATTTGCGCAAACGACAATCCGGCCTGTTGCATTAAGAGATATTCGTCGGTGGGGTCGAAATCGGTGACATAGCCAACGTCAGTGCCAAACAAGATTTGGCCACCCAAATCAGAAAAAGCGGCGAGTTGCTCTTGGGCAGCACGGGTGGAATTTACGATCACGGCCTCAGGTGTTCCGAACCGCTCACCGTCAAAGCGCCAGAGCTTTAGAGTTGGGATCAACGCGACATTTCTTTCAAGCATGACCAGGGGAATGGATCGATCCCACCCTTGCTGGGGGAATGTGTGAGCCAGAATATCGACACCGCCATTAATTGCTGCCCAGGCTCCAGCATTGTTAGTTGGGTGCGCAACAACAAACATCGCGCGCTTATGCGCTGCGTCGACAATGCCGCGCACAGACTCCACATCCATCGGGACTATATTCGTGAAGCTTACAATGGACCCTGAGAAAATTTTAACGCCCTCCGCACCAGAGCGGAGAATGAGATCAACCTGCTCTTGGGCTTTGTCGGGCACCGCTACATCCGGCATGATTGTTGGACGTACATAGAAGGGCGCAGAGCCCTTGGGCACAAGCGATCCATTCGCCATCAGAATTGTCGGGCCAGCCATTTCTCCAGTGTCTATGCGCCGCCTGAGTTCTGCTGACACACCCGGCGCCGAGCCGGTATCAAGCACATGAACAAATCCATATTGAAGAGAAATGTCACGCACATAACTCGCAACCTGTTCATTCTCTAATCGGTCCAGAGGTGGAAAATTAAAGTGTACGTGGGAATTCCAGAGGCCACCTGTGATGGTCTTGCCGTCAGCACGAATAATTATTGCGCCTTCTGGAATAGCAATTTGATCAGCCGGTCCAACGGTTTTGATTTTACCGTCCGATACAACGACGACGCCATTCTCGATCGGCGCAGCATCTGGCGCTGGATAGAGTCTTGCGCCAACGAACGCTGTATCGGTCGCAGCTGCAGAACCATCGAATCCCAAATGAAGGCATAACACCAACAGCAACCCAAACAATGCCCGGAAGAGACTGCTTTGGGTTGGGTCCATTTTCTTGCCCCTACTCCGCCGCGTGTTTGAGCGGCTCTGGCTTCCAGCGTAGCACAGGCTTACGGGCGGCTTGGGTTTCATCTAAACGTCGGCGTGGGGTGAGGTGCGGTGCAGAGAGGAATTCTTCCGCCGCATCGCCCCGTTTCGCTTTGCGGGCGAGCGCCAACACGGTCTCACAATACTGGTCCAGCGTCGCCTTGCTTTCCGTTTCCGTCGGCTCCATCAGCAACGCCCCATGGACCACCAGAGGGAAGTACATCGTTGGTGGGTGAAAGCCCTCGTCGATCATGGATTTTGCAAAGTCCAGCGTTGAAACACCAGTGCCCTTCAGGAACCGATCATCAAATAAAGCTTCATGCATGCAAATGCCATCGTAAGAAGGTGTGAGTTCTTCTGACAGACGAACACGAAGGTAATTGGCATTGAGCACCGCATCGCCGGAAGCCTCGCGCAGGCCGTCGATGCCGAGACTCATCATGTATGACAAGGCCCGCACAAACACACCGAACTGGCCGTGGTAACCCTTCATGCGACCAAAGCTCTGGGGCGCGTCTTTGTCGCCAGCATGCTCGGCCATATGTAGCCCATTTGCATCGTGCACAAGGAAAGGCACCGGAGCAAATGGCGCGAGCGCGTCTGACAGCACAGTCGGGCCAGCGCCTGGACCGCCGCCGCCATGGGGTGTCGAGAAAGTTTTGTGGAGGTTGATGTGCATGGCATCGACGCCAAGCTCAGACAGAGTCACACGGCCAACGATGGCATTGAAGTTCGCGCCGTCCATATAGAAATATGCGCCAGCGGCATGAACAGCATCGGCTATGACTTTGGCTTCATTCTCAAACAAACCACAGGTATTGGGATTGGTGATCATCACAGCCGCGATATCTGGACCGAGACGCGCCGTCAGGGCGTCAACGTCAACGCGGCCATTGCCATTGCCCGGAATGGATTCAACAGAGTAACCACAGATGGCTGCCGTCGCAGGGTTGGTGCCATGGGCAGACTCAGGCACCAAAACGACCATGCGATCATCATTACCCGCAGCTTGGTGAGCTGCGCGTATCGCCATCAGGCCACAAAGCTCACCATGGGCTCCAGCGGCCGGAGATAGGGCAACAGCAGGTAATCCCGTGAGTTTCTTAAGCCATGTGGCCAGCGTATCCATCAACTGATAGGCGCCCTGAACGGTGGATTCAGCCTGGAATGGATGGATGTCACCAAGACCAGGAAGACGCGCCATCTTCTCGTTCAGGCGCGGGTTGTGCTTCATGGTGCAAGAGCCGAGTGGATAGAACCCTGTATCAATGGAATAGTTCTTCTGGGACAGACGCGTGTAGTGCCGAACGACTTCTGGCTCGGACAACCCAGGCAGCCCAACGGGACCACGGCGGCGCAGGCCACCAAGCCGGTCCATGTCATGCTCTGGCGCATCGAGGTCGACACCCGTGGAGTCAGCCGAGTCCAGTTCGAAGATCAACGGTTCCTCAAAAACCAAACCACGGTTACCGGACGTTGTGTTTGTGTAATCGGTCATGACAGCACCTCCGTGAGGCTTTCAACCAGCAGGTCCATATCACCTTCCGTTGTCAGTTCTGTCGCTGTGACAAGCAGAACATTTTCAAGCTCTTCATAGCGCGGATAGAAACGCGACACGGGCACACCGCCAAGCACGCCCTTCTGCGCCAATGTCTCGGCGACGGCCGCAGCAGGCTTTGGCAACGTGATCGAAAACTCATTGAAGAAGGCTTGTGGGACAACCTTCACGCCTTTGATAGCGCCCAGCTTATTCGCCAGTGTGACAGCGTTGGCGTGATTCACTTCAGCCAAACGTGTGAAACCGGCTTCACCAAGCAAGGTCATATGAATGGTGAACGCCAAGGCAATCAGGCCCGAATTGGTACAAATATTCGACGTCGCCTTTTCACGGCGAATGTGTTGTTCGCGCGTGGACAGCGTCAGCACAAAGCCGCGACGCCCATCGGCATCAACAGTTTCGCCGCACAGACGACCGGGCATCTGACGGACAAATCTTTCCTGCGTCGCGAAGAGCCCCACACCAGGCCCACCAAAGGACGCGGGACCAGCCAGAGACTGGCCCTCACCGACCACGATATCAGCCCCCATCGCCCCTGGTGGGGTAACGAGCCCCAAGGAGACCGGCTCAGCCACACAGGCAACCAACAGAACGCCCGCCGCATGGCAGGCTTCAGACAGCGGAGTGAGATCAACCAGGTGCCCGAAGAACCCTGGGTTTTGCACGACAACACAAGAAAGGCTGTCATCGACGCGTCCGATTAAGTCTTCGATTCCAATAGGGTCTGGCGACAAACATTCGATATCTAACACAAGGTGCTTCAATTGGGTTTGCGTAACATCACGGTAGTGCGGATGCACAGAGCCAGACATCAGCACCCGACTGCGCTTGGTGACACGGCAAGCCATGGCCGCAGCTTCGGCGCACGCCGTCGCCCCGTCGTACATAGACGCGTTGGCAACTTCCATGTCCATCATCAGTGCAACCTGGGACTGGAATTCATAGATCGTCTGTAGCGTGCCCTGACTGATTTCTGGCTGATACGGCGTATAGGCAGTGAGGAATTCACCACGCTGAATGAGATGATCGAGGGATGCAGGTGTGTGATGACGGTAATTACCAGCGCCTAGAAAAGACGGCGCATCGGCGCAGGAGAGGTTCTCCTTAGCAAAGGCATTCAAAGCGCGCTCGACGTTGATTTCACTCTGCTGATTAGGCAGGTCAAACGAAGGCTCTCCAGCAGGCAGTTCAGCAAACAAGGCATCGACGGACTCAACGCCAATAGTCGCCAGCATGGAGCTACGATCTGCATCCGTGAGGGGGTGATAACGCATAACGAGAACTCCTAAGCGTCGCAGTCTTTGAGGTAAGCGTCATAGGCGGCTTGATCCATAAGTCCGTCTAGCTCTGACGCATCCGTCAGGGTCATCTTGAAAAACCAGCCATCTCCGGCAGGGTCGCTATTCACCGTGTCCGGCGCGTCACCGAGGACAGCGTTACCCTGTGTCACTGTGCCAGACACTGGCGCGTACACTTCACTCGCGGCTTTAACGGATTCAACGACAGCCGCTTCAGCGCCTTTGGTGACAGCCTTGCCCTCATCGGGAACTTCAACAAAAACAATGTCGCCCAACTGACTCTGGGCGTAGTCGGTAATCCCAACGGTCGCGCTATCACCATCCAGGCGAATCCACTCGTGTTCCTTGGTGTAACGAATATCGGTCATTTGGTTCCCCTGTAATAACGTTGCTGTACGAACGGCATGGCGACGACATCAGCTTCAAGAGCTTTGCCACGCACAATGAGATGAAGACGGGTGCCCGGTTTAGCCTGAGCGGACGCCACATAGCCCATGGCAATCGGTCCCTCGACCGTCGGACCAAAACCACCCGATGTCACAACACCGACGGCATCACCCTCCGGTGTTTCAATAACGGTACCCTCCCGGGCCGGCGCTCGGCCTATTGGCTTAAGGCCAACTCTTACTCTGGATGTACCTTCATTGATTTCTTTGAGAATGCGGGCATCGCCAGGGAATCCCCCTTCGGCGCGCCGACGTTTGCTAATCGACCACAAAAGGTCGGCCTCGATCGGCGACGTCGTGTCATCGATGTCGTGACCGTAAAGACAGAGGCCAGATTCAAGCCGGAGAGAATCACGAGCACCTAAACCAATGGGTTCGACTTCAGGCTGATCGAGAAGCGTCTTGGCCAGAGCTTCCGCGTCTTCAAGTGAAACGGAAATTTCATAGCCATCTTCGCCCGTATACCCACAGCGCGAGACAACGACATCGACGCCATTAACAGTGACCGGCCGCAGCGACATGAATGGCATTTCCGCACAATCGGCATCAAACCGAGCCAACACCGACGCAGCCAGAGGGCCCTGCAGAGCCAGCAGCGCGTGAGCGTCTTTCTTCTCGAGGACGGCGCGGTCTCCCAAAGCCGATTGCAGCGCGGCGTAGTCTTTATCTTTGCAGCCGGCATTCACGACCAGATGGAGGCGATTAGTGGCGCCATCGACAGGAACCGCGACCATCAGATCATCAATCATGCCACCGTCGTCGTTTAGGAGCTGCGTGTAACGAATGCGGCCAGGCTTTAATGCCTGGAGATCGCCCGGCACGAGTGCCTCAAGGGCGATCGCAATATCGTCACCCACGAGATCGGCTTGGCCCATATGGGAGACATCAAACAAACCGGCTGCGGCGCGGGTATGAAGGTGCTCTTTCAACACACCCAGAGGGTATTGAACCGGCATGCTGTAACCAGCAAAAGGAACCATCTTGGCGCCTAGAGACCGATGCAACGCATCAAGCGGTGTTGTCAGAAGCGTATCGTTGGCGGCCGAATCGGGCACTTGGGTCTCTCCAGGTTTTGATCGCACAGACAGAATCGTGTCAGCTACGGCTTTCACCGTGGTCGACACCCTCCTCTGTCGATAAACCTGAGAGTTTGGCCGGGTTTCCGAAGTCGCCCAGCTTTCCCCGTCGGTGAGACATTTGGTCCAAGACCACCTGTCTACTTTCCAGAGTCCCCTACCCTAACGGTCCGTGTGCCTGAGAGATTCCGAGGGCGGTTGCTCCTTCGGCGCCGGATCAATGCCTAGGGCAAAATCCGAACTCTTCCACTAGGGTGTAGCGGGACGCCCTGCTTAGACTGACTCGCTGGGAGAGGTCAACGCTGGTTATTGAGTCCGGCTACGATTGTACCGTAATTGCTCATCTGTGAGCTGAAACCCTAAATAAATGTCGTATCCAGCCGCTGTCAGACGGTCTTCCAGGGGGAGAAAAATACGAACATTCGACTCGGTGATTCGCTCACGCCGTGCACCACCAGCCCGAATTTTATAGGTGCGATTGAAGATCTTTTTACCGTCTGGATTAGGAAAGAACCTTGGAATCGCGACAAAGTAGTAAAGGTCTACCGAGCCCGGCTGGACCGCTGGGCCACCCGTGACAATCATGTCGATATCCATGACAGCCTCTACACCGCCATCATCGAACTGGCATGTGCCTTCGAAGGAGACAATTTCCGCCTGATACTTAACGTCTTCAAGCGCGCGACCCGACCCTTGCTTAAACTCCGTCAAGCTTGCGGTCGCTGCGTCGATGCGGATCTCAGGGCACGGCGGCACTGGCTCAAACGAGCAGGCCGATATAAGGACCGCTGCTGCGGTCATGATGCCAAGTGAGGTGATATGTTTTGGATTCACGGTGAATAAACGCAAGAGATTGATAACCCGTCTAAAGTTTACTGTGACTGCCGTCGCACATAGGTACACGTGTGGTCGCTTTACAGCCACAGAAATACACAGTGCCGTCTTTATCCGCCGCATGTTCTAGGGGGGTGAAATCAGTCCCTTTATGAGACCCATCGCAGAATGGCTGTTTCGTGCTCTGGCCACAGGAACACCACCAGTATTTTTTTCCTGCCTCAACCTCAACCGCATAGGGCGCTTTTTGGGCGACAATCGGCTGGGCTTCGGAATTGGACGACTCTGACATGCGTTCAACCTTTTGCAGGATAAATATATCTGGTATTGGAAAGCACGTTTTGGGCTGTTTTGCAGCGTTTCGCGCACCATCCAGGACGTTGGAGGCCACAATAGCGGGCCTCACCGTGATAAACTAGACCACCAGCAACTACCTGGACCCTCTTCAGTCTATGACCATGCCCGCCCTTTCCATCGTGCTTGCCGGACCCCGAGGGTTTTGCGCCGGAGTCGATCGCGCCATCCTTATCGTTGAAAAGGCCCTAGAGGCACATGGCGCACCCGTGTATGTCCGCCATGAAATTGTCCACAACCGCTTTGTCGTCGAATCCCTTGAGGCCAAAGGCGCAATTTTCGTTGAAGAGTTGGACGAAGTCCCTGCCGACGTTCCAGTGGTTTTCTCCGCCCACGGCGTCCCAAAATCAGTTCCAGAAGCTGCCGAATCTCGAGGCCTCTATTACATCGACGCAACATGCCCTTTGGTTTCGAAAGTTCACGTGGAAGCAGAACGTCATCACAGTAAAGGCCTTCAAACCTTTTTGATCGGACACGACAATCACCCAGAGGTCATCGGCACCATGGGGCAAGTTCCAGAGGGGTCTATGATTCTTGTGGAAACTGTCGAAGACGCAGAAACGGTAACACCGATTAATCCAGATAACGTTGCCTTCGTGACTCAGACGACTCTCTCTGTCGATGACACCGCAGAAATCATTGCCGTGCTTCAGAGACGTTTCCCATCCATCGCCTCTCCACGCAAAGAGGACATTTGTTACGCAACGACCAACCGCCAAGCCGCTGTTAAAGCTATAGCCGAAAAGTGTGACGTAATGGTTGTCATAGGCGCACCAAATTCTTCGAACTCCAAAAGGCTGGTCGAAGTTGCGCTAAAGGCAGGGTGTCCTAAATCAGTGTTAGTTCAACGCGCGAGCGAGATTCCTTGGGATGCACTGAAAGACGGATCAACCTTGGGCATAACGGCCGGCGCGTCGGCACCCGAGATTCTAGTCGATGAGGCTCTTGATGCTGCAAAGAGCCGGTTCGAGGTAAAGATCGAAGAAATCAAAGTCGCAGACGAAAATGTGACATTCAATTTACCCCGCGCACTCAGCGCCTGAGGATTTCAATCGATGGCCGTTTACACGGAAGTCGATACAGATGCACTTGCCACATTCGTGGGCGATTACGACATTGGCGAGGTCGTTTCATACGAAGGCATTGTGGAGGGCGCCGAGAACTCAAATTACCTCCTTCGTACCGACCAGGGTCCTTTCATCCTCACCTTGTATGAAAAACGCGTCGACCCGACTGACCTTCCCTACTTCTTAAAGCTGATGCACCACCTCTCCGAAAGCGGCGTAAAGTGCCCTGTGCCAGTCGCGGCCCGGGATGGCGAAGCCTTGCGCACACTGGCAGGCCGCCCCGCGGCAATCATCACGTTCGTGCACGGGGCGTGGCCACGCCACATCACACCGAACCACTGTGCAGGCGCGGGTCGAGCGTTAGCAGGCATGCATGGATCAGGCAAAACCTTTGCGGAAAACCGGCCAAACGCCCTCTCCGTCGAAGGATGGAGACCATTGTTTGATTCGGTCTCGGACCAAGCAAACAAAGTCGCCGTAGACTTATCAACTGAGATTGCCCGTGAACTTGACCACCTGGAAACTACCTGGCCGCAGTCACTACCGACTGGAGTTATCCACGGAGACCTTTTCCCCGACAACGTCTTCTTTTTGGAAGACGATTGCTCCGGTATTATTGATTTCTATTTCGCTTGCACAGACCTTCTTGCATACGACCTTGCTGTTTGTCTTAATGCATGGTGCTTTGAGGATGACAACACATTGAACCTAACCAAGGCACGACATCTCTTTGTCGGCTATCAAGAGGTCAGGCCGTTGTCAGATGACGAAAAAATAATGATGCCGTTGCTGGCGCGGGGCGCAGCAATGAGATTCTTACTGACACGCCTCTTTGATTGGGTGAACACACCAGAGGACGCACCCGTCAAACCAAAGGACCCCAAAGAATACCTTCAGAAACTAAGGATTCACCAAAGTGTGACGGATAGAGGGGCATACGGATTGTCATGAGTAACGATGAACCAATGACGGTTGAATTATATACCGACGGGTCCTGCTTGGGGAATCCAGGCCCCGGCGGATGGGGTGCATTATTGCGATTCAACGGAACCGAAAAAGAGCTGGCAGGAGGACACCCTGACACAACCAACAACAGGATGGAGATGCAGGCTGTCGTAGAAGGGTTAAACGCACTCACGCGGCCTAGCGTGATCACCGTCTATACCGACAGTCAGTATGTCCAAAAAGGCATTACCGAGTGGATCAAAGGTTGGAAAGCACGTGGGTGGAAAACAGCCGCGAAGAAACCAGTCAAGAACGCCGAGCTTTGGGTCGAACTTGATGAAGCACAGGCCCGCCACTCCATCACATGGCAATGGGTAAAGGGGCATGCCGGGCATCCAGAGAATGAACGTGTTGATGACCTCGCCCGTTTGGAAGCAGAAAAAATTCAACACGGAGAGTAGTTTTCCAGCGTAGGGGACAATCTAAACGTAGGTCAAAACGCTTTCCGCGCTTGAGATGCCATATCCACCAGGCGACTCCATAAACAGGTGACGAACAACCCCACCCTCAACGATCATTGCAAATCTCTGCGACCGCATCCCCATTCCACGTTCTGTCATGTCCCTATCAAGGCCAAGCGCTCGCACGAATTCACCGTTACCATCCGCAATCATGGTGATGGAGTCATTGGCATTGTGCTTTGCAGACCATGCCGCCATAACAAAAGCATCATTGATCGAAAGGCACGCGACAAAGTCGACGGATTTTTCTTTGAACGCCGCTGCCTTTTCAACGAAACCAGGGAGATGACGTGCAGAACATGTCGGCGTGAACGCCCCTGGCAAAGCAAATAAGACCGCTTTCTTTCCAGCGAATAGACTACCAGTCGAAATTGCGGACGGACCTTCTGGCTGAGCTAAGAAGACCCCGACATCCGGCAGTGACTCTCCAACGGTAATTGTCATCGCATGGAACTCTTTTATTACTTCATCAATACATTTGGTACGCACTAAGCCGCAGCGTGTCACTCAAAAATGCAAGAAAAATATTCGGCCAGCGGCCCTTGCCTTGCTTTGTTTGCAGACCGATAATTTAAATATGATCCGCAATTCATCGGAACCGGGATACTTAGCTGGCCAGTTTTTAGCTGCCATGCCGACAATGGGCGACCCTCGGTTCGACAAATCAGTCATTTATATTTGCGCGCACTCTGAAGAAGGCGCCATGGGTATCGTTGTAAATCAACCCCTAGAAGAATTATCTTTCCCGGACATCCTTGAACAAATGGGTATTGAACCAACACCGACCTGTGACAGCATTACGGTGCATTGTGGCGGCCCAGTCGAAGCCGCGCGCGGATTTGTCCTGCATTCATCTGATTACCAAATGGATGGCACACTTGTGGTCGACGATACCGTTGCACTCAGCGCAACCACGGAAATCCTAAAGGCGATTGCCTACGGCACCGGGCCGAAGCAAAGCCTTATGGCGCTTGGCTATGCGGGCTGGGGTGCAGGCCAATTGGATGAAGAGATTAAGAGCAACGCGTGGCTCAATATTCCGTCGGACGCAGCGCTATTATGGGCCACTGAAGATGATGCTAAATGGGATACGGCTCTTAAAAACTTAGGGATCAGCCCTGCGATGTTGGTCGGCGAAGCCGGACACGCCTAACCCTATTCAAGGGCACACGATTAGTGTGCCGTCCAACCACCATCCACTTTTAAGCAAGATCCAGTCACCATGCGCGCGGCGGGTGACGCCAAGTATACAATCGCCCCCATGACATCTTCGATTTGACCGATGTGTCCAAGAGGGATTTGTTTCAAGACTGAGTCCATGAACGTTGCATCGCTCAGAAACGGTTTGGTCAAAGGCGTTTCGATGAACGTCGGCGCCACCGTGTTGATCCTGATTCCGTTCGGACCTAGTTCCACGGCCATGGCTTTGGTCAGCCCCTCGATCGCATGCTTTGACGTGCAATAAACCGTGCGATTAGCCGCACCTATGTGGCCCATCTGAGACGACATATTAATAATGGAGCCCTTGATTTTCTCTTTAAGCATCCGGGCAGCAACCGCCTGTGCGACAAAAAAGGCGGCCCGCACGTTAATGTTCATGATGGTATCGAAATGTTCTTCCGTAACATCTTTAAGTGGCTCGGGAATATTGGTGCCCGCATTGTTAACAAGAATATGCACGGGAGGACCGTTAGAAATTGCTGCCTGTATGGCAGCCGTATCTGTGACATCACAAGCCACCACATGCGCGGTCCGCCCGAGACTCTGAACATCCGCCGCGACGACCTCCAGCGACTCAGCATTCCGTGCCATGAGAATGACATCTGCACCCGCCTTCGCCAGAGCCATGACACAGCCCGCTCCAAGGCCCTTTGACGCGCCCGTTACAAGGGCTGTTTTCCCGGTTAAATCAAATGGAGACGCCGTGTCTGTCATATCATTCGCCCATGTCTTTCGAGGCTTTGTTCTTGTGAGCCGCTAAGGCCATAAGGCGACGGTCGCGCCATTCTCGTCTGGAGGCAAGGTCTTGCTTAGATAAAACTTTGCGGCGCTCAGACTCGACATTTTGAATGAGGTCCTTGCCCCAAGGTTTAGGCTCTGTGCGTGATTGTGCAACGGAGTGGTACAGCGGACCTAAACGTTCCGCATAGTCCGCGACACCACCAGGCGCATTCAGATCGATCGTCTGGAATGGCCCCATGAACGACCAACGCAAGCCGAGCCCCTCAGATACGGTTTTGTCGATATCCTCAGCGGACGCATAACCTTCCTCAAACAACGCCCAGGCCTCATTAAGAAGCGCACCTTGAAGGCGATTGAGCACGAAACCTTCGACCTCACGTTCGATACGGATCGGGGCTTGGCCGACGGCCGTCATAAGGTCATGTGTTGACTGAACGACGGCAGGGTCTGTCCAAGGCGCCGGAACAAGCTCAACCAATGGCACGAGGTAAGGTGGATTCACCGGATGGGCGATTAGGCAACGGTGACGACCCGCAAGACCTTCTGTGAACGCAGAGGCTGGAATACCGGACGACGAGCTTCCGATTACGACATGCGCGTCACACGCAGCATCAAGTGCAGCCGTGATCTCTGATTTTACGGGTACCGTTTCGAAAACTGATTCTTGGACGTAAGACACCCCGCGAACGGCATCCTCTAACGATTCACACACAAGAATGTTGTCGATGACAGCCTGAGCCGACTCAATGAGCTGAAAGGACTCAAGGTCATCCAAGTTCGCTCGAATACCCGCCAGAGCATGTTCCCGGATGGATGCATCACCATCGTAGAGTCGAACTGGATACCCAGCCCGGGCAAATACAATAGCCCACCCCGCCCCGACAAGCCCTGCACCAACAACTGCGACCGGTGACGTCATAACAAAACTCTACGCTTTGCTGTAGCGGCGCACGCGGAGATCACACTGCTCCTGGTGACCCGCAAAATTTTCGATAGCACAAAGACGCGAGCCATACTCGCCAATGATACGTGAAGCTTCCTCTGTGCACGATTGATACGTGCAGGTTTTGATGAATTTCCCAACCCACAAACCACCGGTGTAACGCGCGGCCTTGCTGGTCGGTAACGTGTGATTGGTTCCAATAACTTTGTCACCATAAGCCACGTTTGTTTCTTTACCGAGAAAAAGCCCGCCGTAGTTCGTGAGGTTGTTCAGCCACCACTCAGGATCAGCGGTCAACACTTCGACATGCTCTGATGCTATACGATCAGCTTCTTTCAACATTTCTGCGTCATTCTCACACAGTATGATTTCGCCATGGTTCTGCCACGCCACGCCCGCGACATCAGCAGTTGGCAGAACGCCAAGCTGGCGCTCAACTTCGACTACTGTTTCGTCCGCAACGCGCTGCGACGTCGTCAGCAAAATTGACGGAGAGGTTGGGCCATGCTCTGCCTGACCGAGCAAATCCGTCGCAACCATTTCACCATCTGATGTGTCGTCCGCAATAACTAAAGTTTCCGTCGGACCAGCAAACAAGTCGATACCGACACGGCCATACAACTGCCGTTTTGCCTCGGCGACATAAGCATTGCCGGGACCAACCAGCATATCCACCGGGGCAATGGTTTCTGTCCCCAACGCCATTGCTGCGACAGCTTGCACGCCACCGAGTATATAAATCTCATCAGCACCGGCAAAATGCATAGCCGCGATCGTCGCCGCATGGGCTTCACCGTTTGTCGGCGGCGTGCAGGCGATAACGCGTTTGCAGCCAGCAACGCGAGCTGTGAGGACACTCATATGCGCTGACGCGACCATGGGGTAGCGGCCGCCGGGTATATAACAACCAACATTTTCGATCGGAATGTTCTTGTGGCCTAGGCGAACGCCAGGAATCGTTTCGATTTCGACATCGTGCAACGACGCCAACTGCGCTTCAGCGAATTTACGGATTTGGGTTTGGGCGAACTTGATATCCGTGATGGTTTGCTCATCAAGAGACTCAACACAGGCCTGAATCTCTGCGTCGGACAATCGAAAACTCTCGGGGGAGTATTTGTCGAACGTCTCTGAGTAATGGCGAACAGCAGCATCACCCTCTTTGCCAATACGAGACAAGATATCCGTAACAGTATCCCGAACCTTCGCAGCGGCCGCTTCTGTTTCATCTTCTGTTGCACCGCGTTTCAAATATGTCGCCATTTTGATCTCCTGATCCTGCTAAAATCTGTGTTGGTTGGCACACTAGAACTGCTGGTGGTTTAGGCGAGTCGGCACTTAATTATGGCCGGTATGTGACCAGATGGGCGGCGACCGCGCAAGCGCCTACAATCGTTTATCCGCCTGGATCGACCACAATAGCGTCTCAACTTTGCGGGCCCCCTCTTCCGTTTGAGCTAGGTCTATTGGCCGCTTTCCATTCAAATCCGGTTGCTTGCGATGCAGGAACATATCGACTCTGATTTCGTCGTCGAGCACATGGCGCGCCGTAACCCTTACCCTGAGTTCAGGCTCAGCCTCTAAGTTGACGGTCTTCACTCGGGGCTTCTGGTTCACCCACACACCTCATCGCAACGGCGGTGACTTTACACTTACAAACTTGCGCCGAATTAGGCCAGCTGTGACCGGATCACATCGTATTCTGCAAGCTTATCGATTTGCCCAACAGCAGCAATCGTAGGTGTTGTCGAAAACAGCCGCTGCGCAGCATCAGCAATGGCCGTTGCATCGATATTCTCAACTTCTTCGATAATTTCCTGCGTATCCAAAGTACGCCCGTAGACAAGAATCTGCCGAGCACGTTGAACGCACCTGCTGCCAGGACTTTCCAGCCCCATCAAAAGCCCAGCTTTAAGCTGCGCCTTGGCACGAACGACCTCATCCTCAGATGCACCGTCGGCCATCTTCTTAATTTCGTCAGTCAACACCGACATAAGTTCATCGGTTTGGTCCGGTCCCGTGCCCGCATAGACCGTAAATATTCCGGAATCTTCGCAGGCATTTGTCGACGAGAAGACCGAATACGCGAGACCGCGTTTTTCCCGGACTTCTTGAAATAATCGAGAGGATAGGCCTTCGCCGAATAGAACCGAGAGTGCAGACAGCGGATAATAATCTGGATCGTGATACCCGACGCCATCGAAGCCCAGAACAACATGAAGCTGCTCAACCGGACGCGCTTCTCGCACATCACCGCCAACATATTTTGCTTGCACCGGTTGAGGGCCATCGCCCTTAGTTAAATTTGTAAAAGCGTCGGCAACGCCACTGACAAAGGAATCGTGATCCACTCTGCCAGATGCGGATACGACAATATCCCCGCTGGTGTAATTGCGATTCATATAGGCATGAAGGTTATCTGCCGTCATGCGATTAACGGATTCAACCGTTCCCAGGACTGGCCAACCTAAAGCTTGGTCGGGATAAGCCGTCGACTGCAGCCGATCAAAAACAATGTCATCAGGCGTGTCTTCAGATTGAAAAATCTCTTGCACAACAACCTGTTGCTCGCGCGCAAACTCTTCTTCATCCATTGTCGCGTTGAGCAAAATGTCAGAGAGAACGTCAACGGCCAGAGGGAGGTCTTCCTTCAGAACCTTGGCGTAATAAGCCGTGTGATCACGACTCGTGTAGGCATTGAGTTGACCACCAACATTGTCCATCTGTTCAGCAATTTCGTAGGCCGTGCGCTTCTTTGTACCCTTAAAGGCCATGTGCTCGAGAAGGTGAGAAATCCCATTCACTTCAATGGTTTCATGACGGGTCCCAGCGGCCACCCAGACGCCGACAGCCGTCGTTTCAACCGACGCTACGGGATCCGTAACAATGCGAAGCCCCGACTCGAGGGTCGTTACCTGCATACCTGGAGATTTATTCATATAGGTGATTCTCAGACACGGCTGTGGGTACGGACATAGTCCTGCACCTGTTTCAAATTGTTGGGAAGCTCATCGCACCGTTCTTGCAGATCATACAAACCCGCCATCGATGGCGGCAATTCAGGTCGAATTCCCGTCGCAGATTCAACAGCATCGGGGAATTTCGCCGGATGCGCTGTCGAAAGAATGACTTTGGGGATTGCAGGATCTAAATCCGAACTTTGCGCGGCATGCACACCGACTGCCGTATGCGGATCAATCAACTGGCCTGTCGTCTCATAGGTTGATCGAATAAAAGCCTTCGTTTGTTCATCATCCAGACGGCTGCCCGTAAATTGCGCTGCGATAGCCTCCCGTGCAGACGGTTCCACCGCATAGGATCCGCTTTGGTACAGGCCATCCATCAAGCGCTTTACAGCATCGCCATCACCCCCGTACGCCTCGAACAGTAGTCGCTCGAAATTTGACGAGACCTGGATATCCATGGCCGGACTCAAAGAGGGTTGCACGCCCTCGACCGTCATCTCACCGGTCTCAAAGTAGCGGGTTAGGATATCGTTTCGGTTAGAGCCAATCAGGAACGACGCAATCGGAAGCCCCATGCGTGAAGCGCAGTACCCTGCAAACGCGTTGCCAAAATTGCCCGTTGGAACAGCAAAGGCGACCGGTCTATCCGGCCCACCTAGCGCGAGCGCCGCATACGCGTAGTAAACCGTCTGGGACATAATGCGCGCCCAGTTGATTGAGTTGACGGCCGACAAATGCAGGTCGTCGCGAAATGCCTGGTCATTAAACATGGACTTAACCAGCGCCTGACAGTCATCGAACGTTCCATCAATTGCGACGTTATGAACGTTCGCGGCGTCTACGGTCGTCATCTGGCGGCGCTGAACTTCAGAGACGCGCCCCTTCGGATGCAGGATGATGATGTCTACAGCTTCACGGCCAGCGCAAGCCGCGATGGCAGCAGACCCTGTATCACCAGACGTTGCCCCAACAATTGTAATGCGTTCTTTCTTAGCAGACAAAACACGGTCGAAAAGATGGCCAACGACCTGCAACGCATAGTCTTTAAAGGCCAAAGTGGGACCATGGTACAACTCCATCAGCCACGTGTTCGCCCCGAGCTGAACCATTGGTGCAACAGCTGGGTGATCAAACGCGCTGTAGGCCTCTTCCATGATCTCAGGCAGATCCGCCTCAATGGATGATCCAGCTAAGAATGGCTGGGTGACGACTGTCGCGAGCTCCGCATAGGATAACTCACGCATAGCGCGCCATTCATCCGCAGAGCGCTCTGGCCAAGTCACAGGCAGATATAATCCGCCATCCCGCGCAAGGCCGGTCAGAAGAACATCATCAAAACCAAGCTCTGGAGCCTGGCCACGGGTTGATTGGAAGCGCACGGATTACTCCTTGGCTGTGCCGAGGGCCGGAAAGGCGCGGATACTAGCGGGGAGTGACCACCCGAACAACCACAAGGACACCCTTGTTACCGATAGACCAAGTTGCCCTATCGAGCGGCTGCCGCGATGTCTTTCGCCATTTCAGCTAGCAATTCATCGAGCGCCGAACTCATGGCTGACACTGCGCTGGCCACGCCACGGCCCGCTGAGCGCTCCGTCCGGTAGGTCTTCAGCAGTAAAGACTCATTGCCCCTGATGCGCCGCAAACCAACATCGAACTCCACAACAACGGTGCCACCACCACCCACGACATGCTCTAGGCGGCGAAGGGTTCCAACGATTTCATAGTCTCGATCAGCACGAAACTCCGGCGCTGCAGTTTGATCAAAGGTTCGACCCGTTCTGAGCGCATCGATCAAGCTCCGCTGAAGCATGATGGACGGCGGCTCAGACCAGTAGTGATAGGTGTATTGCTTTTGGGTCGTATCTGACTGACGGAAAATAATAGCTCGCTCATTAACGACACCTTCCGCACGGAAGGGCGGCACTTCAACCGTTCCTTCAATGGGTGCAGTTCCACTGGATGAAACAGCGGCTCCAGCCGTCAAATTATAATAAGTGTCCGTGGGGACCGGTGCTGACGAACACGATGCAAACAACGTACCCGCCACACTCAAAAGAATGACGCGGCGTCCAGCGGCGATAAGAAATGAATGTTTCATAAGTCCCCCTTATCGTCCGCCATTGGCCAAAGCTTCATCTTGCTGCGGTGACCCGCCCAACAACAAGCCAGGGTTTTGCCGAATAGAACGACTAAATTCTGCAAAGTTCCGACTGGTTGCCTCTAAGTTCCCAGTAATATCGTCGATGGTGCGTGAGATCGTTGCCAACGTATAGCGAAGGTCCTTAACCGCATCGTTCACATCCGTGGAGTTCTCTGTAACAACGTTATTGATCAACACAACCGACTCATGAATCAAAGTCCGAGTCTCATTAAGCTCGGAGGCCAAACCAGCCATATCGGAGGACGCTGTCTCAAAATTCGTAAGAACAGATTTAAGGTTCCCACGATTTTCTGTACTCAGCACATCTGTCTCAATCAATTTCGCTGTGCGCGTGAAGCTCGCAGAGATCTCTGGAACTTGGCGATTAAGGTCTTCGGAAATTGTCTTCAGATTAGCCAGCATCGGGCCGGCATTATCCACTGCCGCATCACCAATCTGAGTGACGTACGAATTCAGATTCTCGATCAGCGGCTTGATTGAATTCTGACTAAGGTCACCAAACTCGGCCCCTATCTCTGACAAGGCCGCAAAGAAGTTACTTGGCGCCACACCTGGAATGAGAGCTCCAGGCAAAAGAGGCTGTGTACTTTCACCACCGGCAATATCAATCGTCATCGCGGACAGCAAACCGGACACAGTTGCCCTTGCCACACTGTCGTCAGGAATCACCCAGCCTTCGTCAATCTCGATATTCACTCGGAACTGAACGGAATCGTCGTCAAACATCGGCTCAATGCTGTCGACCTGCCCAATTTGATACCCCTCATACAGCACCTGCGTACCGTACTTCAGACCACCGACGTTGTTATAGACAGTGTAGTACTTGTCCGTTGCACCAGTGCTCCCCGCCAAAATGCTAATGATGATGACGAACACCACGACCATGACGGAAACAAATCCGCCGACGACGACATAGTTGATACTGCTATCTTTCATGACGTTTATGAGACGGCGTTTAAGCGCCGGCGCCCCTTCCCTGTTCCCCTAGTCTTTCGCAGCCGTTAACCGGCGTAAATATTCATCTGGATCGAGAATCTCTTCTTCGGTTCTTCGATTCAGAAGGTTTTGTATCCGTTCGTTACTGCTGGCCTTCACTTCGTCAACCGTCCCAACCATCAGGATATTACCCTGATCTAGAACACAAATACGATCCGCGATCTTAAACGCGCTCTCCAGCTCATGGGTGACGACCACAATAGACATGCCCATAGCATCACGAAGATCAATAATAAGATCATCAATCGCCGACGCCACAACGGGATCCAGACCCGCTGACGGCTCATCACAAAACAGCACCCGTGGATCCATCACGATTGCCCGTGCAAAGGCAGCCCGCTTAATCATCCCGCCGGAAAGCTCGGCCGGCATGAGATCGTCGAATCCAGAAAGATTAACGACCTCCATCTTGAGGCGCGCCATGATCTGCATGGTTGTTTCATCTAGCTTAGTATGCTCTCGAAGCGGCAACATAATATTTTGCAGCACGTTCATAGACGTGAAGAGTGCACCGCCTTGGAATGCGACGCCCATCTTCTGGCGCAACTTTGTGCGGGCAACCTGATCGATATTGTTAAGGTCCTGGCCGAGCAAACGCACATACCCCGACGTCGGCTTTACTAAGCCAAGTAGCGTATTGAGCATCGTGGTCTTACCAGATCCGGATCCGCCCATAATCACCAGCGTTTCACCGGCGTATACTTCAAGGCTCACAGAGTGGAGGATTTCACGAGGCCCATAATGGGTTACAAGATCTCGGACCTCGATGACGACCTCACGGTCCGTGTCGGCTTCGGGTGAATCTATGAGTGCAGCTTCTGACATATCAACGCGTCGTAATAAAAGCGAAGATCATGTCCGTCACAATGATCGCGCTAATAGCTAAAACCACAGACCGTGTCGTCATGCGGCCGACCCCTTCTGCACCGCCTTCGACCAGCGCTCCATTAATGACACCGACAAGTGTAATCAAAAGTCCAAACAGGACACTCTTGCCGAGACCGTGCAGCACATCGTCGACCACAATAATTTCCGTGAGACTATCAATATAAGCCCCCATGCTGATGCCAAGTTCGACCGAGATGTACCAACCAGCACCAATAAGCATAACCAAGTCTGCCCACAGTGTGAGTACCGGCACCATGACCAACATGCCGATCAGAGCTGGCGTCACCAGAAAGCGGACAGGGTCGACCCCCATGACTTCCAGCGCATCCACCTCTTGATTGATTCGCATCGTTCCAATGCGCGCAGCAAGCGACGACCCGGTTCTGCCAGCGATGAGAATGCCGGTGATCAGCGGGCCAAACTCCCTAACCACAGAGATACCAACACCAATAGTGACCTGCTGTTCAGCGCCAAATGTCGCCAATGTATAAATGCCTTGAATGGCCAGCATCATCCCGATGGTCACGGACATCATGGTGACGATCGGAATAGCGGCAATGCCGACCTCCATGCATCGCTCAAAAACCATCGAAAGGCGGACAGGCTGACCGCGCTTCGACCCCACGAGGGTCCAGACAACGCTTTGGACAAAGAGAACCGCGCCAAAGCCCACTTCGGCCACGCCAGCGGCTGCAGCTCGTCCTAGTTTTTCTAGATTATGTGAGACCCGGTCGGTCACCGGTTCACTCGTTCGCTGCGAGGGCGTCCTCGGTGCTCTCGTGGATCGAGAATACCTTATCTAGCCGGGCCAAACTAAGCACTCGCATAGCCGCCGCACTGACATGAACCAATGCAAAAAACGACCCTTTCTTGCGGGATACCTGAAATGCTTCGACCAAACTCGCAACACCGGACGAATCGAGGTAGTTCACTTGGGACATGTCGACCACGACTTTGTCGTGGGGTCTCCAAGCACTCCAACAAGCCCTGACGAACGGCTGGCGATGTCTGCAAATCAACGTCACCGGACAAAGCAACAACCGTCGCCCCGTCTTTTTCTGTAATTTCTAACGCCATGAATCCCCCTCGCGTTAAACCGGAGTTTAGCGTGTTCTATAGACGTTTGGTCAATTTAAATAAATTGCCAACGCCGGTTGGAGGCTCAACAAAAATCGCCTCATCTGTAACGGATTTAATGAGGTGAACCCCAAGCCCTCCGGGGCGGACCTCGTCTAAATCTCGCGATTTAATTTTTGATTGGTCTACTGGCTCAGCAAAGTCCATCAGGTGAACAATCAGACTGGACCCCTCGCGGATAAAATCCACCACAATATCGCCTGGCTCATCCCAGCCATTGTAAGCATGCCGAATCACGTTCTGGCAGGCCTCGTCAACAGCCATGACAAGATCAACGGTCCATAGCTCATCGGCCCCGCAGAATGCAGCAGCCTGCTCTGTACCGGCACGGACAACCTTAAGTCGGTCGGCCTTTGCCGGAACGCGTATTCGCAAAATTTGCCCTGAGACCGCATCATCGCTTTCGGGCACCGGGGCCCCCGAAGGTTTTTTGTCGGACGACCCAGAATCCTGAATGACGACCATGGTCAGGTCATCACGCAAGGATTGACCCGGCAGACGCACCGCGCCTGTTATCGAGTTCAACTGCAGATCAGGGCTTTCTCCGGCATGCTCACGAATGAGCGCACGGGCTCCGTCGATACCCAACATCCCACCGCCAAATGTCGTGGCTTCGGTTAACCCATCAGTGAAAATATAGAACGAACCACCGGCGAGATCGATTTCCTGTGAGGGATACCCTTCTGGGCCCGCGATCCCGGCCATGATGCCAAGTGGTGGCGCTTCAGCCTCAAAAAACGTGAATTGTTCGCCATAGCCATCCAAGAGCAGCGGTGGCTCATGCCCAGCGTTGGCCATGAGGATTTTTCCCGTTGAAGGATCAAATAGCCCGCCCGCCATGGTCACAAACATTCCGTGTGTGCCGGTTTCACACAACTCACTGTTAATCGCGTCAAACAATCGACCGGGGTTCTCTGTCGCCTTGGCCAGGCACCGAAACAGGCTTGATGTCTTGGCCATAAGAAGCGCCGCGTTCATGCCTTTACCGGATACATCACCCACGTTGAACCAAATGCGCCCGTCAGAAAGGGGTAAAATATCGTAAAAATCGCCCGAGACACTGCGTGCAGCCATGTTGATGCCATGGATTGGAAACTCAGGACCTCCGGCTGGCGGCAAGAGCTGTCTCTGAATTTGGGCGGCCAACTCAAGTTCGTGGCGCTCGCGTTCTTGGGTCACGAGTTGTTGGGTTAGCCGGAAGTTATGAATGGCGAGCGTCGCCGCACCGGCAAGCGTTTCAAGGAGGGTCAGATCATCGCTACCGAAGAGACCGTCACCACTCTTTTTGTTGATGATCTCAATGCATCCAAGGCAGTCGTCACCCAGAGACAACGGAGCACACAAAATCGACTTCGTCGTGAAACCCGTCTGTTCGTCGACCATCGCGCCAAAGTCAGCATCCTTCGAGACATCACGAACCATCTGACCTGAGCGATCATTATAAACGCGCCCAACGATCCCAGCATCAGACGGGATGCGAAGTCCCGTAATATCAACAGGGCCGGCACAGGCGGAGCAGACCAACTCTTTTCCGTTGTCATCAATGAGAAAGAGAGAGGCCGCTTCAGCCCCGACATATTTCATGATCCGCTCAAGGCCGGTCTTTGCCATAACGTCGGCATCACGGGTCGCGGTAAACTCACGTGTCATTGCCGCGATCAGGCCGAGGTGATTACGCACCTCACCGCCGCCTGCTACGTCTTGAATGATTTCGTCTACTGCATCTGACATGGGATCAACTATGCCCGGAACTACGAGAGAGGTAAATCTCGTGATGCATGCTCACGGCTGTTCCGTCCGCTCAATGAGCCGCTCAAACAAACTTATGTACGCAGACACGACCGTATTTTCTGAAAACGACTCAGCAACGCTAGATCGTCCCCCGGACACCAGACTCTGCGAAAAAGACGAGTCACGAAGGAGTTTACCAACTGCCGCAGCCATCGCGACCGGGTCACCCACTGGAACGAGAATACCGTTCGTCCCAGACTCGATTAAGAAACTGGGGCCTTCGCTGGCAGCAGCCACGATTGGGGTTCCTGCCACCCACGCATTGACGATGACATTGCCGAAGGGCTCATGACGGGACGAAACAAGACACACATCAGCGGCAGCCAAGAGGCCTTCTCGATCGTCGCGCCAACCCAAGAACCGCACGCGGTCGGCCACGCCAAGCGAGTCTGCCAACGTCCTTAAAGCGGCATCGCAGGACCCCTCACCAGCGATCCACAAAAATGCATCAGGCAAATGGGCTAACGCAGAGATCGCGACATCAATCGCTTTTGTCTCTTCCAGACGGGCAAGCACCAACAAAACAGTTGCGTCGTCCGGCGTGTCTAAAGACCGGCGAGAGACCAGGACGCTATCGGGTGCTGGCGCAAAATTGGGAATGTAGTCGACACGACCTTCTGGCCATCCATTCTCGATACAGTGC
This sequence comes from uncultured Rhodospirillaceae bacterium, assembly GCA_943787205.1. GTDB lineage: Bacteria > Pseudomonadota > Alphaproteobacteria > Rhodospirillales > Rhodospirillaceae > WLXB01. The sequence continues at coordinate 74,688 of CALSLN010000007.1, forward strand.
CGGACCAGGTCCGGCGTATTGCAAACCAAGTGATCACAGGACTGGTAATATTTTAGATCGTAGTACCCGCCAAGGCGCCCGACATTAATCCAAGATCCGGACGCAGAGTAGCGCGCCGCCCTATTCATCCAGGCCAGATTGATGTCCGGGTCAAAATCCAACGACGCACGTTTAACCCGCGATTTAGACCAAAAATCCAATGGACCGCCCATGCGGACTTCCGTGACGCCGCAGCCGAACTGGACCAATTGATGACTCCGGTCCGAGTACGGCCTTGTTATCGCGTGCTGCTCAACACCCCGATCAGAGAGCCCCGCCGCCAAATCGACAAAGAACCTTTCTGCACCGCCATGACGGCCGCCAGCAATTGTATGGAGAAGACGCATAAACCTCGGTGCCCAGACCAACGCCCTTATGGACGTTTCCGGACTGTACCCCAACACTGGCTTGCCGTAATAGACTGACTGTCCTTGGTTTCCGCCTTGCTATGGAAAAATAAACCGTTATGGCCCGACAGGCGCTCGCAAAACCGGTCCAATACCGACTCGAAGCCATATTGGCCTACGGGCTTTTCGGACTATTCCGTTTACTCCCGATTGATGGGGTGTCCTTCTTTGGGGGTAAACTTGCTGGGTGGTTTGGCCCAATGAGCCGCGCCCATCGCACGGCCCGACGCAACCTCACCCACGCACTGCCCGGTTTAGCGGAAAGAGAATACCAAGCGATTCTTGCCGACGTATGGAACAACTTCGGACGGGTGATGGTGGAGTACGCCACTTTGTCCCGACTGGGGACGAAAGCAGAATCAAACCGGGTTGAGGTCATTGGCCTGGAGCACATTGCCGCCCTAGCCGAGAGCGGCCGACCGACATTGATGTTCGCCGGCCATCTCGCAAACTGGGAAGTTGCTGCGTTGGCCGTGGGCTGGAATGCCGCGCCTCCGGCTCTGGTGTATCGGGCGCCTAACAATCCACTCATTGAGGGTTTGCTCCAGAGCGCACGTGGACACGCCACATCGGCTTTGATTCCAAAAGGCGCAGGCGGTGCACGGACAATCATGCGTATTCTTAAAGCTGGCGGCTTTGTGCAAATGGCTGTGGACCAGAAAATGAATACGGGCCTCGCGATTCCCTTCTTTGGGCGGGATGCAATGACTGGCGACGCCATCGCAAGATTAGCATTGCGATACGATTGCGCCATTCTACCTGCTCGTTGTGAACGTCTGGATGGTTGCCGGTTTCGGGTAACCTTCGAGGAACCCTGGTATCCTGAAGACACAGGTGACCAAGACAAAGATGTTCGCACCACACTTATTAAAATCAATCAAACCATCGAAGAATGGATCAGAAAAAAACCAGGCCAATGGCTTTGGTTGCACAATCGCTGGCCACGTGAAGAGAACAACAAGTGACGTCGCCAAGCTTCAAAGGCCGCACTATTTCGTGCCCATTGTGCGCGAGTGACAAACTGGTCCGGGTTGGCGAGCGGGATAGGCACGGCAGCGCACTTACCACAGATCTGTGCCAGCGCTGTGGCCATGTGTTTACGAATCCGCAACCTACAGAAACCGATCTCGACGCGTTTTACACGGAGCGGTACCGCTCGGCCTACAAGGGCGTGGTGACACCAAAAAAGAAGCATGTATATCGCGCCGGCTTACGCGCACTGGAACGGCTGGAACGGCTCTCACCGATCCTCAATCCAGGAAACAAAATTCTTGACGTCGGCGCAGGCGGCGGTGAATTCACATACCTTATGACAAAGGCTGGGTATACGACCCAAGGCATTGAGCCAAACCGCGGTTACGCAGAATTTGCAAAGGCAGAGTACAGCGTCAACATACAAGTCGGCACGGTCTCTGACTTAGCGACACCCGACATGACGTGGGACGTCATTACGCTACACCATGTCTTTGAGCATTTGGCAGACCCCGTTGCCGTCCTCAAAGGTTTAGCGAGCCTCCTCAGCGAAAATGGCGTGATCGTTATAGAGGTGCCAAACGTCGAGGCACGGTATCACGGACCCAAACGCCGTTTTCATTTCGCCCATCTACACACGTTCTCAAAAGAGGGCCTGACCCTCGCAGCAAATAGTGCTGGTCTATCGACTCAAGACACCACCCTTCAACCGAACACAAACCACATCAATAGCATCTTCCGTAAGTCGGCATCGCAAGCACCAGACTTTGACGAGGTCATCGCCCACCGAATTCACCGGCACCTTCTGGCCGATACGCCAATGCGAGACCTCCTGACCAGCCGACCCTACCGCCGCCTTTGGGCGAATCTAAACAGACCGTTACGAGAGAAACGCGCTTTGATGCGCCTCAATGCACAGACCAACGCTAGAGACATACTCGACGCCATGTTCGATCCAATCTTAAAACAGCAATAGGTTTGCACGTCACGGTGACCACCTTGCCCGCAACCAGTGCATAGTTTTACGGTGAGGGCATAATTTTTGTCCCACGCATGGGAGCGTCAATCATGCTTAATCGCCGCAAATTTATTCAGGCATCAGCGGTCGCAACCGCAACAACACAGATACCGAAACGTGCCCGTGCTCAAGCTCCAACCGATGTGATCGTTATCGGAGCAGGGCTATCAGGCCTGAACGCGGCCATTCAATTAGAAGACCTCGGCTTCTCCGTTACCGTTCTCGAGGCACGAGATCGCGTTGGGGGTCGGGTATTTACGCTCACCAACAAACCTGAAATGCCAGAGAGTGGTGGATCAGAGATCGGCCCGATGTATGCGCGGATCATGAGCGCCGTTGATCGGTTCAACCTGAAGCTTGAGCCTTGGCAGATCAGCACACTCAACTTCATGATTCACGCTGGTGGACGAGCAACATCGATGGCTGACTGGGCAGACTCACCGGCAAACCCATTATCTGACCCAATCAAAGCGATACCACCATTCGGTCTAACACGAGCTTTCATGCCGCGCGACACTGGGTTGCCAGAATTGGACAGCTGGCTCGAGCCCGCGTTCAACAAAGACGATAAGTCTTTACGCGAACACTACGTTGCCCGCGGCGCGAGCCCAGAAGCATTGCGATACTTACAGCTTGCTGCCCAAGCAGATGATTTAAGCAACGAGTCCTATCTCTGGAATATGCGCAAAGCGCGTGTCTCATCGTTCGAACTCACAGGGGGGCCGTTCAATCTCGTTGTTGGCGGCATGAGTCGAGTTCCACAAGCGATGGCGAACGCTCTTAACGGTGACGTACGTTTAAACACTCCAGTTTCTGCGATCTCACAAGATAAGAGCGGCGTGCAGGTCACCACATCCACGGGAGAGAATCTAAACGCCCGCTACGTCATTTCCAGTGTGCCATTAACAACCTTGCGATCCATCGCGCTAGAACCCGCACTGCCGGCGCTTCAAAAAGAAGCGGTGACGTCAATCCCTTACGGCCAAGCAACCAGTGTATTTTTGAAGGTCAAAGAACCATTCTGGGACGTGGATGGACTAGGGTCTTCCCTTTGGTCTGACGGTCCTATCGGACGCGCCTACAATTGGGCCACACCAAACGGTAAATACATTTGGGTTTTCCTAAACGGAATCGTTAGTTACGCCATTCGCACGTGGAACGATGACGACATTATGGCTTATGTCCTTCGTGAACTTGCGGCGATACGGCCAAGCACCGTCGGTCGCGTGGAAGGCATCGCCGTTCGGAACTGGAGCAATGATCCCTACACGAAAGGAACCTACGCCTATCGCGCGCCGGGCCAAATTGCGAAGTACGGCAACGTCATTGCCAACCCACATGGGCGCCTCCATTTTGCCGGCGAACACACCGCCATTTTCCAGCAAGGCATGGAGGGCGCAATGGAGTCTGGAGAACGAGCCGCTTTCGAAATCTTCGACCGCACGTAGGACAAATCGCTCCTCGCCAAAACCTCGGGGCTGCGCAAACACGATATTTGTCATAACGTCATATCAAATGTCGAAGAAGGATTCGGGCTCCATGACGCCACTGACCGCTAATTCAATGACGGAAGCCCAGAAGCTGCCGCGATATTACCAAGTGTATCTGACGCTACGAGACTGGATTCACAATGGGAACTACCGCACTGAAACTCAGCTTCCTACCGAATCAGAACTTTGCGAAACCTTCGGCGTTTCACGAATCACGGTCAGAAAAGCTGTCGACCTCTTAGCAACGGACAAACTGGTCCGTCGAGAGCAGGGTCGCGGCACATTCGTAACCGGAAATGATGCAACCCCGCCCCTCACTGGAGACATGGGACAAGTTCTAAAGCGTATTGATTCTCTAGCCCAGCGGTCCCAGGCCAAGAACATCATTATTGAACAGAAGCCTGCCGATGCCGAAACCTGCGTCGACCTGCATCTAGAAGATGGCGCTGAAGTAACCTGCGTATCTTTGGTTCGGGTTCTTCAAGGCAAAAAGATTGGCAGGTCATCGACCTACTTCCCGATCGATCTAGGCGTCGATGTCGGAACGGACGAAATCAACGCGTTGTCGTTAGTCAGCATTCTCGAACAAAAAGGGATCGATATTCTGAGCGCTGATCAACTCATCGGCGCGACGTTAGCAGACATGCACGATGCTTCAGTCCTTGGTTGTACCGTCGGGACACCTTTGGTTCGCATTCGGCTCATCGTATTTGATACGAATTACCGCCCGGTTGAGCGGCATGACGCTGTGTATCTGGCTGATTTTTATCAGCACCGCATTCACTTGGTGCGGGAGCCAGGTACCTTAGGCGGCTTTAAGTGGTCCCACAGCGACTAACAGAGCGGTCAGAAATTATTCTTCTGGCGCAATAACGATCGTTAAACCATCTAGCTCGTCAGTCATCGTAACCTGGCAACTCAGCCGTGAGTTGGCTGACTGGTAGCTTTCCGTTTCTTCAACAAGTTCCTGCTCATCTTCCGACTTCGCTGGAAGCTTGTCCGCCCAGGCGTTGTCGATGAAAATGTGGCACGTGGCGCAGGAGCAGCAACCGCCGCAAATGGCCTCTACATCCATGTCGTTATCACGCAGAATTTCCATCAGCGTCGCACCAGCTTTGGCTTCAATTTGATGCGCGTCACCGGCGCGATTTGTCACATTGATAATGGCCATTGGGGATATCACTCCGAGCTCAGAAAGATTGATGTGGGTTGTGATACGGCTGGTACCCCATTGGCGGGTCAGCGGGCAACCCTTTTGGTCATTTTCTGAGAATGGACGTCTAGCGGAACTGTCACTTTATCCCCCGATATCGGCGCCTATACTTGGAGAAATCTAAGCACTAGGAGACACCCCCATGCTTTTACCCCCCTCGCCAAGCAACCCATGGCATGACGCCAGATTGGTCCCACGACGACAAGTCCCGCCAAGCGTTTCAACGCAGCCTACGAGAATGCGTTATTCGCGACCTGTCTAACGGCAGCCGCCTCGTGTTTGAAAATCAGGTGAGCCCCAAGTTTGAGAAAGAAAACGGGCGCCCCTTCCAAAACAGGCAGGAAATCAAAGCGGAAATGCGTAAAGAGCCATTCTATCAGGCACACCTAAGCATCCAACGCGCCGCCCAGGAACTGATGTGGGCCTCCGTGACCTACTCCCTAGACCGGCAGATTGACGGGATGATGGCCAAGGCTAAACAGTCCAGCGACACGCTAGGCAGCCTGACCATCAACCCCGACATGCCGATACCCAAGTACATCGACAGCCTGGATATTCACTGTATGCCGGGTGGCTACACGACTGACCTCTGTGACGGTGACATCTCAGCAGGTGCTATCTACGACAAGGGTTCATACATGTATGGCAGTGGTCGCGGTGGCCCTTACGGTGATCGCTCCGGCCAATCCATCGTCAATTATTTAAAGCGCGAGCACCCAGATTTCGCACCAAAGCGCATTCTCGATATGGGCTGTGCAACCGGCAACAACACCGTGCCCTTTTGCGATGCCTATCCTGACGCGGACGTGCACGGCATTGAACTTGGGGCAGCGTTGCTAAGGTATGGCCATGCCCGCACCGAGTCCCTAGGTAAGGCGATCCACTTCAGCCAGCAAAATGCAGAACAAACGAATTTTGAAGACGAGTCTTTCGACCTAATCGTATCCTGCATCATCTTTCATGAAACGTCTCGTAAAGCGCTGCCACGTATTATCGCCGAAACCCGGCGCCTCTTAAAACCAGGCGGGCTGATGGTTCACTTGGAAGCGGGGCAGTTCGAGAACTTCGATCTCTGGCGCCAGACTGTGTTTGATGCGGAGACTTACAACAACAACGAACCGTTCTGGTCGACATACCGCGACATGGATCTAGAAGCGGTTATTGCCGAGGCCGGGTGGTCAGACGGCACGGCTCATCTCCACCTTGAACCTTTCGGGCACGCCCCCGTTACATCATCGAACAAGTCGCAGAAGAACATGCTGGGCTTCTGGTTCATGGTTGGACAAAAGTAAGGATACGCTATGACCGAAACAACGAAAGTGCGCGTTCCCCAAACCGCCAAAGGGCACCGACCAACATTCTTTGAGGACCCAACCAACGACCGGATCATGGCAATGATGACGTCAATGATCACAGAGATGTGGGTTATGCGGGAAAGACTCGACACCGTCGAAGCGTTGGCGGCCAAGAAGGGTGTCTTCCTGGAAGAAGAAATTGAGCAGTTCGAGCCCGACCCGGATCGTGCGGAAGAACGGGAACGTATGCGACAAGAATTACTGAGCCGTGTTTTCTATGTTTTCCAAGAAGAGGCAGAGGACATTGCACGCGGCGACACACCGGAGTCGTACGAAGACGCCATAAATACCAGCGCGGACCGCTAAACCAGAGCCTAGACCATACGTTAGCCGTCAAAGCGTCGGCGAACCTTGCATCCGTGCGGTTGAGCACTAGATTGATGACCATCTATCGTGCTTGACCGTTTGCGGAGCGTCGACCCATGGCCACGTCATTGCCACCAACCTACGACCGAACGGGGCAACACCCCCTGTCCCCGGATGTAGATCATGATGAAACCGCTCGGTTTAATTTTCTAACCAACCTTAATGTTCACTTGAACCAGAATGTGTTTCCGGGAAACCGCATCGCTTTTGAAAACCGGGTCAGCCCCAAATTTGAGAAAGAGACGGGACACGCGTTGGAAACCCGGCAACAGGTCCGCCAAGCCATGCTGGGAGACTCCTATTATCAAAGCTGGGCAGCGCTGCGGCGCAACGCCATGGAACAACGCCAACAGGCGGGACGACACGCCGTCTTGCGGCAACTCGATGATCTGATTGAGAAAGCCAAACACTACAACGACGGCAAAGAGACCCTGCAGATCGATCCCAATGCTGAAGTGCCGCGCTACTTAGCAGCCGTCGACAATCATTGCATGCCAGGGAGCTACTACACAGACGTGGTCAGCGACGATGTCCTCGCCGGCGCCAATTACGAGACTGGCGTATTCATCACGACGGCAGGGTCTATGTCGTCGAAGGGCGACGGGGGTGGTCGCTCCATCGTGAATTTTGTGAAAGACCGTTTTCCTGACTTCTCTCCGAAACGCATTCTTGACCTTGGCGCCGGCATCGGCGTCAACACGCTCCCGATAGCAGAGGCATTCCCCGACGCCGAAGTCGTAGCTGTTGATGCTGGAGCACCCATGCTGCGTTGGGGCCACGCGCGGGCACAGGCTCTAGGGTATGAAAACGTCAAATTCATTCACGCTGACGGCGACGCCTTGGACCTGGACCCGAACAGCTTCGACTGGGTGCAGACGACCATGTTCTGGCATGAGACATCGACGGCCTCGATTCACAGCATGATGAAAAAGGTCTTCGATTTGATGGCACCGGGCGGACTATTCCTAAACGTCGAACAGCCAAACTTTACGCCGGAGACACCGCTCTATGATCAGTTCACCCGTGATTGGGATGCTTGGTACAATAACGAGCCGTTCTGGTCGAAGCTTCACGTTATGGACGTCTTTGAAGTGATGGCAAAAGCTGGCTTTGACTCAGGTAAGATGTTCGACGGCGGCACCGAAGCCGACATTGAGCAAGGTCAATTCCAACCTTGGTCGAGCACTATATCTAGGCATAAGGCGGAGTTAAAAGACGATGGAGACTCCAAACACAATGCTTATAAAGGCGAACGCTGGTATTTGTTCGGCGGTTGGAAATAATATCTAGAGACACGTAAAACCTGGGAACACATCATGACCGAGATCGACGTCAACAAACTTGCGAACGCGAAAGCCAAAGGGAAGCGGCCCTATTTCTTCGACGACCCTGCGGTAGAACGCGTTCTTTCAATAACGATGGCGGTCGCTACCGAATTAGCCGTGACTCGCGAACGTTTGGATACTGTTGAGCGTCTTCTCGAGGCTGGCGAACCCGTCACCAAAGCAAACATTGACGCTTACAGACCAGATGACGATGCCTCTAAGGATCGGCAGCAATGGCACGCTGATTACATCTCCCGCATCTTGCGCATCGTTCACCAGGAGCTGGAAGCTGTCGAAAATGAGAGCTTGAACGAAGACCCAGAGAAACTCGCAGACGACTTCGCCGCAGCTTAATTAATCCCCAAAAGAATCTCGGCCGTTTCCTGCGGTGCCGTCACCATGAGGTCGTGGCCTGTGTCGAGCGTGACGTAGGCCCATTCCGGATCAGCATCTGCCATCGCAAAGACCGGATCAGCAGCGCCGCTCGCCATGCGCTCATTTTGCGTGCAGCGAACGAAGGTCTTAGGAAGCCCCGCGGGTCCGTCGTTTTCATAAACGACCGTCTCCATGAGCGTTGGCAACGGATGCTCGACCAACTTGCTTTCAACCCAGTCGTAGAGAGGGTGGCCCGCAGGAATACCGAGAAACTCCATGGTAGAGACTTCCATAAGGTAACCGTCCTTTGAAACACCGACGCGCGACTCGCCAACACCAGGTGGAAGGAATGCCTTCCCATCAGTAGGCAGAACAGCATCCAAATAGACGACATGGCTGATTCGATCTTTGACTTTGTCCGCGACCCAGCTGACCACATGGCCAGCATAGGAATGGCCCACCAGGATGACATCACGTAAATCTTCGAATTCGAACAGATTCACGATGTCAGTCACATGAGTGCTGAGGTTGACGTCCGGGTTACGCAAATGAACGCGATCCCCCAGACCGGTTAGAGATGGTGCAAAAACACGGTGACCCGCCGCCTCCAGCCGCTCCTGGACATAACGCCAGCACCAACCTCCATGCCAAGCACCATGCACAAGAACATAAATCTTGCGATCTGCCGGGGCGGCAGACAAAGCGCCCGCGCCAGTGTTCGCTGCAAATGCTGTAACGGCTGCGGTGGCAAGCAGGTCACGTCTGGTCATTCTTCACTCCTGATTTTGAATTTATTCGCCAGCATGGTCGATCACCCCTTGCGGACCAAGACCATTTCGAAACATCATACATATATGACAAATTTCCTGAGGCTTATCTCTGCTTTTCAAAGACCGTACGCGCGCCCTTTAGCGGCGATTTTGCTCGCCTTGATCCTGTTCCCCGCACCTTTATCTGCAGCAACGTTACACAGGGGCACCCATTCCGAGTCGCGCTCCCTCGATCCGCATAAAGCTGTCGGGACCATTCTCAATACTGAGCAGTCAGTGTTTCCGCTTTATTTCCACGCTGGCCGCAGACTCGTTAATCCAGTCGTAAAAGGCTGGGTCGACAACCCAGGAAGTGCCAATTTGACCCGTTACCTCACCCTGAATCGGTGAGCGCCAGTCGGTCTGTCACGAATTGTCACCGAGCAATCCTTGACCCGCTAAAACAGCGGGCTTTAGCCTCACGGGCATAACATGAGGGGAACGTAAGAATGAGCGATAACACAGGACCTGATCGCATGGTGCGAGACGATGGAACGTACGACACAGTGCCATTGCGCAAGGACCGCATTACCGTCTCCGTTGTGCAAACCGAAGTCCATGGCGTGCCAGGCGACAACCCGGAGCCAGAGCTCAAAGAAAACCTGAACTACATGCTCGATAGCATTGATGCAGCCAATGGATATGGCGGTCCGTGCGACCTTCTGTTGTTCCATGAATTCCCACTGACCGGCTTCAGCACCTGGACCCGTGAACAGCACTACAATATCTGCCGCGAAGTTCCGGGACCAGAAACAGAAGCCATCGGCGCCAAGGCTAAACAGTACGGGTGCTACATCGCGTTCGGAACCTACGCCAAGGACCCAGTGAACTGGCCTGGCCACATCCTTCATCTCATGGTGTTGATCGGACCGGATGGAAACATTGTTGCCCAGCATTGGAAACAACGGAACGTACGCGGCATGTTCCCGGGATCAGAACAATTCACAACTAATATTTACGACGTCTATCCGCGCTTTATAGAAATGTACGGCGAGGACGCGGTCATCCCTGTCGCGAAAACGGATATCGGAAATATTGCGATGTCAGCCGTCCAGTTTGAACCAGAGCTGTTCCGGTGCTTTGCGCTAAAGGGTGCGGAGATTATTTGTCGCGTTGCGACCGGTGGCTTCGAGTCAGACGACATGCGACTGACGTCCTACCACAACAGCGTTTACACGATGGTGACCAACAACTCGGTCACGGTCAGCAAGAAGAATCCATCCTTCTTCCAAGACACCGCCTACGGCGGGCCTGGCCGTTCCGCCATCTACGGACCGCGCGGGGTCGAATTGGCAATGGCAGGGCCGTTTGAAACCCAACGTCGCGTCATGATTCCAATTAAAGAATTCCGCGAAAAGCATCGGATTCCCGACGTGCACATGGCGCTCTATCGGCCAGTGCTAAATCAATACAAAGAGCGCTACGACACAGGCATGTACTTAGAGAACGAGCTACCCAAGGACCGCCGAGAAGCAGGCAAGATGTTTGCAGAGCGCGCTCGGTGGATACACTATTGGTAAGGCGAACTCGTTCCATTTGAAGAAAATTAGGGGCACAGCATGCGTTTGATCGTCCAGCTACTTGTCGTAGCACTTTGCGTGATCGCAGCACCGGCGTCAGCCGAGATGGTGCTCAATCGCTCTGGTGGCAGCGACCCATCATCCCTTGACCCTCAGAAGGCGACTGGCAACACCGCCGTTCCAATATTGAACGAACTCTTCGTCGGCCTTGTTACAACCGACCCTGATGGTCGCATGACGTATGGTATCGCTGAAAGCCACACAGTGTCCGATGACGGATTGATATGGGAATACACCTTACGCGACGGACTAAAGTGGTCCGATGGCGAACCGCTCACCGCAGAAGATGTCGCATGGTCGCTAACTCGCCTCATGCTACCGGAGACCGCCGCTCGGTATGCTCAGTTCTTTTATTCAGTCAAGAACGGGCGCCCCGTTAACGCGGGCGACATGCCACCCGAGAGTCTTGGCATAAGCGCGCCGGACGAAAAGACTGTGCGCTTCGAGCTCGGCGTTCCAAACCCATTGCTCCCGCAAGCCTTGAATAGCTTCTCAGCCATGCCCTCCCCTCGTCACAAAGTCGAAGAGCTGGGATCCGATTGGACTAAGCCGGGTCAGTTCGTATCGAATGGTGCCTACGCATTGGAAGAATGGTTGCCGGGCACACGACTCACGTTAAAGAAGAATCCGAACTTCTATGACGCTGACAATGTTCAGATCGAGACCGTCAATTTTTATCCCACACAAAACCTCAACACGGTTTTTAACCGATTCAGAGCCGGTGAACTCGACGCGATTCTCAATTTCCCGCCAGAGCAAATGGACTGGATTAAGGAGAATATGGCGGATGAACTTCGCATCTCGCCAACTTTGGGCATCTATTACTTCTTAATCAACGCGCAAAAGCCGCCGTTCAATGACATCCGGGTACGCAAAGCCATCGCTCTCGCCTTTGACCGTGAGGCTCTAATCGATCGCCTTCTCGATACAGGCGTTGTGCCGGCGTATAGCTTTGTATCTCCGGTGGTCGATGGCTATGACGTCGCCAAAGCGTCCATCGTGAACATGTCGATGCCAGAGCGCATGGCAGAAGCAAAACAACTCATGACAGAGGCGGGATATGGGCCAGACAACCCCATCACCTTTGAACTTGCCTATGACACGCTAGAGGAAAATCGAAAGATTGCTGTTGCCATGAAGTCCATGTGGAGCGCGATCGGCATCAATGCAGAACTCATGGACACAGAGTTTCGCAATCTTAATCGCAAGGCCCGAACCGGCGATTACGATGTCATGCGCTGGGCATGGTTTTCTCCGTTCAATGACGCAGCGGGATACCTTAACTTGCTGCGCTCTGGCGACCCCAGCAATTATGTAAAATACGCCAATGAAGACTTTGACGCGCTGATGACTGAGGCGAATTCGATTTCCGATCAAACGAAGAGAAATAATCTCATGCATCAGGCGGAAGAGATTCTAATGGAAGATTATGTCATTCTGCCGGTTTACCATTACGTCAGTCGGAGATTGGTTCAGACCTACGTAGACGGGTGGAATGAGAATGCCCGTAACAACTACCTTGCACGGTACATGACAGTGAATCGCCCCGATTAAGTTGGGCATACAAACGGAGAGACGACCATGCTGATGAATTGTTGGTATGTCGCGGCAGACGCGGCGGATGTCACGAGTGACCCCAAAGGCGTTCATATGCTTGGGCAAGACTTAGTCGTGTTCCGGGATTCGTCCGGTACGGCCCATTGCCTAAGCGACGTCTGTGTTCACCGTGGCGGATCACTCTGCCGCGGCAAAGTTGTCGATGACTCCGTGCAGTGCCCTTATCACGGCTGGCGCTTCAACGGCGACGGCGATTGCGTTGAAATCCCATCCCTCGGGCCAGACGCCACAATCCCTAAACGAGCACGGGTTGATTCTTACCCAGTTGCCGAGAAATACGGCTGGTTGTGGGTCTTCTTAGGTGATGCACCAGAAGCTGAACGTCCCCCGCTTCCAGATTATTTCCCCGAATACGAAGCCATGGAACAAGGCAGCGACGAGTGGAAGTTTGTTCGTGGGACCTTCACATTTGAAGCCAACTGGGTTCGCGCCATTGAAAATGGCGTCGACCACACCCACGCGTTTTACGTACATACAGACTTCGGCAACCCTGGGAAACCGACCGTCGACGACTATGACTTAGACATTAACGAGTCGAAGATTGAATCCATTACTTACGCAAAACCTGTCAGCAAACGCGGCGTATGGGCGGAGAAAATTGATGAAGATCGTCCGGACGTTAAAACCATGGTGCGTATCTACAAACCCGCTCCGTCGATCCGTATAGAAATGCACCTCAAGCCGCCAATGTGGCAGATGATCGTGTCTGGCTACACACCCATCGACGAACACCGGACCAAAGTATGGTGGTGCCATGGCCGCAACTTCTTCACCGACGACAAGTACGATGCGGACTCACACAAGCGCGTCCTGCTGGTCTTCCAAGAAGATGCCAAAGTAATCGATTTCATTCAGCCCGCGATGGTACCGCCGACTTTGTCGGACGAACTTGCGCTTGAGAACGACAAGCACGGGATCGAGTTTAGAAAGTGGGTAAAGGAACAGGAATTAGCTGGGCGGGCTTTAGACATTCATGCCCAGGGCGACGTCGACGAAATGGTGAAAGTCATTCCATCCCCAGCCCGGGGCAAAGATCCGAAAAACTGGGTGCTCGATACGATACCCGTGAAACAGCCGAAAATCCGGCAAGAAGCTGCCGAATAGAGGGGCTTGAGCGCGTCAGGTGCTCGTGAACTTATGACATCGTACGCTCTCCGTCGGCTGCTGATTGCAGCGCCAACAATGTTCCTCATAGTCACGTTGTCATTCTTCCTGATGCACCTTGCACCGGGCGGACCCTTTGATGCCGATGCCTCATTAGAGGCAGAAGTGATCGCCAACCTTGAAGCAGCTTATGACTTGGATAAGCCCATTGCTGTCCAGTACGGACTGTACCTAAAGAAAATCGTTCAAGGTGACTTCGGTCCATCGATTATTTACATCGACCGAACAGTCACAGAGCTTTTGTCGATTGGTTTGCCGGTTAGCCTGAAGTTGGGCATCTCAGCCATTCTCCTGGCACTGCTCATCGGGAGCAGCTTGGGCATCATCGCGGCTCTTCGCCAAAACTCGTCGACAGACTACGCCGTGATGGGCGTTGCGATGACTGGTATCGCCGTACCGAGCTTTGTGATGGCGCCACTCATGAGCTTGCTATTCGGCGTCATTCTCAAAGTACTGCCCGTCGCCTCCTTAGAACCGCGCGGGGCGTTGGCAGACTCTCTGCCAGCGTTGGCGCCAATTACACCCTACATCATGCCGGTGATCGCTCTAGCCTTACCGCAAATCGCCATACTCGCCCGCCTTACCCGTGGGGCCATGATCGAAACACTGCGACAAAACTATATCCGAACCGCACGCGCCAAGGGATTAACGCAACGAAAGATCGTCTGGACCCACGCCATGAAGGCAGCATCTCTTCCTGTAGTCACATACCTTGGGCCTGCTGCCGCGTCCGTTCTCACCGGGTCTGTTGTGATTGAACAAATCTTTCAGCTCCCAGGCATGGGTCGGTTTTTTATTCAAGGCGCCATCAATCGCGACTACCCCCTCGTGCTCGGCATTGTCATCGTATACGCACTAGCCGTCATCCTTTTGAACCTCATCGTTGACCTGATGTATGGGCTGCTCGACCCGAAAGTGAAGGCAAATTAATGGCTTTTTTTGCCGCACAGCGAGAGGCACAAGAAGCATTGATGGCTGACGCGACTGCGATCAAGGGTCGCTCGTTGTGGAGCGACGCGCTGCGACGATTTAAAGCCAATAAAGCAGCCATGGCTGGTGTCATCGTATTGGGGCTTATTACCATTGGTGCGGTCGTGGCCCCGTCCCTCAGCCCGCATTCCGTTGAAGATCTAGATTGGATGAATATTGGCGCCCCACCATCCTTGGAGTCAGGACATTGGTTTGGCACCGACGACACTGGCAAAGATATGTTTGTCCTAACTTGGATGGGCGCACGCGTGTCTCTGACGATTGGAATCATGACGACCGCCATTGCGCTATCCATTGGGGTCGTTTACGGCGCGACGGCCGGTTACGTCGGTGGGCGCACAGACAACGTGATGATGCGGTTTATCGACGTCCTCTACGCGCTTCCTTTGTTATTTTTTATCATCATTCTTGTCACGGTTTTTGGTCGCAATATCTATCTCGTCTTCGTTGCTATCGGTTGCGTTGAGTGGTTGACCATGGCCCGCATTGTGCGCGGACAAACCTTATCCATAAAACAGAAAGAATACATCGAAGCAGCTCGCGCAAGCGGCGCCGGGCCGGCAACCATTATCGGTCGTCACGTCTTACCGAATGTCGTGGGCCCCGTGATCGTCTATGTCACACTTCTGGTGCCAACGAATATTCTGGTTGAGAGTTATTTGAGCTTTCTTGGCCTCGGCGTGAAAGAACCACTCACCAGTTGGGGGGTTCTCATCTCACGTGGCGCGAACAGTATTGAAACCGCGCCATGGCTGTTGCTCATCCCAGCAACGTTCCTAGCGATCACCATGTTCTGTTTCAATTTTATTGGTGATGGTTTGCGAGACGCACTGGACCCGAAAGACCGATAAATCTCAAGGAATGAGATCAAAGTCCTCGAAGTTCATGATGTCTTGCACCGGAGCGTATCCGGCAACCTCAGCGGTCAGACCATCAAAATCGACACCCTGCCAAAGAATAATGCCCGGAGGATTGTCGCGCTCATGCGCCAACACCGCGCGATAAAACGGTAGCGCCGCCTCGGCAGAGACTTGGGTCCGCGCTTGCTCGAGCAATGGCAAGAGCGCCTCATCACAGTGGTATGGGAAACGGTCTGGGAGAATGCCCTGGCATACGCGATGGCGGTAAGCCGCGACAGGGTCAGGCCCACGCACAAGCATGCTGTTTAAGTTGCCAGTGGTTTTCCCAAAGAATAAATCCTGCATATTTCGATACGCTGGCTTCCCCTGCATTTCTACATTAACGCCGACCTTCGCAAGATCGAGTGCGATTTGCTGGAAGAATAAAAGATCATTCGCACCGCGTGATGCGACTGAGGCCACAAGATCCATCCCATTCGGATACCCAGCCTCAGCCAGCAAGGCGCGCGCTAAGTCTGGATCATACTTATAGGGGGGGAGATCAGGATCGTATCCAAAGGCTCCCGGATACGCCAACTGTGACAAGGGCTTCGCGACGCCTTGTAGAAGCGCCTGGATAATAGCGTCTCGATTAACGGCATAGTTCAACGCCAACCGCACCCGGCGGTCGACCACCGGGCCGCCATTAACGGTCATAAAGCCGAGGAACTGAACGGTCGCCAGATTGCGCAACACCAAACGCCCTCCGTCTGCCTCTATTGGCGCCGCATCGTCGGGACCAAGACCAACAACAAAATCGACTGCCCCGGATAAAATGGCCTGCAGCCTGGCGGTCTGATCTGGAATCACAATAAATGAGAGACCATCCAGCTTGGGTGCGCGCCACGAGCCCTTAAATGCGCGCATATCAACACCCGCTTGATTCCATTTCGTCACTTGAAATGGACCCGTACCCACCGGGTTCGATTCATAGTCTGGCCCGGACATGGTTTCCCAGGCCCCTGGCTCTGGTATGCGCCACACGGCAGCATGAATAGGAAACAACGCGTCTCGTTGATTGAGTTCGATTTCGACGGTGTGGTCATCCAGCGCGCGCGCTTTCGCAACCTGATAGAGCGTTGTGCTGATCGACCACAGCCCGGCCTCTGGGCTACGCATGTTCTCAACGGACTTTACGATCGCATCTGCCGTAAACGGCACACCGTTCGAGAACGAAACACCCTCGCGCAATTTCAGGCGCCAGATTATGGCATCGTCGCTCTCCCACGACAGGGCCAGGCCAGGCCCGACTGACCCATCGTTCTCGATCACTGTTACGGTGTCGTAGATAGCATTGAGCGGCATGATCGCCGGCATCGTAATGCCTTGATAGGCGTGCCCTCGGTTTGGACCGATCAGTGATGTGCCAATCGACAGAATTTTATCGGCAGACAACACTGGCTGAGCGGCCATTAAGACGCTCAGGCACAACCCGGCAAAAACCGAGGGTAAAAACGGCACGAGCTTAAAGGTGTGTCTATAGATCACGATCTAGTCCGCCTGACTCTCTTCAAGGTGCGTAAGAACATACTCTTTGTCCTCATCGGTGAGAGACTGCTTAACAAGAATACGGTCTTCTCCGGTAATCCACATTTCGATATTAGTCAGAAGATAACGTTCAGTTTCAAAGGTCCCCGCAGGAACTGTCACAGTCTCTTTGCCAAGATATTGAAACGTCGCTGGCCCCAAGCGACCACGCACCATCTCCGACCCATCGCGTGTTGGACCAAGGATGTAATAGGTTGCTTTGTGCGTGCCCTCAGCATCCCGTTCACCCTGGGCCAGATACCATCCATTCATCGACTCGCCATGGGTCACGACCGACACCTCATCTGGCACAGAAACTTCTTCTGTATTCGACCCGGTCGGCGCCTCAGACACAGCCCTCAAGGTTGTCCCGTCAAGAGCAACCCGAATAGACCCGCGATACCCGTCAGGAACCCAGTAGGTCGCGTAGACATCGATGGGACGGAAATTCTGATCAACATGCGCTGTCATGATTTGAAGAGCATTCGCTGCGACGAAATCCTTAGTGAGAATCATCGTTCTTGAGCCATCAGGGTGGACAAAAATGCGCCACTCCTCTGTGCCCCGGAACCGCTGGTCGCTTTTGGTTTGAAGCCGCAGCGTCCCAACGATCTCGCGACTCACGTTCACATTAGGGCCGGTGTTTTCCTCTTGGGCATAGACCGGGGCCTGCACAGCCGTCGCGCACAAAAGTGATGCAATGAGTAAAAGCTGACGCATGACCTAGACTCCTGGTTCGTTCAGCCAGCCGGGATAATCAGACTCAAGGCGACGGCGCAAACGATCTGGCATGTCGTCAGTCGATTCAACTTTCGTCCCAAGCAGTTGCCATGTCGTCAGGCCTGGCTCTTGGCCCATTTTCATCCAGGGCATCCAAGGCGCAAGGTTTTGGAAGTGCAACGTTGCGGGCATGAAGTCTAAATCCGGATTGTTCAGGTCGGCCAACTGCCCTGTAAACGCCGCAAGAGATGTAAGCGTAATAACAGGACCAGAATAACCCAATGGGTCCGTAGCTTCGGACCGTGGGTTCGGCAACTTGGTCACCATATTCTCCGTCGTCCAAACACGCCCACTATGAGATTGAGCCTCAACGGTCCCCTCAAACTGAACCGGCACAGCAGCAGCTTCAGAGCCAGACACGCCTTGCGTGCCA
The DNA here is from genome assembly GCA_943787205.1 of uncultured Rhodospirillaceae bacterium. Taxonomy (GTDB): domain Bacteria; phylum Pseudomonadota; class Alphaproteobacteria; order Rhodospirillales; family Rhodospirillaceae; genus WLXB01. Next base: position 92,987 of record CALSLN010000007.1, read on the forward strand.
ACGACAATCGTCTGATTAGATTTGTAATGGCCAGGTTCACAGGCACGGCCGTTTAGCGGGTTCACCCACGCGTCTGCAATCTCATCCGTTTCTGGATCTATAAAGTACCCGGCCTCGGCCATGATCTGGTCGAACTGACCGTCCTCGCGCTTGGCTAAACGATTAAAGCTAAACCCTTCGATTTTGAGGACCCGCACGGCAACGTCATCCGTGCGTTTGGCAAACATATTCCCGCGATACCACCACATCCCCGGCGTGCCATCGAGGTTACCGCGCATGCGGGCATAGGCTGTGACAGCATCCTTGGGGTCGTCGAGATCATAGGTCCCGCCAGATGCAAAAGCAGGCGTGCGCATCATCGCACCGGATAAGCCGGCTACCCCAACACCTAGAAGTGTATCGCGTCGTGTTGGCATGGTTTGATCCTTAATGACTGAATATGACCTCAGCGTACTACAGACAGGCGCGGTGAGGCGGCATTGATCCGCACGTGTCCCCTAAAGGAACACATCCCCACCATTCGGGCTAATGACTTGGCCAACATAGTGGCGCGCACCCTCGGAGGCTAAAAACACATAACTGGGGACGATATCATCGATCTCAGCCAGCTTACCCAGAGGGATGCTTTGGCGAATGCCTTCAAGAATCTCTTCAGGCACATCATCAAGCATAGCGGTGTGAGTCGCTCCCGGTGCAACAGCATTCACACCGATCCCTTTTGGTGCGGCTTCGAGAGCAAGCGAGCGTGTAAAGGTGACCAGCGCCCCCTTCGCTGCCGTATAGTGCGCAAACCCAGCAGCACCAAGATACGCCAACTGAGACGTCGTATTAATGATACGCCCTGTGCCGCGTTCGTACATATGCGGAAGGGCGTGCTTGCAGGTTAGGAACGTACCACGCACGTGAACGGCAAAGACCTGATCCCACATGTCGACGGGAATATCTTCGACGGGTGCCGCATGAGCGATCCCCGCGTTATTCACCAAAATATCAATACGGCCGAGACCTTCGATCGCTTGCGCAATCATCGCCTCGACGGCAGCTTCGTCGGTGACATCGCCCTCGACGGCGATAGCCTTACCACCGCTGGATTCAATCTCGGCACAGAGCGCCTTGGCTTCATCTGCCGAGCCTGCGTCAGGGTAGTTGATCGCGACACTGGCGCCCTCGGCAGCAAAGGCGCTCGCAACGCCCGCCCCGATGCCACGATTTGCGCCTGTGATAAGAGCCGTTTTGTTGGATAGTTGAGTCATATCTTTTAGTCCCAAATCGGCGGCCCGAACCTGGACTCGAGCTGATCTAGCGCACTCATCGTGCGCTGAGTTAAGAAACCTACAGACGCTCCTTTTTTCAGAGAAGAACCCTCGTAGTGCTCTACAAGAAACCCATAGAGCTCGGTGATTTCGTCCAAGTACACATCATCGTCCGATTTAGAAAACACACCACGAAACACCGGACATCCATAGTAGCCTCGCTCTCCGTGACAAGACATAGCCTGCGGCGCTGGAATATAATGCTGGTTGAGATAATATGGAATAGGTTTGGTCGAAGGCACCCGTGCTTGGCATGTATTCAAAAACAGATTACCTGGTCGGGTTCCATCGCTACCCTGGCAGACCAAAACTACATCTCTCAGCGGGACATCATCCCTTATCCTAGCCTGATTAAAATTAATTTGATTCGGAATACCTGCGATAGATTGATCGATAGTACAGATAGGTTTTTGTGCCAGGACAATTGCGTGATTACTAGATATGGCATCGCTGGTGATACGGTCACCGACTATATCAATGACTGAATACTCTTTCCCAGCAACCCTAACGCTTAACGACGACACCTCATATTTATGCCTCGCTCTAGTCCTACTTGGCTTTCCACCAATTCTCATTCTGAAAATGTTATGCGCCGCTGTTAGAACAGCTAGTTCGCACTGCCATTCTCGCACGACCACACCTTGCCCAATTCGTAAACTCCGGCCTTCTTTTTCCAGCACGATCAGGGTGTGGCTTTTGAGCTCAGGTATCCTGGATACGTCCTGAGCAGTAACGACTCTCTCCTGCCTCTCGGTCATAGGCTCTAACTCAATGGTGAGGTCTTCACGAAGAAAGAGCATCCAAAACAAGCCCAGCAATAGCACCGGAAATGCGATCCAATCGAAAGGAAAGAGTTTAGGCAGTTTCACGGATATTCGGCACCCTTACAAAATACCGCGAATAATTGTGTTTGGCAGTACGGGCTCATCGAAACCCATGCCTTTGGGTGGTGGGTATCCCGTGCGGAGCACGATCAAATCGAGCTTGCGGCTAATCCATATCCGCACCTTGCCGCCACCATCGAGATAGAACAGGTCATCCACGGCGAAGGGCTCAGAGTGTTTATTGGCAAAGCTTGGCGGCATATCTGGGTAGTACGGCCGATTCTCTTTAAACTCGCGATCGATCCAGATTTGGAAACCGTAATTGGGGTTTTGCTCTGACCCGGCCAGCATTTGGTCGACCCAACCTTCAGGCAACAATTGCGTGCCATCTGGCAGTTTGCCGTCGTCTTTCAGAAGGTGCGCGATGCGCATCCAGTCAGCCGGTGCAGACAGGAAACAGCAGTACGAAATGACGTTCCCGTGCAGGCCGTCTTTGCGCAGCGCGCCGCGTTGTGCGCCCATGGGCTTCCAAAGTTTCTCCCCGAGATAGGCCGCAAAATTCTTGCCCGTCGCACGATGTAAAATCATGCCGAGAAGTTGTGTGTTCGGGTTGTTATGGGCGAAGGCAGAGCCGGGCTCTTTCGCCAGTGGCGTTGCCAGCGTCGTGCCCCAAATATCAGATCCCTCAACAGCTTGAAGGCCGAGTGACCAAGGCTGTCCGGGGTTGTCGAACGGCGGCGCTAAGCCTGTTCTGTTTTCCAGAACTTCGCGCACAGTGATTTGCCCGCGCGGATCATCTTTCCACTCGTGCAGATAATTCTCGATGGGATCATCCAGATTTTTGATGTCACCGTCCTCGACAGCAAAGCCCGCGACAATACCGTGCAAGGTCTTCACCCAGGAGTGAGAACTGATTGCCGACGTGTCATGAAAACCATCCATGAACGCTTCATGACGGATCTTGCCTTTGTGATAGACGATGAACGCTTGCGTCTCGCGTTCCATCGCCCAGTCAGTTGCGACCTTCAAGGCGTCGGCAGAGATCGTTGGGGCCTCATCAGCATCAGCCCTAGGCAAGTAGGGTTGATTGCCACCGTCAACCAAGATCATCGGGTTGTACCAATCCTGAGGCTGGCGAAACGCCGCTTGGTCTGGTTGATCGCGGTAGCGCCGCCAGAATTCGTAGTCCTGGGCTTCAGCGTCGTTGACCCAGTCGATCTTCTCTTGGATCTGCTCAGGCGTCATATCTAACGGGCGCTCTTCAGTTTGCGCGCAGGCCTGGAGGGAAACGAGTGTAAAGGCTGCGGCTAAACCCGCAGTCGGAAGTTTACGCATGAGTGGCATCCCCTGTTCTCAAAGTCTGTTTTGGTAGACGACATGCTGCCGGGAGGCCTCCTCCTTGGCGAGTCAAATCCGGCTCAGAACGTTCAGCAGGTGGTAAAAACACACCCGCCCTGTCGAATTTGCGAGGAACGAGCCCATGCATGAGCATTTTTTTGAAATAAAGTCTTTCAAAATCAAAGGCTTAACCCCAGATTCAAACGAGCCCATGCGTCATTTTTTATCGTTTAAAATCAATACCTTAGAATGTTGGCCGTCAGGGCAGTGGCAAAACTGAATCCTTAGTGCCAATCTGCCCGCTGAAACTCTAAACGCAGCGAGGGGTCAGAGCATGGCCAAGGTATTCAGCAACATTTTGCTCTTTGCATACTTAACCCTAGGCCTAGGCGCATTTCTCGTTTTTGCGCCCGACTGGGCTCTTACATGGTTTCGGGCCATCGATGATATTCTCAGCGCGGGTCTGTTCACGGTTCTTGCTGGGCTGTCTCTCGTTGCCGCCACGTTTGTAAACGCCGCGGTGAATGAAGAAGACCTTGATGCACCGATCATGGAACCGGAAGCGCTTTCAGCAAAAAATTTACGCAATGCGTTTCGGTACTTCTTTCTTGGCGTTCTCTTCGCCTTCACCCTGGACCCGATGATTGAGATCACTGCACTGGTCGTGACAGACGACATTCCTCAAGCCCTGATGGATAACTTGGAGGACGACGTCTCTATGTTTGATGTCTGGCTCAGCTCAATGGTGATCTGGGCTTACACCTGGTTGACGACAATCTGGGCCAACGTTTTCATCTTTATTGAATTAGCCCTGGGGCTTGTCGCGTTCAAATGCGGCTTTGCCTTCCTCTGTGCAGGCGCAGAGGCATTGACCGTGACGGACGACCCCTCGGTGATGACTCGCTTCACTGATTGGATGCGGGGCCGCAAGGACTCAGACTCTTAATCGGTAGAGACCCAACTCTCCGCCTCTTTCCAATCGCCTTCGCCAGACCAAGTTGCTGACGCCGGGTACGGATACGCTGGGCGCGACCAATCGAATTCATCATTGGAAATGGGGAAGCGGATGCGCGGCAGGCCATTGTAAGCCTGCGGCTTCTTGAGGTGATAGGTTGTGAGTTCGTCAGGGGCCTTGCCGGTTTCCACCCAAGCTTCGATGGCAGAGATCGTATCAAAGGCATCAGCCCCCGCACCGCGGCGACAGTGGGCGACGCTGGGGATCATGAACAAGCGGAAGAACTCTTGGGTGGCATCATAGCCGCCCATGGTTTTCGCCGCAGTTTCATAATAGTCGACCGACAAGCCGGGTGGAATTTCGAGATCATCCCAGCCGTGGTAGAGCACCAGCTTGTTGCCCGCATCGCGGAATTTTCTCAGGTCTGGGTTCTGCGCATTGTACAGCGCCTCGGTCAGCGCCAAGCGTGGCGGATCGCGATCCCAATCAAAGGTCAGCGGGTCACTGCCGGGGCCATTGCCATCTTCCCAAAAGGCCAGGTAACGAGAGAACTGCCCGATCATGCCATTGGGGTTCAACACCAGAGGATTCGCTCCGTCGGCTGCGACAAAGGCCGGGGTCCATTCGTACTCTGACCCCTTGGACATACCACCTGGAAAAATACGTTCGCCTTTTGAATTGTGTGCGCCTGCGTATATGCGCTCGACGACACCAACTTCATCGGCTGTTAAACAGGTGTCCGTCACCGACCCAGAACACTGCATGTCTTTTGGCTGCCAGGTGCAGGTTCGCGGATCTTGCAACACGCCATCTTCAACACCGTCGTTGGCATCACAGGCGGCAAGAACAGCATTGCGGATATGCGGAAGTTTGGTGGGTGACAGAATAGGTTGGCCATCCTCATCTAAATTGGCGCGACCCGACCACACCAGGTGCAACAGGCCATCGCCGATCTCATTCAACACAGGCGCGCCAGCGATGATGCCGTCAAAATCCCACGGGAACCGTTGCGCCTGGACCATGGCCTGACGACCACCGGTGGAGCAGCCTTTGAAGTAGGAGTATTCAGGCGCTTTGCCGTAGTAGGCCTCGACCAAAACTTTCGCGGCAACAGCCGTGACATGAGTGGACCGATAGCCAAAGTCGATCTCGGCTTGGAGATTGTTGTACGCCCAGGTGGCGACGAAGGGCTGACTGTCGTGCCCCATGTTCTGATTGATGACCGCGTAGTTACGCGCCAAGGCATCTTCGCCAGCCGCCATGTTGATAATGCCGCACATGCCACCGCAGCCTTGCATGAGGAACTTCTCGTTCCACGTTTGGGTCGGGAGACGTAACTCGAACGCAATAGCTGGGGCAATGGCGCCACGCACACGACAGTATTCAGGAAGCCCTTCGCCCGCAGGCACCACGACTGCACCGGTAATTGCAGTGGGCGCATCGGTGATGCCCGTGAAATCTTGAACGCGAAGTGCGGCACAAGACTCCGTGGTTTGCGCGGCAACAGACTGACTCCAAACCAAAATACAAAGGCTAAAGGCGATACCGAGACGACTCATTTATTCAAACTTTCATCAAGGGTTTCGTTTTTGATTTCCGCAATAGCGACGCGCACGCAGTTGGGATCGAACACAGCGTAGACATCGGTCGGGCCTCGGCTTCGATCATAGGAGGTTCCGGGTGAGATGCTGGGCACGCCAGCGGCATCAAGCTTTGCCCGCAACGCGGCTAGGTCATCTGTTAACAACAGCACGCTGACGGAACCGGGCAATGCTGGCGAGACGCAGGCGGTTTGCTCTGGAAGACCGGGAGCCCAAAACAAGCCGATGGATCCTCCCATCTTTTCGCCAAAGCGCAGGGCGATGTTGCGACCTTCGGTTGCGCCCGGTGCCAGCAGGGCCACCGTGCCGCCCCCACTGACGATTTGATCGTATTCCACCGTGAAACCGAGAAGGTCACGATAGAACCGCAAAGACGCTTCGGGGTCAGCGGTGACAATAGTCGTGCGGCGGACGGGCGTGAGCTGGGGCCCATCACCGCTGACCTGAGCCAGAGTGATATCGGCGGCACAGATCAGGATGCACGCTGCGAGGGCCCCTAGGGCGGAAGAAAATCTACTCATGGTGGAATGAACCCCGGTTATTTCGCGCCTAACGGTGCCTGCGTGGTCACGAAAATGTCAACGGAACGTCGCAACCGTCTCCGCGTGGGAAACGTTGTTCCTATAGACGGGCAAGAGAATACGACACGAAAAGGCCAGATGCCCATGCTGACCAAAACTGAACTGCTGGAACACATGAACATAGACATCCGATCCGTTGCTGAAGGCCGACACGGCGACCATGCCGGTGGAATACCAACACCCTTGGTCGACCTAGCCAAATATTGGTGCGCGTTAGCAACGGAGCAGGCACCGCGCTGGAGCGACTTTAGAATGGAAGCGCTCAACAAAGCGTCGCCCCATATGACCGTGCTGCATAAAATTGAAGGGGATCAATTTGCCTTTGAGTTTTGTGGCTCTGCGATCTCGACCCTGATCGGCCAAGATTTAACGGGGGAGACCGTAACTTCGGGCGATGGAACCCGGGCAGAGATCAATTGGGCAGAACGCATGAACCCCGTTCTTGCCGATGGCCAAGGTCATTTGAGAAGCGGGTTTGCCGACCCCCAATACACAGCGTCCATAGACTTTCTGGCGTTGGATCTACCCTTGCTTGATCCGGACGGTGAAGACATTGGGTACATCATTGGCTGCACCGTGCCGGTGGTGAATTAAAGATACAGATGAAGGCCGCCGTTAAGGGGTGCGACCATCAGCAGTCTGGTCCGTGAAATCGGAGACCAGGCACATACCGGGCTCATCTGAGGGGATGGGCCCGGTCCTTTTTACGCGTCCTTCAAATAGTCATGCACGATCTTAACCCCGGGCATAACCCAGGCCGTTTGCCAACGATATCCACCTAGAACCTCTGTTGGCTGTAGTGGTCCTAATTCTTCATTATCGGCAAACGCATTGAAGTCTAACGTCGCCGGACCGCGCATAAAATTTTGAGCGGAGCCGTCTTCCAACAGCATTTGCGTCAGGTCATGAACCAAAGGTTTGCCGGTGGCGGGCACGTTAAGGTCGGGGATGTGGCGCTCAGACAACAAAGGAAAGGCGCTGGTGAAGAACCACATCTCCGATGCCTCAATCATTTCCTCAGGTGTGTAATCCAAATGAATCAATTGTTCGCCGTTGCGCGACACCGTGCGCGTGAAGGTGGTGCCTAGCGATCCTGTTTGCTGAGAGCCAACAGCCGAATACAGAGGGTGAACGCCGCTATCGCGAAACTCAACTTGCTTGGCACACGTCCCGATCATCCAACTGAGAATGATCAGCCAATCCCGATCACACCATTGATAGGCACTAATCAACGCTGGTTTGCCTTCAAACAATCCGGGCACCGCGATCACGCAGACATTGTACTGGGTACGTGCTGGATTGAGAATCGTCGCATTGACGTCAGGGTCCACCGGCTGACAGCGCAAGTTGGGCGTCCACATAAAGGCTTCACCACGACGATCCGGATTGGGTGTCATCGGCGGCGGCAGATAAGAGTCGAGCACGTCCGGGTCGGCGCGAAAGTGAACCATCACTTGGTCGGCGGCGAAGAGCCAGGGCAGCTGCGGTAAAGCAGAGGCTTTGCCTTGGGGGGAAAACGGGCGGGTGAATCCTTTAAGCATGATGACCTCCTATGACTCCGGATCGGCTGCAGCAGCGACCAAAGCAAGCTGGTCAGGATGCAACCCCTGAACAATATCCTCGGATACCTGATCTGGCATCACCCAACGGGCATCAAATATTTCGTGGCTTAATTTAATCGGCGTGACGACACGGACGTGACCATACACAACGGTCTCCAGATGCCGTGGCGCAACCAATGTGGTCGCCCCCACGTGGATAACCATGGCCTGGAGTCCGGTCTCTTCCTTCAGTTCACGCAAGGCAGCCGCGGCGGCGTTCTCACCGGCGTTCACAAAGCCCGCCGGAAACCCCCACGGATAACTCTTACGAAAGACGTGGCGCAGCAACAGGACTTGGCCCTCGTCGTTGGTGATGACAGCAACGGCGCCATGGTTAAACTTGGCGTTGCCCAAGAACAGGCCCAGCCGCAAAACTGACGAGGGAATAAGACGGAACAAACCGGCGAGGAGGCGCTTCACGGAAGTCGCAATCTATTCAGCGGCGGCTGATTTGGATTTTGCTTTCGCGTCTTGCTGTTTGTTGTGCTGTTCAATCTGCTTCGCCGTGGCTTGGTTATGGCTCGCCTTGAACTCTTTCTGGCTGTCCCGTACCCAGGCATTGGACTCTTCGCGCTGAATGTTATGGCCTTGGAAGTGCGGAAAGACATGCCGAGCGACCAACTCATAGGATTTGAGTTTAGCTTCACGGGAGGCCCAATTGTGGTCGGTAATAAGAAAACACCCAAATCCGCCCTGGGAGGACTCCCATAGACTTTCCACCTGCTTGATGACTTCCTCGGGCGTTCCGATGGCCGCGTGGCCCGTATCCATGAGATGCGCGACAGGATCTCCGCGCCGTTCCGGTGGGATCATGGGAATGACGGCAACATCTTCGAAATACCGCACCCAATCTTCGATTCCGAGTTGGACGTCGGCGATGGCCTGCTCGCGGGTTTCAGCGACGTGTACCAATCCAATCATGCGCCATTGTGAGCGATCCATTGTGTTGCCGTGCTCGGTCGCAACCTCACAGGCCAAATCCCAATTGGTACCCGCGACTTTTAGAGCCGGCGCGGCGGACGCGCTCATGGACAGCAGCCCCGTGCCAAGACGCCCAGCAGCTTTCGGGCCAGACGGTGACATCATTGAGGCCGTAACAACGTCAATCGGCTGATTACCGTAGGGCCGTAACTGCAGGCGTGCGTTTTTTAGCGTGTACCAGTCAGTCTCATGGGTGACCGTTTCACCGCGGAACAGTTTGAGAATATCTTCAAGCGCCTCCTCCATCATGTCGCGCTGGCGATCGGTTTCGATGCCCATCATCTTGGCATCGGACACCAACGCCCCCGGCCCGGCCCCGAACATGGCGCGCCCCTGGGTCATGTGATGCAATTGCATGAAGCGGTCGGCGAGAATCAACGGATGATGATACGGCAGCGAGCTAACGCCGGTGCCGAGTCGAATCCGCCGGGTGCGATAATGCGCGGCTAAGATCATAAATTCTGGAGTCGAATAAAGCTCTGTTCCAGCGGAATGGTGCTCGCCGAACCAAGCCTCGTCGAAGCCCAGCTGGTCCATACGCTCAACCAACTCAAGGTCTCGCTCTAGGCACAAGCTGGGGTTTTCCCCGACGGGATGAATAGGGGGAATGAAGGTCCCAAAGCGAAGCGATTCCATGGCTAACCTTTGCTACATCGCGCTATTTAACTTGGCGATAGTCTGCCCTAGAGCTTGGGCGATGTCCAAAATAGCCGCACCGCGTATGCCAGTCGAACATGGCAAATGCGGCTAGACTACAGTTTCGAGACAGACCTTGAATCGAGGCGATCAGAGCCATAGGCTTGGGACACTCAAGTCTTAAAAAACAAATCAGGGAGGCCGCCATGCACCGCCACGTAGTCCTATTCAACCTCAACGATGATGCCAGCGCAGAAGAAGTCATCGGCAGTATGAAAATTCTTGCGTCATTGCCAACCGTCGACGCCCTCATGCTGGAAGAGAACGTTGTGCCAGCCGGTGCGAACAGCCCCTACAAGTGGCTCTTGATTGGTGACTTCGCAGATCAAGAGGCGCGTGATGCCTATGAGAAGCACGACACGCATGTGGATATTATCCGCAACGTGTTTTTGCCGAACGTCAAAGATTTCATTATGTCAGACGTGAATAAGTAGGCACGGCCAACGCCGCTAGCCCTTCATCGCGATCCACGCACCAAACACCATCCGGGTGTGGAACCGCACCACCTGATCAAAACCGACGCCCTTCAAGGCGTCGGTTTGTGCGTTATCAGACATAAAATGCAGTGTGTCTGACACGTTGGTGTAAACCGTCTCCGCTTTATCTTTCAGAGTTTCATCCAAGTGATCACGCCAAGCCTGCATGGCGAGAGTATGCTCGTCGGACTGTGGGTCTCCGATGGGATGAGCCATAACCAGGGGCGCGTTCGCCTTCAACCGCTTGGCAATGTTTTCAAAAGCCGCGGCCTTCTGATCAACCGGGATGAAATGCATCATCAAAATTGCTGTCGCTGCATCGAAGGAGCCCTGATCTTCAAGAGTATCAAGTGTGCCGACGTGAAAGGACACGCGATCACTCAGACCTGCTGCCGCCACACGTTCACGCGCAACGTCAACCATCGGCGCCGATGGCTCGACGGCAACGAAGGTCCACGTCGGATCAAAGTCAGCGAGGGTGAGAGCCTCCGTACAGGTTCCCGCACCAACGACGAGGATGCGCGCGCCCTCATCTAGGGCAAGCCCCAACTGCGCAACCAACAGTTCGTGAAGGCGTACGTAATCCGGAATGAGTTTTGGAACGAAGGCGTCATAGCGCACCGACATTTCACCATCGAACTGAACATTGGGATCAATAACGCGGGGCATTACAAACCTTACGGACGATTAAGACAGGGGCTCAAGCCGGTCCGGATAACCGGCCATGGTCATGCGATACCGGAAATTGGCGACTGGATCAGCAGCAATGGCGCGCAATTCAGGAATCTCTGCCGCTGCCCGTTCAGGGCCGGTGGTATCCATGTTTAGTCCACGCTCATGATTGTCGGCCAAATGCTTATCCGTCGGCGGCTTCACAGTGGCTTCGTACTCGGCAAGACGCTGACTAACCAGTGCTGCGTCAGACATCTCCTGCGGCTCGGGCAGCAACTCAAATAGCTTTGCGGCACTGCGGATGCCAAAATTCATACCTTGGCCGCGCGCGGGATGAACGGTGTGGCAGGCATCGCCGAGCAGGACGGTGGTGCCTTTGACCCAACGCGCCGTCTCACGACGAATGACCGGATAAAACCCTGCGACCTCTGTTTCCAACGCTTCGAGCGCTGGCGCCCGTTCCGCAATCAATGCCCTCCGGCCATCTTGGTCAGAAGATTTCACCGGCCAATTTCAGATTTCTCAATCGACAGCCCGATCTTCCATTGCCCTCCCATGCGCGGGATCCGACTCACGCCGCCATTTAAAGAGAGATAGGAATTGATCTCGTTGCGCGGGTCTTGAATCTCGCCACGCGGGCCGAACAAAACCACAAACGGTTTTTCGTAATCATAGGTATGGGCGATCTCGAGCTCACACGCGGGCCCGAATCTTGGAAGACCGACCATCACAGGCGATGGTCATGCGCGGCTGAATGGAGACGGATTCACCCTCTGGCGTTTTGATGGTCACGTCCGTTACGCCGCCATGGGCCTCTGCGCCCGTCGTGATATCCCGCGCCGCGACCGGGCGGAACAATGTGTAGTCGTAGGCCGCATCCTTCACGGCGAGGTCTAATGCGGTGATTGCGATCAAGTCATGATTGAGAACGATGTAATAGGGATGCGGCAGGGGCAGATCATCAATGCTCGAGTGCATGACAAGATCACCGTCCGCTGTGAGCCACTTGGCCCCCAAACGTTTCTCAGCTCCCGCTGCAAAGAAGGCATCGAGAATGTTCCACTTGGCCAACGTCTCAACCACACGGGGGCCGAGGTGATCGCCTCGGGCCGAATCAAGCGGCTGCTCTGACGCCTCAAGGTGCACAACAGAATAGCCACGACCGCGCAAACCGGCAGCCACTGTTGCGCCAGCAATGCCCGCGCCGGCGATCAAAATGTCAGGGTGTAGAGTTTTCATGTCTTAGGTTATTTCCTCACAAGCGTTTCACATACACGCATCGCCTGAAATGGCCCACTGCATGCTGCGTGAAGCGCACCATAGACCACCCGTTCCGCTCGTAAAATGCCCGAGTCCGAGCATTGAAGGCGGCGGTATAAAGGTGTGCAACGCGGTGCCCGTCGGCGCGAATCGCATTTTCGGCGGCACGGCCCAGCGCAGCGCCCGCGCCCAGCGACCTTTTGGTCTGCAGAACCCACAGGTCTTTGAGCATAGGCCCAATGGTTTTGGCGACACCAACCACCTCGCCCTCGACTTCGGCCACAAACGCATTCCGCCAATACGCAGGCTTCGCATACGACCGTCTCGGGTTCCAACGATGCAGTCGTTCAATCAGCGCAGACCCAGCCGCCGTACTGTCACGAACGGCTGACTCTCTAATGTGGTTCAGAGCGTGAAAATCTGACTCTCGGGCGGGGCGAATAATCATCAACATTGCACACCCACCATAGACAACCGGAGCAGAAATCACCAAGGTTTGCATACCCAGTCCATCACTGCGGAGATCAAAACCATGGTTCAGACCTTCATTATTCTCGGCAGCATCCCCTTCGTTGTTCTGGGGTTTGCCCACGGGGTCTACACCTGGATTGAACGCTCACGGTCTTTTCGCTTAACACCGCACAAAGCAGAGGTCCGCGACGCGATGATGGGCAGCACGCTTAAGATTCATCCGAAGACCAATGTGTGGCGCGCATGGCTAGGGTTTAACTTCAGCCACAGCGTTGGTGCCGTGACCTTTGGGCTGGTCTACCTGATTTTGGCCAGCAGTGAGCTCGACTTACTGATCGGGAACCCATTGTTGTTATGGTTACCCGTGGCTGTCTCAGGCGCGTTTGTTCTGATGGCCTGGCGCTACTGGTTCATTATTCCCTTGGTGGGAACCGCCCTTGGGTTTGTGTGTTTTATAGCGGGTGTTGGGCTGGCAGTGAGGGGCTAACTCCTAAACCCCAACCCATTCCTTCGGTTGCATGCCCGCGAGACCATCGAACAGGCCAAGCATTCGGCCAAGCCACGGGCTCAGCGGGTCGTCATCGTCCAGTAGTTTGAGCGGCGTCATAGCGCGCGGCCACAACAGGGCTGCCGCCATTACGTAATCTGGGTAGAGCGGCGTGGCGCCCGATAGAAACGGCTGGTCGTCCAAGCACGTCCGCAACGGATTCAAGCCACCCCGGAACTCTTCCACAGTTTTCTCGCGACCCTCGACCATCTGTTCCAAGGTTTTACCAAAACGCGCCTCCCGGCTTTCGCGAAAGTACGGCTGATCGGCGGGGTCGAGCCGGTCGTAAATATCTTTGATGATGACATGCAACAGCGGGAAACTGATTGCCCGCATACCCCAGTGTTGCAGGAATTGACTTAGGCTGCGACCAGGCCCGTTCGCGCCCGCCTCTCCAAACAGCGACGGTGTATTGGGATAAGCATCTTCCAAATAATTGGCGATCATCCAGCTATCACAAATGTGTTGCCCCTTATCTTCAATCACCGGGATCGTTTTGTATGAACCGTCACCGATGGCCGCAATGTCCGTAAAACGCGTCGATACGGTTTCGTAAGGCAGGCCTTTGTGGGCCAAGGCAAACTGGATACGCCAGCAGTTGGATGAGAAACGCCTGCCATCAGCACCAGCAAGGTCATAAAGCGTGATCCGTCATGGCGCACCCCTATTGTGTTGCCGCAGTCCCGCGCGTGATTTAAGCGCGGGTTAACCGTGGCCAAGGCCTAGAACTATGACTAGAGAGTGGATTAAGCTAATGCAATCTACGAGTGTAGCTTTGCGCACCCTTAAAACAGTCAGGAAACTCAGTGGACCGACAGCATTGAAAACACGCTCGATGCTTTTTGCGCCTACTGGCAAACATTGCCCCGTGAAGACGACGCTGGTGTTCCGCGCCTCGATGCCTTCCTGGATGGATTAAAGCCGGCTTGGCAGCACGCATATAGTGCTGGTTGATATCAACAGCCGCGACCAATGGTCCTTTCGTCTGTTCGGCACCGGCCGCCACAACGCCTTTGACAGCGGTG